>JBLHLC010000021.1:0-75252 GCA_047619685.1 Rhodothermales bacterium
GGGGGCTCCTCCGCCGGTCGGCTGGGTATAGACGACCGTCTGACCCTCCTCCGCCCGGGAATAGGCCACCAGACTTCCGTCGGGCGATAACGAGGGCCCGGCCCACCCAAACGTTCCTTCCGGGACAAGTTGCCTCGGTTCTTGTCCACCGAATGAAGCCGACCACAGGTCGTCGTGATCCGCGCCGACAAAGTAGATGGTCTTCCCATCCGGGCTGAAGACGGGATTCGAACCACGGATCACTTCTCTTCCAGCCTCTGGAGCATCTGCTGGCGCAGTCAGAACAACCTCGCTCCCACTCACCAGCGCGAATGTCAACGCGCCGTTTTCCGGCAGGACGGACTCACGCTCCCACAAACTCCTCCATCGTCACCGCCGTCTCCGGAAACGCCGCGGCCAGCTTCCTGTCTCCGGTAACGAGCTTGACGCCAATACTCTGGGCGGCCGCGACGAACTCGCAGTCGTAGGCCGTGCACTTCGATGCGGCAACCAGCCTGAGCACGTCCTCCGTTGCTACCGGAATGGAGTGTCGATCCATATAACCTTCCGCGGCAATCGCGAGCCTTCGGGCTTCTTCCAGCCCCATTTCTCGAAAGCGTATGTGGGTAGCCAGGACGTTTCGATATTCCGCGATCCAGAGCGGGGGCGCGGCCCATACTTTGTCTTTGGCAACCACGGCGTCAGCAAGAACCGCACGCTCGGCGTCCTTGCGGAGGAATGAATACGCCACGACGTCCGTATCCACTACAATCATGACATCCCGTCTCTTTTCCAGGCGGGATCGTAGGGGCTGAGATTCTTGAGGTCCAGGTCAGCCCAAAGAGCTTTCCTCTCCGCGATTATCTCCTCCGCCGTTTTCTCCCGGGGCATGACGACCATCTCCAGACAGGCGATGATCTCCTTGTTCATACTCCTGCCCGTGAGGCGCGCCCGATCTTTCAGGCGTTCGACAAGCTCAAGCGGGATCTGCT
The DNA here is from genome assembly GCA_047619685.1 of Rhodothermales bacterium. Classification (GTDB taxonomy): domain Bacteria; phylum Bacteroidota; class Rhodothermia; order Rhodothermales; family UBA10348; genus JABDJZ01. Next base: position 972 of record JBLHLC010000021.1, read on the forward strand.
TGATCGTAAGATTCGGCATGACAGAATGGTACCGTTGTGGAACCATATCGGTAACCTATAGAATGAAATGGGGTTTCATCCATAGAGTACCGGACCCAGCCAACCGTAACGACCCTCCGGCAGGCTAGGCCGCTGTCCGCATCGACCCTGGAATCAAGGTCAGGCGTACCGGCTCGCGGCCTTCGAAGACGAAGAACGCCAGTTTGTCACCGCGACGTCTTTCCTGAATGAACCCGTGCTCAAGAATGCTCAGAATATTCTGGGCATGCCGACGATTGCGGCACTCCAGCAGCAGGGCCGGGGCCTGCTCGGCCACCGGTTCGGGGTTCGTCCAGACCAGCTCCAGGGTAGCGAAAGTCTGCGGCTTCGGCTCTGCTATGTCAACTGCGTGCATTGCACTCGGGGGTTGTGCTAAGACGCCATGCCCGCGCAGATATGGCTATTCGGTTGCGTGCTGTGCCGCGAGGCACGTACGCGGGCCAAACTGTGTGAGTTAGACCGGGCACGCAGTCTCTGTATCGCGCACTTGGGGGCGGACTTAAGCTTTTTGGGCCGGTTCGAGAGGAATCCCACGCTCAAGACCACGCTGAGGGCAGTCATACCGGGGCATTTGAGGTTGAAGGTTATACATAGCTGACTGACGGGTCTTGAGCTTGAAACCCGGAGCTCAACGACTCGTACAATTGTACAATCCATTTACAATTCCCTTCGGCATGGAGATCACGGTGGACCCATCGGCCATCGTCGCGGTGCTTTTTGGCGAACCTGTTAAGGATGTCATAATTACCTACACCCGGCGCACCGAACTCATCGCCCCGCCCTCACTGGGTTGGGAGGTTGGAAACGCTCTTTCCGCGGCAGTAAGGCGGAAGAGGATCACGGCCGCACAGGCATCCCAAGCATTCAGACATTTTGGCGATATCCCTGTTCGCATTGCGGACATTGATGTTGTGGAGGCCGTCCAACTCTCCTTCGATCGCGGAATATTTGCGTACGATGCCTACATCATCCAGTGCGCCCTGCGTTACCGAACCCCGCTTCTGACACTGGATCGGCGACAGGCTGAAGTAGCCTCCAACGTCGGCGTGGCTCTTCTGGAGGTCTGACTTATGAAGGTCTACACATACTCGGAAGCCCGCCAGAAGCTGGCTAGACTTCTGGATGAAGCCAGAGACGGCGGTGAGGTCCACATCCGCCGACGGGACGGAAGCGTATTCGCGGTCAAGCCTGTACTTCTGGACAGATCTCCGCTGGACGTTCCGAGCATTGAAACGGACTTCACTCGCGACGAAATTGTGGAGCTCATCCGGGAAGGACGCGAACGCCGCTAGCGCTCCCTCCTACGCCCAGGCAGCCGGTCGCAACACGCCGATGAACTCGGACGTGAAGCCGGCATGAACGTCAAAAACGACGCCGTGTGGAGTCTCCCTTTCGGCAATCCAGCCACACTCCAGCCGCTCAAGAATGTGCACGGCCTGACGACAGCTCAAGCACTCGACCTGTGCTGCTGACCGCAGCGTAGCGGATTCCGGGGTCCAGTTGATGAGGTGGGGCTTAGACGAATCTGCAGTTGGTCCGGACAAGTGTCCCTCGGTTTTTGCGATGCCAGCTGGGCCCGCAAATTGACCATCAAACCGCCGGCGCCTGATGTTATTATCGCGTGGTTCCCAGGCGCCTTTAGCACGTTTCCGGTGACACGTGAGATTTATCTCGAGGATGCCGCCCGGTTGCGCTCCAGGACCTCTCTGTAGTCTCCCACCAGCGAGATGAAATCGGCCCGATAGCCGTTGGCGTCGTCACCCTTTCCAAGGCGGGCCAGCTTGAGGACCTGCGAAATGTCGGCGGCGCCCTTGAACTCAGAACCCCGGAGAATCATCCCGAAGGAGGCCACAGCTGCCGAAAACGCAAAGTCACCGGAAACGGCGGTTCCCTCTTCGGGTGCCAGGAGCGCATGTTCAATAAGCTGACTGGTGTCACTCTCCGGCGACTTATAGCGCAGTTTCAGCGTAAGCAGTTCTTCCGAGTTTGCCGCCACGGCGGCCCGTGAGGTCTGATACTTGAGGTCATCGACGGGCCGCACATCGACCGCGGTCTCAGCGCCGACCGGGATGATTTCATACAGCGCGGTCACGGTGTGGCCTGCCCCCAGTTCGCCCGCGTCTTTTCGGTCATCGTTGAAGTCCTCTGCCGCGAGCATACGATTCTCGTACCCAATGAGGCGATATGCGGCAACCGCGGCCGGATTGAACTCCACCTGGAGCTTCACGTCCTTTGCGATGGTGTGCAGGGTTCCGCCAAGCTCACTGACCAAGACCTTCCTGGCCTCGAGTTCGCTATCGATGTAGTAGTAGTTGCCGTTCCCGTGGTCAGCAATCTGCTCCATCTTGTTGTCTTTGAGGTTGCCCGTTCCGAAACCGAGGACAGTGAGGAATGCGCCCTCATCCCGGCGTGACTCTACCAGCCGAATGAGCTCGGCATCGCTGGAGAGGCCCACATTGAAATCGCCGTCGGTGGCCAGAATGACACGGTTGATGCCACCCGTGATGAAGTTCTCCGTAACCGTGCGATAGGCCAATTGGATGCCTGCGGCCCCTGCCGTTGATCCGCCCGCTTGCAGTCTGTCCAGGGCTGAGACGATGACTTCGTGCCGATCTCCGGGGGTGGACTCCAGCACGAGACCGGCCGCCCCTGCATAGACCACCATCGCGACGCGGTCCCCTTCGCCCAACTCATTCACCAGCATCCGGAAGGCCTTCTTCAGAAGCGGGAGCTTGTCTGGCATGTTCATGGAGCCGGACACATCCAGCAGGAATACCAGGTTGCTGGCCGGTCGCCCTACCATATCGATGCTCTCTCCCTTGAGCCCCACGTGGACAAGCTGGTGATCCGCGTTCCAGGGCGCCTGCCCCACTTCTATGGTGGTCGAGAACGGGTCTTCTCCGGTCGGCGCCGCGTAGTCGTATGAGAAATAGTTGATCAGTTCCTCGATGCGGACGGCGTCCTTTGGCGGCAATTGGCCGTCGCGAATGAAACGTCGCACATTGCTGTATGAAGCCGCATCTACATCGATTGAAAACGTGGAGAGGGGATTATCCAGGACACGGCGAAACGTGTTCTCGTTGATCAGCGCGTAGTCCTCCGTGTTCCAGTTGGGCTGCGCCATCTGCAGTTTCATGGCATGTGCGCCAGCAGGAAGGAAGCCCATCTGGTCGGCGACCCTGCGCCCATCGGACTCCATCTCGACGGCCGGCGTGGGGACCGGCGGCTTGGGTATCTTTTGGTTGGCGCAGCCTATGAAAAGGACGGCGGTGAGAAAGCCGGTGAGTAGTGGACGAACACGCGTTTTCATGCTGGGCCGAAGTTGTGTGTGGGACGGAAGACCCTCTATTATGAAGACACAACGAAGCAGCGGAAGTCGTTATTGCCCAGGATCTTGCCGGGCTCTGCTGAAGGATTGCGTGGCTTTGGTTGAGATTGCCGGTGACGGGGATGGGTTTGGCCGGGCTGGGGCATGGGGGTGCCCGCCGGTGCTTCTGAGTTGTCCGGAGGGTGGTTTGCATTTGCCGGGATAGTTGGGTGGCGACGGTGGGTCTCGGAGGGCGATTGGCGACATATCTGGCGCGTGTAGGATTGAATTCGCCCCGTGTGTGCGTTTTGGGGCTGTTTTCGGTGGGGCGGATTCAATGTGCCGTCGGACAATTTGGGGCGGGAATGTAGACCCCTTCCTCGGCCCCTGCCGCCGCTGCATGCTGGGTGGTCCCGTCGCAGAGCGGTCGGTGATGGCCCCGCGAGTCCGAAACATTGTCCGATGGCACTTTGAATCCGCACCCCCGAAAACGCCCCGTAGAGCCGCGATTAAGGCCAATTCGATTCGCCATGACACCAATTGGTCGCAGATTGACCTTCAATGGGCAGCGCGGCGCGAGCAGACCCGCGGCACATCGGCCCCCGAACAGCGGCCAGTCCAACACCCGCGCCGACCAAGGCAAATTTACGCCCCGGAAACCCCGGGGTCGCGCCTCGCTGCCAGTGCCGATGCCACGGCCCGAACCAGCGCTGGCAGCGTCTCCCCACTGGGCCCGAGTACCACCTGGTCCATGTGTCGGGCAATGGCGGACGGCTCCACGTTAAACTCGGCGCAATAGACGCCAGCATCGCTCGCGGCCAGCGGCAACCCCGCAGCAGGGTACACCACCGCACTGGTGCCAATGGAAAGGAACACGTCGGCGCGGATGGCAGCCGCCAATCCTGCTTCGTAGGCACCCTCGGGCAGCATCTCGCCGAACCACACCACGTCCGGTCTGATCAGCCCGCCACACGCCGGGCACGCGCGGGCGTTCAGTTCGTTTTCGCCCGACGGCCGAGAACATGCATGGCAGTAGTTCCGCGTCAGGTTGCCGTGCAATTCTATCACCTGCGCTGACCCGGCCTCGAAGTGCAGATTGTCAACGTTCTGGGTCACCAGCGTAAAGTCGGGAATCAGGGTTTCCAACTGCGCCAGTGCCAAATGCCCGGGATTGGGACGCGCCTCCTCCACAATTTCTCGTCGATGCGCATACCAACCTTGGACCAACTCGGGGTTGGCCAGGAACGCGTCCATGCTGGCCAGCTCCTGCGGATTGAACTTGGCCCAGAGCCCTCCCGGATCACGGAAGGTGGGAATGCCGCTCTCTGCGCTCATCCCCGCACCGGTCAACACGGCAACGCGGGTAGCCACAGCGAGCTTCTCTAACAATATCTCACTAAACATGCCCAGAAAATACGCGGAACCAGATGCCTCGGAAACGTAGGATCGCGCCCGGCCTTTCTCTTCTCCATGGAAAATAATCGCAGACTCGGATTCTACGTCAAAATGATGCTGGTGGCCTACCTGTCCTGGTTGGCCTACTTCCTGCCCATGGGGCATCTGGCAGCGACGATGAACAGCACGGACTGGCGCACCGCGTGGGACATAGCCATCCCGTTCTGGTCGTGGACGGTGTGGATCTACGATTTTTGTTATTTGTTGCCGCTTTTTGCGGTCTTTGTGGTCACGGACGGCCACCTTCTGAATCGGCTTCTCCTGGCGGTGTTTACAGCCACGTTTACAGCCACCGTGGTCTATTTCATCTTCCCGATTTCGTATCCGGACCCGATATTCGGGGACTCGCTTTCAGATAGATTCCTGGCCTGGCAGTTCGCCGTGGACTTTCAGCCGGGCGCCAACAAGATGCCCAGCCTGCACGTCGCGAACTCTTTTATGGCCTGGCTGGCCGTCAAGACCAGGAGCCGCAAGGTGTCCGCGGTCTTTCTTGTCAGCGCGATTCTCATCGCCATTTCGACCCTCTTTACCAAAAAGCACCTCTTGCTGGATGTAGCGGTTGGTGCGGCTTGGGCGTTCGGCGCGTGGTACATCGCCGGGAAACTCTACGCGCGGTTCTTTGACGCAAACCTCCCCCCAGAAGACGCGCTGCTGATTGGCCTGAAACTGAAACGGCCGAAGGCCTGATGTCGCGTCGCACCATGATCTCGATGGTGGCTCTGGTGGTTCTTGGCGCCATGTCTGTCATGCAGCTGCGCTCGGACGAACCCGACTCCGGGGCCGCGGCAGTCGCTGGGAGCGAGAACACGGGGGCCGTCGAAGCGGCATTCGCCGCTCACCAGAACGGCGTCTGGGTCACGGGCGAGGGCCGGGTTGACCGCACTTTGGGAGACGATACGGAGGGAGCCAGGCACCAGCGGTTCGTGCTTGAACTGGCATCAGGGCATACGATCCTGATTTCCCACAACATCGACATCGCTCCCCGCGTCACCGATCTCAGGGAGGGCGATGACATCAAATTCCACGGCCAATACGAATGGAACGAGCAGGGCGGTGTGGTCCACTGGACCCACCGAGACCCCCAGGGACGCCAGGACGGCGGCTGGCTGGAGCACTTCGGCAACCGGCACCGGTAGCCCACAAACGTCAGGCTATTACCAGCTGACGTATTTGTACATCAACCGGATCACGCGATAGGCGCGGTCCATGCTGTCCGTCTCTATCTCAACGGTGAAGCCGTCGATCCTCGTCATTCCCGGTATGGCCTGGAGAATGTCTGCCCTGGTCGTGGTGGCGAAGCGGATGCGGACGTTGACCGGCTCTGCCACGTCCAGGGTCCGTGCAGAAGCCAGGTTCTGAAGCGCAGCGGTCGTTGCGGCCCCCAGCCGTTCAAGGACCACGTCCGGGTGAGTCAGCTTCGCAACCTCTCCACCGATGGCCTCTTTGGTGGCTACCGTCCTCACGCCCGGGATGGTGTCGGAGATCTGTTCGGTGAACGTCTTGTCCCCGCTGGCCAGGATCACCGGCACGCCCAGCGCCGAAGCAAAGAAGGCATTCAGTCCCCCTTCGCCGACCTCCACTCCGTTGAGCCAAATCCCCTTCACCGCGCCCGATCCGGTGTGCGCCAGAAAGCCGTTTTGAGTACCCGCGCGGGCGTGGTATCCAATGAAGATGACAGCGTCAAACGAGGCGTCGAGCCCCTGCACCATCCCGAGCGGTTTGATGTTGCCCTGGATGTATTCCACGCGGGTGTCCAACTCCATGTGAAGGAGATTTTGCATGTCGCCATGGGAGTCGTTCACCAGAATCTCCGCCGGACCGGAGGCGAAGACGGCGGCCACCACCGCATTGACCTCGGCGGTCATGAGCTTGCGGCCCAGCGCGTAGTCCTTTCCGTTGGAACTCGTCATCGACGAGGTGCCGATACCCCCGATGCCCTCCATGTCGACGGAAATGAATACGCGCGTCGGGTCTGACTGGGCGAAAGATGAACCGACCACAAGCGTGGTCAGGAGCAGGGAGATGGAGTACTTCATAGCTCAGCGAACGGTTTGACGATGGTAATCTAAAGCGTTTGTGGTCGGGCGTCGGGAAGCCCCGGCGTGTCGGGCAGCAGGACGGAGAACGTGGCTCCACCGCCCTCGGACTCCCCGACCGTCATGCTCCCACCGTGCCCCTTCGTGACAATATCGTAGCTGAGGCTTAGTCCCAACCCTGTCCCTTCACCCGTAGCCTTGGTGGTAAAGAATGGCTCGAAAATCCGTTCCCGGATTTCTGGACGGATCCCGGGGCCGTTGTCGGAGACGCAGATCTCCACGCCGCTACCATGGCGACGGCTGGAGACGGTGACCACGGACTCTGCCCTGCCACGGACGGCGTCGAACGCGTTGTTAAGCAGGTTGAGGACCACTCTACCCAGTTCCTGAGGCATGACGGTCAACTGGCCCGCGTCCTGCCCAAAGTCTCTGGCCACATCGGCGTTGAATTCATCGTCCCGGGCCCGCATGCCGTGCCACGCCAGGTCTACGTAGTCGCCCAGGAACGCGTTGACGTCGATCTCCTCCCGGTCGGAGGCGCCACCCCGCGCGTGCTGCATCATGGAGCGGACGATGGAGTCCGCACGCTTGCCGTGCTTGGCGATCTGGAGGGCGTTTCCGCGCAGGTCCTCGAGGAGCGTGGCCACCTCTTCGGTATCGCCCGCCGCCAGCGCGGCACTCAGCTCGTCAGCCAACTCGGCATTCACTTCCGCGAAGTTGTTGACGAAGTTGAGGGGGTTCTTGATCTCGTGTGCTATGCCCGCGGTGAGTTGGCCCAGCGATGCCAGCTTCTCCTGCTGAAGCAGCTGTGCCTGGGTGTCCTTGAGTTTCCGGTGGGATGTATCAAGCTGTGAGTAGGCGTCCTCCAGCTCCCGGTGCGAGCGCTCCCGTTCCTTCTCTTTCGCCCTGCGCTGCACGACAAGGATCATCCCAGCCCCAAGGGCGAACAGCGGCAGGCTGTAGAGCGCATAGGCCCACCACGTTTTCCACCAGGGCGGCAGAATCCACACTGTGACAGACTGCACTTCGCTCCAGACGCCTTCCGCATTCACCGCCTGGACGCGAAACGTGTACCAGCGCGGCTGCAGGCTCGTGTAGCGCGCGCTGCGGTCTGTTCCCGCGTCAATCCAGTCGGAGTCGTACGGTGCTAACTGGTAGCGATAGCGGATCCCATCGGCGTGCTTGAAGTCGATCCCGACGTAGTCGAATGTGACATCGTTTTCGTCATGGGCCAAACGTATCGTGCTCTCACCCCTCACCGGAACGCGGATGTCACCGACAGGGCTTCGATGGGTAACCATCTCGACGGCAACCGCTGGTGGACCCGAGTCCGAGCTTAGCGCCTCGGGGTCAAACATGATGACGCCTTGGTCGCCTCCAAACAGGAGCATGCCACTTTTCAGCTTCAGCGAGGTCCCCGAAAAGGTTAATTCCGTCATTCCGTTGGGCCTGAGGAACGTCCTGAAAGTTTCGCTCTCCGGATCGAAGCGGACCAGGCCCCGCCCGGTGCCGAGCCAAAGGTGACCGGAATTGTCCTCCTGAATCGTTCTCACCGAATTGTGGATCAGCCCGTCGGTCTCATCGTGCTGGGCGAGTACCTGGCCGGTGCCGGGGTCGATCTGGAACAAGCCGCCTATATACGTGCCGACCCAAAGGCGCTGCGCCGAGTCCTCGTAAATGTCCTGAACCGCAACCATGCCTTGACCATCGTCAAAGTTGGACGTGAAGGTTCCGCTCTCGGGGTCAAAACGGCTTGAACCACCCAGGTTGGTTCCGACCCAAATGGTCCCCCGCGAGTCCTCCATCAGTTCAAACACGATGGCATCGTCCAAGCTGTCCGACACCCCCGCGCGGGGTGTTCGTCTGAACGGATACCGCGTGAAAAGGCCAGTTTCCGGATCGAATCCGTTCACGCCCTCGCCACTGAGGCCCACCCACAAACGCCCTTGAGTGTCCTCCAGCATCACGTTTACATTGTCGCTTCCCAGGCTGCGCTCATTGGTTGGATCGTGGCGATAAGATGCCAGGACGGAACCGTCCGAATCGAATTTCTGCAGTCCCGATCCGCGGCGGAAGCCCCAAATTCCACCCCTCCGGTCCACATATGCCTTGAGCGCCTTGTCAGTGACTTTCGTCGCTGCTTTTCCGGATTCAATGTCTCCAGGGGTTGCCCGGGAGAGCCCGTCACCTGTCGCGAACCAGAGGTGGCCGCCCGGTCCCTCCCAGGACCACCTTACCGGGCCGCTGCCCAGGCGCTCGACGTCTATCTCCTGAAACTGGTTTTTTGTGCGATTTAGTCGGCTAAGTCCTCCGCTACGTGTCGCAAACCAGAGATTGCCCTGCCGGTCCATGAATGAGTTGACGGCCTGGCCGTTGCCGAGGTCGTCGCTGTTCTCCCCGACAGCCGAATAGACCTGCTCATCCCTCCCCCAGTCAAGGTGAGTAAGCCCATTCAATGCGTGGACCCACAGGAGGTCCTGTTCATCCCTGTATACCCTCAGGACGAGGTCATCACCCTCGTGTTCGACCTTCCCTTCGTCGAAGTCGATGCGGTACAGCCCGTTTGTGGTGCCGACCAGTGCCCGACCTTGCAGATCCGTAGTGATGCTGACTACCAGCGCCGCGCCAAAATCGCCGGCCTCCCCTTCAGCTTCGAACCGCGAAAACTCGGTGGTCCCAGCGCGGCGTAGAAAGAAGCCGCGCCCCTCAGTTCCTGCCCAGAGATTGCCTCCCGAGTCCACGTGCACGGCGGTCACTGACTCCGGCAGATGCGTTCCCTCCACGCGAACTGGACCCGTCGAAGGGACCGGCGGCGCATCCGGCTCAAGGGGCAAGACCATGGCACCCCACCAGTCCTGATTATCTGGGGCGCCATCGAAAACCTCGCCGAAGCTGTGCCCTTGATCCGACTGGTAGTGCAGCTCATACCCGCCGGCCGGAAGCACTTGGGTGTCGACCACAAGCCGGTTGCGTAGTGCGCCTCCAGCCCAGGCGGATTCCAGGGCAACCATGGACCAGAGTGTGTCGCCTTCCGCGTTTTCCAACCATCCGTGATCCAGCTTCTGCCCCGGGCGAAGTTCACCCAATCCGACAAGCAACACGGACGTCGCCTCGGATAGCTCGAAAGTGGTCGTACGGTTCTCGTTTCCTCCCACCTCGCGGAGCGCCGAGAGAGGCTCCACGCTTTCCACCAGAGCCTCCAGCGCTCCCCAATCGTCGAAGGAATTTAGCAGTGGATTCGAGATAACAGCCTCATCGGCCACGGGGTCATAAGAAAGCAGCCCGTGCCACGTGGCCACCCACGTCTTTGCCGATGCCTCGTCCCGCGAAAACACATTTCTCTGGGCCGCGCTCACCACCCCCGGGATGGGGCCAAAGCACTGGCCCTCTTCGCCTACTGTACCATTCGAGGCCAGTCGAAGCCGCCGGACCTCGCCCGAAACACTGTTAACCCGGTCGATGCAGGTCCGAAAGACATCCGATGTCGGGTCGGTGATGACAAGCAGCATGTCATGGCCCGCATCGATTATCGCCGCGATGTTGTTGTCGCTCAGCGACGCGCGATCATTTGGGTCATGGAATGAAAACGACCATGTGTTCGCGGCCCGGTGCTCTCGAGCCAGTCCACTTTCAAACGCACCGCCCGCCCAGAGAACCCCGCGGCTGTCCTCAGTCACCGATGTCACACTTCTCAGCGTGTGCGTTCCGTCACTGGGCAGAACCGTGCGAAAGGTCTGGCCATCATATCTGGCGAGCCCGTTTTGAGTTGCAACCCACAGGTATCCCTTCGAATCCTGCATGAGGTGCTGCACGTAGATCTCGGGGAGTCCCTCCTGCACCGTGAACCGGTCGAAACCGTACCGCGGCAGGGGCTGACGCGGGCTCGGAATCGTTGTTTCCGCGGTCTGGGCCAGAGTTCGCCCAGCAGGCACGAGACAAACGATCAGGGCGAGCGCTGCGCGCATGCCTATGGAATTCGCCAACTAGTGCCTGACCGGTCTGAACTTCTGAACACGTTTGTAATCATCCACCTCGGTGGTATAGACGTTGCCCCGCTGGTCCATGGCCAGATTGTGGATCCAGCCGAACTGACCGGCCTGGCGCCCTCCACGGCCGAAGGAGCCAACCACCTCGAGGCCTTCCCGGCGCAACACCCAGACGGTCTGGTTGGTCCCGTCAGGCACGTATAGGTAGGTCTGCGCCTCGTCCTGCGACATCTCGATGTCCCAAACCGAGCCCATCGCCAAGGTGTTGGGTGCCACGATCCCCTCTTCAATGAACTCGCCGGTCTTCTTGAAGACCTGAATACGGTTGTTCACACGGTCCGCCACATACACCTTGCCATCGTTGCTAATCCTGACGGCGTGCACCGGACTGCGAAATGACTCCTGTTCCTGTCCCGGCACGAAGTCCGGAAGCTCGCGGTCGTGAGGCTGGTTGTTGTACGCGCCCCAGTGCCGCTTGTACTCGCCCGTCGTGGCATCAAAGACAACGACCCGGCGATTTCCGTACCCGTCTGCGATGTAGACCTCATCAGCGGCATCGTCCACATCGATGTCAGCCGGCTGACCCAAGAGCGATTGGTGCGCAGAACCTCCGGTTTCGCCCCACTCGCCGATCTGAAGGAGCTTCTCGCCATCCGGGGTAAACTTCATCACGACCTGGTCCCCACGGCCGTTGCTACCAATCCAAACGTTGCCTCCACCGTCTACAAACAGGCCGTGCTCGGAGGTAGGCCACTTCATTCCGGAATCAGGGCCGCCCCACGCGCGAAGCACGTCGCCCTCGGGAGAAAACTGAATCACGGATGGCGCGGGCACGCAGCACGCCGACAGCGGCGGATTCTGGACCGCGCCGGCCTCGCGCTCGGTCAGGGTGAGCGGCCGGTGCACAATCCAGATGTTACCGTCTGCATCCACATCCACCCCGGATACCTGGCCGAGAATCCAGTTGTTGGGGAGGGGCTTCGGCCACGAGGCGTCCACCGCGAACGAGGTCGGAGCCTGGATCACAGACGAGGCCGCCCCATGGGCAACCTTGTCCATCGCCACGATGGTATTGGTCAGCGTACCCAGTTCCTCTATCTCGACCTCAATCTCATCTCCGTCCAGCATCACGCGCCTTGCGCCCTCCACCCGGCCCACGGTCCCGGTGAAAATGAGGTCGCCGGGCTGCAGTGTCATGTAGCGGCTGATGTAGCTGATCAGATTCCTGACTCCGTTGGCCATCTCCGTCGTTCGGCCACTCTGAACGATCTCTCCATTCAGCCGGACTTCCACGCTCAGGTCCAAATAATCCAGGCCGGTCACAATAGCCGGGCCGATGGGTGCCCACGAGTCCGTGCCCTTCGAAATCAGGCGGGTTGGCTCGTCTACTCCGTTGCGCTCCCCATACCAGGTGTTCTCGCTGAAGTCGTTGCCGACGGTAACCCCGAAGACGTAATCCAGGGCATCAGCCTCGGAAATGTGCCGCCCCTCCTTCCCGATCACCAGAACGAGCTCACCTTCGTAGTTCAGATTCCCCGCCTCGGGCGGAAGCTCCACGGCATCGCCCATTCCGCGGATGCTGCTGGGCATTTTGGCGAAAAACCGGGGGTGCGGCACGGGACCCGTCCGGCCTGCCCCACGCGTATTGATGGCAATGCCGATGACCTTGGGCACCTGCGCCGGATCAATCGGCGACAACAGTTTGACGCCGCTCAGCGGGAATGTCCGACCGGTGCGGGCTCCCTGCCGCATCAGGTCATAGCCCGACAACTCGTAGACCGTGCCGCCCACCAGTTCCCCGTAAGCCATGGTGTGGCCGGCCTGAAATCGAACAAATCGGTGAACGTCCTGAGCCCCTGCAGGGGCAGAAATGAACAGGGCAGCGGTCAGTAGAACTGCCAGAAGTGCTGGGCGCGTCTTCATGGTGGGGAGTTTGTGTTTCTGTTCGATGTGTGCAGCGAAAGTCAATCGGGAAGAATCAGTGCGACGATCTCCGCCGGGTTATCGGGCGCGGACGCCACCGACAGCAGGATATACTGCCGGCCGTTGTGCATGAAACTCATGGGAGCGGTGTTCGTGGTGGCAGGGATATCCAGGCGCGCGATCTCCTCCCCGGTCATCTTGTTAACTGCGTGGAGCACCGGGTCACCGCCCCGGCCTTCGCCGTAGATCACCAGGGATCGGGTGGCCAGAATATTGGCGTGCGACGATTTGCCGGTTACTGGCAGATCAACACCCTTCAGCGCAGCATGGTTGGTGATGGACGCCGGCGTATCGCCATTTGGAATTGCCCAGGCCAGGTCCCCCCTGTTGAGGTCAAGCGCGACGATGCTGCCATAGGGCGGCTTCAGAAGCGGAAGTCCCTGCGGACCGCGGATTCCGCCGGGCCCCAGGGATACGTAGCGCGATTCCGACGGGCCCCGGATGGTTCGGTCGGCGCCCGGAATGAGCGCAATCACGCTGTGACCCCGCTCCGTGGCCACGTAGAGCATCCCCGTTTCCGGGTCCACAGCGGAGCCGCCAGGGATATTGGCGCCGCCGTTTGCGCCGGGCACGACAAAAGTCCCGCTGGTGCCGTCCGGATGATTGGCCAGGGACGGTGGTGTGTACAGCCCTCCCATTCTGTAGCGGGAGGCCATTTCGACGGCTTGTGCCCTGAGTTCCGGCGTGAAGTCAATGAGGTCGCCTTCCGTGATGCCCTGGAGCTCAAATGCCGGCGGTTTGGTGGGGAACGGCTGCGTGGGTGCGGCGACCTCGCCGGGGGTGTCCGAGCCGGGGACCGCCCGCTCCTCCATCGGCCATATGGGCTCACCCGTTTCGCGGTTCAAGACGTACGCGAATCCCTGTTTGGTGGTCTGCGCGACGATGGGCACAACCTTGCCGTCGACCATCACGTCCAGGAGTTTGGGGGCGTTGGGTGTGTCGTAGTTCCAGACGTCGTGGTGCACCATCTGGAAGTGCCAGACCCTTTCGCCTGTAGCCGCATTCAGGGCGATCAGACTGGTACCATAGAGATTCTGGCCCAGCCTCTCGCCGCCGTAGTAGTCGTTGGTGGGCGTGTCGGTGGGGATATACACCAGCCCTCGCTCGGAATCTGCCGAAAGGGGCGCCCACGCGGAGACGTTGCCGGAGTATTTCCAGGACTCGTCTTCCCATGTGTCGTTTCCGAACTCGCCCGGTTTGGGGACCACGTGGAAGATCCACTTCATCATTCCGGTCTTGGCATCGTATCCCCGGATATGTCCGGGCACATTCTCTTTCCGGTCCGGGTAGTATCCGCGGTCGTGCGAATTGCCGACTACGATGACGCCGTTGACCACGATGGGGGGCGATGAACTGGTGATGTCACCCGAGTCCAGGATCCCGCGGTCCGCATCCACGGGATAATCGCCCAGCCCCAGATGGAGGTCTATGATGCCATTCATTCCGAAATGCGGCACGGGCTGGCCGGTGTCCGCGTCCAGGGCCACCATGTAGTAGCCGGGCGTGATCACATATATGGTCGGACGGCCATCTACTTCTGCGTAGGCGACCCCCTTTCCATAATTCTGACGCGTTGAGGCCTCCCAGCGGGGATTTTCCCGCATGCGCCACATCCAAAGCGTCTCCCCGGTCTCCGGCTCAATGGCCACAACCGTTCGGCGTTCTCCTGCCACGGTGTACAGCGTCCCGTTCACATAGAGCGGAGTCGCCCTGTAGATGAACTGCGGGTTGGGGCCGAAGTTGTTTGCGCTCCATCGCCAGGCTATCTCCAGATCCTCAAAATTGTCCGCATTGATCTGGTCGAGAGGGGCAAATCTGGCCTGTCCCTCGTTCCCGCCCCAATGGGTCCACTCGGACTCCTGTGCAGTGGAGTCGGAGGTGCTGAGCAGCGCAAAAAGAAGAACGAAAGGGAGGATCCTGGTCATGGCGTTGGCGCTCTGTTGCCTGTAAAGTATTCGGCCCGGCGTGTCGTGTACAAGTCGAGGAGGAATTCCTTGAGCTCAGGGTTCTCCTTGGGGCCAAGGCCAGTTCGAATCCAGAGCCGTCCATCTACGTACACGCTCCATACCGCAGCGCATCCTCCCCCCCAATGCCCAAAGAGACCCGATACGACGAAGCCGCCATCACGGAAATATTTCGCCAGGCCGCGGAGGCGCAGACGGAGGCTCAGAACCGCGCGTCCGCACCGGATGGACTGACGCTGGCCGAGCTTCAGGAGATTGGGAGGGCCGCGGGCCTCTCGCCGAAATTTGTGGCGGATGCGGCCTCCTCACTGCAGCACAAGGTGGAGTATGACCCCTCGCCCACGTTTGCCGGGGTTACCATCGGGGTTCGCAGGAGCGTCGAGCTGCCCGGTCCAATGACCGACGTGCTGTGGGAGCAACTGGTCGTTGACCTCCGCCAGATCTTCGAGGCGAAGGGCAAGATCCACCGGTCTGGAGGACTTAGGGAATGGTCAAATGGCAATCTGCATGTCCTGGTTGAACCCACCCAGACCGGCCATAGGCTTCGAATGGGCACACTCAAAGGGGGCTCGCGCGAGCTCATTTCTACCGGGATCGCGTTTAGTATTGCATTCCTGATCAGTTTTGCGGCCGCCATGGTGGATGGAGGCCTCAACCTTGCGGCACTCATCCCGATACTCCTCATTGCCATGGCCTCCGTCGGCGCAACGGGCTTTTCCCTCCTTCGGCTTTCCTCCTGGAGAAACGAGCGGGAGGAGCAGATGGTGACCATCGGCCGGCGTGCCTTGGAAAGGGCTGGCGGCGCTAAAGCTGCTGCAACGGCCTCCCAGCCTGTTGATGAACGTGCTAAGGTCACCGGCGCAGTCCTTGATCTGGACGCCACGAACGATGCGTTCGAGGAGGCCCCCTCAAGCGCTTCCGGGGCAGATCGAACCCGAGCCTAGCGCGTATTGCAATAACGGCTATCTAATTATCTTGGCTACCGCCTCTTTCCGCCGTTTCGATCAGGATTTCCTTGAGCCTGCGTGTCGACCCGGGCAGGCGCTCCTCTCCCGCTTTCAGTCCGTTAAGCTGAAAAAGGAAGGCAATCACCGCCGCGTACTCGCTGCTCCGAAGCGAGCCCGGAGAATCCTCGGGCATCGTTTTGCGGATCTCCTTGAACAACTCGTCTGCGCGTTGCCCCGCCCAGCCGGGCAGGAAACCCTCCAGGAAGTCTTCCGGCTGGTGGCATTCGCCGCAAACGACCGTGAACAGTTCTTGGCCTTTCAGAGCCTGCTCGGCCGTGTACACGCCGCTCCGGGTGGACAGCGGCCCCGGGTCCGCAGCAACGGAATCCGCTGCAACGGCCGTCGAGTCCTGTGCCAAGGCAAACCCCGGAGCCAGAAGGAAGGTGGCCAGCAGCATCCAGCCGGTATAATTTCTGTGAGCGAACAGTCGCCAGAAGGAGTGTTTCATTCGTTCGGCTCAGGAGCTAGCGCCGCTCGAAGTACACAACCCCGCCTGAGACGCCGCCAATGAGCAGGTCCTCATCGCCGTCGCCGTCCAGGTCCGCAAACTCCGGCGTCACGAGTACCGGCGTAGGCACGTCCAACTCGCCGCGGCTCACAAACATGGGCACCTTGGCCGACCCGGTGTTTTCGAACACCTGGATGCCGTCCAACTCGGAGCCGACGAACATGTCGAAGTCCCCGTCGCCGTCCCAATCGGAGAAGGCCGGTGAACTGCGCCTGCCGACATCGAAATCCATGTACTGGTCGGACACCAGTTCAAACTCCGCGTGCTTGGCAGAGCCGACGTTCTGGTAATAATTCAGGGTACCCGAAGCCTCGCCCACGAACAGGTCCAGATCGCCGTCTGCGTCGATGTCCACAAGGGCCGGAGCGCTATTGGATCCTCTGGTCAACTGGATGTACTTGGCCGCCACATGCGTATAGCCGGGGCCGCCGTCGTTGCGGAAATACGCGATGTCCCGATTCCACTTGCCAACCAGCAGGTCAAGGTCACCGTCCCCGTCCAGGTCGCCGGGAGTCAGGGTCTGGTGAAATGTGTCTGCCAGTGATATGAAACCACTCCCCTTGAGCGAGGGTGCAGTCGGCGTGCCGATGTTTTCCCATAGATAGACACGCCCCGCACGGTTGTTGTCGGGCTCAATCTTGTTGGCGACCGTCACGTCCAGATCGCCGTCTCCGTCCACGTCAAACACGCGCGGCACGCTATCTGAGCCTACGTCCAGCATCTGGATCAGCCGCGAAGTCCGGTGCTCGAACACGCCGTCAACCTGCTCCAGATAATGCAGATTTTCGACGGTCGTGGAGTTGGCGTTAAACGCGCCACCCAGGGCCCCTACTGCCATATCCATGTCGCCATCGCCGTCTGCGTCGGCCGCGGCCGGCGCATTGTAGCCACTGGTCAACAGTGGGTCCCCGGGTGGAAACGGTGTGGGCTCGCCGCGCATGGAAGGCTGAGCGCACGTGCCGCGGTTCCGAACCAGCAGGACGCCTGCCTCGAAGAAGTCTCCCCAGAAGAGGTCCTCATCCCCGTCGCCATCTACATCGCCAAAAGTCATGGTGTTGGCACCGTGACGGGATTGCCGCTCACCGATGATCTCGATGTCCTCAAAACGCTCCGTGACCACCTGGAAACGGGGGATCATGTTGTCGTCGTAACCCACGGACTCAAGGCGTTTCACCATGCCGGTCACGAGGCCGACGAACAGGTCCAGATTCCCGTCGCAGTCGATGTCTGTGACGTTGGGGATATTCTGACGGTCCGAGAATAGCGGGGACCCGTCCGCCATCCGAAGGGTGTCTACAGCGAGTTCAAACTTGGCGTCGGTCTGTGAGCCCGTATTTCTGTAGTAGCGAATGTGACTGAAACGTTGTTCTGCCAACAGGTCGATGTCCCCATCGTCGTCCATATCGGCAAAACGATACCATTCACCTATGTCCAGATCCTCGTACTGGTCGGTGCGCCAGTCGTAACGGCCATCCAGGCGCTCGAAATAACGCAACCTGCCGGACTCCTCCTGAATGAAGAGATCCAAATCTCCGTCCGCGTCTATGTCCACGTACTGAGGTCGAGGCACATTGAACCCACCCAGGAAGGGCTGGTAGAGGGTTTCACCGGTCAGGGAGACAACTGGGAAGGGAGCGATGTCGCGCGTAAACACGGGTCCGCTCGGGCCCTCAGCGCCGGTCAGCGCCAGGTTACCGGCCGAACAGCCTGCTACTACCAGCGCAAGGCCCAGGAGTGCTCGTCTCATTTGCTTATGCCTCGACTGCCGACACCACTGGGCATCACGCCCACTTCGATGACCTTGGCGATTTCATTTGTGGCCGTGTCAATCACCACGACGTGGCCGTTCATGGCCCCGCCGGCGGGCATGTCCATACCAGCCATTCCGGCCATCCCTGCCATACCGGTGTTCTGCTGCGAGATGTAGACGAAACGACCATCGGCCGAAATTGCGCTGCCGTGTGGCTGCGCCATGCCTTCGCCGGAAATGGTCTTGACCACACGACCCGCCTGCGTATCGACCACCGTCACCGTGTTGACGCCCTTGTTGCCGAAGTACGCGTGACGGCCATCCGCCGCGAAGATGGGGTGCCACGGCCGGCTGCCAACCTCTATCTCGCTGCGGACTGAAATGGCGGGAAGTTTGGACGTATCCAGGAAGAAGAGCTTGTTGGTGATCTCGCCACCTACAATCGCCGTGTTTCCGTCGGGCGAAATCGCAAATTGAACCAGCGTGTTGACCGGACCTCCGAAATCAAAGAAGGTCCCATCGCCCGTTGCCTGATCCAGGACTACCATTCTGTTTTCGGCAAGGCTGGCCGAGAGGACGTACCCGCCGTCCAGCGTGACAGCGATGGCGTGCGGACGTGGAAAGAAGACATCAACCTCATCGACGGTCATGTCTCCTCGGCGGATAATGCCGATGCTCTGCGGCGGGTTGACCGCGGCCATGGAGCGGCCCACGTACAACACGTCATCTGCGTGATTAAGCGCCATCATGCCCGGCACGGCAAATTCCGCCGATCCAACGACCTCGTTGTCCCGGTTGAACTTGAGGACCCGGTTGGCCACAATCATTGACAGGTACCAGAACGATCCGTCAGGCTCTACCACCACATGGTGAGGCTTGGCGTTGGCCGGATAACCCATCGCCTTGAGATCAATGGTCTCCACGATCTCATTGAGGCGCGCGTCTATGACGGACACCGTTGCCTCGCCCTGGTTACAGACGTAGATGAAGTCTGTAGTCAGGGATGCCTGGGCGTTTGTGGCGGCCTGGCCGGCCCCGGCGCAGCCGCTGGACAGAATGGCGGCTGCCAGCACAAAGGTCGAAAGAGGAGCTTTCATTGCGGTCGTTATGAAGACACAAACGGAGTAGTAATTAACGCAGGTGGACGGCCGAAGATGCGCGTTTTTCGTTTAGATTTAGGTGCGCGCTGGTTCGAGGAAGCCCGACCACCCACCCTGCGTGGCCGCATTTCGGTGATAACCCGCGGCGGAGCATTACGGTCGGGCCGGGGTTCCGGTGTGATCCAGTACGAACAGAGCGAAAATCATTGCCAACTTTCGAGCGGGGCCAACCGCAGCCTCATGAAGGATCAGCCGCGCTAGCGCGGCTGAAATGGAACACGATTTCCGGGTTGGTGCAGGCGCTGCTCTCGACCGGTACAATTTTTTTTGTCTACCGCTATGTGATCGAGACGGTCGGCTTGGTTGACCTTGGCGTTTGGGCACTGGTTGGCGGCGCCGCGACGGCCGGCAGCCTGGGCACCCTGGGTCTCGGGGCGGCGTCGGTAAAGTTTACTGCAAAACATCTCGCATCCCGGCAATCCGCGAAAGCCAACGAAGCCATTGTCACGGCTTTTTTTGCTGTCGCGGCATCCGTGGGCCTCATCGCCCTTTTGGCCCTGTGGGGGTTGCCTTCGCTTCTGGCACTTGCTATCGAAGGCCGGGCCGAGACACTATTGGCGCTCGACCTACTCCCGTGGGCACTTTTAGCCTTCTGGTTCAACGCCGTCGGTGGCGTGCTGCTCGGCGGCCTTGACGGGTGGAACAGAATGGACCTGCGGGCGGTGGTCGTGGTCCTTGCAACCGCTGCCTACGCCCTCGTCGCTGTGGTATGCCTGCCTCGGGTCGGCATCATTGGGCTCGTCCAGGGACAGATTGCGCAAGGAATTGTCGTCATGGTTGCGGCATGGATCACCCTGGTGCGCCTGTCTCCATCTCATTCGCTTTTGCCACGGGCGTTCAGTTTCAACGCGCTAAGAGAAATGTTGACCTATGGCGCCACATTCCAGGTTATTTCGGTCCTGCAAATGCTGGTCGAACCTGCGGCCAAGTTCCTTCTTACCACGTGGGGAGGTTTGGCGCTAACGGGGGTCTTTGAGTTGGCCAATCGGCTTGCCTTCCAGGTGAGGTCCTTGCTCAATTCCGCCTACCACCCCCTTTTTCCGCTGGTTGCCGACCTTCACGAATCCGACCCTGACGCCATCCGGGACATTTACGCCCGGGCCTTCCAGGTGGTGGTCTTTACGGTGTCCGTTCTTTTCCCGGCCGTGCTCCTCATGCTTCCGCTGATTTCGGTCGCCTGGCTTGGTTGGTTCGAGCCGTCGTTCGTCTTGTTTGCCGCGGTTCTTTGCGCCGCTTGGTTCGGTAATCTGGCCGGGACGCCGGCGTATTACGCCAACGCGGGAACGGGAGACCTTCGCTGGAATGTTGTGGGCCACCTCTTGACCGCCGCATTGCTTCCGCTATTGGCCTGGACGCTTGGCCCGGCCTTGCAGGGCCACGGTGTGGTGTACGGATTCGCCTTTGCTCTCCTGGCTGGTAGCCTGACCATTGTGGCGCACTTTCACGTCGCGCACGGGATCAGGCTGACGGATTTGCTCGGCCGTCACGATCTGGTCGGAGCCGCCTTGTCCGGCGGCGCCGTTACCGCCCTGGTGCTCCTGAGCACGCGCGAATTGCCCCAGGGTCCCGCGCTTTGGGAAATGCTGGTCCTTGCGGTGGCCGGACTCTGTATCCTGGCCATCTGGGCCCTTCGCCACCCGCAAGGACAATGGCTCCTGTCGCACTCCCCGTTACTGTCACGGAAGGACTCGGCCTAACTCATTGATTCGAGGTCTCGAAGCCAGGCCTCCAGTCGAGGGAGTTCCTCTGAGGTGACAATGGAGGCCTCCAGTAGGCCGTGATAGACTCGGTGCAAGTTCTCGGCAACGGAAAGAGTCGGTGTCGCGAGTTCGGCCGAAATGTCAAACGCCTGCTCCCCGTGCAGAAACATGGGTACTTCTGACCTGAAGTCCGCCATGTAGTCGTGGGGATTCCGGATTTGTTTTACGGAAGCGCCCGTAAAACCCAGCCTAAGACCCGCCGCCCAAAGAATCGGTTGGGCCACCAGGCCCCTCAGGATGTCGGTGAAGCGGAAGGTGACGGTGGATGGCAGGTACAAGAGCGGGAATGCCCGCTTCGAGAATGCCGTATTCTGCGAGTTGAATGGGCATATGGAGCCCTCTTCCAAAACAACCGGTTCGAGTTTGTCGAATTGACACGGAACGTCACTCGTCAATCGATAGATCGCGTCCACATCCGGGTCCTCATCTGCCAGGCCTTGCCAGATTCCAACCTCAGCGGACCGAACGACCTCTTCACCCAGCGCGCCTGCCAGCGAGCCCCTGATTTCCTTCAGAGGGAACCCCCTGGGCCAAATTGGAGCATCCGTAAATCGACGGTAGATATTCAGATAACCGGCGTCCTGCAACGTCAAGAAGTCGCCGCTGAACGACGGGAAAGACCAGTCTTCGTACGGATAGTTGTCATCGTCGGTGTCAACGATACCGGTCGCACCGTTCTGCACGGCCGCCAAATAGCCCAAGAGCTTTCGGCAGTAGTGATTGAACGGTAGGAGTGGGGCGAGGGAGAAACCGCTCCGCTTCTGTTCTTCGGCGGAAAGGAATCGGGCGCCCTCGCACACCCAGGAATTCGGGCTCTTGAGGTCGCCCGCCACGATCAGCCGATACTCTTTAAGCGCGGCGAAACGCCTCACAGCCTCGGTGGGTTCGAAAATACTCGTGATTACAATGTGCTTCATTTTTTCTCAGGGGAGTCAATTACGCCGAGCATGCGATCGACGGTTTTTTCCCAGCTGTAGGTATCGAGGCAATGGTGACGCGCTTGAGACCCCATTTCTGCGAGCCGGCTCGAGTCTGAAAAAGCCTGTACAAGAACCTGGGACAGAGACTCCGGCGTTTCGAATTGCGGCCACCATCCAAGCCTGCCGTGGTCACATATTTCCGGAAAACTGTTACGATTCAGACCGACAATCGGCATCCCGCACGCCATGGCTTCCAGGTACACCAGCCCCCAAGGCTCGTTTGTGGCCGGGAGCAAAAAAAGTGAATGCGTCTCAAAGAGCTCCTGCAAGTCTTGGGCTGGCACGAAACCGAGCAACGTGAGTCCAGGACGCGGCTCCAGGGCCAAGCCGTCCTCACACCCCACGACGGTTAGGGTTATCTCCGGGTCTTGAAGCCTGGCCAGGCGAAACGCCTCAACGGCGAGCGTGCCGCCCTTGTCGCGGAAACGCCCCTTGGCAGTAAAGAGCACGTGTTTCCTGCTGTAGTCTTTTGGGCCCTCGAATGGACGGATCAATCCCAACCCGGTCCCCACGGCCGTGACACGGTCTTCCGGCACGCCGTAGTGCTCAATCAAGTCGCGGCGCACATATTCGGCAATTGGAAAAATGTGCGCGGCTTGCTCATAACTCCGACGTTCGTCCTCCTCTGCGGCCGCCAACAACCGAGTCCCGTATTTCCCCATGTCAGAAGACGCCCGCGACCACAGGTGCCAAGTAGCGTCGCAGAAGAGGTAGTGACGCTGGTCTGCCTGCGGCTGGGAAAAGGGCAATGAAAAGGTGCCCGTATGCAGGGTCGCTTTGCTTTCCGTTAGCCCCGTTAGCCGCGCTACGCGCGCAGCGACGAACCTTCGCCTAAGGGGATGCCGCTGATAGTCGAATAGCCCGAAGCGGGGCGCCGAGAGGGCCGACGAGAGCAATTTCTTGAACCTGGAAATTTCGGCGTCAAAGGAGACACCAGCCCGCCCTCGATCCCGCAAGGCATTAAGTAGGTGACGCGGGGTTCCTGACCAGGTTCGACGGTCCTCTGGATCACCCATCGAGCAAAGGTTGATCTTCTGATGGGACATACGGGCTCGGTCTCAGGTTGCGCCTTCACTCGGACCGAAGATACGGGGCCTTGCCCGGGGAGTGAGAACCAAACCGGGGCGTACCCCGCTTGTTTTACCGGCCGGCGCGCATGTTCACGAAATGTTCTCGCCGAGCGGAGGGTCGGCGGGCTGTGCCCGTAAAATTTCGGACAGTAGCGCCCCTCCCCGGCTGCCCCCTCTTATGCACGAATCCGGAGGTGAAGACGGGAGGTACGGACTCGTTCTCAGTGTAGCTGAGATGCCCGTCCAGTATTTGGAGGCGCATATACCCCTCACCGGACGAATACGTACCCGTCGATGACCATTCTTTTGGTGGATAGGCACCTTTCCTCAGTTTTTTCTGGGCTATTGCGTTGTTCCACGGTCACAGAAGTCCTCTCGGGAATACGCATGCTCCACACCCGCATGCTACCTTGCCTTCGCCGATTCGCGCCGCCGGGCTTATGCACAAATTTGCGTTCCTGCTTTTCCTCTGGGTTGGCGCTGCCAATGGCCAGAGCCCCGACCCCCCGCGTCAGGTTCTGGCCAGCGCGACCTCGACGGGCATTCTAGTTGAATGGCTTCCCAGCGCGAGTATGCAGGTAGCCGACTATCGGATCGAACGGCGATTAGCGAATGAGGCCAGCGGCTATCTCATAGCAACGGTGCCACTCGCGCAACTCTCCTTTCACGACTCTACGGCCACCGCCGGCCGCGCCTACTCATACCGGGTCCAAGCCCGGAGTATTTTCGCGGTGGACGGGGCGTTTTCCGGCGCGGTCGAGGCCCGCTTTCTGGATCAGGTACCGCCGGCAGAACCCGATGGTCTGACGGCAACCGTTGGCGAACTGGGCGTTTTCTTGAACTGGGTTCCTCCAACCGACCCTGACGTCTCTGGTTTTTCGGTATATCGTGCTCCCGGTGCGGGGCCCTCTGGTAGAATAGCAACTACCGAAAACAGTCAGTTCCTGGACACGCTGGCTGTGGTGTCGCAACCGTACAGTTACTCGGTGACGGCGCTCGATTATTCGGGTAACGAAGGCGTTCGCTCTGCCGAAGTCGCGGCCATAAGACTTGATGAAGTGGCACCGGGTCGGGTATCGGTGCTGGAAGCGGTGGATACCCCCGGCGGCATTCAGTTGTCCTGGTTGGCGCCAGCTGCCCGTGATGTGGAAACCTTTCGCGTGCTGCGCGGGACCAATCCGCGTGAGGCGCAATTGCTGGCTGAATTGCCTTCCGATGTGCTCACCTATCTTGACACAGGTTCCAGAGAGCGCATTTTTTACATTTACCGTGTGTCTGCGGTGGACAGCAGCGGCAACGAGGGTGAACCCGAGTTCGTCCAGATTCTGCATCAGGATCTCACTCCTCCGTTGACACCCTCGGGCCTGTCTGCAGTCAGGTCTGACAACGCGATTCGCCTCTCTTGGGACCCGCCGGTGGATCGGGACTTGGTGGCTTTTTATTTGGTATCAAGGAGCATTCTGGATGGCAGGTTGGACTCTCTGAGAGTTGACCCAGCCGCGACGGTGGCGCTTGTCGTTCCCTTCGGGGCAGGACTACCCAGGGCATACCACGTCTTTGCGGTCGATAGTTCGGGCAACGAGAGTCCCGGGTCGGCCGAAATCTTGACGGCCTTGGTCCCGGCAACTTTTCTACGGCAGTCGTTCGCACAAGAACTCGGCTCACAAAATGAGAGCGGTCGGACCTATCAACTTATTTCAATTCCCGGGCGCCAACAGCTCGATCTCATCCCGACGTTTAGCGGTCCCAGGGGAGAGGATTGGGACGTCTTGGACCCATACTCGGGGTTACCTCGCCAGTCGGCCACCCTCCAGCCCGGAGAGGTAGTCTGGGCATTTTCGGCGTCCGAGTGGAGCCTGGCTGCCGAACGGGTAGACCAGGTGATTCCGGACGGACTCGAATTTGTCTACACCATCCCCCTTCGAGATGGATGGAACGTGATATCTAATCCCTTCGAGATCGTACTGGATTGGAACCGGGTGATGAATTGGAATCAGACCACTGGCTCGCTGTTCGGCTTCGATGCTGGCTTCTTTCTGACCACCCGGTTCGCTCCCTACTCGGGGTACTTCTACCTGAATTCAGACGGCCTGGCAAGCCTGGAGCTTCCCTTCATTCCGCAGGCTTTTGTCTCCGGGCCGTCGACCAGCGCCGGATGGACCATTACCGCCGAGAGTGATGGGGCCAGGGCCTCGGTCGACTTGATGGTCGGATCTGAAGGAGCAACTCTGGACGACGCCCTTCCGCCGAACCACTTCGGGGCACCTCGACTTTCTCTGCTGCGCCCTGACGGGGCGGAGATGCGGAGCTTGATGATCGGCCAGCCCACACAAGCGGCTGACTTTACCCTGCTTCTCGATAATTTCGAGCCACCCGCCGTTATTACAGCCCTCAATAGCGGCACGGACGATCATCTGTTCCTGGTTGACGAGGCCGGCAACCGCCACCTCTTGGGTGCCCGATCAGTTTCCATATTGGCCGGCCATTCACCCGTTCGCCTCGGGCTGGAGTTGCGCCTTCAACCGGGACCCGGCCAAGGTTCTGGTCCTTCTCGACTCGTCTCTGTCTATCCGAACCCCGTCTCGGGCGTTGCTGTCCTGGTGGCATCTCTGGAGAACTCCGGTGTACTCTCGGTCGACCTCTTCGACCTGCTTGGTCGCCGGGTCACGACCATCGCTTCCCTCCTATTGGATTCGGGAACACACAATGTGATCTGGGAACCAGCCGGGAACATCCCGTCTGGAACCTATCTATTGCGCGCTACCTCCGGCCCGTCGACCAGCACGATGGTCATCCAGCTTGTTCGCTAGACCCAGGCGTTTGCGCCGCGGCGATCGGCATCCCTCGCTGGGACACTCCGGCACCAATTCCCATCACGGCTGCGAAAACAAACATGGTGTCGTTCACATAGAAAGGATTCGATGTACTTGCCGAGACTCCGAACGCAATAAGAAGTGCCGACGCCGAGAGCCCCGCAACCCTCAATGAATCCGGGGCGGCAGAGTGATAGACCCTGATCCCTCTGCGAATGGCCGCGCCCCAAAAGTACAGAACCAGCCCCAGGCCCCAGATTCCAAACTTATACCAAAGGGCAACAAAGCCGTTGTGTAAGAAACTCGTCTGATGGGTGAACGGTGGGAGATAGGACAGGTCCCAGAACCCGAACTTGACTCCCGGCCCATAGCCGAGGATTGGATTCTGGAGCACTTTCCCCATTACCACCTTGGTCTCCCGAAAGCGGTTGATCAGGGAGATGTCATCCGATGCCGCCGAACCAATCGAGATCACACGGTCGACGATTCCCGCCGCAACCAACTGGAAAGCCTCGCCCAGAAAAAGGAAACCCAACCCGACAATCCCCGCCACTGAGAGGGCTCCGACACTGACCAGACGGTATCTTTCGGCCCTTCCCAAGACCGGGAAAATCACAAGGCAAGCGAAGGCGAACGCCACCCAGTGGCCCCTGGTCTGCGACAGAATGAAGCCGGCAAAGAAAAATGCAAAGATGCCTCCGGCCAGCAGGGCAGGCTTCAGCTTTCGCGCGTGAAGGAGCATCAAGAGTGAGCCGAATAGAGGAACCATGATGACGGCGGTGTTCGTCACCGCTCGCCCTTTGGTGACCTGCCACGCATAGGTGGCCTCGATCAGGATCTGCTGGTAGTTCAGAATATTTCTGACCTGGACGAGCGTGGCCACAATCAGCAGACTGATCACAATCACCCTGAGTCCGTGGCGGTGCCGGGTGATGGCCTCGCGAATCGGAAAGTAGAAAGAGAAGAAAGAGAGGCTGAGCCACTCCCCAAGAAAGAACCGAAGGTCTCCCTTGAACATGATTGTCAGCCCCACGGACAGGGTCATCAGCACCAGGAAGAGAAACAAGGACCGGGACTCGCGATCTTCGAACAGGCGGTCTCGGTACATAAGCATCCGGGTTATGTACCAATGGGCCATAAAAGCCGCGTAGTAGAGGCCCCACAAGACTTCGGTGATCTGAGTCCCCTCTTGGTAGTCCGCGATGAGAATAAAACTGGTGAGCAACACACCCAGATTCAGAAGCGGAAATTGGAACAACATCCAACCAACAATTCCGCAAACCAGCACAACCGGAAACGCCACCGCAAGCGTCGGGGAGGACCGTGCGAAGTAGGCCGTCAAGAGAAGCCCGACGGCAAGGGCGCTTCTGAGCGCGGAGACCCCAGCCGCGAGCACGAAGTCCGGATTGAGCGGATTCCGCCAGGCCTCGGTGATGGTTTGGGTCCCCGGGATCATCCGCCGACTATATTCCGCAAGTAAACAACGTCTGTCTGCAGCGCTTCACCCGTTTTTTCGTCTACCTGCCCCGGACCCACATCGAACGAGACGGGACGATACCCCCGCGCCTGCATCCACGCATGGACCTCGTCAAAGAGTGGCTGCCCATCATAGAGTTCGACGAACGAGAGTTCCAATTCTACCAGCGGACATGCGTTCAGTAGATCACCCGCGCCCTCAAGAACGGCCAACTCATACCCCTGTGTGTCGGCCTTGAGGTAGTAGCGCTGCTCGCATGACCCAAGAGCGGCCGCAAACCCGTCCAGCCTCCGAACGCTCACCGTTTCGGAACCTGTATACCCTGCCTCCGGAGCTAGTGCGTCGTGTTTGGGCATCATGTCCAGAATTGAACTGGAGTACGAATTGCCGGCGATGTTCAGCTGGACGTCTTCCTCCTTTGCGCCGAGTGCCACATTGTACGCCTTCCAATTGCCGTCGGCGGCAGCGAGGCGCTGCAGGGGTCCATAAGCGGTAGAGAGGGGCTCAAATGAATGAATCTCTCCCCGGAACCCATCGGCTCGAACCATCAGGCCGTACTCCCCCCGGTTGGCGCCCACGTCCAAGACACCATCGATGCCGTGCGCGCTCATCAGCACGGCACGTCGGCCCCGCGCATCACCGGATAGACTGTAAATGTTCAGGTCCAAGCCCGCCTTTCTCAGAACGCGCCGAACGGTGTGTTTCAAACCCAATGGATTATGCCTTGGCGTCTTCCGACTTGGTGAGTCTCCAGAACAGGAAGATCAACGCAGCAAAAACCGCGACCGAAAGCCAGATTGCAGCACTTCCCGCCCACTCTGACCCAATTCCCTTTGGAGCGGCTTGTGTATACGCGGCCCAACCTGCTATCACGACCATGAAGAGGCCTTCGCCCCCCACTAGTCCCGACCCAAACAGGATACCCCGCTCCCGCCGGTCGTCCATCTCTGCGGGAGTTTTAGAGCTTTTCTCGACAAACATTCGCATGAGCCCGCCCAGGTAGATGGGCGTCATGGTTGCCACCGGCAGGTAGACACCCACCGCAAACGCCAAGCTTGGAATCCCCAGGAGTTCGATAATGATGGCAAGACCCGCCCCGACCCCCACAAGCCCCCAGGGCAATGATTGGCCCAGAACGCCGTCCACGACCACTTTCATAAGCGTGGCCTGTGGCGCCGGGATCTCTTCGTTGCCGAACCCCCAGGTCTGCCCAATCAATTGAAAGACCGCCACGATGAAGCCGGCGCATACCAAGACGCCAATCAACTCGCCCATTTGTTGCCGTTTGGGCGTGGCCCCAAGCAGGTAACCGGTCTTGAGGTCCTGTGAGGTGTCGCCGGCAATGGAGGCGGCAATGGCGACCACGGTCCCCACTGTCAGGGCGGCAGCTTTCCCGAGCAGGTCCGTCCATCCCACCAAAAGGAACAGACCTGCCGCTCCCAGTAGGGTGGCGATGGTCATCCCGCTTGTCGGGTTTGACGTAACCCCGACCAGGCCCACAATCCGGCTGGAGACCGTCACGAAGAAAAACGCAAAAATGACGACGAGAAGCGCCGCTGTACCCCGGAATGCGATGGACTCAATATTGAAGGCAATCGGCACCAGCGTCAAAACCAGGAAGACCACGACCGCCCCGATTCCCACGTACTTCAGCGGGAGGTCTTGGGCGGTCCGCTTGACAGCGATTGGGACGGCCGTACTCAGGCGTGAGGTCAACTCACCACCGCCAACGCGGAAGCTCTTGACCATCGTCGGGATGCTCTTGGCCAGGGTCATCAGGCCCGCTGCAGCGACCGCTCCCGCGCCTATGTACCGTACGTAGCGCGTCCATATCTGGGAGGCGCTCATATCCTTGATGAGGTTGACCGTTTCGGGGAAGACGGGCACCGACAAACCGTCTCCGATCAACGCGATGGTCGGAATAATGACAACCCAGGACAACAAGCCTCCGCCAACCATGATGGCGGCCGTCTTGGGTCCCAGGATATAGCCGACGCCCAAGAGTGCCGACGACATTTCGACACCCACTTCGCCTTTTTTGACGAAAGGAAGATGGAGCACGACCTCGTCGGGGAGGGCCTTCAGGAGTCCAAAGAGGGCCTTGATTGCGGCACCGACACCCAGCCCGATAAAGACGTTCTTGGCCGCGCCTTTGCTGGTTTCGGACGCAACCAGAACCTCGGCACACGCGGTGCCCTCCGGATACGGGAGCTTGCCGTGTTCGCCGACTATCAGGAAACGGCGCAGGGGGATCATGAAGAGGACCCCCAGGACCCCGCCGCAGAGGGCCAGCAAGGTCATCTGGCTCCAGGCCGGATCGAAACCCCACATGTAGAGGGCCGGTAGCGTAAAAATGATGCCACTCGCCAATGAGCTCGATGCCGAGCCCACCGTCTGTGAGATATTGGCCTCGAGTAGCGTGGACTTGATACCCATCGCCCCCAGGGACCGGAAGAGGGCGATTGTCATGACGGCCACCGGAATGGAGGTGGAAATCGTGAGGCCCACGCGCAAACCCAGATAGGCGTTGGCAGCGCCAAACAACACGCCGAAGATCGCGCCCGCAATCACAGCCTTCAGGGTGAATTCGGCCGTGGACGTTTCCGGCGCGACGTAGGGCGGATACGACTCTCCTGCCGGGACTTCGGTGTAGGCCAGGGGGTGTAGTCCCTGGCGGTTCGGCGAGTTGTCAGACATGCTGGCCTCTTGAGGTGGCAATAGAATACTGCCACTTTGCCGCAGCCGTCAATTGAGGTAGTCCTCAAACTGCTTCCATCTTCAATTCGCGTTGCCTTCGTTTGACGCGATTTCCGGCAAACTATCTTTGCAACAGGACCGATAGAATTCAATTCTCACACTCGCTGGAAGCGTTTCCATGATTCTGGTTACAGGTGCTGCTGGACAGCTTGGCAATGATCTGGTAACCGCGTTGGTTGCCCGGTATGGAGGTTCGTCTGTACTCGCGACCGACCTGCGTTGCGGCGACAAAATGGGGCTCTCTGGTGCCGACACGGCAGCACTTGATGTCACCGACAGGGATGCGGTGGGCTCATTGATTCGCGAGGCCGGAGTTGAACAGATTTATCACCTTGCCGGAATTCTGTCTGCTCGCGGCGAGAAACAGCCCGACCTGTGCTGGACCGTCAACGTCAATGGCCTGAAGAACGTCCTGGATGCGGTCCGTGGCACGTCCGTCAAGGTCTTCTGGCCGAGTTCGATCGCGGTTTTTGGCCCAGACACACCCAAACACCGCACGCCCCAGGTCACCATCATGAATCCGAGCACGATGTATGGGGCGGCAAAAGCGGCAGGCGAGTTATTGTGCGAGTACAGCGCCCGCACGTTCGGAGTCGATGTACGGAGCGTGCGGTATCCCGGCATTATCAGCTACGGAACACCTCCTGGCGGCGGAACCACGGATTTTGCAGTAGACATGTTCGTGGAGGCCGTCCGAAGCGGCTCCTATACCTGTTTTGTGCGCGAGGATACCCGTCTCCCCATGATGTATGGACCCGATGCCGTGAAGGCGGCCCTGAGCATCATGGACGCCCCGCAGTCCCGCATCGGCGTTAGAACCAGCTACAATCTGACGGCGTTTTCCTTCTCTGCCGGTGAGTTGGCGCAGGTGATTGCAGCTAGCGTGCCTGGATTTGTATGCGAATTCGAGCCCGATTTCCGGCAGGCCATCGCGGACACCTGGCCGCAGGTGATCGATGACAGCAAGGCCAGGGAGGATTGGGGCTGGCATCCGGATTATGACATCACCGGGATGGCAAACGACATGCTGAGCCACCTCATAGACTCCGAAGAAACCCATGTTTGACTCCGCCGCCGGCCAGATCAGGGAGATTCTCGACGACATCCGAGCGTCTGGGCTCTATAAGGAGGAACGGGTCATTGCCTCCCGGCAAGCCGCCGAAATCCAGGTGGCCGGCGGTCAGGAAGTGGTCAACTTTTGCGCCAACAACTACCTCGGGCTGGCCAACCATCCGGCCCTGATTGCCGCGGCCAAGGATGGCATCGAGAGGTACGGATTTGGCCTCTCGTCGGTGCGTTTCATCTGCGGAACCCAGACCATCCACAAAGAACTCGAGGCCCGGATAGCCGAGTTCCTGGGGACGGAGGACACGATTCTTTACGCCGCCTGCTTCGATGCAAACGGTGGCCTGTTTGAGACACTTCTGGATGCGGAGTGTGCCATCATTTCCGATCAGCTGAACCATGCGTCCATTATTGACGGTGTGCGGCTCTCCAAGGCCAAACGATTCCGCTACAACAATGGCGACATGGACCATCTGGAGCAGTGCCTCCGGGACGCAGATGGGTCCAAGCGCACGATGATCGCCACAGACGGCGTCTTCAGCATGGACGGATCCGTGGCCAAGCTGGACGAAATATGTGACCTGGCGGACAAATACGGCGCGATGGTCATGGTTGATGATTGCCACTCGACGGGGTTCTTTGGACCCACCGGACGTGGCACGCACGAGCACTGTGGCGTCATGGGCCGCGTGGACATCATCACCAGTACGCTTGGCAAGGCCCTGGGCGGCGCGATGGGCGGCTTTACCACAGGGAGACGCGAAATCATTGAGCTTCTGCGTCAGCGCTCCCGGCCGTATCTGTTCTCAAACTCGCTGGCCCCCGCCATCACGTACACCAGCATCAAGGTGCTGGAGATGCTGAGCCAGACGACCGAACTTCGAGACCGGCTGGAGACGAACACCAAGCAGTTCCGCGCAGCGATGACGAGTGCTGGCTTCGATATCAAACCGGGCATCCACCCCATCGTACCGATCATGCTGTACGATGCGCGGCTGGCTCAGAACGTGGCCGCAGATCTGCTGGAGGAAGGCATCTACGTCATCGGATTCAGTTATCCGGTGGTGCCCAAGGGGCAAGCCCGAATTCGCGTACAGATTTCGGCAGCGCACACGCCGGCCCATCTGGAGCAGGCCGTGGCCGCGTTTACCAAGGTGGGTCGCCGGCATGGCGTGGTCAGCTAGCGTCCCCCAACTCGCGCTGGTCCTATGGGCCGGATTGACGGGCGGCTGCCGGGCAGAGTTCGAACTCATCGAGCGGCCGATTCCCTTCACGGACGCCCGGATTGCGGGTACCAGGGCATACGCTACGGCGCGCTACGGGCTGGAGAGCCATCGGATCACCCCCCGCATCATTGTCCTCCATTGGACGGCCATCCCGACCCTGGAGGATTCCTATGGCGCTTTCGTCCCCGAGACGCTGCCGGGTGCGCGTGGGGACATTGCCGTAGCCGGAGCAGTCAACGTGTCCATCCAGTTCCTGGTGGACCAGGACGGCAGCACCTTCAGACTCATGCCGGAGACCTGGATGGCACGCCATGTCATCGGCCTGAATCACGCGGCCCTGGGCGTCGAAAACGTGGGCGGCGATGACGGGGTTGACGACCTGACGGATGATCAATTGACGGCCAACGTCGCGCTCATCGAATACCTGGTTGAGAAATACCCCACCATCCAGTACCTGATTGGGCACCACGAATACCGCCTCTTCGAGCAGCACCCCCTGTGGCTCGAATCAGATCCCGGGTACCGCACCGAAAAATCGGACCCTGGAGATCGGTTCATGCGTCTTGTCCGGCAGCGCGTTGCGCCCCTGGGTCTGAAGGGTCCTGCCGAGATCCGGGCAGAGTCCGAAAGGATGCCTGACTGACCGGCCGCTGGCGTACTTTGGCGGGATGCCCACGACCCCCTCCCGACTGACGATCTGGCTGACCGTTCTGGTCATTGCGAACAGCGTGTACCTGTACGTGCAGGATGCCGCCAGTCTCTTTTACATCGCCAACGTAGTCGGCCACCTCATCCTGGGCGTTGCTGCGGGAGTCGTGTGGTTTCGGGCGGGCGGCCGCCGCAAGCCGGACGAGGGCCGCAACTGGCCGGGTCTCGTCACCACCATCGGGGCCGTTTTTGTCTTGGTGACCGGGCTCCTTCTGGTGAAGACGGGCAACTTGATCCCCAACAGGCCGGTGCTTTACACGCACATTGGGGCGGCGATATTCGCTTCGGCGGCCGCGCTTTTCTGGTTGTGGGGCTCAAAACCTCTCGCGCGGCCCATTCTTTCTGCCTGCGGCATCCTGGCGGCACTGGCGGTGCTCATCGTCCCACGCCTTCCGGGGCCGGCCGCAGACCGTATTTCGAACCCGGTCCTTCCCCCTGCCACCATGGCAGAGGAGGCCATGGGCGGAGAAACTGGGCCCTTTTTCCCCAGCGCCATCGCCACCAAAAGCGGCGAACTCATACCAGAGGGCTTTTTTCTGGAATCGGCGTCCTGTGGACGTTCCGGATGTCATGGGGACGTGACCGCCCAGTGGGACGCCTCGGCGCACCATCTTTCGAGCTTCAATAACCAGTGGTACCGGAAGTCGATAGAGTACATGCAGGACGTTGCCGGCGTGCAGAGACCACAGTGGTGCGCCGGTTGCCATGACCACGCCCTTCTCCTCAGCGGGCAAATGGCCCAACCGGTCGCCGACTTTGTAGATACGCCGGCCGCACAGGCGGGACTGGCCTGCGTTTCCTGCCACGCCATACGCGAGGTGAACAGCACCATGGGCAACGCGGACTTCGTGATTGAATTTCCGCCGCTTCATGATCTCGCGACCAGCGAGAATCCCGTGATTCAAAAGGTCCACGACCTGCTGCTGAATCTGGATCCGGCCCCACATCGGGAGACATTCCTCCGCCCCTTCATGCGGGAACAGCCGGCCGAATTCTGTGCATCCTGCCACAAGGTGCACCTGGACGAGCCGGTCAATGACTACCGGTGGCTGCGCGGTTTCAACACCTACGACAACTGGCAGGCCAGCGGTGTCTCCGGGCAAGGTGCCCGTTCGTTCTATGAGCCGGCCGATCCCAAAAACTGTGTCAGTTGCCACATGCCAGCCGTCGCCTCGCATGACGCCGCGGCCAAGGGCGGTTTTGTCCGCGCCCATAATTTTCCGGCTGCGAACACCGCGCTGCCCACCGCTTCCGGAGACCTGGATCAGTTGGCGGCCGTCGAGGGCTTCCTGAAATCAAACCAGATCCGCATCGATATTTTTGCCGCCGGTGAACCCAGCGAGATCGAAAACGAAGAGGTAGACCGGGTCAATGCCATGGGCGAATTGGCCACGACTTTTGCCGTCGGTCAGGAAGCGGCGGAAGACGTTGGCGGTGGTGGCCTGACCCGGGCCGCGCGCAAGGTGCGGGCGCCGCTGTCGGACGGAGACGCCGTGCTCCAACGCGGCCGGGAGGTTCGTCTGGACGTGGTGGTCCGCACCCTTGGACTGGGCCACTTCTTCCCTTCTGGAACGGTGGACGCGCAGGAATCCTGGATTGAATTCAAGGCGGTCGATGACGGTGGTCAGGTGCTTCTGTGGAGTGGCAGCAGGGACGAAGCCGGACGGGTGGAGCCGGCGGCACACTTCTACCGCAACTTCATGGTGGATGCCCACGGCAATCCCATCGACAAACGAAACGCTTTCGCGTCCCGGGCGGTGGTCTATGTCAACCTGATCCCGCCAGGAGCAGCTGATGTAGCCCACTACAAACTGGTTGTCCCGGAGAACGTGACCGGAAGTGTGACGGTTACGGCCAAACTGCACTACCGCAAGTTCACCTGGGAGTACACGCACTTCTCCTTCCGGGGCAAAACCGATGACCTCGGACCCGCCCCGACTGTGGGCTACGATGACCGTGCGTGGACGCTGGCGGACCAGGTGCTTGAAGTCACCGGTGGTCTGGATGAAGTGCCGGATGTCCCGGTCGTGACAATGGCCGAGCACAGTTTGCGCCTGGCGGTGGCAGGCAACTCAACGCAATTGGCCGAGCCGGTTTCGACGGAAGGAGATCGGGAGCGCTGGAATGACTATGGCATTTCGCTGCTTCTGGAGGGAGACCTGAAGAGTGCCGAGCAGGCCTTTCGCAAAGTGAATGCGCTGGACCCTTCGTACGCCGATGGCTGGGTAAACCTTGCCCGGGTTTTCGTGGCAGAGGGCGACATGGAGCCGGCCGCCGCCGCGCTCGCTGAGGCATTGGCGGTTCGGCCCGGTTTTCACAAGGCGCTCTACTTTCGCGGCCTCTACTGGAAGTCGATGGGCGAGTACGCACAGGCGCGCGCCGACCTCGAGCAGGTTCTGGAGGATTTCCCCCGGGACCGCGTTGTGCTGAACCAACTCGGGCGGGTGAACTACCTGGACTCCCGACTTTCCGATGCGGTCCAGGCGTTCGAAGGCGTTCTGAGCATTGACCCGGAAGACCTCATGGCGCACTACAACCTGATGCTGGTGCACCGGGCACTCGGGAACGTGGAGAGGGCAAAAGCCCACGAAGTCCGCTACCTGCGTTTCAAGGCCGACGAATCTCAGCAGGCGCTGGCGCGGGATTATCGAGCGACGGACCCGTTTGTCAACAACGAGGCACTCCCGATTCACGAACACGGCTCCCGCCCTTTCTAGCTCCCCTCGACGGCCAGCCAGCGACTCCCAGATGCAAGCTCAGCGGCGCGCGACACCATTCCGGACGGCCAGTTGACCAC
Organism: Rhodothermales bacterium; assembly: GCA_047619685.1. Classification (GTDB taxonomy): domain Bacteria; phylum Bacteroidota; class Rhodothermia; order Rhodothermales; family UBA10348; genus JABDJZ01. The sequence goes on from JBLHLC010000021.1 coordinate 36,820, forward strand.
GACCGAGTCGGCCGCGGCAGCCTCGCCCAACCCGAAGATCGGCGACAGTTGGGACTGGCCCAGATAGGAGGCGCCGGACCGCACGAATCGTGTCTGGGACTGGCCATCTGCCCAGACCGTTATGCGCGCGCCAATGCCGTTGCGATTGCTGGTCGTCCCACGCAGTCCAACCACAATCCAGGAGTTGGTCTCCGAGTCGTTTCGAAGCAGGTGTAACTGCCCCCCGTTTTCCGTCAGCAGGAGATCGGGATCTCCGTCTGAATCGTAGTCTCCCCAGGAAACGCTTCGGCCCAGCCAGCCGCCACCAACGCCCAATCCGGCCTCAGCGCCGACGTCCGAGAAGGTCCCGTCCCCCTTGTTGCGGAACAGATGAGGGACCTCCCTGAAGCGGATATTCTCCTTCACCTTTTCGATGTGAGGTTGCACATGCCCGTTGGCGGTGAACAGGTCAAGGTCTCCGTCCAGATCGAAGTCAGCCAAGGCCATCCCAAAGGTCAGCGTCAGCAGACTCGGCTGACCGATGCGAGACGCAGCGGCGCGATCCAGAAAGACGTCGTTCCCAAGGTGGCGATAGACGCCGATCATCTCGGAAGAAAAATTACCGACGAAGATCGTTTCCTGGCCCGTCTGGTCTACGACCCCGGCTTCGACGCCCATGCCGGCGCGCGCCCGTCCGCGTTCGTCAAAGGCGATGCCCGAGATCACTCCGATCTCGTTGAAAGTCCCATCGCCTTGATTCAGGTACAGTTCGTCGGGCTCCGTGTCATTGGCCATCATCAGGTCTGGCAGGCCATCCCGGTTGTGGTCCATCACCAACGTGCCCAGGGTCTTTCCGTGCGCTCCCGCAAAGCCGGCCACCTGAGTGCGATCCTCGAAGGTGCCGTCGCCTCGGTTCCGGTAGAAATGCCCGGCCGATCCTTGGTAGAGTTCAGGCGTGCAGTAGCCCTTGTTCTCCCCGTCCTGGGAGCAGTAGATGTCCTTCTGAGGAGTCCAGTCCACATAGCGGGCTACGTAGAGATCCAGCCAGCCATCGTTGTCTGCGTCGAAGAATGCCGCTGCGGTGCTCCATCCCCCTGGCGCCGTCAGTCCCGCCGAAGCGGTTGCGTCTCGGTAGCGTCCGCCGTCGTTCACCAGAAGAGCATCTCGGTCCAGGGAAGTGTAGAAGAGGTCGTCATCGCCGTCGTTGTCCACGTCTCCCGCAACAATGCCGAACCCGTACGCCGAAAGCCCTTTGGGCTCCGCCTGCTGAAACCTGGAAAATCGCCCATCGCCCTCATTGCGAAAGATGTGAATGGCATCGTCACTTTCACCGGTCCAGGCTCCGCCCGCCACCAGGACCACGTCCAGGTTTCCGTCGGCATCCACATCGACGAATCCACCGCCGGCGCCCATGGTTTCAGGGAACCAGTACTGTCCGGCGCTGCCGTTCCTGTGCCGAAAATCAGCCAACCCAGCATCTTCCGTCGCATCGAAAAACTTCAGTAACGCCTCCGGTTGCGCTTCCGGAAGGGCTTCCGGACTACATCCGACTTGCGGTAGGAGACCGGCCAAGGCTATAAGAGTGGCAATCTGGCGCATTTTCCGTGGAGTTTGACTCACAAACTGACGTGTCGGCGTGTGGTGCCCGATCTGCCTGTTACCTTCTATCTCGGTTTATAAAACGCCCCTACTGCTGTGATCCTGATTCTCGATTCGGATGTTAAACAATCCTCTCCGGAGTACAGCCAATTGCTGGCGTATCTGGACGGAATGAGTCCGGACATTGGCTATCGGATGCACCATGAGCAGGGTACCGCCAAGCGGCTGACCGAGGTCTACCTGATTGGTGATACATCCGTTCTCAATCTGGACTCCATGTCGACGCTTCCGTGCGTGGACCGGGTCGTCCGGGTTTCCGAGAGCTACCGCGTTCTGGGGCGCCACAAGAACGACCAGCGTCCCACCCACTTCGACTACAACGGCCTCCGTTTTGGTCAGGACACGCTGCACGTTTTCGCCGGACTCTGTGCGGTTGATGTGCCCGAGCACGTGGAGCAAATGATGCGCGCGCTTCGGGATGCCGGTCAGGTATGCACGCGTATGGGTGCCTACAAACCGCGCTCGAATCCCTACTCCTTCCAGGGGCACGGGAAGGACTGCCTGCCTTTCGTTTTTGAGCTGGCTGGTAAATATGGCATCAAGGTGGTCGCCATGGAGGTGACCCACGAGGGGCACGTGGACGAGATCGACGCGGCCCTGGAGGAAGCGGGGCGGCCCACCGGCGTCATCCTCCAGATCGGCACCCGGAACACGCAGAATTTCGAACTCCTGAAACGCGTAGGACATCAGACCACGTACCCGGTCCTCTTCAAGCGTGGGTTCGGGATCACACTCGACGAGAGCCTCAACGCGGCCGAATACCTGGCGAGTGCCGGCAACCGCCACGTGATCTTCTGCCTCCGCGGCATGAAGACCAATCTGGGCGACCCGCATCGCAACTTCGTGGACTTCTCCCATGTGCCCGCCGTCAAAGCGCTGACCCGCATGCCAGTGTGCATCGATCCCTCGCACTCCGTGGGAAGCAGACGTGTCGGTCCGGACGGGATTCTGGACGTGATGCACGTCACTGCTCAGGGCGTGATTGCCGGTGCCAATATGGTGCTGGCGGACTTCCACCCGGTTCCAAACAAGGCGCTGGTGGACGGTCCGCAAGCACTCCGGATGCACGAACTGGAGCACTTCCTGGGTGACATCCAGATTGCCCGCGACGCATTCCTGGCTCGGCAGGCCCTGAAGGCGGCCCAGCCTATCTAACCGGCCGCGAAGACCTCGGCCACCAGCACCTGCGCCTCGTCCTGGATTTGTTTGAGGTGTGCGTCGTCCCGAAAGCTCTCCGCGTAGATTTTGTAGATCTCTTCGGTGCCCGACGGCCGTGCGGCAAACCAGCCGTTCTGTGTGACCACCTTCAGCCCGCCGATAGAAGCGCCGTTGCCCGGAGCGTGGGTCAGCTTGGCGGTAATGGCTTCGCCCGCCAGGGTGTCCGCACGCACGTCATCCGCCGACATGGACGAAAGGACGGCCTTCTGAGCCGCGTTGGCCGGCGCGTCGATGCGCTGGTACACCGGATTCCCGAATCGCCCGATGAGCTCCCGGTAATGATCGGCAGGGTCCTTGCACGTCACTGCCGTGATCTCCGCAGCCAGAAGGGACATGATGAATCCGTCTTTGTCCGTTGACCATGGCGCGCCATCCATCCGCAGGAAGGAGGCCCCGGCACTCTCTTCGCCGCCAAAACCCAGGGACCCGTCCAGGAGCCCGTCCACGAACCACTTGAACCCAACCGGCACCTCGCGCAGGTTGCGGCCAAGGTCAACCGCCACCCGGTCTATCATCCCGCTGGAGACAAGGGTCTTTCCAATCGCCGCGTCCGCTCGCCAGCCAGGACGCGTTTCGAACAGATAGCGGATGGCCACGGCCAGGTAGTGGTTTGGATTCATCAGCCCGGTGGGCGTGACGATGCCGTGCCGGTCGAAGTCCGGGTCGTTTCCGAAGGCGATGTCGTAGCTCCCGGCCATTTCAATGAGACCGGCCATCGCGTACGGACTGGAGCAGTCCATGCGGATCTTGCCGTCATGGTCCAGGCGCATGAAGCTGAACGTGGGGTCCACGCGTCGATTGACGATATCGAGCTTCAGGTTGTGCCGGTCCGCGATTGGATCCCAGAAATTGACACCGGCTCCGCCCAAGGGATCCACACCTATTTTCAGGCCAGCGCCCGCGATGGCCCGCATATTCACGACGGCCGCCAGGGCATCCACGTACGGGGTGACGAAATCCCACTCCTTGACGAAGTCGCTCGCCATAGCCACCGAAAGTGACACCCGCCGAACATCCTTGTTGCCGCCCGCCAGAAGCTGGTTTGCACGGTTCTGGATAAGCGTGGTCGTATCAGAATCAGCAGGTCCACCTGTTGGTGGGTTGTACTTGTAGCCGCCGTCGCCCGGAGGATTGTGCGATGGCGTGATCACGACCCCGTCCGCCCTGCCGTTCTGACCGCTCCGGTTGTGCTCCAGAATCGCGAAAGAGATGACCGGAGTCGGGGTGTACTCGCTCCCGGCTGCAATCCGGACGTGTACGGCGTTGGCAGCAAAAACCTCAAGCGCCGACACGTGAGCGGGCTCCGAGAGTGCATGCGTGTCCATCCCCAGATAGACCGGCCCATCTATTCCGGCCTGTCGCCTGAATTCGCAGATGGCCTGCGTGGTTGCCAGAATATGCGCCTCATTGAACGTCCCGTTCAGCGATGTACCCCGATGGCCCGACGTTCCAAACGACACGCGCTGCGCAGGGTCTTCGGGATCTGGCTTGACCGCGAAGTAGGCAGTCACCAGTCTCGGAATCCGGTCGATCAGTGCTTCGGGGACGGGTTTGCCGGCCAAGGGATGGAGCGCCATGGATAACTCGGTAAGTGTAGTCGGTGAAATCTAGTGACGCGGACCCAATCGCAGATCACCTGGACATGAAGACTCGGGCGTCGTTGCCTAGTTTATCGGAGACCTGGATCGCAGAGAGTCAGGACCACGGACTAGCAGACAATGGAATGAAAGTACTCGGGATTGACGTTGGCGGCTCCGGTGTGAAAGGAGCCATTGTTGACGTGTCAGAAGGGCTCATGTTAACCGAGAGGCATCGGATACCGACGCCGCAGCCGGCCACGCCCGAGGCGGTTGCCAAGACGGTTCGCAAGGTGGCCCGTTTTTTTGACTGGAAGGGCCCCATTGGATGCACCCTCCCCGCCCGGATCCAGCACGGTGTGGCAAAAACAGCCGCAAACATCGACGAAACCTGGATAGACACGCCGGTGCGGTCGCTCTTTCAGGAAGTGACCAAATGTCCGGTGGCCGTGCTGAATGACGCGGACGCCGCCGGGGTTGCCGAGATGGAGTTCGGGGCCGGACGCGGCCGCAAAGACCTGGTCATCCTGCTCACGGTGGGCACGGGAATCGGGTCGGCCATCTCCCACAGGGCTCGTCTGATTCCCGGATCTGAGCTGGGTCATCTCCCCCTCCACGGCGCAGCAGCTGAAGAGTACGCGTCAGACTTGGCTCGGCAGCGCGATGGCCTGAGCTGGGAGGAATGGGCCGCCCGGTTTCAGGAATACCTTGACCTTGTCGAGTTCCTGCTTGCCCCCGACATGATTATTCTGGGGGGCGGCGTGAGCCGACCGCACAAGGTGGTCGAGTTCCGACACATTATCAAGACGTCCGCGGAGTTCGTCCCGGCCGAGCTGGAGAACGAGGCCGGCATCATCGGCGCAGCGGTGGCCGCTCGCAAGCTGGCCCGAAAGAAGTAGCGTCAGCGCCTGATGGTCACTCGGTCGGGGACGATGAACGCCCCTGCAAAACGGGACGAGACAATCCCCAAAAGCTCCTCGGCCACTTCCCGACTCGTCAGATCGCCGATCCGCACGCGGTAGTAGGGCTGACGAAAGAGGCGGTACACCTGCATTTCGGCGGGAACAGGAGAATCCGGCGAAAGGCGGAGCGCCTGCCGTGCCCACCAATCCTTGAGAGTGGCCTCGGCGGATGCGGCCTCCCCGGGATCCAGCGTGGCGATCACCTGCACGCGGTAACCGGCCACGTTCTGTTCCACGCCTACATCGGCCCGGTTCTGCCACAGGGACTCCGGCACATCATGGACAACAGCCGCGCGCTCGGCGACGGGTTGATCCGGATACTTCGAGACGTCAAACGTCTCATAGTCCGCGTGCACCACCGGTCCGCGAGCCTCCGGCAGCGTTCGATTTTCCACCACGTTGGCCGGGCCGCTGCAGGCGCTGGCGGCAAAAGCCATGGCGAAGAGCAGAGTTCGTCTCATCAGTAGCTACCCGTTCCCTTTTCACCCTTGACAATGGCAACCGAAGCGCTGGCCCCTATGCGCGTGGCACCCCGAGCGATCAGCCGCTCGGCGTCCTCCTTCGATCTGACGCCGCCAGAAGCCTTCACCCCCATTTTGGGCCCAACGGCACGGCGCATAAGCGCAATATCTGCCTCTGTCGCGCCACCGCTTGAAAAGCCGGTAGAGGTCTTTACAAAGTCGGCTCCTGCGTTCTGCGCCAGCACACACGCGATGACCTTCTGCCGGTCTTCCAGCAGCGCGGTCTCAAGAATCACTTTGACGATGATTCCGGGTTTCGTAGCGCGAGCTGCCGTCACGACCCCGCGGATGTCCGCCTCTACATAGTCGTACCGGCCACTCAGCATCATGCCGATGTTGATCACCATGTCTATCTCGGTGGCACCGTCCCGAATTGCTCTTTCTGCCTCGGCGGCCTTGGTCGAGCTCTGGGTCATGCCATGCGGGAAACCGATCACCGTACACGTCGCTACCGGCGTGCCACCAAGGAGTTCAGCGGCCAAAGGCACATAACACGGGCTGACGCACACCGACGCAAAACAATACCGGCGGGCCTCGTCGCACAACCCGCGGATATCCTTCTCGGTGGTCTCCGGCTTGAGCGCTGTGTGATCAATCATACGCGCCAATGGCGGAGCCAGGTCACAGGCTGAAAAACCTGTGTCTGCCCCTTGGTCGGCACGGACCCCGAACCTGCAGGCGCCGGCGTGGACCAAATCGTCCAGGGCACGATCTGGAGCGCCCGTGTACCCCGAGGCCAAGGCCACCTCTGACCGCGGCGCCAAGCCCCCGTCACCCGAGGTCCGCGGAGCGCCACGCATGCGCTCGGTCAGCTGAGCCACGATCTTCTGTCGTTCCGGTTCGGTCACGATTGAGGCTAATTCTGCGTTGGTGGTGAAGAATTTGAGAGACGGAAGATACAGCTTCCGGGTCTTAGCAGGCGCGTATCTTGGAATTATGAGAACCCTATTGTCCTTGGTCTTTCCGCTCCTTGCGGTCTTCCTGGTGTCCGGGACGGGGTGTAGCCCCCCTCCCGTGGAGGCGCACACCGTCGTGGACGACCTTGGCAGGCGTGTGGCCGCCCCAGAGAGACCCGCCCGAATCATATCGCTGGCTCCGGGCACGACGGAAATGGCGTTCGCCGCGGGACTGGGGGAGCGTCTGGTGGCTGTCACGGATGCGGATGACTTTCCACCGCAGATAGAAGGCCTGACCCGAATTGCGGCTCTGCCGCTTAATCATGAGGCCGTCGTGGCCCTGAGGCCTGACTTGATTCTGGCCTCGGATCAGGTGAACAGCAAACGGGACGCGGACGCGCTGGCAGAACTTGGCATTCCAACTTTTTTCGTATCCGTCCAGAGTTTGCCAGACGTCTCCCGGGGCATCCGCTCTCTGGGTGCGTTGTTTGGGGGCTTAACGGCACCCGCCTACGCCGACTCGCTGGAGCGCCTTTTGGCGTCACTGGACGAGACAAGATCGCTGGCGCCCGACACGTTCTCGGTGATTTTCCTGATTGGCGATGAGACCTTGTTCTCGTTTGGCCCCGAGAGTTATGTCCACGACATGATCCTGGTGGCCGGCGGCAGGAGTCTCACTGAAACCATGGACACAGACGCCCCGATCCTGAGTGAGGAGTTCGTTCTCCAAGCTGGCCCCGACGTCCTTTTCACGGCCTTTGAAGTGGATATTGAGCGACTGGTAACTCTGCACCCGTCGTGGTCGCTCATTCCGGCTGTGTCCTCGGGCAGGGTCTTCCAGATCCCTCCGGACCTTGTTCTCCGCGCGGGCCCGCGCCTCATCGCGGGCACCCAGGCGATGTCCGACGCCATGAAGCTTGCGCGAGCGCGCTAGGAGTTGCTCATGAAATGGTGGCTGGTTGTACCTCTCCTCCTGGGGCTAACCGTGGTCACGCTTCTGGCTGGCGTTGCCGTCGGGAGCGTCCCGATTGCCCCCGGCGATGTGATGGCGGCGTTGGGCTCTAGGATTGGACTCGCTCAGCCTCCTGCCCCGGAGATATACGCCATCGTCTGGCAGCTTCGCCTTCCCCGGGTGCTGCTGGCCATGGTGGTGGGCGGAGGCCTGGCCGTGGTGGGCGTCGCAATGCAGGCCCTGGTTCGAAACCCGTTGGCGGAACCGTATATCCTGGGCTTGTCGAGCGGTGCGGCCGCCGGAGCGGCGTCGTTCTACCTGGGATATGCCCCGGCTTTCCTCCTGTCTGCCCTGTCCCTGCCGCTGGCCGCCTTCCTGGGTGGGCTGGGGACCATAACCCTTGTGTATATGGTGGCCAGGACCGGAAATGGCTTGTCCGTGACAAGGCTCTTGCTGGCGGGTGTCGCCATGTCTGCGCTTATGGCGTCGATAACCTCTCTGGTGCTCATTACCTCTCCCGAACCCAATCGAATGCGTGCCGTGTTGTTCTGGCTTATGGGTTCGTTTGGTTCGACGCGGTGGTCGATGCTTCCGGCTCCCGCACTGATTACGGCGGCCGGGACGGTCCTCTTGATGGGCCTGGCCCGGCCTCTTGATGCGTTGCTCCTGGGCGAAGAGCCTGCGCGGGCTCTCGGGATTCCGGTGGAGCGGATGAAACACCTCCTGATCGTGCTATCGGCACTCATGACCGGCGTTCTGGTGGCGTATTCGGGCACCATCGGGTTTGTTGGCCTCATCATTCCGCACGCGGTGCGATCCGTGGTCGGCGTCGGGCACCGCAGGGTCCTCCCATACAGTCTTCTGGCGGGGGCCCTTTTTCTGGTGTGGGCAGACCTTGCCGCCCGCACCGTGCTCCCGGGCCAGGATCTGCCGGTCGGTATAGCGACGGCCATTGCCGGCGTCCCGTTTTTTCTCACGCTCCTGCGCAGGCATCGCTATCCTTTTGGATGACGCGCGGCAACCGTGACTGGCTGCTGGCGTACTCCGCGTCCTCATGACTAAAACCCCTCTCGGGAGACAGACCATCCCCAGCGCCGTCATCAGCGAACCCCTGGCTCCAGCCGCAACCGACGACCTTCTCGCAGGCAAGTCCATTTCCTCCATCGGCCAAATCAAGGCTCCGGTGGAAGCGGATCTGGAGGCGTTTCGTGGGTTCTTCAGGGACGCCATGAAGACCCGGGTGAAGCTTCTGAACTTGGTCGTTCGGTACGTCCTGCGCAGAAAGGGCAAACAACTTCGGCCCCTCCTGGTCCTCCTCTCCGCTCGCGCAACCGGAGAGGTCAACGACACAACCTACCGCGGGGCAGCGCTCGTGGAACTTCTCCACACGGCCACTCTGGTGCACGACGACGTGGTGGATGAATCGGAGCGCCGCCGCGGCCAGTGGTCCATCAACGCGCTCTGGAGGAACAAGATTGGCGTCCTCCTGGGAGACTATCTGTTCAGTCGAGGCCTGCTCCTGGCACTTGACGCCAAGGAATACGAACTCCTGCATACCGTCTCTGACGCCGTACGAAGGATGAGCGAAGGAGAGCTCCTGCAGCTTGAACGCGCAAGGCGGCAGGATATCGATGAGGAGACCTACTTCCGGATCATCTCTGACAAGACGGCTTCCCTCCTCTCTGCCTGCACCACCTGTGGTGCGGTGAGCGTTTCGGCCTCGCCCGAAGTCGTCGAGCGGATGAAGCGATTCGGCGAAAAACTGGGTCTCGCATTTCAGATTCGCGATGATCTTTTTGACTTTGGCGTAGCGGACGTGGGTAAACCGCTCGGCATCGATCTGCAGGAAAAGAAGCTGACCCTTCCCCTTATTCACTCATTGAGCAAGGCACCGAGCGGGGAGCGCCGCCGGATCATGCGGATCGTGCGCCGCAAGAACAAGTCCACAACGGATGTGCGCGAGGTCGCGTCATGGGTCGAGTCCAGTGGGGGACTTTCCTACGCTCGTGACCGCATGTTCGATCTGGCGAGGGAGGCGTTGGCCCTTTTGGAGCCCATTCCCGATTCCCCCTCCAAGACATCCCTCCAGCAGCTTGTTGCCTTCACCGTTCTGCGGACCCACTAATGCCAACCTTACATCTTCTAGGCACTGGCTCAGCGGTGTGCGATGCCCATCGGACCGCCACCATGCTGGCTCTGGAGTGGGACGAAAAGTGCCTTCTCATTGACTGCGGCGGCGACCTTTATCAGAGAGCCATGATGGCAGGCCTGGATGAGTCGGGCATCGAGGGACTCATCCTCACCCATGAGCACCCGGATCATATCAGCGGGTTTCCCCTGTTTATGGAGCGTCTCTGGCTGGGTGGCCGGACGCGCCCTATTCGGGTTTACGGCATTGCGCCGGCTCTGGAACAGGCCCGCCGTCTCCTGGCCGCCTTCGACACATCGGGGTGGGCCCTTCCGGAGGTCATCTGGACGGAGTTTCCCCCGACACAGGGGGCTGAGGTCATCTCTGATGAGACCTGGAGCGTGACTGCTGCACCGGGAGTGCACGGTGTGCCGGTTTCTGGCTTCCGGTTTCGACATCTGCCCACCGATACCATTCTGGTGTATTCCTGCGATACGGAACCCTGCGCGTCCATTGCGGCTCTGGCGGCGGACTGCCATGTTCTGGTGCACGAGGCTACGGGCGCAGTGAGTGGTCACACATCGCTGGCCCAGGCGGTTTCGGTTGCCGAAGACGCGGGCGCCGCTCACCTTATTCTGGTCCATCTTCCCCGCGGCATCGTGCCGGAGGATCTGAAACCGTGGCAAGACTCAACTTTCGAAATTGTCCTCGGAGAAGAACTCGACTGCTTCGAATTCTGAGGTTTGCGGGACAGGGTCCAGCGTACGAATAGTCAGGTGTCGGGAGGCGCTCTCGAACCAATGGAAGCGGCCGGGCAGGACCCGCGACAATCGCTCCTCCAGATCGCTGAGTCCGGGAATATTGTCAGGCACGTAGGATACCAGGGAGGTAGCCCGACAAGGCCTCTGGTAGTGCTCCCGCCTGTGTCCACTCTTGCCGAGTTCTGCCAGGTAGGCCGCCGACGGATTCGCATTCCACTGACCCAGGACCTCCCCCACATACTCCCGGTGAGACTGTTCAACTTCCGACTCGGTACTGGATGCCAACGGGAATGAGGTGGTCGCACCCGTCAGCTCCAGGGACTTGACCAGCGCCTCGACCGCCCAAACCTGGTCGACCAATACAAAACACGGCTCCGCGGCGAGCAGGGAGCCTGCCTGTTCTGTCGCCCGCCAGACGCATTGGAGTTCCGAAAGGGACAGGGGCTCCTTCCCCGTGAGGGCCGCCAGAGTGACCTTGGGCCACAGACTTCCCGGATCCTCCCCGCGCAGCCCCTCGGACAGGGCCGTTTTCAAGGCGCGCAGTCCTGGCGTGAAGCCATCAAATGCCACCGTCAACACTCCCGACCCAGCCAGAAAGAAACCGGCTGGGCGCATCATTGCTGACGGCGTCTCAGGGGCGACGACGCGTAGTCGATCGATAAACGATTCCATGGGACAGACTCTGGACGTTGGTATTAAAGCCGCAATCGGCCCGGGTGTTCTCCAGCGGGTACCGGTTCCTCCAGAATGCGCGATTTCTGGCTGCCGGGGCATGCCCAGGGAGCTTTAGCACGCCTTGCCTTGGCCGATACGGATGGGGTATAGCGTTGCACCATACAGCCCTCCGCCATGGAGACCCTCGGATTCCAATCAGCCATATCGACCGAACCCCCATCCCGCTGGCAAATGGCGGGTACGGATTCCGAAGGCGCCACCTTCCTCCGCATTACGACTATCGTCTTGGGCACCCTGGCCGCCGGATTCGCCGGAATCTGGATCCTGCTCCTGACCCGAGGTCAACTGGGTCTGGCAGGTCACCTGGCCGTCCTGCTCCCGCTCTGCGCTGTCGCCCTCTGCGCCGTTTTGGTTTGGAAGTCCAGGGCGGTTTTTGTCGATGAGTTGAAGGACCTGGATTTTGCCGCCGAGACCGCCCGGAACCGCATGACGGCCGCCGAGCAGGGACAGCACGTGTATCTGGGCATACTGCAAGCCGCCGGAACGGGCTGGTATCGAGCGACGCTGGACGGCAGGCTGATTACTGGCAATCAGGCGCTGGCCGCCGCGCTGGGATTCGAGGACACCGACAAACTCTTGGAGTACTTCGCCGTCCGTCCCTTCCCCGCCGGACCCAAGCGGACCGCCGTCCTGAAAGTGCTGCAGGCCCTCGGGGAAATCAAGATGCACGAGTGCCGGTGGAATCGCCTGGACGGCAGTTCCATCGACGTCACGGAGAGCGCCCGGACGATCAAGGATGATCAAGGCCGAATCCTGTACGTGGAAGGATTTGTGATTGACGCGTCTCTGGTCAAACCGCTTGAGAGCATGCTCGAAACTCCGACGAACACGCCGGACCAGACGGCCGCCGTTGTCGCAACTCCGGCAGTCGCGCATCCGGCCCGGGGTCCCGGCGACGATGTGTTTGTGGCCCACATGAGCCACGAATTACGAACCCCTATCAACGCAATCGTCGGAATGACCAGCCTCCTGCTGGACACGCAGCTTGATGCAGAGCAGCGAGACTTTGTCGACACCATCAAGATGAGCAGCGAGAGCCTGCTTTCGATTGCCAACAACGTGCTGGACTTCTCCAAGATTGAGGCCGAGAGCCTCGATCTGGAGCGCCGCGAGGTCCAGATTCGGACCTGCGTCGAGGATGCGCTGGACCTGGTGGCACTTCGCGGGGCCGAGAAAAAACTGGAACTACTCTGCGAGATTGACTCCTCTGTGCCGGCAACCCTGTTCTCCGACGAGACGCGCCTTCGCCAGATCCTGGTCAACCTCCTCACCAACGCGGTCAAATTTACAGAGGAAGGAGAAATCCAGATTACCGTGCAGGCCAAGCAACTCGTGGGTGCCAACTACCGCTTCTACTTCGCGGTGACAGATACGGGAATTGGAATCCCGCTGAATAAGCAGAAATCGCTATTCGACCCCTTTTATCAGACCGACGCTGCGGTCACACGCAAGTACGGCGGCACTGGTCTGGGACTGGCAATCAGCAAACTCCTGGTCGAGCGGATGGGAGGAGAGATGTCGGTCGAGTCGACGCCTGGCCACGGGTCCACCTTCCACTTCACAGTTGTTGCGGACACGTCCAATGCTCCGCTGATCTCTTCACTGGACGAGCACCTGCCGAAACTCAAAGGCCGACGCGTTCTGGTTCTGGATGACAACGACACTTCCCGAAGCCTGACCCTCCAACTGCTCGATGGGCTTGATATGGAATCCGTCGCGACCAAGTCCGTTGACGAGGCGCTGGGCCTTCTTCGCGATGCGGACGCATTTGATGTGGCCGTCGTGAGTCTGACCCATTTTGGACAGGATTCGGTTGTCTTCGCGAGGCGGGTACGCGCCTTTGACTCCGACAACCCGACACCTCTGGTCCTTCTCAGGTCCCTTTCCGCTTCTACCGTCTTCGACCGTCCTTTCCGTTCCGTCTTCCTTCAGAAGCCCGTCAAACGGGACCGCCTCATTGTGGCCCTTCTCCGTGGCCTCGGCGACATCGATGATAACTTAGAGCAGTCCACTACCGAAGACGGGCGCATCGCTCAAGCTGCCGAGCCGCTTTCGATTCTGGTCGCCGAAGATGACCCCGTCAACCAGAAGGTCATGCTCCGGCTCCTGCAACGACTGGGGCACCACGCGGACGTAGTTGGTTCGGGAGATGCTGCCCTCGAGACGCTCCTCCACACGCACTACGACGCCGTAATACTCGACGTCCGGATGCCGGGAATGGGCGGCCCAGAGGCTGCCAAGCACATTATTGAACGTCATCCTGACAGGGCAACCAGGGCCCGCCTGATTGGAATGACGGCCTCGACGGCCACCACCGAGCGGGACCTATGCCTGGGCGCCGGCATGGACTCCTGCCTGACGAAGCCCATTGATCTTGAGGATCTGGTCGCAGAACTGAGTCTGGTCCAACATGCCGAAAATGCAGTCAAGCAAGGCAAGAGCCAGAGCGATTCGGAAATCCGGACCTTGCTGCGCCAGATGATGCTAACAACGCATGGCGATGAACCGGCCTTCATTGCGGAGCTGCTTGTCAGCTTCCTGCGCACGGCCCCGACCCTCCTTGGGTCGCTCGAAGACGCACTTGGCCGCGGCGACGGCAAGGGCATCAAGCGCTCGGCCCGGACGCTGAAATCAAGCTGCCAGTTCATCGGCATTATGCGAATGGCAGCGCTCTGCAAGGCCCTCGAAGTAGTCGCTGGCGTCGAGTCCACCAGGGCGGATCTGGAGCCGTTCGTGCGCGCCATCAGCACCGAGTTCGAGTGTGTCAACCCGGTCCTGGTTGCAGAGCGCAATTTGATGCTCGATCGGGCCAACTCGAACCGCGACCTGGCCGCCTGAGGCGTACGGCCTTATATGGGAGCAACTGCTAGCTTCCATCCTTCAGATAGACGTGGAAATGGTCTCCGGTGCCGGTATGTCGCAGTACAGAAAGCCCCACCGATCGCAGATAGAGCATGGTGACTACGTTCAGCCACTCAGGCTGACCAACAGTTCGGAGATCCACGGCGTAGACGAAGCCGTCTGACTGGGGAAAATGCAGGGAGCGCTGATTGACCGGCAGGTTCATGCGTGCGTAGTCCTCCGGCGCACGTCCGGCATGGGTGTTTTGTGCTACCGACTTTGAATGACGCGCGAGATCCGCTCTTCTCTTACGGACCGAATCTCTCCGGGTGCGACAATCATGTGAACCAAAAACGCGTCTACGGTATCCCCCGACGCCAATGTTGCGTCATACCTGGCCAAGGCGCTGATCACCGCGGCGGCACGCGCCTCCCGGGGACCATCCGTCCGCGCCAGTTGCCACGCCAGTCCCATGACCCGCGACGGCCCAAACGCGCGCGCGATCGCTGGCGATTTGTAGGGGTCCAGGCGCTGACCGTCCACCTCCAGGATCAGCGTGGGGTACAGGGTGTCCGGCAGACCGGCGAAGGTGGGGTAGACAGCGACGGGCCATGAGTCGAAGCCGGTAAAGCCCGCCAGCAAAGCCAGCGACGCGAGACCTCCTGCTACCCATGAGCGACCCGCCGGGCGGAGCTTGCTCGCCGAGACAGCGGGCTGGCCAGCCTTCCCGTCCAACAGACGTCCGACCGGCACAAAGGCCACCAGACACACGCCCAGCGTCCAGAAGTTGATGTCGGCTACAAGGAACACTGCCAGATGAAATGCGGCCGCACCACACACGAAAAGTGACCGCATCCCGCGTTGGACAAGGGCAAAAACGAACCCGATTTCAAGCGTAAGAACGGCTATTCCGGCCAGCGCGGACAGCGCCCCCAGGTCAAACCGAACGGCCGGGTCAATGCCCACCCGATACCACTGGGCCTGCAGCATGGTACCCAGGGCGGTGCCGTCGACCCAGGAGGGACCCGCCACAACGAACTTCCAGTAGCCTGGGAAGAAATAAATCAGTCCGATCAGGAGCCATATCCAGCGAAGCGGCCTCCCATACCGCGTGCTGGCATCTGGCCGCGTTCGTGGAGTCGGCGGATTCTTACGGCCGGCCGGTGGCCACCCCACCGTCCACACATCCCAGGCGGGAGAAGCAGCCAGCACTGCGGCAAACCAGATCAAATGATGATAGTGGTTTATTTTGCCGTAGAACTGAGGGATTCCCAGGACCATGATCCCCGCGGTCACCGCACCCCATGCCGTGATCCGGGGCGCAATGCCTGCGCCGGCTGCGACGGCCAGGCCCACAAACACCCAGGCTAGTGGCACCGCCCAGGAAGGGTCTGGCGGCAACCATTGCAACAGGAGGCCCCATCCCACCGGCGCCACGATCAGCTCCGGAGGCAACCCGGCAAACCTCCCGATTTCCCAGGGAGACGCGTAGACCGCCAGCGAAAAGAAGACCACCATTCTGAGCGCGGCCAGGTCTCGGGGGTCCGACGCTTCCCGCAACATCCTCACCACCCGGTCCACGAACGACGTCCGGGCCAGAATCAACCCCAGCATGCCGACCGCACCGAACAATCGCAACCCCGCAGGGAGTGCTATCGCCTGGAAATACGACAGGTCGCGCGCCTGTGGGTCAAGCGACGCGTGTACCAGAATCGAGGCCGGTGCCGTCTCCAAATAAGCGCCCAGCCAGGCTTCCATAATCCCGGCACCCGACCACGCCCAAATCGGCAGGCCGACCATCCCGATAACTGCCATTCCCCAACCCAGGTGTCGGGGCCATTTTGGTGCGTCCGAAAGCATATTCAATAATAGGTGGCGTAACACCGGGCGTACAGGCGTCACCCAATCGCGACATTGATCCTGAACACGTTTTCTTCCCTTTTCATGACCGAACCAAAGAAGGAGCCCTGGTGGAAGAACGGCTGGGTTTTTGGCCTGGCTCTCCTGGGCATGCTCCACCTCACCGGCACAGCCGTCCATGTGCAGGCCGGTTTCCAGCGCGTTCTCCTTTATACCGGACTGTTCCATCCGGATCTGGTCCCGAAGGCCGATCGCCAGGCAGCAAACCTTCAATTTCGGCTCGCGAACGAAGATGGCGAGGTGTACTCGCTGACCGATTTCGACGGCGAAGTGCGGTTCGTCAATTTCTGGGCTACCTGGTGCGCGCCATGCCTTGCCGAAATGCCCGCCATTGCCAAGCTGCACGCCGACTACGGCGACAAAATCCACTTTTCTGTGGTCAGCATGGATGATGACTTCACTACTGCCCTGGCATACATGGCCAACCAGAAGTTCGGCATCAATCCGGTCACCCGGGCCTCGGCCGTGCCTCGGTCGATCACGTCCGGCGCCATCCCGACAACCATTATCCTGGACAGAAACGGGCGGATTGCAGTCTACGAGGCCGGAATGGCTGACTACAATTCCGCTCGATTCAGGGCCTCACTGGATCGACTCCTGGAAGAGGCGTAGGACCGCCTACTGGTCGCCGCGGAGATAGGCGTCCGTCTTCTCGATCCAATCCTGTCTTGGCGGCGTAAAGAAGTCCAAGTCAAGAGTATCTTCAAGCGCCAACGCGGCATGGGGCACGTGTGCAGGAATAACGAGGACTTCTCCTGCCAAAACGTCCACGGTTCTTGGGTCTTCTCTTCCGATTGTAAAACGAAGCCCACCGCTCAGCACGTAGGTAATCTGTTCATTGTGGTGGTCATGCATCGGAACGACGGCACCCTTCGCCAGGAAGATCTGAGCGGCCATGGCATTGTTTCCCCAGACCATTTTTCGATCCAGGCCCTCGCTGAGGGATTCCTTCGGGATGTCGTCCCACCTGTAATGCGTTGCGTCTTCCATGGATAAGTTTTGGTTGTTATACGCCCGATAGCTTGGCGCATGTTATAGTGGGTTCACCAGTCCACAGTATCGTGCTTTCGGCGGGGATTTGCCCGCGCTTGGGCACTTTTCCAGATTCCTGCCTCTTACCCTTCATTACCGATGCCGCTAGCCTTTTTTGAATGGGTCGCCTTTGCGATGCTGGCCTACCTGGGCGTTGGCGTCGTGTCCGCCGCCGTCAATCAGTTCCGAGGGCTGGACGCCACCGATCCCGATGTGGTCAACGGTAGCCGGTACTTCAAAATTCTGATGACCCCGGGGCTAGTTTTGCTCTGGCCACTCCTTCTGGGACGAGGCCTCGCCCCGGCACCGTACGCCGAACCGCACGATGCTCCGGGCAGTGGCAAGGCGCCCGTCCGCAAACGACAATTCGGGGCGGCCGTGCTGATGGTTATTGCTGCTCTGACTGTGCTCAGCCTTGGATTCGCCTCTCTTCCCGATTCGGGACATGCGGATGCGATACAGGCCGAGGAGGGCCACTGATATGGGACACGCCTACCAAGCTGTCGGCTGGAACCGACAAAAGCGGATCTACGACCTTACCGTGGCCAGCCTGCTCGGCACCTATCTGGCCGGATTCGTGATTCTCGGAGTGATTCTGTTTCCGACTGCGACCGCCGAGACCCTGCTCATCCGGGCGCTTGGCTCGGCCGCCTTTCTGCTGCTGCATGTCATCCTCATTATCGGTCCACTTCACCGGCTGGCACCGATTACGGCCCCGCTTCTCTACAACCGGCGCCATCTTGGCGTGACCATGTTCGTGGTCGCCCTGGCGCATGCGGCATTCACGACGCTGCAGTTTCACATGCTGGGGCCTCTCAACCCGATGGTTTCCATCCTGTCCGGCGGGGGTGCTCCGGAGGGGTCGGGCACAGTTCCTTTCCAGCTCTTCGGCTTTGTGGCCTTGGTCATCATAGCGTTGATGGCCGCAACCAGCCACGACTTTTGGCTGGCACGGCTGTCCCCGGGTACCTGGAAGAAGCTCCATGTTGCCGTCTACGGTGCTTACGTTCTGCTGATTGGCCATGTATCCTTTGGCATCATGCAGCAGCCGGGCTCGGGCGTCTGGTTCTGGTTCACGCTAAGCGGAATCATCCTGGTGGGTTCAGTCCACGCCGCCGCTGGTTTGAAGGGCCGCGCGGAGGGGCCAGCCCCTGACTCCTCGTCGGCGCTCGCCAACGAGGGCTTTTTG
Organism: Rhodothermales bacterium; assembly: GCA_047619685.1. GTDB lineage: Bacteria > Bacteroidota > Rhodothermia > Rhodothermales > UBA10348 > JABDJZ01. The sequence goes on from JBLHLC010000021.1 coordinate 55,190, forward strand.
CGCGTGTGCCAGGTAGATCAGATTCAGGAGGGCCGCGCCAAAATTTTTGAGATGAGCGGCGATCGGATTGCCGTCTTCCGGCACGAAGGCAAACTGTCGGCCGTGTCCAACACCTGCCGACACCAGGGTGGCCCCTTGGGCGAGGGACGGATACTGAACGGCAACATTGTGTGCCCGTGGCATGGCTACGAATACAACCCGGTCTCGGGATGTGCGCCGACGCCATTCACTGAAAAAGTACCGACCTTTGCCGTCCGCATCCTGGACGGCGAGGTATTCGTCAATCCTGAGCCACTTGCCCCCGGCCACGCGCCCCAGGCCGCCGCGATCATATGAGCATGGACGACCCTTTTTACGTTGGATATCACGATCAGGCGCCGGCCTCGGTGGCCAAGGTCATGAGGCGGCTCATCCCGGCGATCGCGCTCCTGCTGGTGGCCTCGCTCGCGCTCCTGGCCCGGGCACAACAATTTGACGACAGTGCCTTTGAGTTCGGCAACGTAGGGTCGTTCGAAGGGATCTATCGGGCAGACCCCGTGGCACACCTCCGGCTGGATGACGACTCGGTGATCCTCCTGGTTGGGACCGGGAAGTTCGCGGCGGAGGTTTCGGCGGAATCCGGAGCCCGGGTCCGGCTGGACGGAACCCGCATCATCCGCAACGAGCGGATCATGGTCGAAGTCCAGCAGAGCGCCACCCAGGTTCTCGCGCCGGCAACCGTGATCCCGGTCCCTGTTCGGCTGGGGCCCGTCGATATTATTGGAGAGGTTGTGGGATCGAAGTGTTTCCTTGGAGTGATGAACCCTGCGCACGGCACGGTCCATCGCGCCTGTACACGGCACTGCATTCTCGGAGGCGTACCCGCGCTTCTGCGGCCGTCTGACGGCGCCGGGGCCTCTGACCCGTCTGCAAACGGACTACTGAAGGGGGACGCCATTATTCTGGTGGGCGCCAGCCTTTCGGACCTTGCTCGCGCGGCCGGCCAAATGGTTCGCGTTCGCGGATCTCGCTGGGCAATACCCGGCCTGGAGTGGGTTGAGGCTGACTCGTTGACCCGCAACCATCCCGAAGAACTTCCCTTTGCCCAATAAACGGGGCCCTATTCCAACGGCGCCGACCTCAGTGATCCACAGCTCTCCGACCACCGTCGCAGCACATCGCATTCCGCATTTGAGGGAGACCTCGGGGCGTTATGAACTGGCTTTTGCCCAGTCGGCGGAAGAGCTGAATCCTGTTCTTCGCCTTCGGTATGAGGTCTTCAACCTCGAGTTGGAAGAGGGATTGGAGGTTTCGCACCAAACGGGTATGGATCGGGACGCGTTCGATGACTTCTGTCACCACCTCATCGTCCGAGATCGAGAGAGTGGCCTCGCGGTGGGGACATACCGCATGCAGACGCAGGAGATGGCAGCTTCAGGGCGCGACTTTTACGCGGCCACCGAGTTCGACCTTGCCATGTTTCCGCCTGGCGTCCTCGAGAACTCCCTTGAAATCGGGCGGGCCTGCATCGCCAGAGAACACCGGAATCTCCAAGTGCTGTATCTGCTCTGGCGAGGCCTGGGTCAGTATCTGGCCCATAACCAGCTCCGGTTTCTTTTCGGGTGTTGCAGCTTGACCAGTCAGGACTCCCACGAGGCCACGCGTGTATTTCGACGACTGGCCAGGGACGGCAACCTTGACCCGAAGTATTCAATCGACCCACTGGTGAGTCATCGTTGCCTGGTGGAGAATCCAGATCCGGGCGCGGACCACGTCCCCCGGCTCATGCGGGCCTATCTGGGTATGGGGGCAAAAATATGCTCCGGGCCGGCGATCGACAGGGAGTTCAAAACGGTGGACTACCTGGCCCTGTTCGACCTGTCGTCCATGCCAGCATCCAGACTCGCATTCTTCCAGTGCGAATGATCGGGCATGTTCGGGCCGCATCGCGGCTGGTTTCGATTCTGGTGGCCGGATCGGTTTTCTCAATGATCCTGGTTCTGACCGGACTTGTTCTCTTTCCCTTCCCCCAGGCCAGCCAACGGGCCCGGCAGTCCGTTCTGGACGTGGCAGTCCACGTCGGAGTCTGGCTGGTCGGGATGCGGATCGAAGTGATTGGCAAAGCCCCGACACCGCCTTTCTTCCTCGTGGCGAACCATCTGGGATACATCGACATCCTCCTGGTGCGCGGAGCGGTGAAGGCGCGTTTTGTATCGAAGGCGGAAGTGGCTTCCTGGCCGGTCTTCGGCTGGCTCGCGTCGCTGACCGGCACTCTTTTTCTGGAGCGCCGTAACAAACGTGACCTTTCCCGCATCAACAGTCAACTGCGGAACGTACTGGAATCGGGTCACGGTTTGATTGTTTTCCCCGAGGGGACATCCAGTTCGGGAAGTCTTGTTAAACCTTTTCACGCCGGGTTGCTGGCCTATCCGGCCGAGTCCGGACTGGGGGTGCATACCGCGACCCTCCACTATTCGGTACCTGAAGGATCGAATGCGGCTTTTGATGTGTGTTGGTGGGGAGATATGACTTTTCTGGATCACCTGTACAAATTGCTCCTAATGCCAGGATTCACCGGACGGATCACTTTCGGCCCGGCACCAGTACACGCTCCAGACAGGAAAGACTTGGCGCTGGACCTTCGAGAAGGTGTTCTGGCTGCTTTTGAACAAATAGACGGCGCACCGCCCACATGAGCACACAGACCCTGGTAGAGCACAATATTACCTTCCTGCAGCAGGCCGTTGAACTGGTGGAATCCTTGGACGACGCTGCCTACACGGAACGCAGGCCACCACTTTTCCCCAGCGGTATTGGGGATCATCTGCGCCACACCATTGAGCATTACCAGTGTTTCTCTGCCGGACTGTCGACGGGGCGAATCGACTATGACAACCGCCAACGGGACGAATCGATTTCCAGTTCGCCGTCGCACGCCGTCGCAATTATTGAGGGTGTGATTGATGAGCTTGGCGATGTCCCCGATTCTGACAGCCGGATCACGGTGCGCCTGGACAGTTCCAGTGATGAAGGTGACGATGATCCCTGGAGCGAGTCGACTGTGCGAAGAGAGTTGCAATTCCTCCAGGCTCACACCGTGCACCACTACGCGCTGATCGCGTTCATCCTCAGGCTCCAGGGCACCGAACCTTCCGCCCGGTTTGGCGTGGCGCCGTCAACTCTGCGCCACCGCAAAGCGACCGGTGCAGAGTCAGGTGTGCTACCAGTCAACGGCTGATCTCAGCCCCGGATGCCTGATCCTCGGGCCCCTCGGCGGCATAGGCTCCGCTGGATCCTCGGCCTGTATGCAGTCAGCCTGCTGGCCTCTGGAGCCGTCCGCTTCTTTCAGGCTCCAGCACCCATCCATTCGTATCAGCGCGAAGTCCGGCTACCACCGGTTGAGGGCGCTCATCACGTAGAAGGCTCGAGCATCCGGTTGGCTTTTGCCGACGACGGACCTACCGACCAGGTCCCTGTGGTACTCCTTCACGGCAGTCCGGTGGCGAGCAGTTCCATGATGGGCGTGCATCGGTCCCTGGCCGATCGAGGCCGGAGAGTGCTTACGCCAGACCTCCCGGGCTTTGAGCGGTCAGAGCGGCACGTACCCGACTACTCGGTGCGGGCCCACGGCCGGTACTTGATCACGTGGCTGGACAGCCTCGGGGTCGATCAGGCGGATTTCGTGGCGTACAGCATGTCTGGCGGCGTCGTTCTGGAAGCGTACCAGTTGGCGCCCGAGCGCTTTCGTTCGCTCGTCATGCTTTCGGCCATCGGTGTCCAGGAATTGGAGTTGACCGGTGACTACACCCTGAACCACGTGATTCACGGCCTGCAGGTCAGTGCCATCTGGCTCGTGGTGGAAGGCATTCCCCATTTCGGATACCTGGATGATGCGATCGTGAGTGTTCAATACGCCCGGAATTTCTACGAGACGGACCAGCGTCCGCTGAGGGGCTTTTTGAGGGATTTCCAGGCGCCCATGGAGATCATACACGATCGCGGAGACGCCATGGTGCCTTACGCGGCGGCCGTCGAACACGCGCGCCTCGTGCCCCAGGCCTCGTTGGTCACGCTGACCGGTCGCGGTCACGGATGGCCGTTCATGGCCGCCGACTCGGTGGCTGCGCTTATCGATGACTTTGTGGGCAGAGTGGATCGCGCTCTTGCCCCAGATCGGGCGGCGGCAGCGCCGGACCGCACGTTGGCAGCCGCCGAGCCCTTTGACGCTTCCTCGGTCCCTCCCCCAAGTGGCTTGACCGTCGCCATTTTGATGTTCCTGGTCGCGGCAGCCACCATGGCAAGCGAAGACCTTGCTTCCATTGGCAGCGGCCTCATGGCAGCACAAGGGACACTCACCTTCGTTCAGGCTTTCCTCGCCGCACTTGTGGGCATTGTCGTGGGCGATATGTCCCTCTATCTGGCGGGCAGGTGGCTGGGCCGACCCCTCGTGGAGCGCGCTCCGTTTCGCTGGTTCGTTTCGAGCGAAAAGCTGGCGGTCGGAGAAAAGTGGTTTGATGAACGCGGAATCAGGGCGGTCCTCCTGGCGCGGTTTGTCCCTGGGACGCGGTTGCCCACGTATGTCGCCGCCGGGGTTCTGCGGGCGCCTTTCTTCAAGTTCTTTGGGTACTTCCTTGTGGCTGCGCTGCTCTGGACGCCAGCCATAGTGGGTGCATCCATGCTCCTGGGCCGCCGGGTACTGCTCTACTACGACGTTTTTGAGCAGTACGCAGTATGGGTTGTGGCCGGGCTTGCCATTTTTCTGTTCGTCGCGTTTCGGATTGCACCCCTCCTTTTTTCCCACGCCGGCAGGCGGCGCCTGGCGGGCAAGTGGCTTCGGGTAACGACTTGGGAATTCTGGCCAGCGTGGGTGTTTTACCCGCCCGTTGTCCTTTGGTGCTTCTGGCTGGCCGTTCGCAACAGATCCCTGCTCGCATTCACGGCCGCGAATCCGGGTATCCCTCACAGCGGTTTTGTGGGCGAATCCAAGCGAGCCATCCTGGACGCCCTCCCTCCCGAATGGGTGGCCTCGTACACCTACCTGCCCGCGGGCGTATCCGTAGACGACGGGGCCGCTGCCGTAGCCGACTTCATGACGGTACACGGGACGGAGTTTCCGGTCGTCCTGAAACCTGATGTGGGCGAGCGAGGTCGGGGAGTCACCGTTGCCCGGTCTGAAAGCGATGTCAGGAGGCACCTTTCCGATGCAGAGGGCGCCACCATCGCCCAGACATACGTTCCCGGCAGTGAGTATGGCGTGTTTTACTACCGCGATCCGGACTCGGGCGAAGGCATTATTTTTTCCGTAACGGACAAACGGTTTCCGTCCGTGACCGGCGACGGAAAGCGGTCGATCCACGAGCTGATTCTCGAGGACCCGCGCGCCATCGCGATGCTTCCCGTCTACGAGCAGGCCAATGCCCACAGGCTGGACCAGGTCCTCCCGGCAGCACAAACTGCACAACTGGTGGAGTTGGGGACCCATTGCCGCGGCGCCGTGTTTCTGGATGGCTCTCAGCTAATCACCCCCACTTTGACCCGAGCCCTTTCCGAGATTGCAGGCAAATTCGAAGGTTTCCATTTCGGACGGTTCGACGTCAGAGTTGCAGACGCGCAGGCCCTCGCAGAGGGTCGTGATTTTCGGATCATCGAATTGAACGGTGTCACCAGCGAGGCCACCCACATCTATGCGCCCGGTACCCGGCTCCTGGATGCCTACCGAGTGTTGTTCAAACAATGGGAGTTGGCGTTCCAAATTGGCGCATCCAACAGAAAGCGGGGAGCCAAGGCCTCCAGCTTGGCCCAGATGACGGCTCTGCTGCTGGCTCATATCCGGCGGGGCCTGGCATGAGCGTCCTTGTCAGGCAACTGGAGGAACTGGGTAGGTACGGCCTCTTCACTGCCAGGGCCGCAAAAGCTGCCGCGAGCGCGTGGGAGTTCCGAAAACTCACCTTCCAGCAGGCGGTCCGAATTGGCGTAAACGCGCTCCCCGTGGTCATGCTGGCTTCGGCCTTTGCCGGCATTGTGACCACCGTGCAGACGGCCTATCAGCTCCAGAACGTGATTCTGAGCAGCGATGCCGTGGGTACCGTCGTGGTCCCGACACTGATGTTGGAGATGTGCGCGCTGGTACCCGGCCTGGTTATGGCCTCCAGGGTTGGCGCCTCCATAGCGGCCGAACTCGGGACCATGAGGGTGACCGAGCAGATCGATGCACTGGAGGCCATGGGCATCGATTCCATTGGCTACCTGGTCGTGCCGCGCGTCTTCGCAGCCATCCTGATGTTTCCTGCGCTGTATGTGGCGGCAACGGTTGTCGCCATCGTGGCGGGGGGTATGGCAGGGGAATTCCTGGACTACCTGCCGTTTGAAGCGTACATCCGCGGCGCGCGGACCTATTTTCTCCCCTTCGACGCGTTCTACGGCATGACAAAGTCGTTGGCTTTCGGCATCGTAATCACGACTATTGCCTGCTGGAAGGGCTTCAACACGTCGGGAGGCGCCGACGGGGTGGGCAAGAGTGCCACCGAGGCCGTCGTCACATCCTGCGTCAACATTCTGATAGTAGACTACATCCTTGCCGAGTTACTCCTCTAAACGGGCCTGCTTGACGACCGGCGCGCCATGACCGGCAAGCCGGCGCCTGCCGTCAAGGAATCCGGCCCCGCAGGCCTCAGCACGTTCGCTGGAGTCTTCACACCTTCGATCCTTACGATCCTGGGTGTGATCATGTACCTGCGATTCGGCTGGGTCGTGGGAAACGTGGGACTCGCGGGGACGCTGGTGATCGTGACGTTGTCCACGGCGATCACGTTCTTGACCGCGCTTTCGATCTCGGCGATCGCGACCGATCAGGAGGTAGGTGGAGGCGGTGCCTACTACATGATCTCTCGGTCGCTTGGAATCGAGGCGGGAGGAGCGGTCGGGATCCCGCTCTATTTCGCCCAGGCCCTCTCGGTTGCGCTCTACACCATCGGATTTGCCGAGAGTCTCTCCGCGGCGTTCCCGGGGTACATCGACGAGAAGTTTGCGGCGCTGGTCACGACTGTTCTGGTTGCGGCGCTTGCGCTGACCTCAGCCCGATTTGCCCTTCGGGTCCAGTATGTGATAATGGCGGCCATCGCGCTGTCCCTGGTGTCCCTCTTCATGGGTTCCTCTGTTGTTGCCGAGGCGGCCGTGCCCGCTGCCGCCTTCGAGCCCGCCGGATTCTGGGTGGTGTTCGCCGTGTTTTTCCCCGCCGTCACGGGCATCATGACCGGCGTCAACATGTCGGGCGACCTGGAAAACCCCCGAAAGTCCATTCCCGTGGGCACGCTGGCTGCAGTAGGGGTGGGCTATTTCATCTATATGGGCCTCCCCGCCATCCTCAACGCGTGGGCGACGCCCGAGCAGCTTGTCGCTGATCCCATGATCATGACCAAAATGGCGCGTTTCGGCTCGCTGATTCTGGTTGGAGTCTGGGGCGCCACCCTGTCGAGCGCGGTTGGCAGCATATTGGGTGCCCCGAGAGTCCTCCAGGCCCTTGCGCGTGACGGCGTTCTACCGCAGGCCCTCAGCTTTCTGGGAGGGGGAAGCGGTCCAGATGACGAACCGCGCGTGGGTACGGCCGTGACGCTCGGCGTCGCGTTCATCACCGTCGCCCTGGGCAATCTGAACGCCGTCGCACCTGTTCTCACCATGTTCTTCCTGACGACGTACGGGGTGCTGAACATTTCGGCGGCCCTGGAGCGGTTCCTGGGGAATCCCTCGTACAGACCGGAGTTGCGGATTCACTGGGTCTGGTCCGCGATCGGTGCGGTGGGTTGCGGCGCCGTCATGTTCCTCATCAACGCCGCCGCCACCGTGGGTGCCCTGGTCATTGTCGCGGGGATTTATGTCTGGCTCGAGCGACAGGAACTGCGGAGTGCGTGGGGAGATGTCCGGCGAGGTGTCTGGCTGAGCATCACGACGGCCGGGCTGATGAGGCTTCGGCAACAGCCTGACGCCAAAAACTGGCGACCCCATTTTCTCGTCCTCTCCGGCGCGCCCACCAAACGTTGGCACCTGGTGTCGCTGGCCGCCTGGATCTCGCATAATCGGGGCCTTCTTACCGTGGCGTCCGTCCTGCCCTCGGAGTCCATGTCCGGGGACCGCCTCAAGCGGCTGTCCACGACCATCACGGAATACATGGACCGCCAGGGTGTTCGGGGGTTTGTCCGGGCCGTGTCTGCGGAGTCGCCGACCCAGGGTGCCCGTCAAATGATCCAGGCGTATGGCCTGGGCCCATTGGTGCCCAACACCGTGGTTATCGGAGCCACGGGCAGACAGGATGGCCTGGAGGAGTACGCAGACCTGATTCGACTCTTCCATACCGAGCGACGCAACACCCTCATCGTCCGCTACAATGAGGCGGTCGGATTTGGGCGGAGGAAGCGCATCGACGTCTGGTGGAGCGGACTGAAAGGAAACGGAGGCCTGATGATCACGCTTGCATACATGTTGAGGAACAGCATGCCGTGGCGTGGAGCAGTCGTCACCATCAAGATGCTGGTTGCCACCGAGGAGGCGGCAGCAGGGGCCCGCACAAACCTGCAGAATCTGTTCTCTGCCTCCCGGACCGGGATCCGGCACGAAGTCATTGTCTCGGGTGACCGCCTGTTCTTTGACGTTTTAAAGTCATCATCCAGCACGAGCGACCTTGTTTTCCTTGGCCTTGCCACTCCTGACGAATCATTTGGAGCCTACTACGCCGGCCTGCAGGAACGCACCAGCATGCTGCCGACAACCGTCTTCGTCCTCGCGGCGGAAGACGTCCCCTTTGAAGAAGTGATTCTGTAGCCCACACCGCATGCACAAACCAGCTCCTTACCCTGAAATCCTGACCCGCGTCGACAGGTCCGTCTCCACGCCAACCCACGTCTATTTCGAACGCACGATTCGGCAGCAGATCGGTAGGCTTGACGAGGCCCTCCAGGCGGTCCCCCACCGGTTGCTGTATGCCATGAAGGCCAACAGCCACCCTGTGATCCTACGGCAGTTTCTGGCAGCGGGGGTCGGCATCGACGCGGTCTCGCCGGCCGAATTACTTCTGGCTATTCGGGTCGGCTTCCCCATCGACCGGATTCTGTTCTCGGCGAACAACATGACGGACGCCGAGATGCACTTTGCCAAACGGCAGGGTGTCCTCCTGAATATTGGCGAGTTATCCCGGCTCGAAGCCTTCGGTGCGGCTTACCCAGGTTCTGATGTGTGCGTGCGTCTGAATCCGCAGATTGGCGCTGGACACCACGCCCACGTAATCACTGCCGGCAACCGGTCCAAATTCGGGATCCCGGTTGCGATGAATGCTGAGATCAGGCGCATCATTGCGCGGCACGATCTGCGGCTGGCTGGTCTTCACCAACACATTGGCAGCGGCATTCCTGATCCGGCTACCCTTTGGGAGGCCGTGTCGGTCATACTGAAGATCGCCGAGGAGTTTCCTGGACTCGACTTCGTCAATCTCGGGGGTGGGCTGGGGGTGCCTTACCGGCCCGAGGAAAAACGCATCGACCTCCAGGGCTTCGCGGAACGTTTTGGAGAGACGCTATCCGAGTTCAGCAAGAAACACAAAGCCGAGGTCTGGTTCGAGCCCGGCCGTTTTTTCGTAGCCGAAGCTGGCGTCATGCTTGTGACTGCGACAACGATCAAGGACAATGGGGATATATGTTTTGTGGGGGTGGACTCAGGAATGGGGCACCTTGTCCGGCCAGCGCTGTACGGCAGCTACCACGAGATCCTGAATCTCTCCAATCCCGAGGGCCCGCTCCGCACCTACGACGTGGTGGGCAACATCTGCGAGACGGGCGACACGTTTGCCCACGGTCGAGAGGTGCCCGAAATTCGCGAAGGCGACTGCCTGGCGATCCTCGACACCGGGGCGTACGGGCAGTCCATGGCGACCGACTACAACCTGAGACCGCTGCCGGCGGAGGTGTGGGTCCCAGAGGACAACCCGGCCAGATTCAGGACCATCACCGAAAGGCAGAGTCCTGCCGCCCTGGTCGCGGCCATCCTCTCAAAGTCCCTGGACTGACAACCGCCCTGGGGCTCACCTGGGAGCGGTGGTCTGCCCTACACCACTGACGCATGCAGGCTGGGCAGTCCGTCTATTTCGGCCGTCAGTTCATCACCCGGATTGACCGGGCCCACACCCTCCGGAGTTCCTGTGTAGAGCAGGTCTCCGGGCTCCAGCGTGAAGACGGTGGAGCAGTAGGCGATGAGTTGAGCGATGCCGAATACCATGTCGGAGGTATGACCTTCCTGAACCATTCGCCCGTTGATGAGCAACCGAATGCCGAGGTCGCCCGGATTCATACCCGCGGCGGCCACAGGCTGGCCGATAGGGGCGAACGTGTCGAAGCCCTTTGCCACGGTCCAGGGCCCGCCGCTCTTCTTGGCCTCGCCCTGCAACCGGCGGGCAGTCATATCGAGCCCTACTGCGTAAGACGCTACCACCTCCAGTGCCCGGTCCAGAGAGACGTTGCGGGCAAAGTCCCCGACAACGGCCACCAATTCCACCTCGTGGTGCACCTCGCCAATACCGGGCGGAATACGCACTGTGCCACCCGCTGGAATCAGGGCGGTTGATGGCTTCAGAAAAACCATCGGCGTGGTAGGGACCGCGCTGCCCATTTCTGCCGCGTGACGCGCATAGTTTTTTCCAATGCAAATCACCTTGCCGACGGGGGTCGATCCCCATTTGGGCAAACTCACGAAGCGCGCAGGGTTGCTTTCCATAGACTGTCCGCTGTACATTTATGGGCTAGGCCGTTTTGTGGCCCAATTGATAAGATTTTGCATCCACACTCTCGCGCCGGTAACCAACCCGGCGCCCAAAGCAGAGGTTTGATATGTACGCGATCGTAGAAATTTCCGGGAAGCAGTATAAAGTCCGGGAGAACGATCGGCTCTACGTTCCGCGTCTGATAGACGCCCCGGAGAGCAAGGTTTCATTCGATCAGGTTCTCCTGGTCTCGAGCGAAGATTCGGTCTCCGTTGGCACCCCGCTCGTGGGCGGCGCCTCTGTAGAAGCTACCGTACTTGCGCACGTCAAGGCAGACAAGGTTCTCGTCTTCAAGAAGAAGCGCCGCAAGGGCTACAAAGTGAAGAACGGGCACCGTCAGCCTTACACGCAGCTCATGATTGACTCGGTCACGCTTGACGGCTCAGGCCCCAAGGCTGCTGCTCCGAAGGCAGAGGCTGCTGCTCCGGAGGCAGAGGCGCCCAAGGCGAAGAAGGCGGCCAAAGGTGACAAGCTCACCAAGATCGAGGGCATCGGTCCCAAGATCGCGGAGCTGCTTGCCGAAGCTGGATTCGACACGTTTGCCAAGGTGGCCGCCGCGGAGATCCCACAGTTGCAGGAAGTCCTGACCGCCGCCGGTCCTCGTTACAACTCCCACACGCCCGACACATGGCCCCAGCAGGCTGCGTTGGCCGCGGCCGGGGATTGGGACACGCTCCAGAAACTTCAGGACGACCTCGACGGCGGACGTCCAGCTTAAAGAAGACTAGCACGTAGGTAAGGTACTATGGCACATAAGAAAGGAATGGGGTCGACCAAGAACGGTCGCGACTCCAACCCACAAATGCTCGGTGTGAAGGCTTATGGCGGCGAAGTCGTCACGGCTGGATCAATCATTGTCCGCCAGCGAGGCACCAAGTTCCATCCCGGAAACAACGTGGGAATTGGAAAGGACGATACCCTCTTCGCGACCTCACACGGCAGCGTGCGGTTTTCGAGCGGTAAGAACGACAGAAAATTCGTTCACATCGACCCCGCAGCCTAGACTGAGGTCAGGTTCGCGGTGCCGCTGACTTCACGGTCGTATCTGGTTTTGGCCAGGTACGACCGTGTTCGTTTATCAGGCTGCCAACCTCAGCCGCGATGCCCCCGGTGGGGTCACCCGGAGGAAAATCCCAATCCCTGCAGCCTTGGCTGCTTCCGCGTCAGAGGCCGAATCCCCAATGAAAACGGTGGCTTTGGGAGAGGCTACGTAGAGCCTGCAGGCCCGCAGCAGCCCCTGCGGCGAGGGTTTACTGGCTTGAACGTCCTCCTTCCCTATCACCCTGGCGCGAATTCCGGAGAACTCGGGACGGGCCAGGATCCTGAGAACCCCGGCCTTGGTGTTGTTGGTCACAATTGCTGTGGGCTCTCCGCTCCGATCCCGAAGGAGTTCGATGAGGTTGTGCGATATGTCCTGTGGCGCATAGCCGGCCACTTCGGCATCGGCCACCTCGTCACAGAGTCGGGTAAAGGTGGCTTCGCCCTGATCTGACCTGACACGGCGCAGATTGGCGTCCATACCCAGCGAGAGATCCCAAGGCCAGTTGCGTTCAGCAGAAAGAGCGGCAAGACGCTTCTTGAGACCGACCCAGTCGGTCCTCAGCGTCGCAAGCGTCCCATCGAAATCGACCAGAACGAGGGGTGCATGTTCGATTACGCGGCGCGACGCTGAATCCATGGTGCTCCTTTGAATAGGTGGGGTTTTCTGTCTACGCCTCGAACCCAGTAGAGCTCGGTCTCACAGGCGTTGTAGGGTTGCAATGCCTCCACCCGCTGGCCGAACGCCATCCTCAGGTAGTAGTAAGGCATATTGGAGCCGGCGGCGGCGAAAAAATTGCTTGTGGTGAAGAACCGGCCGACGTTGATTTCTGTGACGCTCGGCACGCCGTTCTCATCTTCCTTCAGATCCACGCAGTAGATCCCGCTCGGTCGCGGCGAAATGGCGCGAACGGCGGCCGAAGCGACGGTGTTGACGTCGTCTCGATGGACCGTGCGTGCGACGCTTGGACTGGAAGACTGCCCGCTGGGCATGATGTTACCCATCAGGTACTCGGTCCGCTCCCTGGCCATCGAAGTGACCAGTTGTCCGTCGTACCACAGACTCTGGAAGGCGAACTCAGCACCGGGGAGGAATGCGCTGAGCATAAAATCGGTCGTGGCGCATTCCTTGTTGACTGTCCAGTAGCGGATCCAGTTGAACGCCTGGTCGCCAGTCGTGACCGGCAAGGCAGCCCGGGATCCTGCTCCGCGTACGGCGCGGACCCAGACCTTTCCGGACCGACCCATCAGCGTCTTTACCGCGTCATCGAAATCCAAGTGCGCGTGGACCCTGAGGGATCGTGGTGCGGGAACCTCAGCCGCCGCCAGAAGACGATTGCAGTGCATCTTGTCCTGGCAAGCCACTACGTCGGCGTGATCCGGTAGCGCAAGAAGTCCTGGAAATTGGTCTCGATTCTCGGAGAACCAGGCAACCTCGGGGTCCGGCTGTGGGTGAACCAGACTCACCCGCTCCATCTCGATAATGGCCAGAACGGACTCCTCGTACGTGGGATCGTCGCAACTGGGCACCACATAGGATGCGTCCGTGTCGGTACACGCCAAGTGAAACGTGTTGGTGTCCGTACCCACAATGTAGAATGGCTCTGGAGCCATTCGAACCGAAGCGATGAAATTTCGGGCCGCATTTCCACCGGCCCCTGTTACCAGAATTCTGCGCATATCAGGCAGCCCTCTGCAGGCGTGTGTGTTTGAACCCGGTAGCGCGCACGGCTACTTCGAGGGCTCTGATGCCATCCCGTGCGGAGACGGGTGCAGGTAGTCCGTACCGGACGGAGTGGACAAAGGCCTTTAGTTCGGCCGTGAGTGGCTCTTCGACCAGCACAGGAAGATCTTCGACGGTATAACCACCTCCGGAACTGCTCCTGCTGAAGGCCTTGACCGTCTTGCTTATCAAATCGGCCTTGAACAGCGTGTCCTGAGTGATCACCTGGACTTCCCTGGATTTGTACGGGGTAATCCAGTTGGCCGTGAGCTGGACTGCAATGCCACCGGCCAGCCGAAGTAGAATCGAAGCGGTGTCCTCATGCTCCATGGGCATGCTGGAGGTCACCGCAAAGACATCCTCCGTTGCCCTGCCAGTAAGGAAGAACGCCAGGTCGATGTCGTGTACGGCAAGGTCAATAATGACGCCGGCGTCCTTGATGCGCGGCGGTCTGGGACCTACGCGAATGATGTTCAGCGCAAGCACGTCCTCCGGGGCGACTTTGGCGCTCAGCGTCCGAATCGCAGGATTGAAGCGCTCAATGTGACCCACCATCAGGAGTCGGTCGTTCACACGCGCCGAGTCCATCATGTCGGTTGCGTCCCGTAGACTTCCCGCGATGGGCTTCTCCACAAGCACGTGAATGCCTGCTTCCATAGCGCGAGTGGCCATTTCCGCATGCTGCGTGGTGGGCACGGCGACGGTAACCGCATCGATCCCGGCTGTCAGGAGCTCTTCAACTGAATTGAAGGCGTATGCCCCGTTGGCGGTAGCGACGGCCGAAGCCTGATAATCGTCGACGTCGTAGACCCCGACCAGTTCGGTGTGGTCCATTTCCCGATAGACACGGGCATGGTGCCGGCCCATGGCGCCGACGCCGATAACTGCTGTGCGAATGACCTCGTTCATGGTCTCATCAGGGAGCAAATGAAAGTGTTGCCAGAAGCCACGGAGACAGAGAGCCGAGTCGAAACCCGACGGTTCTCCAGGCAGGCTCCGCTCCCCCATGCACGGGCTGTGCCAATCAAATCCATGCGCCCTCCATCAACCTGACCGGCACAAACGGCGGTTTTACCCGGCCAAAACGCGCCCTTCTATAAGGAAAAACTGCCTGACGGATGGAAAAAGGTGCCCCCGCTCACTTTAGAAACAGGGCGAGGCGGCCACGGCGGGCAGATGGGTGTCTTGGCAGGGCATTTGCGATGGTGATCTACGGACAACCACCATCTGCCCATGCTTCTCCGCCTTCGTAATAGCGTCGCCTCCATGACCGGCATGTCCCGGGCCCAGGAGAGAACCGCCAATAATCTCGCAAATGCCGGGACCATCGGGTTCAAGCGTGAGCGGGCTTTCGTCGAAGTACTGAACGAGAAGATTGACACCGATGGCGGGCCTCAATCCAACCGGGCCATCCGCCAGTGGATTGACTTCAGCGCCGGTGAACAGGAGAAGACGGGGAATACCTTTGACTTCTCCTTGAACGGCGACGGCTTCTTTGTCCTGTCCAACCCAGAGTCCGAAGAACTGCGATACACGCGGGCCGGCCGCATGACCCTCACCGAAGATGGTGATCTGCAAAGCTTGTCAGGCATGAGCCTGCAAGGTGAAGGCGGCCCCATCCAAATCCCCCCTGGTACGAGCGAGGTTGAAGTAAAACCGGATGGCAGCGTTTTCGCCGATGGCAATCAGATTGCGCAACTCGCCGTCGTCAACTTCGAGGACACAAGCGTGCTTCAGCGCCGCGGCGGTGCAGAATTCTCCGCTGGAGAGGCAGAGTCCATTGAATCCAACGCCACCATACGCCAGGGTTACGTGGAGCACTCCAATACAGAACCGCTGGAGGCGATGACGGGGATGATCGAACACCTCCGCCTCTTCGAAATGCAGCAGCGCATGCTCCGCAGTACGGACGAAAACCTTTCGCAATCCATCCGATCACTCGGACGCTTCTAGATCACCCGACAGTCTCCAAACAGGTAACACAATGCTTCGAGCACTTCATACGGCTGCCCTCGGCATGAGCGCCCAGCAGGCGGGCGTCGACAACATTGCGAATAATCTCGCAAATGCCAACACGACCGGCTTCAAGCGGACGAACCTGGTCTTCCAGGATCTTCTGTATCAAAACGTTCAATCCGCAGGAATCGAGGAAGGCGTCGACCCCGGGTCCATGTCCTCCCTCGAAATCGGGTTGGGTGCTGCTGCCGTCGCCACCGTCAAGAGCTTTGTGCAGGGCGGCCTGAACGAAACGGGTAACGCACTCGACCTGGCGCTCAACGGCGACGGCTTCCTTCAGCTGAAACGACCAGACGGCTCGCTCGCCTTTACGCGGGACGGGACCCTCACGATGAACGCGGATGGCGTCGTCATCAACATGTCTGGATTGGCGCTTGAGCCCGAGATTGCAGTCCCTCAAGGCACCGTCGACGTCAGCATCGGACAGGACGGCCAGGTGATGGTCCGACTCCAGGGAGAAACCGACATGTTCGAGCTCGGACAGATTGAGTTGGCCCGGTTCAACAATCCCGCTGGACTGACTCCGATAGGCGGCAACCTCTACGAGCAGACCACGGCGAGCGGGGAGCCCTTCGTGGGATCTCCCGGTCAGGACGGTCTCGGATCGGTCATGCAGGGATACACGGAGGCGTCCAACGTCAACGTGGTTCAGGAAATGGTCAATCTCATCACGGCACAACGCGCCTATGAGATCAATTCCAAAATGGTGACCACCTCCGAAGAGATGCTCCAGATCGCAAACAGTCTTAAGTCGTAATCCGAATTGCGCCAACTTCTCCTCATTACCTCACTTCTTCTGGCTGCAGCGCCGGCAGCCTGGGCGCAGCCACTGGGCGGCCCGGGCACCTCGTCTGTGGCCTCCATGTCGCCAGAAGACGCCATTCTGTCCGCGGCCACGCGAGCTGTGGCCGGGCGTATCCCCGGGTCCGCTGGTTCCGTGGAGGTGTCGGTCGTACGCGTCTCAGACTTGCCCGAGGGCACCACGTTTGGGCCAAGTGCCGTCCACGTCGAGCTCCCACAATCCCCCGTCGTGCCGAAGGGCCGTCTGCAGATCTCGTTCTCCGTTGGCACGGAGCGCCTGGGAACCGCGCTGATCCAGGTGGCCCATTTTGATTCGGTGGCAATTGCCATCGAGCAGTTCTCCAGCGGAGACGCCATCATCCCTTCCTCCCTTCATTTTGTCTGGATGGAGACCACCCGCTTCAGTGGCGAACCCGTCACTCCAGGGACGCTGGACCGATGGGGCGATGCTGAACTCATGGCACGCCGGTACCTCCGGACTGACAGCCCGCTCCGAACCACAGACATTGGACCCAGACCCGCGGCAGAAACGGGCGAACCCGTCCGCATGTCCTACAGACGCGGCGCGTTCCTGCTGGACCTGTCTTGCCGCGCCAGGGAACGAGGTCAGCTAGGCGACATCATCAGACTTTATGCAGACGATTCCGACACCGTCTACCGTGCCCGCCTGGTGGGCGCCGGTCGTGCAGAGTGGATTGAAACCCTTTAATCAAGTAACGGAAATGCAACGCATCGCACTGATTTTCCTGTTGGTCCTCGTCGCCGCTCCGGCATCCGGACAGTCACTTTATTCGGACTTCCGGGCCCGCAAAGCGGGAGACATCATTACGATTGTGCTCGTGGAGAAGACCTCCGCTTCGCGCGCGTCCCAATGGCAGAACGCGGCCTCGAACGGGATTGACGCCAACTCCGGAGTCACGGGAGGATCGAGCCTGTCGGGACGGTTTGCACTGGACGCGAACTTCTCCAAGGACGCCAAGACGAGTAACAGTTCGCTGCAGCGGGACCTGCTCACGGGCACGATCACTGCCACCATCCTGGAGAGGGACCCCAATGGCAATCTGCAGCTTTCCGGTTCAAAGTCCTTGAGTGTGAACGGTGAAACGCACACAATGATGGTATCCGGGCTTGTCCGGCCGGTTGACGTCCGCACGAACAACTCCGTCCTCTCCTTCAACATCGCGAACGCCCAAATCGAGTACAAGAAGAAGGGTGGTCCAGTACGCGGGCTGTTCAAGCCAGGCAAGATTGCCAGATTCGGCCTGATGGCCATTCTGGGCGGTGCCGTGGCCTACTCAATGAAGTAACCAAGAGCGATGAGCAATCCCACGAAATATTTTCTCTTGATCGGCGCCATCTCACTGGCCGTCGTCCTCCCGACGTCTGGCCAGGATTCTGGCACCCGCCTCAAAGACCTTGTCATGCTGGAGGGCGCGGGAGCACGCCAACTCATCGGTTATGGGCTTATCTCCGGTCTTGACCGGACGGGAGACAGGGTGCGCGGTCGCCGGGGGTCGCCCTACACCACGCAGTCCATTGCCAACATGTTGGAGCGGTTCGGTATTCCCGTGGACCCGGAAATCATCAACTCGCGAAACACAGCCGCGGTGATGGTTACCGCAACCGTTGATCCGTTCACCGGAATTGGCGGTTTGCTGGACGTCACCGTCTCCTCGCTCGGAGACGCACGGTCGCTATCGGGTGGCCAACTTCTGCCCACCATCCTGATCGATCCACAATCTGGCGAACAGTATGCCACGGCGTACGGCGCGGTCTCCACTGGATCAGTCCTGGCCTCGTCCCTGGGTTCGTCTGTACAGGTAAACCACACCAACACGGGACGCATTCCCAATGGCGGGCAGGTCACTGCAAGCTCCGGAGTTGTCCTGGGTGACTCCACCGGTGTCGGCCTCATTCTGAAACGTCCCGACTTTACCAATGCGAGTCGCATCGCAGATGCCATCAATGCCCAATTCGCCGACGCGGCGACGGTAGAGCATGCGGGCCTCGTCAGGGTGTTGCGGCCGACTGACATTTCCTCCTCTTCCCTGCTACTGGCCAATCTGGAGGCCGTCAGGGTTGAGGTAGACATTCCCGCACGGGTCGTCATAAACGAGCGAACGGGCACAATTGTGGCTGGCGGCAATGTCCGCGTAGCACAGGTCATGGTCACCTACGGCAGTATTGTGATTGCCACGCAGGAAGATCCCTTCGTTTCCCAGCCTGGGCCATTTTCCCAGGGCGAGACCGTAGCCGGCGCGGCTGGTGCCGCTCAAATCGATCAAGAGGGCACCCGCTCTGTCGTCCTTGAGCCGAACACAGACGTGACGCAACTGGCCGCAGCTCTCAATGACCTCGGCCTCACGGCCCGGGACGTCATCGCCATTTTCCAGGCCATAGACAAGGCCGGCGCGCTTCTGGGCGAACTCCAGATTCTCTGATGCTCATCACGCCTTCCAACATATCACCAGATCCGACCAAACGCGGAGACCTGAATCTCCGGGTTCCCAGGGACCCGGCCGGCGGCATTTCGCTCTCGACACGCGGGAAGAACGGAACGCCTGAAAATCCGGCCGAGGCTGCCAGGAAATTTGAAGAGGTCCTGGTTCGGGAATTCGTCAAGACCATGACGAAGGACCTCTTTTCCAGTGGATTGGCTGGGGACGAGGGCGCTGGTTGGGTCAAGGCACAGGGCAACGCCCAGGGCGACGCCTTGACCGACGCGCTCACCAAGCACCTGGTGGATTCAGGCACCTTGGGGATCTCTGAGATGCTCATGAAGAAATGGGCCTCGAACGAGGACGGTGCGCTTCCCGAAATCGACCGCGTGTTCCAGTTGGATATCGACCAGAACGCCCCGCTCTCACTTCAGGATTTCATGAGCCTGCGCGCCCGCCAGTTACCCGCTGCCTCCAATGAATAATCAGATACTCCACACCGCGAAACTTGCCATGCTCGCGCAGCGGCTGGCCGAAACGCTGACCGCGGAAGTCGCGGCCCTGGAATCGGTTCGTGATGCGCTGAAAGGCATGCTCGAGGCCATACGCACCAGTGACCAGGGTCAACTGAACGAGAGCGCCATGGCATTGCAGGACTGCGTACACGCGGCCTCTGAGCACCGGAGCGCCCACAGCCGCCAGATTGATCTCTTCTTCCGGATTGCCGGAGTCCCTGGCGATTCCATTTCCAGCATTCTGCTTTTACTTCACCCGGTGGAAGAGGCCAGCATGGCCTGCAACGCCATCAGCGCGGCTCGCAAGGCCATTCACGAGATTGCACGTGAATCCGGCAGACTGGTGGCGGCAGCGGACTATTCGCTTCGCTACGCAGGACAGGTGAACCATGAGCTCATTTTGATGCTTCATGGACTGATGCAGCCGGATCGCGGGAAAGTCTACACGGCGCGCGGAGAGACACCCGCATCCAGGAGTCGCCGTTCCATGCTTGACCAGAGAGGCTGATCATGGGACTGAGTCTTCTACTCGATATCTCCAGGCAGTCCTTCAGGGCGCTCGACGGCGCCATGAACGTAGCTGGCCAGAACGTGGCCAATGCGGAAACGGAGGGATACAGCCGCCGAAGGGTTGAGCTTTCCGCCGTTGAAGTAGGGAGCGGGAAAGCGCTCAGCGGTCAACTGGGTATCCTGGGCGGCGGCGTTGGAATAACCGGCTACAACCGGGTTCGGGACGCCATGTTGGACCATGC
>JBLHLC010000022.1:0-74549 GCA_047619685.1 Rhodothermales bacterium
GGGCATCCAGCGCTATCCGGAGGTCGTAGTCCTCTATGTTGCCTGTGCAGCTAGCTCCAGGCTGGCTGCAACCATCGATGACGACAGGCTGCGTGATGGAAGGCAGAGACACACCGTCCGCAAACGAGAGGGTGTGCTGGACCGTCCCCGGGATGGAAAATCCGATCGTATCGCGGGCAGGCTTGCCTGCTGAACAGTCTCCCGAAGTTAGATCACCGCCGGCCACAATATTGGCGTTGAGGATGGCCTCTCGCAGAGAGCAGAAACCATCTCCTGCCGTGCTGGAGTCAAGCGCCGTATTGACAAGAATGGCAGTCGACGTGTTGATAAAGACCGCGTTGCCTGCGGCTGTAACGACGTCGTCCTTGCCGTCCCCGTCCAGGTCGCCGGCGCCGATCCCCTTACCGCCCCAAATAGTGCCGGTAGGGGTGAACCCTCCGGCACCGTCACTGATGAACGCGGACTCGAACGGACCGGGATTGGCCGCATACCCGGCCGTCACGATGTCCATCCTGCCGTCATCGTTCACGTCGGCCACGCGCGCGTCGAACCTGGGGTGCGTTGCGTTGCCAACCACGGCTTGCGCCACGAAGCCTCCGCCCGCCGTCGAGAGAAAGGGTGCTACCGAGTTATAACTGCCGATAAAGACGATGTCATTGCCATTGGCCCCATCGAGATCCATGATCTCAACGTGAGACCGGGCTGTGACCGAGACCGACGTCGGCGAAGCAAACGTCCCGTCCCCGTTTGAGATGTAGATGGTCCCGTCTCCGAACACCACATCGTCATGGTTGGAGCCTCCCACATTGCCTACCCCAACGCCAACCCACTCGGGAGCTCCTGAAATACTGGCTGCCGTGAAGCCAAAGCCGGCGCCGACCGCCAGCGCATTGTTGATCCAAATCGTTCCTGCTCCCTGCCAAATGTTGGCAACAGCGAAGTCGTCCCAGCCGTCCCCGTTAAAGTCACCGACCTGGACATCCCGAGAACCGTGGGCCAAGCCATCCGTCCAGGCCTGCGTAAAGGTTCCGTCCTGGTCGTTCAGGAACAGGGTGTTGGGGTCACATGCCAAATATTGCCCATTCGCTGGTAGGTTGCAATTGAAATTGTTTGGCGTAGAGTTCACGAATACGACGTCTACCCAGCCGTCGTTGTTGAAGTCACCTACTTCGGCCCGTTCGGTATCGTAGGTATTGGGGAACGTGAAACCCGCGCTCAGAACCCCGGACCCGTCGTTGATAAATGTCCGATCTGCAGATCCTGGAATGCCCCAAAAGACATCCAGATCACCGTCGTTGTCGATATCGCCAAGGGCGGTCCCGTAGCCGGCGCCGGCAGATGCGAATGCCGCCGAATTATTGATTTGGCTAAACGTCTGCGCGGACGCCGGAGAGAAGAGAGCCGAGCCGCCAAGGAGGAGCGTGAACGCGAAAAAGAAGAAGCGCTGTGACAATGGCATAGTAGTCTAGGTAGCTGCCACCGACCGGTGGCGCCTGAAGAAGAAAGTGGACGGTCAGACGGGGCGGGCTACTGCTCGCGGTCCAGTTTCTTGACCCTTTTGACGAACTCGCTCAGAGGGAAGGTCTTTCGCTGACGTTCGACCTCTGATCCATTGCCGGTGGCGAGAAATCCTGTGACTTCCTCCTCCATCAAGTGCTCGGCACCCAGGATCCGCTTTTCGCCTCCCGACGGATTACTCACGATCTCCAGTTTCCCCTGCCACCCACCGGTCACGATCATCGCGCCCGTTGGATGCTGCGTCAGGAATACCGCCACTTCTTCGCCTTCTCTGAAGTAGGGCATGTCGGAGACCTCGTGGACGTATTCGCCCACCTGCCCTCCTGGGACAGTGACGGTCTGCATTCCAATCACTGCGCCTGTCTCCGGATCGTGGACTTCGATGTCTACACGAGTGAGAATAGCGGAGCGATCTGCCGTCCAGGCGCTCTCCGAAGAGACCATCCGTCCAAGCACGACCGCGTCCGACGCGTCCTCAAGCTGTTGGAGATTGAGCCTGAGGGTCTGCCCTTGGACCCCTGTTGGCGAACTAAGAACACACAGTAATACGGTCGCCACGGCGACGGAACGAATAGAATGCAATGTTCGCAGGAGATACGGACCACCCGAATACGGCGGCGCCTAAAGAGAAGGAGGCGGAAATACCCAGCCTTAGGAAGACAGCTATCACCTTCCTATGGGGCCTAGACAACTCTGAGGGGCAAGAATTCGTCCGGTCTCAGATTATACGACCATATTCGGGTCATGTCGTCAAGAATAGATGAACACGCAGTTTTGAGGATTGCGGGATCGAGACTGGCCAACGGCAGTCGCCAAAATTGCGACACTACCACCGACTCGCATCGGGAGGGAGGGTATTAGGCCTTGGGGATGGGCATGCTGATCGACCTCCCCTTTTCCGGAGGAATCGTCTTTCTGGCAGACGCCTAAAAACGCAAATTCCGCGGTCCGAGTCCGAAATATGTCCATCTTTGTGGGCCATTCGGGATCGTACCGCCGAGCTACATAACGGCGCTGTTATTCATTGAGTCCCACCAGGATGAAGGGCGCCCAATGAAAGGGGTGGGCTGTGGACTCGTCCCTGAGCAGGGCGAGCTTGGCCGAGCGCAATGCCGCGGATTTTGTCGAACTGGGATCCTGGAGCGCCCCGTAGAGACTTTGCATCAAGGTCGACGTGGATTGGTCAGAGACACTCCACAGGCTAACGGCAACGGACGGCGCCCCAGCGTACATAAAAGCGCGGGTCAGCCCAACCATCCCCTCTCCCTTGACCAACTGCCCAAGTCCGGTCTCACAGGCAGAAAGCACCACCATTTCGGCGTCTATCTTGAGGTTGAAAATCTCCGAGGCTTGCAGCAGCGCATCAGTCCCGGACCCCGCGAGTGCCAGGCCTGAATAGTCCGGCCGGTCGTCGTTCACCAGGCCGTGCGTTGCAAAGTGTACAAATCGATAGGTCTCCGACGCCAACGCAGAGGTCACGGCTTCCTCTGTGGCTGCCTCTGCAAGTAGGACCTGGGCGGATCCGGCCGGAAAGAGAGCAGCAATCCCGGAAGCTTCGGCACCCGAAAAAGGCAGTCTTGTCAGCGGCTCAGACCTCAGAAACCCACTCTCAAGAGCGCCGCCAAATGCGGGGTCGCCAATAGCCAACAATTCCATGGTCGGTTGGGCTTTGGGCTCTTTTATGAGTTGCCTCAAGACACTCGCGCTCTGAGCGTAGCTGAAGGCCGCGCCCTCGACCAGGTAGGACCCGTCTCGCGCCGTCAGGGCTTCAAAAGGCACATAATTCAGGGCCCCATCCGGGACCACGATAACTTCGCTGGCTGCGGCCAGCCATTCGGCCGCTGGCTCAACAAGGATGTCGTACAGCTGCCTGGCTGGCGTGTCAACCGCGCGAGAGGGGTCCTCCAGGGAAAATCTGAGCAGTTCCACCTGACTTTCGATTTCGGTCCGGACCGGCAGCTGGAACACCGCCGCACCCTCGGAAGAGACCGCCCATAGCGTCGATGACGAATCGCCCAAGGCATACTGCAGGAGCAACTCCCCGTCCGCCAGTACCTCATTTTGCACTTCAGCGAGAGTCACAGGATGAGGGTACCGAATGGCAGCGAATCTCGGGTTTCGTTCGATCATCTCACGCTCCACGCGCTCGTACTCGCCTTCCATCGCGCGGACGTTTTCCTTCAACTCGGCAATCTTGTCCCGCTCTGACCGGGGGGTTGTGGCGAGCTCTCCGCGCAGGTAAGCCATGTTGTCACTCAGTACATCGAGATCGGACTGCAATTCCTCGTCGACGCCAGAGCGAACCCCGGCAAGAGCCTCTGCCATTTGATCAAGAAAGGCTCTGGCCTTGCCCCGCTCCGCAAACTCGAAGGCCCGCGCGGCAAAGACGCTGGTAGGATCGTCGAGAGCCTCTCGGGTCAGGAAGTGGACAATCTCCTCATACAGGTAACGTGTTTGGGCCAGGAATCCCGCCTTGTCTTCCTCGGCGGTCAGCATTCCGCGCTCTTGCTCGAGCTCCACCGCGGCCAGTTCGTAATAGTCTAAGGCGGACTCGGGATCGTCCAGCCTTTCGTCTGCCTCGGCCATTCCGAAATACGCGTCGGACTTCAGGTGCGGCGTTTCGAGTTCGTCTGCGAGCGCCAGCAGGGCCCTGTAGCCTTCCTTGGCCATCTCCTCACGACCCGTTCGCGTCTGGATGTCGGACTCCATCTTGACCACACTGGCCTCGTGCGTCCGATCCGTAGCCACCTCCGAGGCCCTGGCAAGCCAGGATTCGGCTTCCTCGTAATTCCTGAGTTGGAAGTGGGCGCTGCTCAGACTCAGAAGCACCTGTGTCGGCGGGGCATCGACGTTTGCCGAATCCGCGGCGTATGCCCGCTCGAGGAAAGGAATGGCTCTGTCCGGCCGTTCCATGAATATGTACACGACACCGACGTTGTTTAACGCCTGCCCCAAGAGATCCTGGTGGCCGTTTTCCCGAGCCAGACGGATCACCTCCTGATATTCCGTCACGGCGCCGGTGTAATCGCCAAGCCGCCGCCGCACCATACCCAGAGTCAGTCCCACCAGCGCTTCGGCGCGCGCGTCCTTGATCATCGCAAGGTCTGTGCGAAGGTCAAGCAGGATAGCCAGCGCATCGGTATGCCGACCAGCGTAGTTGGTCATCAGGCCCGCGGTATTCCTCCGCTGGATGATCCAGTTGGCGGAATCGCCAACCGCCAGGTAGAATTTGGCACCCTCCAGGTAGAAGTCCCGGGCCTTGCCGTAGCTGCCCATGGCCTCATACGTCCTCCCTAGGTTGGGCAACATGCGGGCTAGCGCCGCGGAATCACCAATCGCCCTTCTGACAACCTCTCCTTCCAGGTAATACCCCAGCGCCGCCTCATAATCCCGCGTGATCACCCGGTTACCCAGCCCCAAATCGTTGAAGCTGTTCCCCATCAACTGCCGATCATCCACCGCCTTCCTGGCTTCAAGGGCAATCAAGTTGGTGGCGATGTACGAGTCCGGGTCCAGATACCAACTCACGTATCCCAGCTGACCGGTGACCTCGGCAATCCCATGCAGGTCCTGAATCTGCTGGTAAATGGGCATCGCAGCATCGAAAAGAGCCTTGGCGCCGGGCCTGTCCTCCAGCCGGACGGCAATGCCCGCCTGAAGCAGGCTGTCTCCACGCGCCTTCAGGACGAGATCAACGGGC
Organism: Rhodothermales bacterium; assembly: GCA_047619685.1. GTDB lineage: Bacteria > Bacteroidota > Rhodothermia > Rhodothermales > UBA10348 > JABDJZ01. The sequence continues at coordinate 5,219 of JBLHLC010000022.1, forward strand.
GACCAACGGGCCAACTGTTCGGCCAGTAGTCTGAAACTCCGCTCCCCGTGCGCGGACTCAAAAACACCCGCTACAAACCCGATGGCATCCCGGAGTTCGTCGATCGCAGCGTCATCTTGCGCGCGGACTGCAGTCGCGATATCGGCCACCATCTCCAGCACGACGGGCTTGACGCCCAGGCGGTGGGCGCGAACATAACCCTCTACAACGGCGGCATCCCTCTCCACTGCCGCCTGCCTTAGTTCATTCGCCCCGTGATCCTGGGCCATGACGAGGCCCGGTGCGAGGATGAGAAGAAAAAGAGAGACGTAGCGAGCGGACATAGATGCTCTTTTCGCGAGACAATCTGACAAGATATTCAGAACCCGCCGCGAGGCAAGTCGCGTGCGCCCAAGTCGGGGCTACCCCGATCCCCTCCAGCCCTCTTACTGCCCCTTCGACAAGGCCAACGCCTTCTGAAGCGACTCCACAGCCAGGTCCTTGCGCCCGGTCTCATAATACAACTTGCCCAGGATCTCGTGCACCATCGCAGAGTCCGCGTGACGCACGGCAATACCCTCAAAAAGCGCGATAGCTTCGGCGTTGAGCCCTTCCTTGGCATACATGGACCCAACCACGTAGTCCGCACTTTCGGCGTCATCGCCCAGCGTGCTGCGGATGTTGCCCACGGCTGCCTCGATTCGCACAGCGTCATCGGCAGACAACGTCTGGAACTGGATGAGCTCTGATTTGACCACATCCAGCATGTCCTCCCCTTCTACCCGCCAGTAGTAGGTCTGCGCGGGATCCAGGACCGGCGCGGACTCCGGATAGGCGAGTGAAGTCTCGGTTGTCGTCGTACCACTCCAAACCACGCCGTCGTCGGACAACACAGTCACCGTGTACTGCTCAAACTCGCCCCACGTCTCCCAAGCGAAAACCGGCAAAGGGGAAAGGGTCCGTGTCTGCCGCGGGTACTGCAGATCGATATCGGCCTCTGACCCACCGGAGCGAAGACCACCGAGCGCCGCGATCTCCCCATCGCCGGTACGGTGCAAGGTCATGTCAGACACGTCTGCCATGAGCGTGGGATCCACGCTGGATGCCGAACCGCCCGCCCCGGCTACCAGTGCCTCGGCGTTGGCCGCCATGGAGAGCAGGCTTCCGTTGGAGTAAAGCAGCGCTGCCTTGGCGCCAGAGCCGGTCGTGACCATGTCGCCATCAAATAACTGAAGACCCCAACTGGCGCCCGCAGCCGATCCATTGGCGCGCGTGACGGTGACGGCGCCTGAAATCTCGGTGATCAGCGCGCGATGGCTCTGTGCGGTCGCGGGAATGGTCAGGAGCAGAAACAGGAGGGCAAATACGCTTCGCATATCGGAGAACCTTTGCGCCGACACCTCTGGGTGCTCCGGCGAGAGTGGGAGAGCCTATCGGTCTAATTACCCCGGACGCCATCCGGGGTTGCCTTTGGTTACACGGGAAATGTCAGACGAACAGCAAATGGCCGAGAAGGATTTGTTGTTGGATTGCCCAAATCAGGCAACCCGCCGCCTAAAGCGCCCGTTGTGCAGATTCTGTGGTTAGTCTTTTCACCCCTGAGGTCTTGATGGCCAGACAACGAATCAGAGATGTTTCGCGGCATGCCGCGCTGGCATCGCTCATGTGCATCGCAATGAGCGGTTGCGCCTTCAGCCCCGCCGTGACGGGTGTGACGGAGGTCGACACGCTGATTCCAGAGCGTTTCGACGACCGCGTCACGCGGACCGAAATGCCGCCAATGACGGCCTGGTGGGAGCAATTCGGTGATCCGGTCCTGAACACGGTCGTGGACTCCGCCCTCGCCCAGAATCGGGACGTGCGGATAGCAGCCGCTCGCGTGGTAGAGGAACACTATTGCCCACACCGTTGGGGCTGCAGGCGCTGGGGCGCAGGCGGCGGTGGTCTTCGGCAGCAACTTCCTGGGTGTTGCCTCCGCGATATTGACCTTCCTCATCCTCGTCATCTCTGATGATTATCCCAAAGACACTCGGCGCGCTTTACTGGAGATCCCTCACACCGATGGTCGTCCGGATGTTGACCCCCACCATCTGGCTCATGTGGCCACTGGTCAAGATGGCTGAGGGTCTGACGTATCTGATGTCAAGGGGCCGTGAGCGCCAGACGCTGCACCGGGACGAGTTCCCGGCTCTCGCCGATGTCGGAGAGGTGCAGGTCAACCTGCGGGAGATGAGCTCTGAGGCGCTCGTGGAACTTCAGCTCAACCAGAACGACTGGTACGTGCGTCACGCCAGGCGGCTTCTCCAGGAGAGAGGCCCCGATCCGGCCGTGCATGAGGGGTTGAAAACCATCCTCAATGAGAATACCGACGTCAAGCGGCGGCTTCGCGCGTTGTGGGCTCTAAACGTTACGGACGGCCTGTCGGATGGCGAGCTGGAGGAGCTCCTACTAAATGGCGACGAGTACGTGCGGAGCTGGGCCGTGCAATTCCTTGCTGAGGATGGCGATGTCTCTGCCAGTACGATTACGAAGCTAGCCGAGTTGGCCGGGAGCGATGAGTCGCAGCTCGTGCGTCTCTACATAACGAGTGCGCTACAGCGGCTGCCCGAAGCTGATCGCTGGGATACGCTTGCTGAATTGTCCGCTCGTGCCGAAGACGCGGGGGTGGTCAAGGGGCTCAACGAGATGATGGGAGGAACCCGCTGAAGCTTGCGCGCTACGGGGCGGAAGCGCTACCTAGTCATTGCTCCCCAACCCTTACCACATGTCGCGCTTCATTTCCAGGAGGGAGTTTCTGGCGGGTGCCGCCTCGATTGGCCTCGTGGGCCTCAATCGCAGCTCGGCGGCTCGCCTGCTCACCCCGACGCTCTCGCTCCTCCCCTTTCTGTCGCGCCCCACGACGGGTTCCATCGTAATCAACGCCCGTAACGGGCACCGGGCGAGTACGGGTCACGTTCAGATCCGGGCGGCGGGTGAACAAGAGTGGAGCGATCCGCTGGTTGAGGCTTCCGCGGACCCCGGGGCCTTTTATTGGTGGCACATCGACGGGCTCTCACCCGACTCGGACTACGAGTACCGCGTCCGACTAGCCCACTCAGGAGGCGAGCCGGCCCGGGTCAGCGCGGGGCGCTTCACGACCCAGCGGACGAACGAGTCGTCGTTCGTGGCATCCCTGATCACCGATGCGCACACGGGGAGCTTCACAGACGGTCAGGCCCCGATTCAGGTGCTCGACGATGTCGTACGGAATGTGCGTGCAGATCAGCCCGACTTCGTGCTCGCTCTGGGTGACAACGTGGCCTGGCGCACCTCGAGAAACGAGCCCCAGACAGACGGCTTCGGTGCAGAGCGGGCCTACGACCTGTACCGCAAACACCTCGGGCCGCTGACCATGAACAGCCCGCACTTCGGACTCATCGGAAACTGGGAAGGCGAATCGGGAAAACTTCCGGCCAACAGCATCGAGACCGTTTCGGCAGTACGGCACAGATTCACGCCCGGCCCGAACGCTAGCACGTATGTGCAAGGCGGAAGCGACAACGAGGACTACTACGCGTTTGGCTGGGGGCCCGCGCTATTCGTGGTCCTCAACGTTCAGTCGTACACGCGGCCATCCGGTGAGGCACCCTCAGCGAGAGACGACGTGTCGGTCGTGGAGGACTGGACGCTCGGCGAGGAGCAGTTCGCCTGGGCCGAACGAACGCTTGCGGCGTCCGATCATCCCTTCAAGTTCGTTTGCTGCCACCACGCAGTGGCGGGCGCAGCCGGCAACGAGAGCGAGACCCTCTACGGGCGGGGAGGCGCACAGGCGGCCCATGTGGGTGAGCAGGCTCGACTGCACGAGCTCATGCTTGAGTACGGCGTGCAGGTGTTTTTCTATGGCCACGATCACGTGTTCGTGGACGACGTAGTCGATGGACTCCACTACGCCATGCCCGGCAGCGCCGGGGCGCCGTGGCACTTCGGCCGAGAGGTCACCGGATACAGCAGGTTCTGGCCTGAGTCAGGTCATGCACGCCTTGAAGTTCGGCCGGAGGCGGCGACAGTGCAGTACCTCAGTCTGTCCGGCCGCGTGTTCCACGAATTCGGCGTTCTGCCGGGCTGACCGCCACCTACAATCCGAAGAAAGACACGTGCGCAAACTTCATTCACGGATCTCGTCGATCGTCCTCCTCATCGCACTGCCTGCCTGTTCCTCGAGCCACCTGACTGGCGATGACAGTGAGACGGACTATGGTAGCCAAATCGAGTCGATTCTCTCGGATTACCGGACTACCTCGATTCCCGGTGCGGCAGTCCGCGTGATCCAGAATGGGGTGCCGGTGTTTACTGGAGCCTACGGTCTGGCGGAGGTAAACAGCCAGATTCAGGTTACGCCGGCGACCAATTTCCGGCTGGCATCCGTCACGAAACAGTTTACCGCGACGAGCATCCTGCTGCTGGTCGAGGACGGTTTGCTAAGTCTCAATACCACGCTGCCGCAGGTTTTTCCCGAATTCCCGGCCTATGGGAACGGCATCACGGTCAAGAACCTGCTTCAGCACACTTCCGGCCTTCTGGCCTATGAATCTCTTGTAGCTGACAATGTCACCGAGCAGGTGCACGACCGCGACGTGCTGCAGATGATGATCGAAGCTGATCACACCTACTTCCCGCCGGGTACCTCCTATCGTTACAGTAATTCCGGGTACGCCGTTCTGGCCATGATGGTGACGAAGCTATCGGGACGGTCCTTCGCCACGTTTCTGACCGAGCGGATATTCGAACCGGTCGGGATGAAGAACACCGTTGCGTTCGAGGCTGGGATATCCACGGTACCGAATCGCGCCCTCGGCTATACGGTTACAGATGGGACTGTCGTCCTCGCCGATCAGAGCCTTTACAGCGCGGTCCTGGGTGACGGCGGAATCTATTCGTCCCTTGACGATCTCACTCTGTGGGACCACATGCAGTACTCGGATGATTTGTTGTCTGCTGACAGCAAGGAATTGATGGAAACCCCCGCACTGGAGTCGTACGGCTTCGGTCTGCGAATTGACGAGTACCGAGGCCACCGGCGCCTGCATCACTCCGGGAGCACGAGCGGTTTCCGGAACCACATGGTGCGCTTTCCTGATCTTGAGTTGACGGTGATTCTACTCACCAACCGCGCCGCTCCCGTCGTGACGCCATTGAGCCAAGAGATAGCTGATCTGTTCTTGCCTCGATAGATGGCGGCCTCTCCGGCCGATGTGGGCCGGCCATGCCGCTGTCCTATCGCTGAATGTGTACGGACGTCCCGGTCTTGTTGCCCACCACGACGTCCGGGCGGCCATTACCGTCAATGTCCCCCGCCACGATCTGAACGCCGATTCCTGAATCGTCGTCAATGAGGTGTGGCACGAACTCCACACGGGTTTTACCGCCCGAGGAGGACCGAACGGTTTGGAACCAGTACAGCCACGCTCTCGAATTCATGTCGGGGTCGCCCTCTGCGCCATGCGACCACCAACGTTTGCCTGTCACAATATCCTTGACGCCATCGCCATCCATGTCGACCAGGTCAATGGCGTGTAGTTCAGCAAACGCGACGCCGAAGGCATTTTCGTCCGGGCGCTCGTTCGTGATCATGTGTTGGATGAAGGACAGGTCTCCGGCGGCCCGCCCAGGTTCATCCCATGCGCCGGTATTCTCATACCACGCGAGTCCGTATCCGTGGGCCTCGAGACCAGTGATTACGTCGTTGTCACCATCCCCATCAACATCATAGGCGTGCATCTGCGAGCCGCCCCCCCCGCTCGCTGAAGGCAACCTCGTGGAATTGCCAGACGGGGTCGCCTGCCAGGGAAGGCGGCTGCTCCCACCAGCCAGCGTGTTCCAAAACATCGTCGCGTCCGTCTCCGTTGACATCGCCCACTCCAAGTCCGTGGGTAAACCGCTGCCAACCGCCATCGGGAGAGATCGGATGGAAGGTCCAAGGCAATGCCGGATGGCTCCAGTCCGGCTCGATGTAGCCGTAACTACCGCCCGTTATGGCAACGATCTCCGGTTGACCGTCACCGGTGATGTCAGTCCACCACGGCGATTCATTGTCAACAGTCGTCAACAGTGTCAAAAACAACATGCGCTGCCCAGTGGCCTGATGCAGTCCTGGCCGCGCCCGGATTCTCATACCAGGTTGCCGTTTGGCCGGGGAATCCGATGATCAGAATGTCGTTGAAACCGTCGTCGTTGAAGTCCAGGACATGGGCGAAGAAATTGTCGGAGTAGCCGGCCGGGTCAAACGGTTGAAGGCCCCATCGTCTATTCGGGGTTCGAGGATGCGACGCGAGTGGAGGTGCCGGACTATGGCAGCAGGCTACCGCCGGAGATTTCTGGATTTACGCAGGCGGGGGTATACGACGATGAACACGAACACACATCGTTCATCCAGGGCGGCGGCCATGGCGGTTCACACCCGCACCTGGTGCACGAGTTCATTTCATCGATCCAGGAGCAGCGCCCGTCGATGGCTGATGCAGCAACCGCCGCCAATTGGACGATGACCGGGATCTGCGCACACGAGTCGGCAATGAAGGATGGCTCACGCGTCGTAATCCCTTCCTAGGGCTTAGCGAACGCCAACCTCACCCTGGACCGACGCGATCAACGCCTTGGAGTCATAGCCATACCCGTCTCGGAATACGAGAGTCACGTCGCGAATCGCTGCGTGATCCGTCTCGATATCGCCCCGAAACACCACCAGGTCAGCCCGCATTCCTGAGGCAATGCTGCCTACGGTTCCATCTATACCCAGCACCTTGGCCCCATTGGCGCTCATGATCTGTACGACTTCGACCGGAGTGAAGCCAGCCTCAAGCAGGAGCTCGTAGTTGCGCTGGTCTCCATAGCCGGGTAGCGCCCCGCCATAACCCGTGGGGTCGACGCCGGCCGCCAGGAGACCTCCGGCCTTCACGAACTCGTATTCATAATCCAACGCTTTTCTAAACAGCTGCTCGGTGAACGGTGCGTCCTCGCCCATCGCGGCTATCTCCTCGCGCCTGTCGAGGTATTCCTCCCCAACCTCGGGGGACATGGCATCAAGTACGCGCTGCTCCAGGGGAGGGCGACCCGGGACAAACATCTCGTAGACGGCCAGTGTCGAGGTCATCCCGACCCCGTTGGCGATCATGTCATCAAAGGTCTGCTGGACCTCATCACCCTGGATATCGACATCAGTCAGGCGTCCGAGAAAACCGTTCGGACACTCGTCAGGTTGTTTTTGAGGGTCATAGTCGGTGTTGGTAAAAAAACCGTGCTCAAGGTTGTCGATTCCGAGCGCGACAGCCTCTCGAAAGGTTACCGAGCATAAATGGCCCGTGACTTTGACGCCGTGCATATGCGCCTCGTCGATGGCAGCTTCGAGTTCGGCCCTGCTGATCATGGTATACACTTTGAACCAGGTCACGCCTTCTTCAGCCCAATACCGGACCACGCGGCGGGCGTCCTCCGGACCGGAGAGGATTGTCATGTCCATGTTATTCCCTCCCCCTGTCATGTAGGGACCGGTCGAATAGATGTATGGCCCGGGCACCTGTCCGTCCTGAATGGCATTGTGCAGGTTGATCTCGCTGTAGGGCGCAACGCTGCCCGTCGTACGGATGGTGGTAACACCGGATGCCAGATACAGGCGCGGAGCGCTGTAATTCAGTTGAATGGACCGCTTGGACGTCATGTAGAACGTATGATTGTGCAGCCCGATAAAACCGGGGGTGATCGTGTGTCCAGTCAGGTCAATCACCTCCGCCTCGGTCGGAACCTGCACGGTGCCCGTCGGCCCCGTCGCCGTAATCCTGGTTCCCTCGATCAACACGGTTTGTCCGTCCCGCGCGGGTGCTCCGGTGCCATCGATCACCTTCACGTTTATCAACGCCACAACCGGCGCATCAACGGCGACATAGGTCTTGACATTATTTGAGAGGGCGACCCGCGCTTGGTCTTGCGCGTGAGTGACCGGTGCCAGCGTCCAAGTCAGGACGAGTACAAGGAGAGTCGTTCGCATGCCGTTTTACCTGTGTTCGGAATTGGAGGGACCCGTGGGAGCTTGGTCCGTGTTTGTGTTTCGGTGTTATTGGTCCACTGTAAATACCATCTTCATCCCTGACTCCAGGTGCTCGGCGATGTGACAGTGGACCATCCAGCGGCCCGGATTTGTTATTTCTAACAGAATGTCGGCGCTGGACCCGACTGGAAGCAACATGGTGTCTTTCCAGACCAGATTGTCGTTGCGCACGCCATCCTGCTCCAGAATCAGGAAACGCTGTCCGTGAAAGTGAACCGGATGCTGCATGGCGTGAAAAGCATCGCGGTCATTTGTGATTCGAATTTTGGCGATGTCGCCTACCTCAAAGCGCCATGCGATGTCCATGTTTTCGTTGCCTGTCCGCGGATCGCGCAGGAGCCAATTGACCTCGGCGCCGGTACTGGCCCAGTTCATCATGGGCATGGTGCCGCTCCACTCTACCGGGTTGAAGTACATGGGGTCCAAGCGCATGAGTTGCCGAACGACTGGTGCCAAATCATCGGCCTCCAATGTTAACAGCAGCTCGTGATCAACGGGGCGTTCGAAAGCCGCGCGATAACGATCTATGTCAGCCACCACCTCGTCGTTTTGCCGCAGGCGATTGAACTCCTCAGAATGGTCATTCTGAACTCGCTGCGGCGCCACATCGGCAATCGCCAGGGTATCCACCTCCTGGAAGAAACGCCCAGTCCTGTGATCTATGGCCTGGACACGATTGGTCAGGACTACCTGTCCGGCCTCTGGAAATTGCACCTCAATGATGTAGCGCTCCGCCGGGGCAATCACGACGCTCTCGGCCCAAACCTCCCGCTCGAACAACCCCACATCGGAACCCACAACCTTGATCGGCAGCCTTCCGAGCGACAGGTTGAAGGTGCGGGTGTTCGACACGTTTGTCAGGAAGAACCGAATGATCTCGCCTCGTTGTGCCTCCATCGTGTAATCAGGCTCTCCGTTTACCAGCATTACGTTGCCGAAGCGTCCCATCAGCATATAGTTGGCGGACTCCCGGCCGTAGGGCACCAGGCCTTCTTCGCCCAACAGGAGGTCGTCGAGCATTAATACTTCCTCCCGGTTCACGGGACTGTAGTACTCAGGCCGTGGCGAGCGAACCAGCATGTTGCCGTAGAGACCCAGGTCTTGCTGCACGTCTTCCCGGTGATGGGGATGATACCAATAGAGACCGGCATCGGGGAAAAAGACCCGGTACTCGAATGAAGCCCCCGGTTCCACGGCATCCTGCGTCACTCCTGGCACTCCATCGAACCGGTTGTCCTGCCGGAGCCCGTGCCAGTGGACTGCGGTCGGCATTTCGGTCTGGTTGCGAAAGTCGACAATAATCGTGGCCCCTTGTGGTACGTCAAGCAGGGGTCCCGGATACTGACCATTGAACCCCAACATGACGAAACTGCGGTCTCGAATGGTGCGCCGGACAAAGCCCGCCTCTAGACGAAGCGTATCGCCTTCCGTCATCCGAATCAACTCCCGTGGTCGAGCCTCCGGGAGCGAGTCAAGGGGGGCCGAAGGAAGAAATGGTCGCACCTGCGGTTCAAGGGCCATCAAACCAGGAGGCATCTGCACGGCGGGGTGCATGGGTGGGATGTCCCAGTCACTTGGCCGGCGCTCCGCGTGGGCCTCATGCCCACCGGTGGACGGCGCCATGGCTGCCAACGGCGAAATGAGCATCAGGTCGTGTGCTTCCATCCGATCACTGGGCGAGCGCCCCCGCATTACCAATTTGCCCGTGCGCTCCTCTACCTCCCCCGAAGTCTCGGCCGTTACCATCACCATGAATCGATTGAAATCGACCTCCTCCAGGCCGATGCGCCCATTACCCACCTCCCCCAGCTTGACCATGGGAGTCAAACGCGGCGTAGTCACCCAGGCCACGTAGGCGCTGTAGGGACCAAGGGAAGCCGGCTCGGGCAAGCCCGCGAGCGTGACGACAAGCCTGTACCGATGCCGTCCGTCAGGGCTAACGGCAACTCCGAAGGGCGTCTGTACACGCTCCATCCGGATGATGCCCCGTGCATCGCTGACTTCAGGCCTGGGGATCAGCTCGAAACAGTGCGGATCCGGATAGGTCCATCGCCCGTCGCAGGTGAGCGATTCAGCCGGTTCCCCACTCTCTTGCGCGGTGACCGGGGTCGCGAAACACGCTGCCACGAGGATAGCGCCGACGTACGTGCCCCATCGACATTTGCTCTTCAAACCAAACAACGGAATTCGCACTGCCACGAAGGCTTCCAGGAAGGTACTTGGATGGGACTCAGCAGCCAGGATACCCAAATCGGACTCGGGTTCGCTGCAGAGTTTATTCCGATTTATCAGCGCCATCCGGGGGCCGAGCTTGGCCTAGATGCAGAGCTAGTTGAAATTCAATAAGGGAAGGGGTTCCTTTCTGCTGTCCGTGACAAGACTCACACAGAAGAGGAACCCCAACCCGATGAACTACCCGAACGATACAAACGGAGCTTCAGAAGCACCAGAGATTCCCGAATCGATCCGCGCAGTACTGACCGGCGGCCTTGATATGAAACTCCACTTGGTGCGTCACCACGCTCAATTGCCCATGCTGCTCGTAAGAGAGATTCTGGACGAGGAGATGACCCAGCTGACCGGGGAGAAGCACGCCCGCGACAAGCCGCTTGGTCCCCGGACGCCATCCGGGGTTGCCTTTGGTTACACGGGAAATGTCAGACGAACAGCAAATGGCCGATAAGGATTTGTTGTTGGATTGCCCAAATCAGGCAACCCGCCGCCTAAAGCGCCCGTTGTGCAGATTCTGTGGTTAGTCTTTTCACCCCTGAGGTCTTGATGGCCAGACAACGAATCAGAGATGTTTCGCGGCATGCCGCGCTGGCATCGCTCATGTGCATCGCAATGAGCGGTTGCGCCTTCAGCCCCGCCGTGACGGGTGTGACGGAGGTCGACACGCTGATTCCAGAGCGTTTCGACGACCGCGTCACGCGGACCGAAATGCCGCCAATGACGGCCTGGTGGGAGCAATTCGGTGATCCGGTCCTGAACACGGTCGTGGACTCCGCCCTCGCCCAGAATCGGGACCTGCGGATAGCAGCCGCTCGCGTGGTAGAGGTGCAGCAGCAGTACCGGATTGCCCGGGCCGCCCTGCTTCCCACGGCCGGTGTCGGCGGAGAGGTTTCGCGCACCGACTCCCCGTCCAACACGGGGTTCTCCCGAAACATCGGTGCATCCGTGCCGGGGTTTCCGAGCCGTTTTGTCAACGAGAATTACAGCATCTCCGGAACGTTGTCGTACGAATTGGATCTCTGGGGCCGGGTCCGCGGGGAGAAAAACGCTTCTTTGAGCACGTTTTTGGCCACGGAGTCGGAACTGCATGGCGTCCGGATCGGAGTGGTCGCGCAGACCATCGCGACCTACCTGGAACTGCGCGCCACCCAGGAGCAGCTGAACCTGGCCCGGGAAAACGTAGACCTCCTCAGCGAGCGCGTGGATCTGACGCAGGATCGTTACGAACGCGGCATCTCGGCGTCCTTCGAACTCTACGCGATCCGACAGGAATTCCAGAACACCAGGACCACAGTACCGCTCCTGGAGGCATCGCTTGCCGACGCAGAGGGGCGGCTTGCCGTGCTTCTGGGGACCTTTTCGGCTGAGATCCGCCCCCTCCTGGCCGGGAATAGTGGACAGGAAGTGATTCTGGGCGACATCCCATCTGGTCTTCCGGCCGATCTGCTGGAGAATCGGCCCGATATCGCAGCCGCCATCCACCGCGTCCGGGCGTCCTCACAGTCGGTAGGCGCGGCGCGTGCGCGGCTGCTCCCCACGGTCTCGCTCACCGCGGTGGGCGGCGTACAAAGCGCCGAACTCTCTGAACTGCTTGATCTCGGCCAGACCTTCAGCAACCTGGTTGGCTCCCTGACCGCTCCCCTGTTTCGGGGCGGGGCCCTTCGGGCTGGCGTCGAGGGCTCGGAGGCCCGGCTGACCCAGGCCGTGGCCCAGTTCGAGCAGACGCTTCTGAACGCGTTTCGCGAGGTGGAGGTCACGCTGATTTCCTTCTCCAAACAGAAGCAGCGCCTGGCCTTCCTGAACGAAGAGCAACGTTTTGCCGAGGCCTCGCTGCAGACCGCAAGCAATCGGTACCTCCGCGGAATCGGCGACTACGTGTCGCTCCTGGACGCGCACCGCAACCATATTCGGGTGCAGACCTCGCTCGTCCTCGCACGACGCGATGTAGCAAATGCCCGCCTGGCTGTCCATCGCGCTCTTGGTGGAGCGTGGGTGGCTAACCCTGACGCTACACCATGAAAGAGAAACTGAAATCTGCACTGATCATCGTGGGCATTCTCGCCGGCGGCTTTGCCATTTCCGGCGTTCTGGCCGCACTGAAGGCCGAACCACCCAGAGAGATCCCGCCATCCCGCGCGCCACTTGTCGAGACACAGGAGATCGTGCGGCAGTCCGGCCCGCTGACGGTCCACGGCTCCGGCACAGTCCGGCCGAAACGTGAGGTCACGCTTGCCGCGCAGGTAGGTGGGCGCATTGCTTCGGTATCTCCGGCCTTCGAGACCGGTGGATCGTTTCGAAGAGGCCAGGTCCTCGCCACGATCGAGGCGGCCGACTTCGAGAACGCGGTCGCAGTCGCCGAAGCGGAACTGACGCAGCGGAAGTTCGAACTCCTGCAGGCCGACGAAGAGGTGTCGGTCGCGCGCGACGAATGGACGCGGGCGGCGGCCCGAAGTGGAATTGGCTCCCTCCCGGACTCGACTGAGTTGGGACGATTGGCCTACAGGGAGCCGCAGCGGGAACTCGCTGCCGCCGGACTACGGGCCGCCGAGGCCCGGCTCCGAGACGCCCGCCTGAGATTGGACAGAACCCGGATCGTGGCTCCTTTTTCGGGCCGGATGCGCACCAAGCAGGTGGACGTGGGCCAGTTCATCTCTCCTGGGCAGGGCGTGGCTGTGTTCTACGGCACGGATGAAGCCGAAGTGGCCGTCCAACTGGGTCGGGCCGAGATCAACCTGATTGATCCCACGTGGACTGCCGCCCGCAATATCCCGGCCTCGGTGAAGTCCAGCGCAGGCCGACAGGCGGCCGTTTGGTCTGCCAATGTGGACCGCATTGAGGGCTCACTCGACCCGTCTACCAGACAGATCAACGTGATCGTCCACATTCCCGCGCCCTACGCACCAAGCGGCGGTACGCCACCCTTGTTCATTGGCACTTTTGTGGACGTCGAGATTGAAGGGCTGGAGCTCGAGAATTTCTACAAGGTCCCACGCAGCGCTGTCCACGAGGATTCAGACGGGCAGAACAGCGTTTGGCTGGTGGAAAACGAGCGCCTGACTATGCATCCGGTGACCGTCATCCAACAGACGGATGACCTGTCCATAGTGACGTCGCCTGACCTGCCGAAAACGCTCATGCTGATCACCACCGACGTTTTGGTGGTGGCCGATGGCATGAGAGTTCGCACCGAGACCTCCACCCCGTAAGCTCCCACCCTGCCCAATTCTACTATGAATGGAGCGATAGCCTGGATGGCCCGCAACAAGGTTGCCGCCAACCTGCTCATGCTGGTCATCCTGTTCTCGGGCTTCCTGGCCCTGAAGAACATCAAACAGCAGACCTTCCCGGAGGCCTCTCTGGACGCCATCCAGGTACGCGTGACGTATCTGGGGGCCGCGCCCGAGGAAATCGAACAGTCCGTCAATCAGCGCATCGAGGAGCAGATCGAAGCGGTCGAGGGCGTCCGCAGGGTGACCTCTGTTGCCTCGGAGGGTGTGGGCATCATCACGGCCCAACTCCAGGTCGGCACCAACGCATCCCGGGCGCTTGATGATGTCAAAGCCCAGGTAGACCGCATCACCACGCTGCCGGTTGGCGCCGAGAAGCCCGAGGTGCAGGAATTGACGGCGCTAAGCAGTGTGCTCCAGATTGCCCTCTACGGCGACGTGCCGGAACGCACGCTCAAGGAGCTCTCCGAGCAGATCAAGGACGATCTCACCAAGACCGATGCCATCTCGTTCGTCCGCCTCAGCGGTCTTCGCCCTTACGAGATTTCGATTGAAGTGGACCGCGCCTCCCTGGAGCGGTACGGGCTCAGCCTTCCCCAGGTGGCCGCGGCGGTTCGTCAGGCCAGTCTGGACCTGCCCGGCGGTCGGGTTGAAACCAACGACCAGGAGATCCTTCTGCGGACCAAGGGTCAGAATTACCGTCAGCGGGACTTCGAGGAGATCGTGGTGCTGAGTCGTGCGGACGGTACGCGGATACGCTTGGGACAGATTGGAACGGTGCGGGATGATTTCCAGGACGTGGATCTTGTGACCCGTTTCAACGGCCAGCCTGCCTCGTTCATCAAGATCTTCCGGACGGCAGACGAGCGGGCCCTGGACATTGTGGACGCGGCGAAGGCCTACATCACGAATGAACTGGAGCCGTCGTTGCCGGAAGGCATGGCCGTCGGCATTTGGCAGGACGAGTCCCGCATTCTGAGAAGCCGCCTGGAGCTTCTCATCCGAAACGGGATAATGGGCCTCATCCTGGTAGTGATCGCCCTCACGCTCTTCCTGAACACCCGACTGGCGTTCTGGACATCGGTCGGGATTTTTGTCTCGTTCATCGGAGTGTTTGGGCTGATGATCCTGCTGGATGTCTCTGTGAATGTGCTTTCGCTGTTCGGATTCATTCTGGCCATCGGAATCGTGGTGGACGATGCCATTGTGGTCGGCGAGAACATCGCCTCGGAGCAGGCCAAGGGTGGTGACCCGGAGGAGGCTGCCATTCGAGGCGTGAAGCGCGTCTCGGGCCCCGTGATATTCGCCGTCCTGACAACAATGGCGGCCTTCACGCCCCTCCTGTTGGTCCCCGGCAGCATCGGGAAACTCCTGGGCGACATCCCGATGATTGTCATTCTGGTGCTGTTCATCTCGCTCATCGAGGTGCTCTTCATCCTGCCCAACCACCTTTCTCACAGGCCGCACCCTCACAAAAGCCGCGTAGCCCGCTTCATTGACAGGGTCCAGCAGGCTGTCAACCGCGGGCTCAACCGGTTTGTCGAAGGCCCGCTGGATAGTGCGGTTCGGTTCAGCATCAGGCGATACGGAGTGGTGATTGCTACTGCCTTCGCCCTTCTCATAATCAGCTTCGGCTTTGTTCGGGGCGGATATATCAAGTTCAGTTTCTTTCCCCAAATTGAAGGGGACATAGTGACCGCCCGCCTGGAGCTGCAGCCCGGGACGCCCGGTGCGCGCACGCTCTCGGTGACCGACTTCCTGGAAAAGTCGGCGCGGGACATTGCCCGGGAGTTGGAGCAGGACCTGGCTCCTGACCACCCGCCCCTCATCAAGAACGTCTTCGTCAGCGTGGGAGAGCAGCCGTCCCTCCAGGGCGGTCCGAGCGCCACCGGTTCGCAAGGCATCTTCAACTCGCACGTGGCCGAGGTCAGCATTGAGCTTCCAGAGGCGGAGACCCGAGACCTTGCGTCGCGGGTTTTCGAAGAGGCCTGGAGAGCTCGGGTTGGCGAGGTCACCGGTGCGAAGACGCTTACATTTACCTCTCAGGTTATCCAATTGGGCTCGGCCGTTCAGGCTGAGATGTCGTCGCCCGACCCCGAGGAGTTGGACGGGGCAGTGGATGCCCTCAAGGCGGAGTTGGCCACCTTCGCGGGTGTTTTTGACGTGGCCGATGACCAGGAGGCCGGAAAGCAGGAACTCCAGCTCGACATCAAGCCCGAGGCCCGGACGCTGGGTCTGACGCTGGACGACATGGCTCGGCAGGTCAGGGCGGCATATTTCGGTGAAGAGGCCCTCAGGGTGCAACGGGGACGCGACGAGGTCCGGGTGTATGTCCGGCTCCCGAAGGACGAGCGGGACGCCATTGGCGACATCGCGCAGTACCGCATTCGGACGCCCTCGGGCGGTTACGTCCCGCTATTCGAGGTCGCAGAAGTTCGGACCGGCTCGGCGCCAACCGCTATCAACAGGAAGGACGGCAGAAGGATTGTGGCGGTCACGGCAGACGTCAACACCGATGTCGTCGCCGCGGATGAAGTCATTGGCCAACTTGAGGCTGAAGTGATCCCGGCCATCCAACAGAGATTTCCGGGGGTTGAGGTAAGCTTCGAAGGCGAGCAGGCCGAACAGGCTGACACGGTCGAAGCGCTCGCGATTTTCTTCCCTCTGGCGCTTTTTGCCATCTACTGCCTCCTGGCCGTGCCATTTGGCTCCTACATACAGCCGCTGATCATCATGATCGCGATTCCGTTTGGGCTTATTGGTGCTTTGGTGGGACACCTGCTCTTTGGCCTGGCGCTCGGGCTGCTGTCCATTTTCGGCATCGTTGGCCTCAGCGGAGTCGTGGTGAATGACTCGCTGGTGCTTGTGGACTTCATCAACGAGCAGCGGAGAAATGGCAAACCCATGTCCGAGGCCATCCTGATTGGTGCCAAGGTCCGCTTCCGTCCCATCTTCCTTACGACGCTCACGACGTTCCTGGGCATACTTCCGTTGATTCTTGAGCGAAGCGTTCAGGCCCAGTTCCTGGTGCCCATGGCCGTGAGTCTGGGATTTGGCATTTTGTTCGCCACCACTATTATTCTTCTGCTGGTACCCGCCCTGACCATGTGGCAGTATGAAGCCACCAATTGGTTCAAAGAGCGCCTTGGTTCGAAGAAGGCTCCGGTGGCAGCCACTGAACTCGCACCAGAACTCGCACCCGCGAACGCATGAGCAAACTACCAGGAAAGACCGTTCTCATAACCGGAGGCGCGTCCGGCATCGGCCTCGGCCTCGCAGAGCGCCTTGTGGACGATGGTGCCCAGCGCGTCATTCTCTGGGACATCGACCAGGACGCCGTAGACCGCGAGGCCGCCCGGCTTACCGCAGACGGGCATGAGGTCATTGCCATGAAAGTGGACGTGACGGACACGGCAGCCATGGAAGTGGCCGCCTTAGACCTGGACAGCCAGCATATCCAGGTGGACATCCTGGTCAACAATGCCGGCATCATTGTCGGGAAAGCGTTCGTAGACCACACGGCCGCGGACATATCCCGAACGATGGCCATCAATGCCGAGGCACCCATGCAGTTGACACGCCTGCTGCTGCCGGGGATGCTCAAGCGGGGATCGGGACACATCGTGAACATCGCCTCCGCGGCGGGGCTGGTATCCAATCCCAACATGTCGGTCTACTGCGCCAGCAAGTTCTCTTTGACGGGATGGTCCAATGCACTCCGGCTGGAAATGGGGCGCTCCAAGAGCGGCGTCAAGGTCACCACCGTGGCGCCCTTCTACATCAACACCGGCATGTTCGACGGCGTGAAATCCCCGATCATCCCGATTCTGGAGCCGGACGATGCCGTCAGACGCATCGCGCGGGCCATCCGCAAGAACAAGATCCACCTGAGGATGCCGTGGATTGTCAAGCTCGTCCCGCTGCTCAGGGGGGTGCTACCGACCCGCGTCTTCGATAAGGTGGCCGGCGATTGGTTTGGCATGCACCGCTCCATGGATGAGTTTCGCGGACGACTTGGGCCCTAAGCCTTAGTTTTGGGCAGATCCACAGCCGCGCCCGAGCCAATACATGTCCCAGCTGCCGACGTAGACGACTATTTCCAGAACCTGCCGCCGGACCGGCAGGACGCCATGATGCGGCTGAGAGCCGCTATCCTCGAGAACCTCCCGGAGGGTTTTGAGGAACAGTTTGGGTCCCGGATGCCGGCATACCTGGTGCCGTACTCCGTGTATCCCGCCGGATATCATTGTAAGCCCAAGCAGCCGCTGCCCTTCGCGAACATTGCTTCGCAGAAGATCTCCATCACACTCTATCACATGGGCCTGTATGCGGACCCGGAGTTGCTTGCCTGGTTCAAGGCCGAATACGCCAAGCGAGTGCCCACGAAACTCGATATGGGGAAAAGCTGCGTCCACTTCAAGAAGATGGACCAGATCCCCTACGACCTCATCGGCGAACTGATGGGCAAGATAACTCCCCAGGACTGGATTGAGATTTACGAGGCGAATTCCAAGAAGTGATTGAGTCTGGATCCGCGCCAATTCAGGCTCGTAGAGGGAACAGTTGCTCACTCATAAAACCAGCTTCGGTCCGATGCGCGCCATTCTCGCCCTGATCCTCCTGACGCCCTTCGCGCTGTCCGTAGTCGCTCAGGAGACTGCCGTTCAATCAGCGGACAACGTCTATGTGGGCGATGGTCTGGTGTACTACAGCCTGGTGGCAAACGCGGCCGTTGCTGACTCTGCCCGCACGGATGACAACTGGGACATCATCATCAATGGGGTCGAGGTGCACGCCAACCGCGGCGGCACCATCCTGAAGGCCGCGTTCGACACGGTTTCGGCCGCACCCGAGAGTGGTCTCAAAGACGGTCCGATGAAGACGTCTGACGGAGACGGGTGGTACAACTACGACATGAATGACCATCTCATCACGCCCAAGACCGAGCGCACGCTGGTGATAGAACTGACAGACGGAACGTTCGCCAAGCTGGAATTCGCCGGCTACAACCACAGGATTACGG
This sequence comes from Rhodothermales bacterium, assembly GCA_047619685.1. Lineage (GTDB taxonomy): Bacteria > Bacteroidota > Rhodothermia > Rhodothermales > UBA10348 > JABDJZ01. The sequence continues at coordinate 23,760 of JBLHLC010000022.1, forward strand.
GCGAGCCCCGGTTTGTGTCTTTCCGGTATGTGACTTCAGCCGCAGATAGCAGGAGTTTCTAGTCCAGGATGGTCAAGGCTACCCAGGTAACAGCCAATGCGTTATACCCTTGGCCTTGATGTTTCCACCACGGCCACCAAGGCCTTGCTTCTCTCGGCAGACGGCACCGTAGCGGGCGTCGCCTCCTCGCCCCATCGACTCAAGACGCCTCAGCCTCTCTGGAGCGAACAGGACCCCCTCGAGTGGTGGGAAGCCGCGCGCACGGCGATCGGCACAGTTCTGAGGGAAACGGGTGTCTCCGGTTCTTCCATTGCCGCCATTGGACTGTCCGGCCAGATGCACGGTCTGGTTATCCTGGACGGCCACGGGGACGTGCTCAGGCCGTCGATTCTGTGGAACGACCAGCGGTCGGCCGTGGAGTGCGATGAGATCCGGGCGACTGTTGGCCTGGAGAGGCTCGTGGCGATGACGGGCAACGACGCGTTTCCGGGATTCACCGCCCCCAAGATCCTGTGGGTCAGGAAACACGAGCCGGAAATCTACGGCCGGATCAGACACGTCCTTCTGCCCAAGGACTACATCCGCTACCGATTGTCCGGGGATTATGCGACGGACAAGGCCGGTGCCGGAGGGACGCTGCTGCTGGACCTGCGTACACGGGACTGGTCTGACGAACTGCTCGGGGCTCTGGACATCCCCCGCGAGTGGCTTCCGAAGACGCACGAAGGGCCGGAAATCACTGGAATTCTTTCGGCCGTCGCCGCCTCCGAGACTGGACTTCCGGCGGGGATCCCGATTGTGGGAGGCGGCGGCGATCAGGCCGCCCAGGCAGTCGGTGTCGGCGCGGTCTCGCCAGACATCTTTGCCCTGACGGTGGGCACTTCCGGGGTCGTGTTCGCACCGTGCGATGGGCCGACAGTGGATCCGAAGGGCCGCGCGCATGCGTTTCCACACGCCGTGCCCGGTCAGTGGCACGTTATGGGCGTCATTCTCTCTGCTGCCGGTAGTCTCCAGTGGTACCGGGACACCATGGCGCCCGATGTGGCCTTCGAAGACCTCGTTGCGGAAGCGGCCTCAGTGCCTCCGGGAGCCGAGGACCTTCTGTTTCTTCCCTACCTCAGCGGCGAAAGAACGCCGCATGCGGACCCGCGTGCACGGGGTGCCTTTGTCGGGCTCACGCTCAGTCACGGCCGGGGTCACATGACACGGGCCGTTCTTGAGGGCGTGGCGTTCGGGCTGAAAGACAACCTCACCTTGCTTCGGGAGGCCGGCCTTCCTGTCCCAGCGGAGATACGGGCCAGCGGCGGCGCCATGAAGAGCGATACCTGGAGCCGCATTCTTGCCGACGTGTTGGACGTGGACTTGGTGACCGTCGATGCCACTGAAGGCGCGGCGGTAGGGGCGGCCATTCTGGCTGGTGTGGGCGCTGGTCTGTGGAGTAGCGTTCAGACTGCCTGCAAGGCTGCCGTCCGGACAGGCAGGCTCATCCGACCTGATCCCGGCGTAGCGGCCAGTTACGCGCAGCCGTACGAACACTACCGCAACCTCTATCCAGCGCTCAGGGCCCACTTCGATAGCCTCGGGGCTGATCTGTAGTCCGGCTAACGCCTTACAAATGGGTGTACACTGGGCGTGCCTGAGGCCGGTATTAGCCGCAGGAAGTACACACCTCCCGGCAGTGCGCTCGTGTCCAAGTGGACCGAGTTTCCCAAAACCCGCTCCTCCAGCACGCGCCGTCCGAGCAGGTCGAGGATCTCCGCCTGTCCAGGGGTGCTTCCCTGTACCCTCAATGCATCCCCGGCCGGGTTTGGATACAGTTCCAGGTCCGGCCGTTTGGGATTGGGATTGGTGCCCGTGCTCCCTGCCAACTCCAATTCGAACCGATCAAGGTTGAATGGATGTGCCACGTTCATGATGCTCAGCCTCATGAACTGTTTACCCGCCGTGAGGTCTACTGATACGGAGACCGGCTGTGTGGTTTGCCAACTGTCCGTCTTTGGCGTCCGGAGTGCGGGGCTGGAGACGCCGTCAAAGGTGAACATGAATCTGCCGAGTCCCTCCATGGACGCCACGTGCGCGGTCAGTGTATAGGTCCCTGCTGTCTGGACGTCTAGCGTGTACTCCAACCACTCTCCAGGCTCAATGCCGGTAACCTGCCAACCGCCGTCGTCACGGGCCTCTATGTCCACACCGGAAGATGCCCGGTATGCACCCGGCGTGTTGACCGCATCGGAATCGTGATAGGTCAGGCCCTCGCCACCCACGTCGTAATCCTCCGCCTGGATGACGCCCGGGACAGGAAGCGCAGTTCCGGTGTACGGTGACCGTGTAAACAAGGGGACGGTGTAGCGCTGCGGATACGAGTATTTGTCGGGCCCCAGCGCGTTTCGGGCAATCACGCGGTAGTCGTAGGTCAGGCCACCCGCAACCATCTCATCGTCGTAGGACTCTGCCGACCCGGAGATATCCGCCAGCGTCTCGAACTCCCCGCCTGCCACGGCCCGCTGGACGGCGGTACCCGAGGCGAACGCGTACCGATTCCTCCAACTGACAACCACAACGGAATCGTTGTGTACGGCCATCCCTATATCCGTGGGACCGTCAGGGTATGCATGTATCAGAATGTCTTTTACCTCGGGCCACGCCCGATTGGCTCGGTCATAGACCCTGAAATCGCCGCCGTCATCCCAGACCTGGAACGGAATCCCGGCGTCCACCGATTCCTCCACGTAGGCCGCGTAGAACTTCATGCGGTCATTGTGCTCATTTGCGTGAATGGCGCCGCCCTCGCTCATCATTACGGGCAGGTTGTTCGAGGCGGACCAAGCCTTCACCGACTGAAATGTGGATCGTACCGCCGCGCGGTCGGCTGTCGTGCCCCAGCCCCTTTGCGCCAGGCCGGCAAAGTCCCATGGATCGTAGGAGTGATAGTACCCCATGAGGTAGTCGTCATCGGGGATGGCGGCCGCCATCAGGTCAGCCGCGGCAGCCCAGCCATTTCCTGCGATGATCACGATCCTGGTCGGGTTCGTGTCCCGTATGATTCCCAGGACACGGGCGTTGAGTGCGTCGACCTCCGGACGCGTCAACCCTTGAGGTTCGTTGATGATTTCCATCCACAGCTTCTCCGACTTGCCGGAAAAATGCGTGGCGACCTGCGTCCAGATGCTGTCGAAACGGGCCTGGTTTGACGGCGAGTAGTTCTGCTTGAGCCAATCTTCGTGGTGCGCATTGATGATCACGATCAGCCCTCGGGACAAGCCCCAGTCCACAATCTCCTCTACACGACTCAGCCAGGATGACGAAACGGCATAAGGCACCGAAGTACCCGTATGCTGATCCCATCGCACCGGAATGCGGACTGTGCTGAAACCGGCGGACACGTAATCGTCGAAGTAGTATTCCTGGGCCAGCGGGTTATTCCAGGCACCCTCGAAGGGAGGCTCCAGCGTATTGCCCAGGTTGATACCGCGGCCCATCATGCCGACGGCCTCCTGGGGACTGAGTTGCGCCTGGGCAGAAGCGACAACGAGCCAGGTCAACGCACTAATCCAAGCAAGCTTCTTCATCGCCGTTTTGGTACAACATCAAGTCCCTCCGCCATCCGCAGGAAGAGGAGCGTGTCTATGGTTACGGGTGTCTGCTTCCGAAGTGATTCGATCAACTGGAACTCGGCCACGACGGGTGCGAGGGTCCGTCGCATCATGGCCATGTCTGAGTCCGGGTCTGCCGGGCGGACCGATCGGCTGAACCAGCCTGCGCGCTCCGCAGCCAATACGATCAGCGAGTCTGCCACCTGTCCGGGACGCTGTCGAAGTTGGTTTCGAAGCATCCCTGCCAAGCGCAGCGTGCTTGCCTCCCAGACCAGCATTCGGGCCGCTTCATCCTCCAGACCGCGTCGTTCCGCTTCTTCCGCGAAGACCTCGTTACGCAACGCGCGCCCCACGGAAGTGACGGTATTGTTGCGCGCCTCGGCAAACGGCAGGTCCTCCAGCCATCCGACATACTCGCCTGCGGTCATCGCCCGCTGTCGGCCACCGAGGGTGTAGGTGGCCAGGACGGTCTCGCTGTTCATGATGGCCCGGAGGCTGTCGATCACCATGCGCTGCGTGGCCTCATCGTCACCGCCGATCTCGGGTTGCGGCGCCGCTTCTATGGTCAAATCGTCGATCATGGAGGCGATCGCCGCAATGGCAGCGGGCTCCGCCTTCACGTCATGCTCTTCCATAAACTCCCGGACAAAGGCGTCTCCCTCGACCTTGCGCCGACGGAGGCGAAACTGGCTTGCGATACCCTCCTGTTTTGTCTGGAACTCGTCCTCGGTGAGTAGCGGGCTGACCATGACGCGCTCGCTACGAATCAGGTGCCATCCGAACCGGGACTGAACCGGCGACGAAAACGCGCCCTCCTGGAGGTTGAACGCGGCCTCCGCAAAAGCGTCGTCCATCTCGAAGTACTTGATCGGTCCCAGATACCCGGCTGAGGAATCGCCCGGAACGCCGAAGACGTCCTGCGCCTCGATCAGAAAATCCTTGCCAGCCCGGATGCGGTTGTACGATTCCTCCGCCTCCCCGCGGCTCCTGAAGTAGATGTGCCGGACAACCACCTGCGCCTTCCATCGCGCAAAGGCCAGTCTGACTTCCTGCTCTGTTGGAGGCGGAAGCGTCTCCAGGAGGGCCTCATGAAAGAACACCGTCCCCAGGGCCTTCTTCCGCTCCCGAACCCGGAATTGCTGGAAGGTGGAGTCCGTCATCAGGCCACGACGCTCGGCCTCACCGGCCAGCAGAACCGCATCGACGAGGTTTTCGAGGTGCGCTCTGCGGTTTGAATCGGTGTCGTTCTGACCCGTCCGAATCAGGAAATCAACGTACGTCCGCTCGAACCAGGAGTCAGATATCTCGTCTTGCCCGACGCTCGCAAGCGTCTCTACGGCAAGATGTGACTCCCCTGGCCCGCAACCCACAATGACGGCGGCAGCCAGAAATAACGGAATCAGCGCGACGCAACGGCGCCGCAGGTCAGCTGGGGACAACGGTCAGGCTAGAAGTAGACGCGGAAGTCAAACATACGGACATCGTCCAGCAGGTCGAAGGGCACGTAGGCAAAGTCGAATCCAAAGCGGACCGAGGCCACCTGCACGTCAATTCCCACGCCGTAGGTCAGATGCGAGTCCACGTTGTCCTCAAGAAACGCATCCTTGTAACCAAGTCGTGCGTCAAAGGTCAACGTGTTGGTCGCATAGCGGAATTGCCCGCCAAAGTCCGAGTTCAGGTTGTTGTCGTTGGTCTGGTTGGCGTCGGCCAGAGCCAGGACCTCGATGTTGCCCGCCTTGACCAGCGGAAGCGCCACGCCGAACTTGAACGCAATAGGCAGGTCCCACTGGTCCATCCGGATCCGGACCGGGATGCTCTCCGAGGTACCCGTGTTGACCGGGTCGATGTCAATGTTGCTCTCGGAGTTGATGCCGTCCATCTGCATCTTGCCGCCGAAGTTCATGATCGACGCTGCTACCTGCATCCCGTTGAAGTAGTCCGTCGCAAGAACGAAGCCGACGTCAAACGCGACGGTGCTGGCCGACATGTCCCGGATCCTCTGCGAAACGTATTTGGCCGTTACACCGAAGTTGAACTGCGGAGTCAGGGGCATGGCGTACGTCAGACCGACACTCATGTCCGCTGCATCAAAGGTCTCCCCCGTTCCTTCCGGCCTGGTCACCGTTCGGACCGCCATGGATCCGTAATCCACCGAGGCAATGCTCAGGCCGAGGACTCCGGATCCGAAGGCCGGCACCACGACCGCCGCGGCATTGTATTCGATGTCGGCGAGCCAATCGTGGTGAGTGAAGAAGGCTTCCCCGCGGTGGCGCCCAAGGTAAGGCCGTGAGGCACCGCCCGGATTCCAGAAGAGCGCATCAGCGCCCGTGGCGATGGAGGTGTAGGCATGGCCAAGGGCACTGCCCCTGGCGCCGGTGCCGAGTGTCAGGAAGGTGCCTGCCGTAGTGCCCGCTCTGGTTTGAGCGGTGGCGGCGGGCGCGGCAACAAGTACCGCCAAAAGAAGGATGTGGAATCGTTTCATGGTGTATTCCTCCTACTTGACGACGGCAAACTTGCCGATATGCTCACCGATGCCATCTGCCTCGACGTGATATATGTAAACCCCAAAGGCCAGGTCCTGCCCGCCTTCCGTCTGCAGATCCCAGAACATGGAGCCGTCGCTTCCTATGCCATCGTGGCGCAGGGTTGAGATGCGCTCCCCACGGAGGTTGAAGATGGTAATGGTCGCCGCACTCGGCAGGTTGATGAACCGAATCCGGCGCTCGCCGCGTCCGGTTATCTGTGATCTTGGCTCGTAGGCCGAAGCGCCGACATACGGATTGGGGACCACCGCGATGTCTTTCAGCTCATCCCTGGCCAGATCGGCGTCGATGACCGCCTCACGGAGGGTAAACTGGAAGTAGTCCCCCTCATAGAACTCCCGCACCACGCTGATTTTGATTATGTCACCGGCATCCGGCGGATCCGAGGTCTGCCCCTCCGGCACTGAGAACGCCACCCTATGCCGGAATTTCCACGACAAACCGGCCTTTTCTGCAAAGATGATGGCATCACCGGGCCCAAACTCCCGGTTCTTGTCTACGTCATCAATAAAGAAGTCAATCTGCTGACCAGAGCTGGCATCGAACGCGAAAATGGGTACTTCGACGCGCAGATAGACAACCCCAAAGCGAGGAGGACGATAGGTTGAGTCCGACGGGTTTACCCACCTGAGCTCATAGTCCCAGGGTGACTGGACATACAATCCGGACTCCTCTTCCGCGATGCTTGCGATCCAGTTTGAATCCACACCGTCCAGCACGGATGGATCCAGCCCGTAGAGCTCGTTGGCAGAGCCTGGGTTGGAGACGTAACCGGTGTGATCCGTGTCGTAGGCCAGGAAACCGCGGTTAATATCCTCATTGTTGAATTCCACCACAAAGCCGTCTACCATGGGCGAAATGGGCGTAAGAGCCGACTTGGCCAGCACCACTTCGTTCTTGGCCACATCGAAGATGTCGTAGGCCGAGGTCTTGAACAGCTCGGCGCCGGCCTGGCCAGCGTCTTCGGAATAGAAGCGGACCTGATAGGGAGAATTCGGAACGACGTTCTCGTTGGTGACAATTTGAACGTTGATCGACCCCGACCCAATGCCTTCCGTCACGTGGCTCAGATCTTCGTTCGCGGCACCCTCGACATATCCAGCCGGCTTGGACCGGGGAATGATCACGGCCGCATTCTGTGACTGCCCGACGATATTACCGGCCAGATCGAGGCTGATGTTGAATACGTTCTCCTGCGGATCAATCTGGATCTCGCCATTCTCGATCACGCCGTGGTCGTAGGCAACCAGGGCGTAATAGTAGGTGAGTCCATTGGTGACGTTGTCATCCACGTAGAAGAACGACAAGCCGCTATCCGTCCCGAGCCGGTAAACACCCTCTCCGTCCAGCACGGTGACTGGCCCCTGAATGCCGTTGATCAGGTCCCACTGCGCGACCGGCTTGAAGAAGGTCGGTGTGCCGTCGATGTTCGAAATCGTGCGGGAATCAGATAGCAGGGCGTTAGTGCCCCTGTAGAGCTTGTAGCCCTCGAAGTCAAAGGCCTGGCTGAACCGGTCGAAGCTCGACACCGACAGCGTGTCCCAGGTCAGGGTGACCCTGCCATCCCCGGGGACGGCCGTAAGCGTCGGCGTAAACGGGGGCTGGGCGAAGTTGTAGTCCGCGTCGTAGATGGACTGGACGGTCCGGCGATTCTTGAAGAAGTCGACCTCGTCGGCGCCGAATATCCAGGCTGTCGAGAAGAAGTCCGCGGCGTTTGGCGCAAGCGATACCGGGCCCGAGACGTACAGGAGGAAGGGCTCCACATCCGCCGTGAAACCGGCAGGTGCCGTACCAAGCGGGAACTGCGCAAAATTCAGGATGCGGTCGAAGAGCCAGGTGTCGTCCCTGAGGTTATCGCCTGATTCGTAGAAAGGGCGCGCATTCAGGTCATTTCCCGTCAGACCGATCTGATCCGACTCATCCACATCGAGTTCGTCGAAATTCGGTTCACCCACCGTGGGCATTCCGTCGGCTTCGCCGTCGTCGGGACCCTCGTAGAAGAGGTCAAAAGGCCCCTTGCCGTCACGACCAACGTCATCGTTGAGCGACTCGCCCGAATCCCACTGTCCGTTACCGTTGTCGTCCTCAAAGCTTCGCCAGTCCAGGTTTTCGTCTCCCGTCCACCAATAGCCAGCCTTGTAGGCAGGAAGGTCCTGCAGAGGCCCGTTGAACCGCTCGAAGTTCACTATGTCGTAAGAGGCATTTACGGACTGCTCAATTGCGTCCTGCCCAATAATCAGCGTCCCTGGTCCGGAGAAGCGGCCTTCGTCCGTAATGCCATCCTCGTCATTGTCCAGGCCATCTTCGCCACGAGAGGGACTTTCCAGGAAGGCAAATCCGGTGTAGCCAAGCGTATAGAGCGTACCGTCAGGGTGCTGTCCGATGCCATCTTGGTCAAAGGCAAACGTCACATCCTGCTGCGGGTCAAACGCCGCGTTTTCATCGCCTTCCTCGTTTCCGAGTCCGTAATCCATGACCTGCGCGAAAAAGATGCCCTCGTCACCGGCAAGATTGAACCGGTAGGACGTCGGACTCGTGTTCGTGAGCCGGTACAGGATGAACATCGTATCCTCGGCCAGCAGGTTCGCCCACTGGAAGATGCGGACTCTTGCCTGAAGGCCCATCCCTCCCTTTGTCGAGTCGGCAGGATCCGCATAGAACACGCCGTATGGACTGAACGGCTGACCCGTCTCCGGATCGATCGCATACTCCATGTCGGAGTAGTCGTCCATCACATAGTAGCTCTCCAGATCCGCATTGAAGACTCCGCGGCCAAAGGCGCCGTTCCACTGACCCGCCCAACCTGGATCATCCGGGTTGTCCAGACGGTCTGGCCAGAAGGTCGGCCACGAGGTTGGATCATCGCTGAGGGCTGGCGTCGGCTCCACCTGTCCCTGGGAGTTGATTCTGGACGGATTGTGAAACCCGTTCAGCGGCAGCCAGCCCCAGAGGGCACCACCAGGGCCAAGGCGTTTTCCGGCGTCGCGATAGGTCAGGATGACGGGGTTCACCAGCGTGTCCGGCCGGCCGCCGAAGGCCGGCCACTTGGCCCGCTCGGCGGGAACGCGTCCGGCGACGATGATTCCGATACCGTCAATGTGACGGCCGCCGATGCCGCGTGGCCAGACACCCCAAGGGGCATCATTCCATCGCGCGAGCTCTCCGTGGTTTCGGAAGTTGGTCTCGATCAGGTTTCCATCCAGAATGCCCCGGGCGATGGAGACCTCGGCCCCGCGGTATTCAGTGGGAATGCCTTCCCCGTTTTGAGCCATCGCCGGGACGGCGATCAGGAGGAGAAGCCAGGTCGCTGCAAAGGCACGAAGCAGGCGCATGGGCATCGGTGGTCGGACGCTGGAAAGGGTGCGGAGCATGCTCGACGCTGACGTTAGGGGCTGGCGCTGCATGGCTCTAGAACTTGTAGCTGAGGCCGAGGCTGATTCGCCGCGGGGCCGAGTACCATTCAGGGTGGGCGAAATACTCGTCGAGCGAGTTCAAACCGCCGATACGCGTCCCCGTGGACCTGAAGAGCTCCTTCTCGAGAGACTCCTCTGCGTTGCCCGATGAGGCATACACCGTATTCTGAATCTCCGAGTCAAACAGGTTCTGAACCTGGAGGAAGAGTTGGAGATCGTTGCCGCCAAAGGGTGGCCTGAAATAGGCCCGAACGTCAGTCCAGTACTGGAAGGGACGATCCGCGTTGTTTGACAGCGTCGAGCGGACAAAGCCGCGTAGCGTCGTGTAGGGCTCACCCGTGCGCAGACGGTTGATGAACGTGATGGTAGTTCCCTCGAAGGGCCTCACGCTGATCGTGTTATTGAGCACGTGACGCCGATCCCAGTTGAGACGGACCAACGAAAGAATGGCCTCAAGACCGCTCTGCTGGCGCCCAAACGCCTCACCCGGATCGGAGGAGGTGCCTTCCGCAAACTGAAGCGTGTAGTCCAGCGTCCAGCTGAGCGGACCCTGCGACTGGTCAAACAGCGAGAGGGTCAGTCCCCGGATTGTACCGAAGTCGCGGTTGATCCAGTGGATTGCAAAGTCCCCGTTAGGGGTGCGCTCGATCTGCTGTCCCGTCAGGTTTCTGACGTCCTTCGAGAAAATGGTAAACTCAAGACCAATGTCATCCGTCAGGCCTTGCTGGAGGCCGACTTCAAACGCCAGGGTCCGTTCCGGCTCCAGTTGGGCATTCCCGAACTGGTTTGTGCTGGACTGGGGGTTGATCTCGTACTCAGGATTGGTGTAGAGCAGGTTCAGCGGCGGCGTCTGGAAGAAGAGACCGGCGGAAAAGCGCATCACACCGGTCGACGAGATCGGGAACGCAATACCCAGGCGAGGACTTAGCTGAAGCTCCGGTTCCGCCGCGATCCGGTTTGAGATCAGGTTGCCGGTGGCAACCTGCTGACCTGTCGCCGGGTCCGTCGTGGTCTCAAGAACCTCCGACAGGTGGGCCTGGCGCCAATCCTTCGGGATATCGTAGTTGGAATTGAAGTAGTCAAAACGGAGCCCGGCATTCACGATGAGTCCGGTAAACTCCATCTTGTCCTGAAAGTAGGCGGCGAACTCGACCGGCTTGGCGTTCAGACTGTTGTCGTTGAAGACATCCGGCGAGGGCCGGGGCTGGTACAGCGTCCTTGCGGACTTCTCAATTCCAAAGGTCCGGTTGTCCAGGCCGTGAAAACGCGCCGAGATACCCGTCTTGAAGAGATGGATGTTGTCGGGCTGACTGGAAAAATCGATGACGACCGTATGGGTCTCCGTCAGCTCATCGGCCGTAAAGAGATCGTTTCCACCCACCCGGAAGGCATTGGAGCCTGTCAGGCCCCCAAGCTGGGGACTCTGGTAGCCGGGATTGGTCGGGTCCGCGAAGAGATAGCTGTCGTACTTGTCCCTCAGGTAGCTATACGAAATATTTCCGAACGAGCGTGTCCCGACCGTGTACCGCAAACTCAGGATGTGGGTCTGGCTGGTGAAGTAGCCTGTGTTGAGTCCGTTCGGTACGTATTTGGAGTCGTGGCTGTAATTACTGAACTGCCCGTCCTGCAAAAAGAGATTGTAGTCCAGCTTCACTGTGTTCGTCAGCGAGGCGGTCATCGTTGTGTTCAGCGAAAGCCTTTCGTAGCCCCGGGACACAAACTCACCGGAACCTGTCGACTGGACGACCCACAGGTTTCGATCCAGTCCGGAGTTGAGGCCCTGCGAAGAATCCGACGGTGAGAACAGATTGCGCATTACGTTGGCACCGTCCTCATTCAGATAGCGTGCCGTCGCCTGAAATCCGACCTTGTTCTTCAGAATCGGACCACCGATAGAAAGCTGCAGGTCGGACTGATTGTTGAAGTCCAGCGCGTCGGAGAGCGTGACGGACTCGGGTTGAAAATCATCAACCGACAGAAAGAGGCCAGCCGGCGCGGTGCGGTTCATGAACTCGGCCTTGCGGCTGCTGGCGTAGGACCCCAGATAGGCCAGCGCTGAGCCCGACCATTCATTGGGGACGTCCTTCGTGACGATGTTCACGATGCCCGATTGAGCCTGACCATACTCCGCATTGAAGACACCGGAAATGACCTCCAGACTGGAGACCATGTTCTGCTCCACATCGAAGGCGGCCTGGTTGTTGAAGGCGTTATTGATCGGTACCCCGTTGACCAGATACGCGACCTCACCTGACCGTCCTCCTCGAAAACGACCGTCTACGACACCCGCCTGAAGGTTTACGGCATCGTTGATACTGGTAACCGGAAGCGCCTCAAGCTGCGCTGCATTAACCACCGCGGTGGTTGTTGTCCTGTCCACCTGCACTATGCCGCGCTCTGCCGTGACGACAATCTCCTCACCCTCAAAAACCTGCTCCGCGATGGTGAAGTCAACCCGGCTCGTCGCATCGACGATTACCTCGACGCCCTGCACGATGACGGTGGAAAAGCCGATAAAGCTGGCGCTGACCGAGTAGGTCCCCGGCTTCACCCTCAGAATGAGGAAATTACCGTCCAGGTCTGTGACGGACCCCTGCGTGGTCCCCACCAGGGCGACGTTCACGCCCGGAAGCGGTTCGCCGGTTCCCGCCTCCACGACGGTACCAACCACCTTGCCATAGATATCCATGGCGGGATTGGGCGAGGATTCAGCAACCGATGGCGCGGCCATCAGGAGAGCGAACAGAACGAGGAGACATCCTTGTCTCATAGTCACGGCCTCAGGTAGGGATTGAAGCGGTCAAGTGGCCAAAACGTGCGACAGCGGCGGGCGAGGCATAGCCCCGCCCGCCGCATCCGCACGCTTTCAAACACCACCTATTTGAGAAGCATCATGGATCTGGTCTGGCTGAATGCCGATCCGGCATCCAACTTCACCAGATACATTCCAGAGGTCAGGTTGAGCGCGTCAAAACGTACCTGATGACGGCCAGCGACCATCGTCTCCCCGTTTATGAGCGTGGCCACACGCTGTCCAAGCACGTTGTAGACCGACAGGGTCACGTTTTCAGCCGTTGGCAGGCTGAAGTCGATCGACGTTGTAGGGTTGAACGGGTTCGGGTAGTTCTGCTCGAGCGAGTAGCTCTGGGGCAGTTCACCTTCGGGCTCATTTGCCACGTTGGTGCCACGACCGGCAACCGCGACGGTCATCCACATCGCTGGCGTATTCCACCAGCCACCGCCTGCGTTGCCCTTGATCGACCAGATCATCTGGGCGTCGCGCGTCGAACCGCCGGCTCCGTCCTCACCATCGCCATCGTTGTAGGCAATGTTGAAGGGGATCAGCTTGACTTCACCGTCGGCCGGCGGGACAAAGCCCTGGTCGTTGGTGATTGGAAATACGAAGCTGTTTAACGGCATCAACGAGAGGTAACTGTACCCGGTCGCCGTGGCAGCATAAACCGTGGATGCTGACACGATCTCACCTTGACAGTCGTCACCACAACCACCGCCTCCGCTAACAAACGTCGAGGCGTTACCATCGGCCAGCCAAGCGAGGCGAAGCTGCACGTCTGGCGCTTCTTCACGGCCCATGTCCTGGTGCGGCGAGCCGCCAAGGAGTGAACCTCCGGCGTCGCGGACGTCGTAGGATCCCCAGCCAAACTCAGTGCTGTCGTAGCCCCAGGTCTCACATCCGTTACAGGCTGCGCCACCGGGGTGACGCGAGATCACGTCATCCTCGATCTCCGCATAGACGTACAGTTCGTTGAAATCGCGGTTGAATCCGATCCAGAACGTGCCAGACGCATCAGCGTCACCACCTGGAGGCAACGGTCCGTCGCCTGTCTTGGAATGGGCGGCGTTCATCTGGAAGGGAATCGTTCCCGCCGGGAAGCCGTCGGCTCCAGGCGTTCCAGCGATCACGTTGGCCACAATGAGGTCCGACTCATCGTTGGTGACCTCGATGATGTAGCCCTGTACGGCGAGATTCGCGTTGGAAATAGCACCCGAACTGGCCGAGACGTCTGTGTTTTCCACACCAAACTGGCTCGTGCTGGTCACGGCGTAATAGAGATCCATGCCTGCCATCGAGGGATGCGGAATTTCATACGCGTGGTCCACAGCGAATTCAGCTGCATTGAACGCCTTGCTCGCAACGAGACCAGGCCCGCCAGCATCGAGAGAGGCCTGGGTTATGGGATTCTCGTCGACGTAGACCTTGTACCCGCCGAAATCAGGATTATGCGTCCATGAGATGTGGTTGTTCGCGCCGTCGGCGGAGAACGTCACACCCGACATGGCGGCCGGAGCGCCAGAGGCTGATGCGAGATCCGTTGTGGCATCACCGATGTAGAGGTCGTCGATGAGCACAGAGCCGCTCTGACCGTCTGCAAAGTCGTTGTGGATGCCAATCCATGAGACGTTGCCCCACTGGAATTCCTGCCAAGCTGCGTCGGCATCAAGGGCACCTGCGGAGCCACAGCAACCAACGCCGAATCCGCCTGCCCAAGCGCCGGTGTAGTGCCAGCCTGCCTGCACGGGGTCGAGTGTACCTGCGGTACGTGCGCCCTCAAGGGCCGCCAACGTGCTCGGGGGCAGCGGAATGGCCAACTGCTGCCAGGTGCCTGTCTTGAGACTGTCGTCGATGAACCACTTCAGGCGCATCTGCGGATCGCCCGTACCTGCCTCGAGGGAGGGCCGGTCCTGGCCGCCGCCAGTCGCATCAAAAAGACTGAGCGACAGACATCCGTCTCCCGTTGGGGTACAGACTCCGCGTCCGACAAAAGAAGGATCGATCAGGACTTTCGCGTAGAGCGTCTTCGTGGCTGCAGGGTCTTCGCTGACCATGGCTGACAGGTTGGCTCCAACGTCGATCGGATCGAACGCGATGGAGACAGAGGCCCAGTCGCCCACGGCGAAGTCGAGAACCTTGTTGACGCCGGTTCCGTCGAGCGGATCAGCGATGGTTGCGGCTTGGCTGGCTGGGACCAGTACGTTCAGGCCGTCAACAAAAAGAATGAACTCGGATCCCAGATCGATGGGAGTCTGAGCGCTGGCTGGGTTCGCCAAGATGGCCATAGCGGCCATCATACTAAATGGGCGAAACCAGCGGCTGGTAGCCGTTAATTCCATGGGGTCTCCTCCTGGTGGTGGTGTTTCTTGAACATGTTTCGCAGGACAACGGGCTGGTGCCTTTGTATTTAGGTCATCCTGCGAATAAAAATGCACGACCGTGGCCGCCGATACGGGCAAGCGACTGGTCTAAGGTTTTTGGGTTTGAAAACCTTTTCATCAATGTCAACTTTACGAAATGATTGGCAACAGGTCAAGTTTACCTGAAAACCTTTTCACAGTCTGGGAGGGCAAAAAAGGGGGCCTCCGTGCAAAGGTTTTCAACAAATGTCCAACCGAAGCACAATCTCCTCGCTTTCGACCCTGATTCTGAACTCACCCGGCTCGATGACAAAGCCCTCGGGGCCATTGAATCCGAAGGCGGCCTGAGGCACTTGGAGGATCTCCCTCTTTGATTCGCCCGGCCCGAGATGGGTGCTTTTGAACGCAGCCAGAATTTCCACCGGCGGCGCGACACTGGCATACAAATCGGAGAGATAGACAGCCACAACCTGTCTTGCCGCTCTCAGCCCTGTATTGGAGACGGTCACCTCCACGGTTGCGCCCGATTCGTTCAGATCAGCCCGAAGCTCCGTTGTTTCGAAGTTCGTGTAAGCCAGCCCGTGCTGGAATCTCCAGCGGGGATCGAATCCGTCAAACTTGTAATCCAGGCTCAGGCCGTACAGTTTGCCCAGCCGGTCGGTGCGCCTGTGATCATAGGTCACAAGTTCGCCTGGGTTTCTGGGATAGGTAAACGGCAGCCGGCCTTCTGGCTCGGTCTCCCCCAGCAGAAGGCCAATGATGGCCTCCGCCCCTTCGGTGCCCGGGCGCCCACACCATAGGACGGCCGCGCAGGACTCAATCCATGGCCCCAGAATACGTGGCCGATCAAAAAACAGAAGCGCAATCACACGCTTTCCGGATTCCACCAGTTCAGCCGCGAGCTTTTGCTGTTCTTGGTCCAGATTCAGGTCCAGGATATCTCCGGGCTTCTCGACCGATGGGCTTTCTGCCAGGCAGAGAACGACCGTTTCTTCCTCGTCTTGACCTACGCCGGGACCGGGGTCAAAGCCCCGCCGTATCCAGGCCGTTCGCACAGTTTCAAGATCCGACGGATAGGCCTCGGCGGCATCCCCCTGCCACGTCATGGTCCAGGGACCGCAAAGGGCCGGCATCGAGTCTGCTCCCGGACCCAAGATCTGCACCTGCCGGGGATGCTTCAGTGGAAGAATTCCGTCATTTTCCAGAAGAACAAGGCCGGCGGCCGCACACTCCCGGTTCACGCTCGCACGGCTTCCCTCGAACCCGGAGGACACCGTCACCGGACGTGCAAACAGACCAAGATCTTCCTTCAGCTCCAAAATCCGGCGGACCGACTGGTCGATACGAGACTCCGGGATTACGCCAGCCCGGACGAGCGCCACCACTTCATGTGCAAAACCCACGTCGTACGGCGTCATGCTCATGTCGATGCCTGCCTCAATGGCCATCCGGACGGCATCGGTAATCGACGGCGCCACGCAATGAAGCGTGTGCAGTTTGATGACATCCTCCCAATCGGTGACCACCATGCCTTTGAAGCCGAGTTCATCCCGCAGCAGACCGGTCAGGAGCGGGCGGCTTGCATGAACCGGTATCCCGTTGATGTCACCGGAGTTGACCATGATGGTCGGGACCCCGGCATCCACGGCTGCCTTGAACGGCGGCACGAAGACATCCCGGAGAAGACTGTCCGGAAGCCAGGCCGTCGTACGGTCCCTACCGGACTGTGGGGCCGAGTAGCCAATGAAGTGCTTACCGCACGCGGCGATCCCCGGCACATCCTGGTGTCCCTGGACGGCGGCTACGCCCATGGCGGCGGCAAGGGTCTTGTCCTCCCCAAACGTCTCGACCATCCGTGACCAAAGTGGCGAGCGCGCCACATCCAGGACCGGGGCGAAATTCCATGGCACCCCGCACTCACTCAATTCGACGGCTGTTATCAGGGCAGCCAGGCGTGCAAGCTCTGGACGCCATGTGGCCGCAAGCGACAGATTGTGCGGAAATATGGTCGCACCCTGCGTGTACCCCGATCCGTGGACCGCGTCGAGTCCAAACAGAATTGGAATCCCGAGCCTGGTCTCTTGGACGGCCACGCGCTGAATCTCGGTCAGAAGCGCCCGCCACTCACCTGGGGCCAGCGGGCGCCCGGCCATATTCAGAATCGAGCCAATGCCCGCCCCCACAATGGCGCCGGCCAGAAGGTCCGGGTCCAGGTTGGCAGGACCCGCAGTCTCGCCAGACTTATGGCACAGCGCGTGGAGCGTGACCTGGGTCATCTGCCCTGCCTTTTCCTCCAGCGTCATCTCCCGGAGTAACTCGGAAACCATCGGGTTGGCGTTACTGATCTGCTCCATGGAGCTGTTTCATGCTTGGGGGACGGATTAGCGGGATCGTCCGGATTGACTAGCTGGGAATCAGCGCAGCGCCTACCAGAACATGCCGACGACACTCAGGGTCAGGGCCAGAAGAAGCACAGACAGCACCCGGTAGTTCTTGTACCAGACGACGCCCCGGAGGCGTTCGGTGTCCTCGCGATACATGGCCCTCGACCACACCAGTTCCGCGGTCTCGGCGGGTGGTGGTGCCGTTCTCAGGGAGACGACCACAATGATGAGCGAACTCAGGACGAAAAGAATGGTCGCCATGTAGAGGAAATGGAGCTCTATGGTAATTGGCGGATTCGCGCCCATGCGCTCCATTACGCGCAGCGCGAAAATGGCCATGGCGATCAGAAATCCACCCACCAAACCCGCGAATGCTCCGTCGGCGTTGGCCCTCTTCCAGAACACGCCAACCAGGAAACAGGCCACAATGGGCGGTGTCATATAGGCCAACACCTCCTGTAGGTAGTCCCAGAGGTTCTCGAATTGCGCGATCTGGGGTGCCCACAGAGCACCAAGAACCATCACGGCCACGGTGGCCACTCGACCGATGGTGACCAGCCCCTTGTCTGTGGTCTGAGGGCGCAGCTTCTTGACGAAGTCGAAGGTCACCATCGTGGATACCGCGTTCAGCGTCGAGTCGATACTTGACATGATCGCCGCTACCAACGCAACCAGCATCAGTCCACGGATACCTGATGGCAACAAATCGAAGAGCATGGTCGGGAAGACCATATCTGCGTTCTCCAGGGCTGGGTACAGGATGATCGCGAACGTCCCGGGCAGGACCATAATGAACAGCACCGGGATCTTCAGGAGTCCGGCGAAGAGACTTCCCCACCGAGCGTGGTCCAACGACTTTGATCCGAGCGCACGCTGGACCATAAACTGGTTGGAGCACCAGAAATAAACCC
The DNA here is from genome assembly GCA_047619685.1 of Rhodothermales bacterium. GTDB lineage: Bacteria > Bacteroidota > Rhodothermia > Rhodothermales > UBA10348 > JABDJZ01. Next base: position 41,758 of record JBLHLC010000022.1, read on the forward strand.
CCAAGAGAGGGATGCCTGTGAGCAGAGCCGGCCACGGCATGTTCGGATCGCTTGCTGGGCGAATCAGGCTGAGTTTGTCCGGTGAAACCGCTTCTACTACAGCTGCCCATGACCCCACCTGGTTGAAGGCGATGACCGAAATAGCCAGCGAACCCACCAGGAGGAGCACGGCCTGAATTGCATCCGTGTACACCACGGCTTTCAGGCCTCCCGCTGCCGTATACACGCCAGCCAGCAACGCAAGCGCAATGATGGACTGCCAGAGCTCGATACCCGGATAGGCCAGCTGAACCACGATGGCCGCGGCGTACAACCCGCCTGCGGTCTCAAGCACCACGTTGAGAATGATGACGATCGTGGCCATGTAGTACCGCGACCGCTGATCAAACCGCCGCTCCAGGAATTCCGGCATCGTATACACCCGCGTCTTCAGGTAGAAGGGCAGGAAGACGAAGATGAACAGGATCAGAACGACGACGGCAAACCATTCGTAGTTGTAGACCGCAATTCCTGACGAATAGGCGGCACCGGAGAGGCCGATGAGCGTACTCGAAGAGATGTTGGACGCAAAAAGAGAGAACCCCACCAACGGCCAAATGAGCGACCGTCCAGCCAGGAAATAATCCTCAGCCGTTTCTGTCTTCCTCCCGACCCAAAAACCAATCACGATTATGATCAGTGAATAGGCCCCGACCATGTAGAGGTCGAGCGCAGATAGCTGAAATCCAGACATAACCGTTGTAGGCTAATTTGAAGCGGGAGGGGCGTAGAATAGCAACTCCCGCAGCGTTATGAAAAGGTTTTCGCAGAATGCAGGTTCATGGGCGTGGACGATGCTCCTTGCGTTGCCACTATGGAGCTGTGGCGCTCCTGAGATTCCTGAAGGCCAACTGGGCCTAGGGTCCTATCTCCCCGCTCCTCTGCCCGGCGCTGTCCCCGTTCAGAACCGGGATGGCTCTGCCGCGGTACCACTTGTCACGGCGTCGCTGACCAAACCCGTCAGCACCCATGATTGGTGGAGTTCGCTGGTTTGGCCTCACAAGGGGCCGTTTTCCGGCGACCTCTATGCCCACCCGCTTGTGTTTCGCGCGGACGCGGAGGGGCTTTGGGTTCGGTATCCCACCGGCTTCGAGGTTACAGAATCCACCTATTTCGCCGAACTCCGGGATGACCTTCACCTGGGACTCTCTGGCCTGACAGCTCCCGACGCTCGCTTGGCAGCCTACGGGGACTGGACGGTGACCGCCGCCTGGGAGGCGCCGTCGGACACCATGAGAGCCACCTTCGGCCGCGGACTGCCGTATGTGTGGGTCGAAGGCGCAGCGGGTAGCGCCCAGATATCGCTGGTCGAAGGCGCCGCCGTGGAGTTGAACGCGAACGTGGCGGTTATCCGCGTTCATGGGCGATCGTTCGGGGCCTTTGCCCCGCCGGGCGTGGTCTGGGAGCACGCCGCAAATGTCCTCACGGCCGGGACTTCCACCTACAGCGTTGCCGTACTTCCCGACGATGAGCCCGCCACGCTGGACGCCTATCAGAGCCGCGCCTTCACCGTCGTGCGCGACTCCCGGGTGAACTGGGCATACGATCAGGAGGCCTCCGCCGTCGAGACGTCATTCGACCTTCAGACTGAAGCCTTGCTTGGAGGTCAGAGCACGGATACGTTCATGGCGCTCTACCGCCATCAGTGGCTTAATTCCGCCGATGTCAACACGGACTTCAGGTACGGATCGCCTCGGGGGGAAATGCAGGTTGTGTCTGGTAGCAGTTTCTTGACCCGAGTGACCTACGGGGGGGTCCTTCCCCGCCTGCCCGACCTTTGTCTCAAAGGGGGCGATGCACAGTTGGCAGACCTCATCGCCAAAACCCATGAGGCGGACGAGCATTTCGCCCGACGGCTTGGACAACAGGACACGTACTGGTCCGGCAAGGCCATGGGCCGCCTCTCCGAACTCATCCCCCTGGCAACCGCCGCCCGCAACGAAGATGCCGCCACCAGATTCACCGAACTCCTTCGAGCCGAAGTGGAAGATTGGCTCGCCGTCGGCGACTCCGCGCGCTTCTTCTATTACGAGCCCGCATGGAAGACCCTGATCGGAAGTCCATCCTCTTTTGAGTCTGACTCCGAATTGAACGACCACCACTTCCATTACGGCTACCACATCCAGGCCGCGTCCACGCTGGCACGGCTGGACACGACGTGGGCGGACGGCTGGGGAGACATGGTGCGGCTTCTCATCAAGGACACCGCCAACATCGACCGGACCGATTTCCGCTTCCCATTCCTGCGCAGTTTTGACCCCTACGCGGGGCACAGCATAGCCAACGGGCACTCCGACAAGGTGGGCGGCTATGATCAGGAATCGTCGTCCGAGTCCATGAACTTCTCGGCCGCGATCATTCGATGGGCCCTGGAGACCAACGACGACGAGTTGCGGGACCTGGGCATCTGGCTTCATGCCACCGAACGCGTGGCCATTGAGCAGTACTGGTTCGATGTCGATGACGCGGTCTTCCCGCCCGCCTTTGACCGCTCCACGTTGGCCATTCTTTGGGGGCGTGGGGGTTCTTACGATACCTGGTGGTCCGACGAACCGGAGTACATCCATGGGATCAACTACCTGCCGCTTACGGGTGGGTCGTACTACCTGGGTAGGCACCCTGACTACGTCCGGGCCAATCGCGCGGAACTGGAGGCCCGATCTGACGAACCTCTTCATATTTGGCCGGACCTGGCCGCGATGTTTCTGGCCCTGGCCGACCCGGGCGAGGCACGAGCCCAGTTCAACCAGATCGTCGATACCTACAGGCCGGAAGAGGGCGAGAGCAAACCCCACACGCACCAGTGGATCGGCGTGCTTGAGCAGCTCGGCACGGTGGATACGCGAATAACCGCCAACATCCCGGCATACCGGGTATTCCACGACGGGAAACGCCGGGCGTATGTGGCCTATAACCCGAGTTCGAAGCTGATCAAGGCCCGGTTCAGTGACGGCGCGGAGTTCAGCGTGCCTCCGCGGTCACAGGTGGGCGTGTGTCGGTAGGCGCCGCGGCAGAAACCTCACGGGCGCCTGGTCAGCGCCAGAATGCGCGACTCGGTTTGGCTACCCGCGGTCACCCGCACCAGGTACGGTCCGGCGCTCAAGCCGGCAACAGGAAGTTGGAGCACGTGGGTACCTGCCGCCAGATAGGAGGCGGGCACGGAGGCCACTACGCGCCCCGTCATATCGAATACAGAGACGCCCAGCGGTCCAGGTTTCTGGAATGAAACTTCCAGACTTGCACCGGATCCGGCCGGGTTTGGGAAAATGCTGTTCAGGCCAAAAGCGTCCGCGACCTCGGAGTCTGGTCCCGATTCTGTGCCTACCTGCGACGATTCCGAGAATGCCAGCGAAGCAATCTCAAAGCCGCCGGTCCGCACCCGGACGGTCAGTTCGTTGGTGCCTGCCTTCAACGGGATCCCCGTAAAGGCCTGCGTCTCCCAACTGCCACCGGTCGCCGAAAAATCCAGTCGCCCAGACACGTCCGTGCCGTTCTCTTCCAACTGAATGGCCCCTCCCACCGCCGAGAAAACCCGGACCTGCACGTCGTACAGCACGGACTTTGCGACCTCTACGGTATATCCGAGCCACTCCCGGGACGCGATATTGCCCACGAAATACCCTTCAACCTCGTCCCATTCGATGTCCACCGATTCAGGACGAAAGACCCCGGCTCCGGCTGTGAGGTCAGAATAAGCGTCTCCAAGGTCGAAAAAGGCTGCCGTTACCACACCGGGGATCGCTGCAGGGCGCATGAGATAGGGTGCTCGTCCGCAAGACGCAACGGTCACGGAGGCATTTGCCGGATCCGAGCGGTTGCCACGTGCGTCGCGCGCGACGGCACTGACCTCATAACACCCCGCCGACACACCCGCCAGGGTGTACGCGAAAGGTGCAGATACGCTTGCGATGGGGGCAATCCCCTGAAAAAAGGTAACCTGATCAAGATCGTCGTCCCGGTCCGTGGCCGTTGCGGAGAACTCCAGCGTCTCGCCAGGTTGTATCGTTCCGCCGTCTGAAGGCGAGTTCAGTACGACGGTCGGCACCGCGCCGGTCTCCACAAACGTGAGGCCATCGATCTCATATCCGGTCGATTTGGATGAGAACCTCAAGACGTGCAGGCCGGCGGGAAGATCGACGTCAACCAAGGACGCGTTGGACCAGTCCGGGCTCTGCGGCAGATTGAAGGATCCGATCGCAGCACCGTCCAGGGACAGTTCAAAGCGGCCCTCTCCTCGGAACTGCGCCGTAATCTCGTACACCCCCTCATCAACCTGTACGGTGTATTCCGTCCATTCCCGGTTGCCCAACCCGGTCAGATAGTGTCCGCCGGTCTCGTACCGCGCGGCAATATCGACAGACTCCTCAGTGCGAAACACGCCCGTATTGATGTTGTCCAACTCGAAGTATCCGACGCCATTCCCACCCAAGTCGTAGCTCTCCATTTCAATCTGGCCCGGGATCTTCTGGGGAGAAATGGTGGCTGGGGCCTTGCCGCACGTCGAGCCAACCGTCAGCGCTATGGGTTCGGTGCGGGAGGTCCAGCCTTCGGTGTCCCGTGCTTCCATGGTTACCGAATAGCAGCCCTCCTGGACATCGGCAAGTTCGAGATCGAACGGTCCGGCCGAAAGGTTCGCCAGCACGACGTCGCCCTGCCGGATAGTGACCAGCTCGAGTTGCCCGTCCGGATCCGACGCCTCGCCATCCAGAATGATGGTGCTGCCCGGGGAGGCCGTCACCGCCGAGGGAGTGAGCGACACCTGCGGCAGCGTCCCGGCGTTCTCGTAGACCCGGACGTAGTCTATGAGCATCTGAGTGGGGAAAGCGCCGGCATCTACGTCCGGGCCTCCCCAATTGCCGCCAACCGCCACGTTAAATAGCAGATGGAAGGGCTGGTCGAAAGGCCAGGTCTGCCATCCAGCGCCCGCGTCCCGATAGAAACCGGAACCGGCTACTCCCGGGGCGACAATCTGGACCAGCTGGTCATCATAGTAGAACCGTATCTCGGCCGGCGTCCATTCGACTGCATACTCGTGAAAGGCACTGACGCCATCGGCAAACTGGACCGTTCCCGTCGGGTTATTGCCCAGATAGGAGCGGCGATCCAACATGTGAAGTGAGGCGTGCATAGTGCCCTCATCCTTTCCGACGTGCTCGACGATGTCGATTTCACCGCTGTTGGGCCATATGCCGTAGTAGTTGTCCTCGGGCAGCATCCAGATCCCGGACCACGTCCCGACCCCACGCGGGATTTGGGCTCTCACCTCGAAGCGCCCATATCGCCATGAGGCCTTCCCGCGCGAGACGAGTCGCGCGGACGAGTATGAGGACCCGTTGGTGCGGGCCTCAATAATGAGGTGGTCGCCGTCAACCCGGGAATTCTCCGGCAGGTCGGTATAGGCCTGCAGTTCCTGATTTCCCCATCCGCCCCCGCCGATATCGTACCCCCACTTCGAGGGATCGGGGGCTCCGGCGTAATTGAATTCGTCAGACCAGATCAGGTCCCAGGTTTGGCCGAGTGCAGGGACGGCACCCAGTGGCACCGCAAATGCAAGAAACAGACTGGCCGTCAGCAGGCGGCGTTTACTCTGCCTCGACGAGGTCCAAAATCTGCGAGCTTGAATCATTTCGATGACATCCATACCGCGTCTGGTCGGCGGACTACTGCTGAGGAGATTCGAACTGTCACCCGGCTGGGGGGCCCGTGGACTCCCTGACCACCAGTTCCACGGGGAGCGTGATGCTGAATACGTCGCTGGAGCCCTGATCCCTGATTTTCCGCACCACGGACTGGATGGCCCGAACGCCAATATCGTGAATGGGCACAGCCACTGTGGTCAGCGGCGGTGTGGCGAACCGGGCACTCGGAACGGAGTCGAATCCGATCAAGGACATGTCGTCTGGCACCTTGACGCCGGCCGCCAGAAACGTAGAGAGCATTCCCAGGGCGCAGTAATCGTTTGCGGCAACCACCGCGGTTGGACGCGTTGGGCGCGCAAGGATGGCTTTGGCTGCCGCGACTCCGTCTTCCTGGTCATACCCGCCAGCAAAGACTTCGAAATCGTGGATTCCAGCCTCCTGCATCGCTTCCTTAAAGCCAGCCAGGCGTTCCTTGGAGTCGAATGCCAATTGGGGTCCCCTGACGTATGCAATATTGCGGTGCCCTAGATCAAGCAAGTGACGGACCGCGAGTTTTGTCCCCCCTTTGTTGTCAAAATTGATGATGTCCACCAGGTGCCGATCCGCCTCAGCCACTGGAGAGTTCACAAAAACAATGGGAGCGTCAGTGGTGAGATCCAGTTGTTTGGGGGTCATCTGCGGCGCCATCACTATGAGCCCGTCCACGCGCTTGTACACAGACTGGACCGAAGCCTGCCATTCAGACGGCTCGTGATGGGAGGCCGAAATAAGCAGGAAAAGGCCATTTTCCTTTGCCGTGCGGTCTATCCCCGTCAGGAACTCGGAGAAGAACTCTCCGGTGACAAACGGCAGGAGAATCCCAATCCCGCCGGTTCGCCTACCCAGAAGCGATCGTGCGTTGGGGTTCGGGATGTATCCAAGCTCCGCTGCCGCCGTCTCAACCCTGGCACGCTTATCTTCCGCCACGGTGCAGGTATCATTCAATACACGTGAGACGGTCGATATGGACACGCCCGCGTGCTGTGCGACGTCTCGTATGGTACTCGCCATGCAGTTAGCGCTCGTAGGCCGCTGAAAAGGTTTTCACACGAAAGTAATCCATTACGATTGTCCGCACAAACCACTCCCGCGTTTCGTCCTGCCACGCGGCTGAGGGTCGGCCTTTTTGCTGCCCTCGCCACCGCTCTCCCGCTGGTTGTTCTGGTCGGGGCGGAACTGCTGCTTCAGGCCTTTGGCGTTGCCGAGTCTGAGCGCACCGTGTTCATCGAGGTGGATCCGGCTGGCCAGTACCTGGCTCTGAACCCGGAGTATGTCTCGAGGTATTTTCAGAAGTTCGTCCCGGGTGTTCCATTTACCCCGTTTCGATCAAAAAAGGACGACTCCATCTACCGCGTTTTCGTAGTGGGTGGTTCGAGCGCCGCCGGATTCCCGTACCGGTTCTATAACGGATTCCCCGGGCGACTGGCTCAGGAACTGCGCGCGGCGCGATTCCCTCAGAAAGTTGAGGTCGTGAATCTGGGGATGTCGGCCGTCAACAGCTACACCGTGCTCGATCTGGGTCGAGAAGCGCTTCGCTGGCAGCCGGACGCGCTGGTGGTGTACGCCGGTCACAACGAATACTACGGGGCATTTGGAACGGGGGGTAACGAATCGTCGCTCGGCGGATCCAGGTGGCTGAAACTCGCCGTTATGCGGCTGAGGCGGACAGTGCTGTACACGCTGGCCGAGTTCTTGTTTGACCTTGCGAGGGGTTCCCACAGCCAGAATCCCGAGACAGAACGAACCCTGATGGCCAGCGTCGTCAGGGATTCCGATATCGAATGGGGAGGCGAGACCTTTGCCGCAGGGGTCAGCCAGTTTGGGGCAAACATGGGCGCACTGCTGAAGGCCTCCCGGGAGGCTGGCGTCAAAACCTATGTGGGCACCTTGGTCTCCAATCTGGCCGATCAACCTCCGCTCTCGGACCGGGCAGACGCCAACAGTGCGTACCAGGAAGGCGTCATCCTGCGCGAGGATGGTCAGTTTTCGGCGGCCAAAACCGCCTTTGAACGTGCCCGGCAGTCTGACGGGATCCGCTTCAGGGCGCCCTCTGAACTGAACATGTGGCTCCGTGGAAACGTGACGGCACTCGGTGCCACGCTGGTGGACCTGGAGGCGGACTTTACGTCTAAGAGCCCGCATGGGCTGGAAGGCAGTTCCCTCTTCACTGACCACTTGCACCCGAATGCAAGGGGATATCTCGCCATGGCCACCGCCTTCAGAGAGGCCATGGAGACCCTCCCTCCCGCCCTCTCAATCAGTGCGGACTCTAGCCTGGATCCGCTGGACGAATCGCATGCCCGATTGCTTCTTCTACGACTCCTGGGCGACTATCCCTTCAATAAAGATGCGGATCTGGAGGAGGTGAACGCCACCTACATCCGTGTTTTGAACGATGCGCAACGCCGATCCGTCGCCGATTCCGTCGCCGTCGGTGTCATCACGGGCCAGATTGATTATCCCGCGGCGCAGCTGAAGGTCTCTCAACTGCTGCTTGCTCAGGGCGATACGCTCTCAGCATTTCGGTCCTACCGCGCACTTCTGGAGTGGCAACCGCTGAATGAGGCGCTCGAGCGCGAGGTGCTTCAGATCGGACTGGGCAACCAGCGGCTGGACGCCGAGGCGGACGGACTGGCGCTTCTGGCGGCGGGTCGACGCGGCGACAAATTCAGCATCGACGCCCTCGGCGCGATTCGGCTTCGTCAGGGTAAGCTGGATGACGCCAGTGTGATTCTGGCGCGGTCGGAGCAATTGGACCCTCACGATCCAGTCATGCTGTTCAATCAGGCCCGCCTGCACGTGTTGCGCGGAGATACGCTGACTGCCCGCTCCTACTTCTCACGATACCAGGCTGCCGCCGGGACCGGCGGACGCTGAGGCACAACCAGGCTAGCCGGCCGCCAGCAGCGCCTTGACACGGGCGACCGTCGGATTGTCCGGCGCGAGGGCTTCTGCCCTCCCCAGAAACAGCCTCGCCCTGGAAAGCTGATTGGTCCGCCCATAGTGCACGGCCAGGTTGAGCCAGGGCTCCAGGGCCTGCGGGTGTTCGTCGGCAATCTTCAGCAGCCTGCTGACGCCTTCCTCGGTGCGGCCAATCTGGAGGTACAACGTGGCCAAGTTGCTTTTCATCACTATGTCATCAGGCGCAAGGGCGACGGCGCGACCGTAGGCCTTCAGTGCCTCCCTGTGACGTCCCAGCTTGCGGAGCGACTCCCCATACCGCGCAAACCCGACTGCCGATGGGGCATCTCTGGCCTGAAGTTCGAGCCGCTCCGATACGGCGAGCACTGCCCGTACGGAATCGGCTCGGGTCAACTCTGCGGCCCCGCGTGCGGACTCGCCCTGACGCTGCAGCGCCTGCCCCAGGGCGAATCGTGCGGTGTAATTCCAGGGCTCCTTTCGCACAAGCGGACCGAGGGTAGCGACTGCATCGCGATACTCCTGATTCTGCAGCTGCATTCTTCCCAACTGGAGTTGGAACGCGGTGTTTTCGCCGTCAATGACAACTGCGTGCGAAACGGTCGCCAACGCACCTGACATATCGCCTGATCGCTCCAGCATCCGAGACAGGCTGTACGCAGCGGGAGCGTACGTCGGGTCGGACTCAACCGCGCGCTCGTAGGCGACCCGGGCACTATCCACGCTACCAAGTTGCTCCAGGGCGCCGCCAACGGCATGGTAAACGCGAGCGCCCGATGTGCTCTCTGTCCGGAAATGCCCCAGCGCCTGGCGGTACTGCTGCTGGGCAAAGGCCACATTGCCCCGATTCACGCCGAGCCCCGGGTAGGTAGGCGCGAGTTGGGCCACCTGGCCGTATTCCTCCTCCGCCGAGTCATACTGGTTGAGTTCAAACAGCAGACGGCCCCGCAGGAAATGAGGTTCTGGCCGGGCTCTTGCCATCATCACGGCCGAATCGGCAAACGCCAAACCAAGCGTATAGTCCTCCCTGAGGAGCGCCTCCTGAGCGGCTTGCACCAGGCGCGAGGGCCGTCCTGTCAAGGGGGCCGGACTCGGCCCACAGCCGGTCATGGACGAAGCAGCGAACACGCTGACGACGACCAGGGCGATGATCACTCCGGGCCTGCTTAACCCTGGGGGCCGGTGGTTTTGTGGCATGCTGTGTGTACCCTCGCGAGAGGCCGGATCAAGTTTCCGTCCCGAACGCAGCTTCTCCGACTGGTGTTCTTGGGCCCAAAGCGAAATACGAGGATGGCCGCGGCACGCCTGCAACCCCGACCCCTTCGAGGAGTTGTGGTATTAACGATAATCGCCTCCGGTATCTTGTTCTCAAACGCTGCTCAATACGCTTTGCGGGCCGTTGCCCATCTTGGGGCGGACGAGAGCGAGACCTACGTACCCGCCCGGAAAATCGCTGAGGACCTCCAGATCCCGCCGACCTTCCTGGCCAAAGTCCTCAAGCAGCTCGTGGACGAAGGTATTTTGGTGGCCTACCGAGGACCGACGGGAGGCATCAAGTTGTCTCGGCCCGCCTCCGAGATCACCGTGAGGCAGTTGGTGGAAGCCATCGACGGCCCTGATATCTTTACACAGTGCATTCTCGGGTTGCCTGGATGCGGCAACAGAAAACCCTGCCCGATGCATGACGGTTGGGCACCTATCCGGAATTCGTTGGCGACGGAGTTTGAAGCCCAGACAGTGGAACGCCTCTCGGAAGCATACAGAACCGGGGCGCTTCGACTCAGGCCGTAGACGCGAGAGCTTGTCCGGCCAGCCGGCCGACAGCGAGATCCGGAGAGCATTTGGCGGCCACATCCCCCATTCGGACCCGGTCGAGTGCCCACTGGACGTTGAGAACTGTGGCAGCAGACAGTCCGCGCCCGGCTGACAGTCGTTGCAGACCCCGAGGGGACAATCCAGTTTGGAACTCTCTGGGTCCAGAACCCGAAGATCTCCGCGAGGCTCAGGCCGTCGGACTCCGACCGCCATCTGTAGCCACCCGATGGACCCCGCGTCCCTTCGATTATGCCGGCTGCTTTCATGGCCCCCAAACTCTTGGCAAGAACCGACTCCGTGAGGTGGAGGGCCCTCCCCATGATTTCCGAGTCGTTTGTCTGTTATTACGACCTTGCCTGCTGTTTCTATAGTGTCGAGTCCCGGCTTCACGAAAGCTTCTCTCTCAGTTTGGTTGGTGAGGAGGACTCTCGCATCGACATTTGTCCCAGCAACACAGCCCTTTCAGTATGCAATTGAAGGATCGCGTGGTCTTGATCACCGGGGCCGGATCAGGGATCGGGGCGGCAACGGCACGTCTTGCCTCTAAGGAGGGCGCGAGCGTAGTCCTGTGCGGCAGGAGACCCGACCCTCTTCAGGCCGTGGCAGCCGCTTTGGAGGGCCCAAGCTTGGTGGTCTCGGCCGACGTTACCGTCCAGGCGGACTGTCAGCGCGTTGTGCTGGCCGCTCTGGACAGGTTCGGCCGTATCGACGTCCTGTTTAATAATGCCGGCGTCATCTATCGGGGGAAACCCGTGCACACAACAACCCTCCAAGAGTGGGAAACAACCTTCAGCGTGAATGTAACGGGGACGTTTCTCATGTCGAAAGCGGTGCTCCCCGACATGCTCCGACGGGGGGCCGGCAGCGTGGTCAACAACGCCTCATTCGTGGGATTGGCCGGCGGCGATGAGATTGCCGCCTACGCCGCCTCAAAAGGCGCGGTGGTTCTCCTGACCCGGTCCATGGCGCGCGATTATGCGCCGAGTGGCATCCGGGTCAACTGCGTCTGCCCTGGCAGCGTCGATACGCCCATGCTGGACCGCGAAATGGAAGCAATGGGCGGTGCCGACACCGTGCTGCCCCTTTTTGCCAGCAAACATCCGCTCGGCAGGATTGGCCGTTCCCAGGAGGTCGCCGCAGCGGTTGTGTTCCTGGCCTCGGACGCGGCCTCCTTCATGACCGGCGTTTCCTTACCCGTCGACGGCGGCCGTCTTGCGTGACACTCGGGTAGGCCGCCACGGCCGCCGGCGTCATTCAGAATCCATCGGATACCGCAGCCCGATCTCTCTGCGCACACCGTCCAAGAGGGCAATCAGATTCAGGCTGTCCCGATGGGACCACAGAGCGCTTTCAGTTTCACCGCTTCGAATGCATCTGTGGCATTCCTCGATCTCGTGCACAAAACCCAGTCCCTTTCGCGGGTGGTGATGCCTCTCGAAATCTGAGGCCCTGTTCACGTGATGCCGGTACGCGTCGCTGGCGTGCCACATGGGCTCAATGGAGAATCTTCCCAGACTCCCTGTCACGGTCGCCTCCATGTTGGACTGCGAAGCAAAACCGGAGTACAGGACGGCCATGGCCTTTGGGTACTCCAGGATAATTCCCGTCTGCCCGTCGACACCGGTTTCGGACGCGATCATTCGCGCCGTGATCCTGTCCGGCACCCCCATAATGGCGTAGGCAAGGAAGAGCGGATATATCCCCATGTCAAGGAGAGATCCGCCCGCCAGTTCGGGATTGAGGAGCCTGCTCTCGGGCCCCGCCGTGACCTCAATCGAAAAGTCGGCCGTGATGTAACGCACTTGGCCGATATCTCCCGCTTGGGTTCGGTCGATGACGGCAGCAATGGTTGGGTTAAAACGGGACCACAACGCCTCCATGAAGAACTTCCCGCTGGCGCTGGATGCATCAACCATCCGCTTGGCCTGGGCGCGGTTCACGGCCACCGGCTTCTCGCACAACACGTGGTGTCCGTGTTCCAGCGAGGCTATGGTCAGCGCGGCGTGAGAGTCGTGGGGCGTCGCTACGTAAACAACGTCTATCTGGTCGTCCTCCAGGAGGTCCTGGTAACTCCCGTACGCCTTGCCACCATGCTCCGCGCAAAAGGCATCCGCCTTGGCTTGTGTCCGCGAGGCCGCAGCAGCCAGGACGGCACCATCAACCAGCGCAAGATCGCTGGCAAACTTGTGTGCGATTCCGCCAAGGCCCAGTATTCCCCAGCGTAGTGGAGTCGTCATAATTGCTCAGGTGTGTTTGGACGTTCGCGTCGCCTTGGGCCGGCTGAGGTCCTATCGACCCTTCCCCAACCCGTGCATGCTCTGGTGGATGAAGTCCTTCGGGAATGTCTCCGAACCCGGAAAGCCGAGGGCGATGTCCCGGCCGTCCGAAGGGATAGCTGCCGTCTTGAAGATGTAGTCCCAGAGACTCAGCGTTATGCCAAAATTGATACCATGACTGTGTCCTTGAGGCCACGCCTTTGCGTGGTGCCAGATGTGCATCTGCGGGTTGTTCAACACATACTTCAGCGGCCCGAGCGGCACGTTGATGTTGGAGTGGTTGAAGTGACCCACTGCCAGCGTGGAAACGTACACCATGAAGAAGTCGTCGATGCCGAAGCCAATCATGGCCAGGGGGATGTACTGGATGACGTTGTAGACCACGTTTTCCATCCAGTGGTAGCGCAGGTGAGCCGCAAACCCCATCTCCTCCACCGAGTGATGCACCTTGTGGAATTCCCATAACCAGGGCACCCGGTGAAGCAGCCGGTGCACGTTCCACTGGATGAAATCCCGAATCACGAACAGCGCCACGAGCTGAAGCCAAACCGGCCAGCCACCTACCTCGATCGCGACCAGATTCTGGATGCCCAGGACTGCCAGCACATTGCCAAAGGCTTCAACAACCACGTTTGAAGCCGCATTGTAGATGATGAGCGAGAACAGAAAGAAGTTGAAGAACATGTAGAACACGTCCAGCCAGAAGTCTTTTCTGAACGTCCTCTGGCCCTTGCGCCAGGGCATCACCAGTTCCAGGGCAAAGAACACGGCCGACACGCCGATCAGCCAGTAGAAGTAGTTGTAGAGGCCTGGCGTGGTGACCTCGCGCCACAGGTACCCCGCGTATCCGAAGTAGCCGTCCAGAAAGACTTGGAAGTAGTGCCGCATACGGTGTTCACCCGCGTTCGGGGCGGCCGTTCCCAGAAAACAGAAAACCCCCGCCGCAGACTGCGACGGGGGTTGGAGTCGTTCTGCGGGCCGCGCGGTTGTCGCGCAGCGGGCGGAATTAGCTGCCGTAGATGAAGCGCTCGTGCACAATCTTGCCGTTCTCCCACTTCTGCACGGACACCTGCACGTAGTCCATGACGCCCCATTCCTTGTGGGTGTAGTCGAAGTGCCACTTGACGAATGCCAGGCCGGCGTTTTCGTCCACGGCCACTTCCAGAACCTCAGCTCCGCGAAATTCGGTCAGGTTCTCGACGAAGCTGACCTCGAACGCCCGGGCGGCATCGAAGCCCACGCGGTCCCCAGTGAAGTTGTCGGCCATGACCACGTTCTGGGCGTAGAACTTGTCGAAGGCGTCCAGAATCTGGCCGGCCCGGATCATATCGTTAAGGTTGCTGACGTTGTCCGCAATGGTGATCAGCTCTAAGGTCTCGTCGTTGCTCATCGGATTTATCCAGAGGAAAGTGATTGTTGGGTTATTCTATTTGTTGCAACAACTATTGTTTCAACACCATTACTTTTCCCCAGGGCTCATCGCTGTCGGAAATACTCCGCGAGACATTTCCCTTGCAACCACACGGCATCCTCTCCTACTCTTCCTGCGGCCGCACTCTGCGCGACCACGTTGTACCACTCTGAACAGCCGCCCGTGTCTTCTCGACGAAATTTCCTGAAGTCCTCGGCCGCCGCAGTGGGCGGCTCATGGGCCGTGATGAGTGCTCCGGCCGCACTCTCAATTTTTGACCTGGCCTGTACGAACCGCCAGACAGGCACCTTTGCTGTTCTCAGCGGATGGCAAGCGGCCGAATTGGATGCACTTACTGCCCTGATTGTGCCTTCGGATGCAACAGGCCCCGGAGCTCGCGAGGCGGGCGTTGTCTGGTTCATTGACGCGGCCGTTTCGCAGGACCCCGACGGCCCGGCACAACAGGACCAAATGCTCTCTGAGCTCACAACTGCCGTGCGGGAGCGCTTCGGGAGCGACTCCCTGGCTGAGTTGGCACCCGAGGAGCAGATCCAAATTGCCCACGATCTGGAAGAAACCCAGTTCTTCGGCCAGATTCGGAATGCCACGCTGAATGGCATGTTTGCCCACCCCCGCCATGGCGGAAATCGTGACAAGGCCGGATGGAAACTCATCGGCTTCGATGATCGCCACGCCTGGCAACCCCCATTTGGACATTATGACGCCGAATATGCGAATCCCTCTTCTGACGCTTAGCGCCTGCGTTCTCTTCCTTGCCTCGTGTACCGCGCCCGCAGCCCAGGAGGCCACTGAGGCTCCCCATCTGGATGTGCAGCACTACGCCTTTGGCGGCACCGCTCCCCTTTCGGAGGCCGTGCGTGTGGGGCATACCATTTACCTCTCCGGCAAACTTGGGATCGGTCGCGACATGCCACGGGGCATCGAACCCGAGACGCGCCAGGCCATGGAGAACATCAAGACCTCGCTCGCGGAAAAGGGAGCGTCCATGTCCGATGTCGTTAAGTGCACCGTCTTTCTGGCAGACATGGCCGAATGGGGGGCGATGAACGCCGTCTACGGCACCTACTTCCCGGAGAACCCACCCGCGCGCAGTGCTGTCGGAGCCAACGGGCTTGCCGCCGACGCCCGGGTTGAGATTGAATGCATCGCCGTGAAGGGGACCTGATGCGGAGGCCCGGCGACACACCCGCCTTCTCGCTACAAGACCAGGTCGATTTCGTAGTCATTGGCTCCGGCGCCGCCGGGGGCGTGATGGCCAAGGAGCTGTCCACCGCAGGCTTTTCCGTGGTGGTACTCGAGCAAGGGCCCTACCTGACTTCCGATGGGTTCAAGCACGACGAGATTGGCGACTCGGCGGCCCGAGGTCTCGGATCGCTGGAGAACCATACACCGCAGTCATTCAGGACATCCATTGACGAGGAGCCCACCCAGCGAGGTGTACTCAGGTACCTCCCCATGGTGGGTGGCACCAGTGTCCACTTCACGGCCAACTACTGGCGATTCCGCGAGATCGACTTCATCGAGAAGAGCCTTTTTGGCCCGGTGGCCGGTACCGGTATCGAAGACTGGCCGATCACGTATGCGGATCTGGAGCCCTACTACACGAAAGTAGATTGGGAGGTGGGGGTTTCCGGTGGAAAAAATCACTACGACCCTCCGCGGTCCAAGCCGTACCCCATGCCGCCCATGCCCATCAAGAGTTCGGGCGTGCTCTTCAAGCAGGCATGCGAAAAGCTTGGGTGGCACCCCAGTCCGGCTCCGATGGCCGTCCTGTCGGAGCCGTATGACGGACGATCCCCCTGTATCCACTGTGGCTTTTGCATGGGGAACGGGTGTGAGGTCAAGGCCAAGTCGTCCTCTCTCGTGTCCATGATTCCGAAGGCCGAGGCCACCGGGAATTGCGAGATCAGGCCTTTGTCTACGGCCGCTCGCATCGAGACGGATAGCGCCGGGCGCGTCTCACGCGTCGTCTACTTCAACGCCGATGGTGTCGAAGTCGCGCAGCCGTGCAAGGCCGCCGTGGTGTGTGCGAATGGGTGCGAAACCCCTCGCCTGCTCCTCATGTCCGACTCGCCGCGGTTCCCCAACGGGCTGGCCAACTCCTCTGGCGTCGTGGGCAAATACCTTTTGGACAACGGGCAAGTGCACGTTCTTGGGCAGTTCGAGGAGCCCATGAACGAGTTCAAGAGCATTCAGGTGACCCAGATCTGCTGGGACTTCTACGACACCGATCCCAGGCGCGGCTTCTGGGGCGGTGGCGGCATGGATGCCCGTTTTCAGTATGGGCCCGCCAGCTTCGCCCGCAATGGACTTCATCCCGATCAGCCCAAGTGGGGCTCCGAGTACAAGCGTTTGCTGGCGCACTATTACAATCGCACCATCGACGTCAACGGTCATACGACCACCATCCCGCTGGAAACCAATAACGTGGTGTTGGACCGGAATAACGTGGACCGTTACGGGAGGCCCGGACTGACGGTCACGCTTGCCGACCACCCCGACGACATCGCGGTGAAGGAATTCTTTATTGAACGGTGCACAGAGATTGTGACCGCCATGAACCCCACGCGTATGTGGGACCGTGGACTGGGCTCGCGTGGTGGGCAGGTGCATCTGCTCGGGACCTGCCGCATGGGGAACGACCCGGAAACCTCGGTCGTGGACAAGTACCACCGAGCGCACGATGTGCCGAACCTGTTTGTGTGCGACGGGTCCAGCTTTGTGACCTCGGGGCGCGGCCAGCCGACTATGACGATTCAGGCGCTGGCGTTCAGGGCCGCGGACCACATTGCCGAGTTCGCGCGACTGGGGGAGATTTAGAGGCCGCCCGGCAAGCCGTCAACGAGTCCCCGGGCAAGCTTCGGGCGGTGTCCGGTGTCCGCGCATCGGACTTTTTGAAAATACATGGCGACGCGCCTCACCAATCCTGAAAAAACTTTTCGTACCTGGGTAAGCCTAGCTTTGCGAAATAGCGGAACCAGTATTCTGCGTGTCTGACCGGCCTATATGTTCGGCCCTGAGCTTTGATGTGGCTGAGAGATTTTCGCTGGTGGATTGCGCATCAGCTCGGAAACTTTCGAGATCACAACATCCGCCGATAACAGCCCGAGACAGCTCCATCGGCTGCTTTCATATTTAGCCGCGACGGAGGTCCTTGGGACCCCCGCGGTGAACTAGACAAGCCCTGTTTCCATGTCCGACCCACGACGAGACGCACACCAGTTCGGGCGCCCCTCGGCCCAGCCACCAAGGACCCTAAAGAGCCGCAAGGCACGTATCTCGCTCTTTGTGCTGGCAATTCTGCTTGGGGTGATTGCCACGGGTCCGTCTGGCGCCCTTGGTGCCCTGCTCTCTGTTCTCTCTCCGGGCAGCGGATCTGCTGATTCTGTCGAGGCTACCGGATCTGCCAGTTCTGGGCCGCTTGAGGAGTTCGTCGAGATTACCTGGCACGTGGATGCGCCGATTGGCGTGACTGATTTCTTTGAGATCACCCGCGGTACCACACTGCTCCATGTCGCGGCGTCCACGGAATCTCTGTTCGAGGACCGGAGCGCCGTGCCCGCGATTACGTATGTCTACTGCGTGGATCTGGTCTCGGCCGCCAACGTGAAGACCAGAATCGGGTGCGCCGCCGGATCTCGGGTTATCGCGCAGCCTACGGGTTTTGAAGCCACTGACGGCTCATCTGAGGAGTATGTTGGCCTGACCTGGTCCGACCAGTCTGCCATCGAGACCGGATACAACCTGTACCGCGAAGGAGGCAAAGCGCTGAAACTGGACGGCACCGGCGGTTACGTTCAGATCGAGGATATCAGTCTCCAAGGCAGTTTTACCATAGAGCTCTGGGCAAGCAGAGCAATGGGAAGCACCGACGATGTTCTGTTCAAGCTCGAGACCCCTGAGGGACAGAACAGGAGCGACCCTCCATTCGAAATCAGCTTCGATAACACCAACGCACTCACGGCGCTTTATGGCTTTGAGGAGATGAAGCTGCCGGCCGCGGTGTCTGACATTGACTGGCACCATTGGGCGGTCGCCTTTGATCAGGACTCGAAACGGTGGTATTTCTATCGGGACGGCGTGCTGGTGGCCGAGGAAGCGTTATCGGTTGATTTCCTCTCCAGAGGCCCGCTGTTGATCGGTCGCCGGGTCTTCGATCAGAACGCGTTTCGAGTTGCAACGGCCGGTCGCGGGTACTTTGACGGCGCAGTGGACGAAATCCGCCTTTGGAACATCGCGCTTACCGAAGAGCAGGTTGCTTCCCGCATGTTGACGATGCTCAGTGGCTTGGAGTCGGGTCTGGTCAACTATTGGTCGATGGACGACTCGGCGACCCTTGTAGTGCGTGACTTGGTAGGTGGGTCCCCAGGATCGATCCGACAGCAGAGCCCAACAGCCTCTGCGATTGCATCTGGGCTGCCCTCATTTCGCAACACGATTGGCGCGAATCTCACAAATTTTGCGGACAGGCTGGCTATTCCCGGCTTTGGAGACGCCAACGGGGATGGGGCGCACACACCGGATGAGCCGATCTATACGTACACCGTGAAGGCATTCGTGGATGTGAACGGAGACGGTGAGTTTTCCCCAGGCGTCGACTACGAATCCGACCCGCGCACCGACGAAGGGTGGCGAGCGGTTGTGAGACCGCCGGGAAGCGTGATGGCAACAGACGGGCAATTCGGTGACAGAGTCCGAGTTACGTGGCTGGACCTGACGTTGTCAGAGGATGGGTACAGGATCTACCGGGATGGCATAGCATTGACGACCACACTGCCGGATGTCGTGCTGTATGATGACCTTGGCGCAATCGGCCAACAGGAGTACTGCGTGGCCGCCTTTGCAGGTGGAGTTGAGTCCACGCGGAGGTGTGACTACGGGCGGATGGACCTGCTGGCGCCCCCGGCCGATGTGACCGCGACGTACGACGACCACGACGACCGGGTAGTGGTTGCCTGGAACGACACGACATCCACCGAGGACGGCTTCGAGGTGTACCGTGACACCCAACTTCGGGTAACGCTGGGAGCAGATGTCCAGGAGTACTCGGACCTGAGCGCTCTGCAGGACGTGGAATACGACTACTGCGTCGTGGCCATCAGCAGGGCTGATCCGCTTAGTGTTGTCCGGTCTGGCCAGACCTGCGCACCCACCAAAGGGCGCAGGGCAGCCATTCTTGCACCCACAGGCCTGACGGCCTCACAGGCAGAATTTGAGGATCGCGTCGAACTAAAATGGCTCAATCCGTCGACGACCGCACTGTTGTTCAAGGTCTTCCGGGGGAACCAGGTGATCGAAATCCTGGACTTCAACACAACGACCGCTACTGATTTCGAGATTGGGTCAGACGTCGACATTGGTTACACCGTGATCGGCGTAACTGTGGTCCAGCCCTCGGCGCGCCAGCAGCAAGGACAGGTTGCGCAGGTTCTGGAGTCCATAAGGACGGCCAATCTTGTGGCCGCCAGCACGGGAGGCGAAATCATCTCGGCTGAAGAGACGTTGACAGAAGTCTACCGGGAGCTTGGCCTGGATGCGGAAGGCAAAGCGGGTTTCGGCCCGGGCGGTCTTGGGACCAACCTTGGCGCCACCGTCTCCGGAGTAGTGGAATCCGACCCGATCAGTGCATCCGGAAGGCGGTCGATCAACGCTCCGACGGGCCTGGAGACCACGCCAAACGAATTTGAAAACCACGTCCAGCTCGACTGGACGGACAACTCGTCCGTCGAAACGAACTACCGTATTTATCGGACCCCGCTGGATGCTCTCGGAGCTCCCACGGGACCCGAGGTACTCGTTGAGACGCTATCGGCCAATCGAACGACCTACGGCGACTATACCGGGGAACCGGGCGTGCCATTCGGCTACCGAATCGAGGCGATCGACGCCTACGGTGTTTCAGCCTCCGCCAGCAAACTGGGCATTCGGACGCTTTTGCCACCGACCCAGTTCCTAGCCAGCAAGGGTGTGACCGAGGAGATCGTCTTCCTGGATTGGGCGGATAACTCGGCAGCGGAGGACGGCTACAATGTGTACCGGAGAATCGCCATTGTGCCACCGACGCCCGTTCCGGCATGGGGCGCCCCAATCTTTCAGACCGGGAAGAATGAGCCCGCGCACGAAGACACCTTGCCGATCGGGCTTCGAGGACTGGATTTGGAGTACCGGGTTGCCGCTTTTGACGCGTACGGCGAATCGCTGAGTGTCCCGCCGGATACGGGGTATACCATGATCGAGGCTCCCGGCGACGTGAGTGCCTCCGACACGTACCCCCTCCAGGTCGTTGTTGTCTGGACGGATCGGTCATCCGTTGAGGACGGCTATGAAGTGACACGCCGGGCGGTCGGGGCTCCCGTCTCGTCGGCGATACTTTCCACCGCATGGACCGTCCCTCAGGGTCCTCTCCCGGCCAACAGCACGCGGATAGTGGACACACCCGGTGCGGGACGCTTTGTTTACTGCGTGCGGTCGACGCGGGGGGGCGAAAAATCCGACGAGACTTGTGATCAGGGTGAGTACAGTGGCGCTTTGGCTGGACCAGGCGTAGTGCCGGGCGGGATCCATCCGTTCAGGATCGATCGGGACACCCTCTCCAACTTCCAGGGAGCGAACAATATCAAGTTCGGATCCAGCGTCGGGGCGGATGCCGCTGGGAGCGCAATAATCGGCGCGCCCGGTGGCTCGAATAGCGGAGCTGCCGTCGAATACAACATTGATGGCAACAACGACTGGACAATCCAGAAGACGATCACCCGGCCTCCATCCACTCGCTTCGGTGGCTCCGTAGACGTCAATGGTGCCTTCGTCTCCGTCGGCGCTGACGATGGTTTCTTCCTTTTCAACAAGGGAACCGGCACTCTAAATACCGGCACGGCTACCGCAGGACCGACGATCGCGAACGTCGACGACTGGTATGTGGCCGGAAATCCGGCCGCGGCCGCCTCAATGGGTACAGCGGTGGTTTGCAAAGGGGGGTTTGCGTGCGTGACGTTGCCGGTCGGTCTTCCTGCAGGCGCCCCGTCGCTGGTGGCCGGAGAGGAATTCGGCGCCGCGGTTGATATCACCAAGGTGAAGCGGACCTGGGACAATTTGTTTGTCGAACCGGATCCGGTGCCGTCCGACAATGTCACCTATACCGACAGGGAGTTCCTGGTGGCCGTTGTCGGTGCTCCGGGCGGGGGCAAGGACAAGTCGCGGGCACTCGTTTTTGAGTGTGCCCTCACGGGACCCGGAGCTGATGCGACCGATCCCTGCACGATGGCCGCTGACTGGAAACTGGCAGCTGAGGTCAAAGGTCAGTTTTCGAAGCTCGCCGGCACAGGGTTCGGAGAGGCCGTGTCGGTCAGTGCGGATCATGTTGTGGTCGGTGATGGAGCATCCAACGGATTCGAGGTCTGGGATCGCGCTGACCCCGTCGATCCGGCTACGGGCATCGGCATCTGGGTTCAGGCGGTCATCGTGCAGGCGCCGGATGATTCTGCCCGCGAGATCAGCAAGTACGGGAGCGCCGTATCGATCAGCGCCGATGACATTCTGATCGGGGCACCCCAGACCAATCACAACGAACCTGGCTTCACGAACTCAGGGGTGCTTTTTGTATACAGTCTTGTGAGTCTCAAAGGAGGCGACAAGAATCCCCGGCTCAAGTACGACGCAAGGACGGGCGGGAGCCTTCAATCACAAGCCTTGTTCGGATCGTCGGTCGCAATTGGCGATGACTTCTACCTTGTCGGGGCACCTGGCGAATCCGATGGCGGCGCAGCGTACTCCATTCCGTTCAATTACGAGCCGGTAGTGGCAACCTCCACGCCGGAAGACGCGGTCTTGACTGCTGCCACGGGTGTGTCGGCCTCGAATGGATCGGCGCCCGACCGCATCCAGGTGAAATGGACGGACAATGCCGAGAATGAAAACGGCCAGATCATCTACCGGTCCAGGGAGGGCGGGACCTACGACCGCCTGGCCGAGATTCCGGCCGACATCGTGTTCTATGATGATTTTTCGGCGGCGCCGGGCGATGCCTATACCTACTGCGTTACCGCGTTCACGGCGGCTGGCGGAGAAATCCAGGAGTCCGAAAAGGCCTGCGATATCGGCTGGCGTCCTGCGAACGGAACGATAGCCGGTGTGATTGCTGCGGCGGCCGGCGGGGGTACCGAAGGCGTGGACGTGTGTCTTTCGCCTAGTCCAAACCGGGCACTCCTTCTCGATGGAGCGGGAGGACATCTGACCGCTGTGCCGAGCTTGGCTCGGGGGACAGCCAATGAGACAACCAGCGGGACTCAAACCCAACTGGATGTTGCCGGCTGGACCGTGTCTGCTGCTAAAGGCTCGACGCTGTTCATCGAGGATACCGCCGGGATTAAAAAGAGCCTTGTTCTGACGAAAGAGGCTCCTAAAGGAAGCACCACCATCAGTTTCGCCGCTGTGGACCTGAACGTTACTCCCGGGGCCCCGATTTTTGACAAATCGGACGTCGAGATGCCGGAAAACTTCACTATTGAGGCCTGGATTCGCCAGCAAGGCACCGGGGCAGGCGAGCAGTTCGTGGCCGTCCGGGACAAGGCGTTCGCTTTGTCCATCGTGAACGACGATGGGATGGGTGGTGATGTCTGGATCACCACCTGGGAAAATTCCGCAACCCCGGTTCAGACGTTCATGGCCGACACGAATCTGCCGGTCGGCGCCTGGCACCATATCGCTGTCACCCGATCCCTGGACAAACGGACGACGGTCTACGCTCAGGGAGTCGAGGTTGCCTTTGAGCAGCGGGTTCTGCTACTGGATACGGCACAGGCCGGCGACACGCTCCGAATCGGCCGCCATGGGCTTGAATCCCAACCGGCCACCAGCCCGACCGGACCGGACGGCTATTTCCGGGGCGAGATTGACGAACTCCGTTTCTGGAGCCTTGCGAAAACAGAAACGGAGATCGCAAGCGCGTTCAGAACCCCCTTGTCCGGCGAGGAGGAGGGGCTCGTCGGTTACTGGCCGTTGGATCAGGGCGACAGGCTTGTCGCCCCCGATATCAGCGTTTCTGCCGTCCACGCAAATTTCTCAGGTGGCGCATATATCGCGGACATCGGCGCGCCGATTGAAGTTTGTGGCGTAACCGATTCTGAAGGGCAGTACAGCATTCCGCAGATTCGCTACGGCGAGACGACCGAGTTCAAGGTCACTCCCAGCATGGACACCCGGGAGTTCGAGCCGGGCTTCCAGAAAATCACGCTGGCAGCGGACAATCCGGTCCAGAACCAGTTGTTCTTCGTTGACGCGACCTCGTTCACGGTCGCGGGCGTAGCCCAATACACGGATGCGGCGCCGAATGCATTCACCTGTCCGGCCCCGAATGCAGGTATTCATGTGAGCAAGGACGGGGTGGTTCTGGAGGCCAACCTGAAGGCGACCACGAGCGCGGACGGAAGCTTCGTAATCGCGCTCGATCCCAGCGAGGACGCCGCCGATCCCTGGTTCCTCACGCCGAAATTCGCCACCCAGGTTGACGCCGATGGAAACACTAGCGTCGCGGTGCACAGCTATGCGCCTAGCCAAGTGGAGCTGGTGTTGAAGGACGACACGTTCGATCTCGTTTTCGAAGATGCGTATCGCAATACCCTCTCGGGCGCCTTCAGCGGAGGAGATCCCCTAATCTGTCAGAAGGATGTAGGCATCGCCGAGATCCGCATATACACTGAGGACGGGTGTTTCGATCGCACTGTCCAGGTCAACAGCCAGCCGGTGGGGGCAGGAGACTTCAACATCGCCTTTTCCCTGGATCTTCCACCACTGAAATATCTGGTCGAAGTCGTCAACGTAAAGGATGCAACCGGCGCCACTTTGACGGACGTCGAGGACTTCTTCAAGGCGCTCGGAACGTACGAAGTCGACCTGACTCAGGGGGACGCAGAACGGGACTTCGTTTACCGCGCCCCAATCACCCTCTCTATTGCAGGATTGGAGCCAGCCCCCGTTTGCGACATCCCGGGTCTGACGCAGTTCGACGACGGAGAGTTGATACGCACTCTGCAGAACGTGGCTACTCTGGAGCAATTTGAGTTCCGCGAAGTCACACTCAGCGTGACCGAAAACTATGGTGCCGCCGGAGTATGCCCGGTTGACGTTGGTACTCTCACGATCTTCGATGCGATTTCCGACAAGGTTGACCGTCCTGTCACCCTCCAATTGGAGAACGGAGAAGCCAAGTACACGCTAGTCGGAACATCGCCCAACATTTTCTCCGGAGCACGCATTGGCGGCGTTGACCGTTCGTTCCAGAAGCCGATCACCGTAGTTGCGCAGGTCGAGGGCATCCCGTCGATAACAACAACCGAGTGGGCAATGGTGCAGGGGTTCCGGGAACGTTCTGCCACGTTCGTTTCGGCAACAACCGAGGAGTTTCCGCTCCTGATCCTGCACGACCCGCCAGGCTCGAACTCCTATGCGTTTATTGAGAAGGGTACGCAGGTCTGCAACACGATCACCAACACCCAGATCAGGGGCGGAAGTCTTGGCCTGGATACGGAGATCTATTTGGGATTCGTGGGTAACATTCTCACCGCACCGTTCGGTATTGGCGCCTCAACCGAGATCAAGGCAGGCGTCAAGTGGAATATTGGAGTCCACGGCGGGTTTGAAGTCAATGAACTGCAACAGGGCAAGCCTAATCGGTCAATCTGCATGACCGCCACGGAGACCATAACCACGTCAAGTGACATGACCTGGGTTGGAGAAGACATTCACATGGGCGTCGCGCTCAACCTGATCTTCGCAATCGCCGATGTGCTGGAGATCGATGATTCAGACGTCTGCAAATTCTCCATGTCCGAGCAGCTCGCGGCCGACATCAACGAGGCAACCCCTTTCGAAACGACCTACACATACGGCACCAGCCATATCGGTTTGAGTTTGATCCCCGAGTTGGAGAATCTCATCGAGTTGGCCGGCGGAGACGCTGCAATTACTGGCCAACTTGAGGGAGACGAAACGACAATCCGCCTCGTGGACGCGCTCGACAACTGGAAGGCACAACTCAGCAATAGCGCCGACCTGCAGGCCCAGGCTCTGGAGAATTACGAGATCAACCGGTCATTCAGTGGTGGCACCGATTTCCAGTACGTCGAAACGGCAGATACGACTACGGTGACGTATACGGACAATCTGACCACCTTCTTCGACCTCGGGCAGGCGATTGGCCCGTTCGCCGGAGCCGCAGGACCAGAGTCCACCATTCAAGTGGCCATTGAGGGGCACCGGAGTTGGACAAGCGAAGAAGACTCGACCACGGCGAGTTCCTCAAGCGTTGGCTACGTCCTTAGCGATGGCGACACTGGTGACTACTTCTCTGTTGACGTCGCCAAGAACCCGCGCTATGGGACCTTTGTCTTCGGCACCAGGAGCGGTCGCAGTTCCAACCCATGGGAAGGGAATACGCAGAAACGAGACAACCCGATCATCATGGTTGATCCGCCGGTCTTGCACAACGTGCCGGAGGATGGATGGGGCAGCTTTGAACTGACGCTGATCAACGGTAGCGAGAGCAATGAGAGACGACAGTACGTGCTGAATATCCCAGGTGAGCTGAACAAGCGCAACCTGGGGGTAACGGTCACGGGTGACCTCCTGGGTGGAGAACGACTGGAGTCGTTCCTTCTGGATCCGGGCAAGGCTATCACGATCAACATGGATGTTGCTCGTGCTGCCTCAGCGACTTCGTACCCGAATGTCGGCGTCATGCTCTATCCGGCTATCGAATACCAGATCTGGCAGGCCGACCACCGCCAGGCCTTCGCCCTTTCTGACACCGCCTTCTTCTCGGTCTACTTTGATTCTTCGGCCACCGGATCGTTGTCGTCTCGCCTGGCCGAGGGATGGAACTGGTTCTCGATCAACCGTCCCGGTGGGGATGTTGACGAAGTCATGGGCGACTTCAAAGTCAACCATGGTGATCTTATCGCGGATCGTTCCGAAGAGGCCCGGTACGATTCCACTCTCGGGTGGACGGGGACACTTACGCGGGTGATCCCCGGTGCAGGGTATCAACTCCGTTTGCAGGAGCCTGGCCTATTCCACATGTCGGGGGAGCCGTTCGTGGTGACCGAGCCCACCGAGCTTAGCCCGGGCTGGAGCTGGATAGGGTATCTACCCAACCAGTCAATGCCGGTCGCCGACGCGCTGTCTTCGTTGTCTGACAGGTTGATCGATGGCGATGCTGTGGTGAGTCAGCACGGCTTCGCCCAGTTTGTGAAGGGTGTGGGCTGGGTGGGAACCCTTCGGGATATGGAACCCGGCAAAGCCTACCAGCTCTATCTTTCTGGCGGCGGGAGTCTCCTCTATCCGGAGGCTCCGGAGGTCGCTGCGCTTCGAGATCCCGAGGTGCGGACGACCACGGTGAGCGGACCAGCGTGGGAGGTCAACGCCGAGGAATACAGCGCGTCCATGGTCATCGTGGCCGAAGTCGCAATGCTCGGAGCGCCTCTGGCGCAGACGACGACCAAGGTGGCAGTCACGTCCGGGGAGGATGTTCGAGGAATCGCCGACGTTCGGTGGGTCGAATCGCTGAAGCGTCACCTGGCCTTCATTCAGGTCTACGGCGACTACGAAGCCGACGACTTGTTCAAGGTGCACGCCTACAACGGCGAATCGAGGGTGCTCTACGAGGACGTTGCCTCGGTCCGCTTCGAGGCCCAGACCATTCTGGGGAGCGCCTCGGCGCCAGTAGCCCTCGAATTGACTGAAGCCGGTCAGGCACCCGAACTGCTCGACGTTCCGGCGGAGTTCGCGCTGTATCCGAACTTTCCGAACCCGTTCAATCCGCAGACAATGATCGCGTATGATCTGCCTGAAACGGGTCAGGTGACGCTTCGGGTGTACGACGTCATCGGCCGTCTGGTAACCACGCTGGTGAATAGCGACCAAACCCCAGGCCGGTATAGCGTTGTCTTTGACGCACAGGACTATGCGAGCGGCCTATACCTATATCGACTGACCTACGGCGCCAAGGTGGCGATGGGTAAGATGTTGTTGGTGAAATAGCCATGGAACAGAATCATATGTCATTTTCTCTGGACGCCGCTGTGCCTTCATCTTCCTACACGCTCATAGCGTTCCTGCGGTCGCTCCGGGGCATCGCCCGCGCGATCCTTTTGGTCTTGTTGTCTGGGATGACGCTCGCCAATAATGTGAGTGCCCAAGCGTCACCGGACGTCGCTCTGAGCCACGTCGTGAACTGGGTGGACACAAGCAATAAACTCGTCCGCATCACCTTCACGGTCAGGAATCTGGGGACTCAGGGTGCGACAGCCGTGGAGGTCACCACGGATGACTTCGACATCTTCATGAGCAGCGCGCATACCGGCATCGCGCAGTTCATTTCGACGACGAAGGGCGCCATAACCGGAAATGTTTGGGCGGTGGGCTCATTGGCTCCGGCCGATGTTGAGAGCATCACGCTCGAAGCGCCGCTGGACGTGGAGCACACCTTCGCCGGCGGGGCCAGGATCAGCGGAATGGCCGAAATCGACTCCAACTTGAGCAACGACGAGGTCGTTTACACAATCCACCAATACGATTCCGGCGATCTGCCGGACTCCTATGGGACCCTCGATGGCTCGGGCGGACCGACGCACGAAATCAATCCTGATCGATCTCCGCGGCTCGGAGTCCTGGTTGATTCGGAGGATGACGGTCAGCCCTCGGTCCAGGCGGACTACGATGACGACGATGCCAGCGCAAACGATGAAGACGGAGTCCAGATCGAGACGGTTTCGGGTATGGGCTTTCAGGCGCTCACCTCGCTCAGCCTACCTCTTTCCAGCGGCGTTGCCTACAACCTTCAGTTTATCGTCAGAGGCCTACCCGGCACCTACTACGTCTCGGCCTTCATGGACCGCAATGTGGACGGGAATTTCGATTTGCCGGACGAAGCGTACTTCTTGAATCAAGAGGTCACCGTCGGAGCCATGGGGTTTGCGACCTTCATTCCGAATGACAAACTGCTCTTCGACATCCCCACTCAGGCAGACGTGGCTTACATGCGCGTTCGCGTTTGCGATTCTGACGCGAACGAGTGCGATACCCCTGGCGGTTTTGTTGACAATGGCGAGGTTGAGGACTATTTCGTCACAGTGAATCAGGCAGATTTGTTTGATTTCGGTGATGCTCCGCCGCTTTATTCCGCCATCACGGTGTTCCCGGTTGGCCCACGCCACGAAATCGGCGGGATTCACTTGGGGCCGAAAGTAGACGGCGAATATGATGCGCAGCCAAGCATCGATGCGGACGGTGATGGCGACGATGAAGACGGCATCGCCTTCATGTCCCTGCCCTTCGTCGAGGGTGGAACGGGCCATTTCATTGCTGAAGCTTTGGGGACCTCGGCTGGAGGGTTTCTGAACGCTTGGATCGACTTCAACGGGGACGGGGATCTCGATGACCCCGGGGAGCACATCGTGGAAGACGAACCTGTCTCAAGGGGCGTTCCCGAGGTCGTCGACTTCACGGTACCGAACAACGCGATCCTCCACGAAGACGTGCTTGCGCGCTTCCGGCTGTGTAGCAACACAGTTCAGTGCCACACGCCGATCGGCTTGGTCGCTACCGGCGAGGTGGAAGACTACATCGTCCAAATCGGCGACGAGAACGACACCTTCGTCGTCAACGCCGATAACGATCTGTTCACGAGCCCAATCTCAGTCAGCCTCGAAAACGGAATCCTCAGGGTCCTCGACTCTTCGAGTCCGACGCCGAAAGTGCTCTTCTCGGCACCCCTCCTGAAGGCCGGCAAGCTGGACATAACGTCCAGCGAGTTGATTCTGGACTACACCAACGGCGATCCGGTCCCGCAGGACGGCATCAACTTCACGGGGGTCGGAAACGATGCCACGCTGCAAATCCTGTCTGGCGGCTTCTCGGGCGGCATCGCCACCATCGAGCACATCTTCGACAATGATCACGACGGCAGCGTCAACATCGATGGCAAGGTTATCACATATCAGAACCTGGCGCCCGTCATCGATCTATTGCCCGCAAACACCAGGATTTTCACCTATCCGGGTACGGCAGCTGAGCCGAAACGGATTGTCTTGACGCCGAACGGTGATGGTACGTCGAATAACGGCGTCTCCTTCATCGACTGCATCGACTGTGGTGAGGAAACAACGTTTGCGAATCCACTCAAGGACCTGTTCATAACGACGGGCTCCGGCGCGGACCAGGTGCTTGTTTCGCTCCTGGATGACGCCGTTCCGGGCGGTTTTGAGATGCTCACGATCGACGTAGGCGAGGGCGCGGATTATGTGCTTGTGGCGCCCAGCGCAGACTATGAGTACACGATCCTTGGCGATACGCCGCCGATCACACCGGGCCAATGCCCTGCTGAAGCGGACGTCCTGGAGCTCTCTCTGTCGGGCGTGGCTGGCGCCGCGATGGTGTACAGCGATATTGTGGCAGGAGATGGCACCTGGACCTTTAGTGCTCCTCATCAGCCGATCGCGTTCTCAGGCTTCGAGCGGCAGGTTAGCGCGGACTCGCGGCTGGATCTGCTGGTCACTCCGGACATCGTGTACGCAACGCAGGCCACGGAGCTGTTGGTCATCGTCTCCAACCACGGATCTACGGCGGCCAAGTGCGTGTCGGTATCGATTCCGCCGGAGATTCGGACGCTGGTTGACGCCAACCCGGGAGTCTTCCCTGTGGCAAACGCACCATTTATCATCACGGCAACGGACGAGAATGGCCTCCCTGTTTCGACGGCGACCGTCGACTACAACGTCGTGACAGGTGTTCTATCGCTGCCAGGCGTAGAGCCTGGCCATCTGTACAGGATGACCATCGATCTGAATTCGGTAGTCAATTGGAATCTCATGCCAACGACATGGGACATTGAGCTCTTTCATGGAACCGAATCCAAAGACAACGGCTCTTTTCAGGCGTCTCCGGGCATCCTCTTCCCGGCCAAGTCGCATGTCAATGCCGCTACCTTCATAAATCAAAAGGAGATCACGACCTATACCGGCGGCGGTGGAACCGCGACTACCAACTATGAGCAGTTGATCGTCGGTCTTTTCCAGGGATCTCCGAATGCTGAAGGTGCTGTCTGGTGCCGGGTGCCGACGGCTGCCGACGTCAACTTTACTACGGTGTGGAATCCGCCGCCCGGCTTCAATGGCGCGCCCGGCGAAAGTCGTATCTGGCGTCCCTGCTCCGGCGCAGACATTCCGGATGATCCGGCAACGCCGACGGTGAACGAATCCACCGCCCAGGGAGCATTGCCCTTCCCGTTGCACGTCAACGGATTCCTGGAAACGGACCGGAGCACGCCTCTCGATCCGTTCAATACCTCGTCTCGCCTCTGGCTCGCGACCTGGGGAGGTGCCGGCCTGTATTATTCAGATGACGATGCCGAGACGTGGCACGCGGCTTGGCCAGAGACGGGTCCTGGCAATGCCAGCCAGGCAAAATACTGGGCCGTGGTTTACGCCATCGCAAAGGACGCTGGCGGATTCCTGTATGCCTCGGCCAACAACGGACACATTGTCCGCTCGCTGGATAATGGTACTATCTGGCAGGAGATGGGACCGCTGCCCTATGGAGCCGCCGATACGCCATGGTCGCTGACTGCTCATCCTACGGAGCCAGGCGTGATATACGCGGGTACGTTCGGACGCGGCGTACTCGTCTCCCTCGACTTTGGCTACTCCTGGAAGGTTCTGGATGAAGTAGCCAATGAGAAACTCTACAACCAGCCTCAAGGCGAGTCTGCCGGCCACATATTCGACCTGAAGTTTGGCCCCATCAACGACGAATACCTCTACGCGGGGACCGGCCAGGGTGTCTGGCGCGCACGGTTCAATGTTGGCGAGACCGATGACATCGATGGCGACTGGCAGCTACTGGGTCCGGAGGTCAGTCACCTCAGCGGGACGGGAAGCGTTGTGACCTACCCGGAAGTCCGCGCTCTGGCGTTCAGGTTGAACCCGGACCCGGAACTCGTGATGGGTACCTGGGGGGTCTTCCGGGACGATGATGGTGACTTGGTGAGTGCGTTTACTCTCGGTGATCCACTCGAACTTGTGCCGACGGACTTTGCGGGCTTCAAGCTGCGCACTTCGGAGGTGAGCTTCATTGTGACATCGGCCACCGGCGACGTCTTCATCGGGAGTGCCGATGGCAGGCTTTACAACCTGGAGGCTGCGGAAACGGCTGCGACCGCGACTGTCAACGAGCAGGAGACGGAGCTGCCCACTACCTACGAGTTGCACCAGAACTACCCGAACCCGTTCAATCCCGTGACCACGATCCGCTACGCGTTGCCAGAATCCGGCAGGGTTCGGCTGGCCGTGTTTGACATGTTGGGCCGTGAGGTAGCGGTCCTGGTGGATGCGGACGTCACGGCCGGGCAGCACGAGGTCCAGTTCGACGCACAAGGCCTGCCATCCGGAAGCTACATATACCGGATGGACATGGCGGAGGGGTCGATCGAGAGGCGGTTGGTGCTGTTGAAGTAGGGGGGTTTGAAGTCCCAGGGCCTTTCTGCGGACACCTAAACCCTCCACGAGCCCCCGACCAGTCTCCTGACCGGGGGACTCATGGCCCCCACTACTCCAACTTTAATATTCAATTATGCAGGGGGTCTCGGGGCCACAGACAATCACGCATATTCTGATCGGGGCCCTGTCATATTCCCGATTGGAAGTTGTAAAGTTTTTGTCACGGCGTGGGGTTTTTGGGGTGTTCCGGCCACTGCTTGACCTTTGGCTGCTCTCCCCGCGCTGGTTCCGGTCCGTAGCTGATGACTGGCAATGAGCGTCTCGAAATCACCTTCGTCAAGCGCTCCGTCCTCAATTATGGTCGGTCACCATCCAAAGCTGTTGACTCTGAGTCCCCTCCGACCACGTCACGCTCGAACCGTCTCCACTCCACGAGGGGACTCGGTAGATATACCGTCCATCCCCTGGGCGGATAAACGGTTCGGCCGCCGCCGTTTCTTCGTCAAATACATAGACTGCCCCCTCGCCCTCGACATACGTGATATAGTAGTATCGAAGGTCCGGACCCCATCGGCCGATCCACTCTTGCTGGTCCTTCGATCCCGGCAGCGTTACTGATCTCGCGCCGGTTGTCCAGACCACACGGGTTTCTTCGCTTGTGCCGTCCATCGTGTGCGACCTGTAGCTGATTCGATTGCCGTCTGGATGCCAGCTCAGACCCTGCTTGTAGCCAGTCTCCTCGGGCGGAGTAAGCCGCTTGGTCTCTCCGGTCTGACGGTCCACGAGATAAAGCACCGTTCCATCGTCCTCGTATGCCAGTCCGGCTATGGACTTTCCATCTGGAGACCACGCACTTTCGCTTGAATCCCACGACCCGGTGGAAGCTGCCAGGCGTATTGCGGATCCCCCGCTGGCCGGGACAACCATAAGGTCTGGGCCATCTCCGAAGGCCAGTTCTTGACCGTCAGGGGACCATATCGAGACCATGCCCTGAGACCCCTCTCCAGCGTACATCTTCCTGGGGGCTCCTCCGCCGGTCGGCTGGGTATAGACGACCGTCTGACCCTCCTCCGCCCGGGAATAGGCCACCAGACTTCCGTCGGGCGATAACGAGGGCCCGGCCCACCCAAACGTTCCTTCCGGGACA
>JBLHLC010000023.1:0-71338 GCA_047619685.1 Rhodothermales bacterium
TGCCAATCGCCGCCAGATAACAACCTGGTACCGTGAGCGCCTGGCAGACGTGCCGGTAACCATACCGTTTGCGGATCAGCCGGTCTCGGACACCTCTGCGCACGTGTTTGTGGTGGTTACCAGATCCGGCGAGGAACGGGATCGACTGAATCAACGACTTCGGGACCAGGACGTACAAACCAGCCGTCACTATCCGCCGTCCCACCTGTTTTCTATTTACCGGTCCGAGGCTGCTGCCTCTGGCTCATTGAGTCGGACCGAGTCCTTCGCACGCCGCGTCCTCACCCTGCCGCTGCACCCGAAAATGACGGTGTCCGAGGTAGACCGGGTGTGCGACCTGGTTCGCAAAGAACTTCAGGGTGATCGTCCCAGCATTCGCCGTACCCGGACTGAGCCCGGTACCGGCCAAACAAGAAGGGAAGAAGCATGAAAATCGTCGTCACCGGAGCCGCGGGATACATCGGATCGGCAACCGTAGAGTTACTCCTTGCCGAAGGCCATCATGTCGTTGGAATCGACTCTCTTATGCATGGCGGGGAGAGCCTGATTCATATGGCCGATCACCCCAATCTCCACTTCGTAAGAGCGGACATTCGTGAATCCAGCGCGGTAAGGCCTCTCCTGGACGGAGCCGACGCGGTGGTACATCTGGCGGCCATTGTCGGTGACCCGGCGTGCAAGGTAGACCCCGAACACACGCGGGCGATCAACTATGATGCCGCGGTGGACCTGCATCACTGGACTGCGAAAGCCGGGGTGCCTCGCTTTATTTTTGCCTCCACATGCTCCAATTATGGAAAAATGGAGGGCGAGGGATTTGTGACCGAGACTTCTCCGTTGCGCCCGGTGTCCCTGTATGCCGAGACCAAGGTGGCGTTCGAGAAGTACCTGTACGGACACTCGACCCCGCAGACCACGGCCGTCGTCCTGCGTTTCTCAACCGTGTACGGCCATTCGCCCCGGACCCGGTTTGACCTGACCGTAAACGAGTTCACGAAGGACCTGGCCCTGGGGCGGACTCTCGAAATATTTGGAGAGCAGTTCTGGCGTCCATACTGCCATGTACGGGACCTGGCTCGGTCCGTACTGGCTGGAATCGGCGCAGATCTGGGGACCGGGACAGCCGATGTGTTCAACGTGGGCGATACCTCTGAGAACTACACCAAGAAGATGATCGTGGAGGCAATCGTTCAGCGTTTCCCGGACTCCAGGGTGACCTACGTTCCGAAGAACGAAGACCCGCGCGACTATCGGGTAAATTTCGACAAGATTCGCGACGTGCTCGGCTTCAAAATCACCCGCACGGTGCCCCAGGGTATTGAGGAGATCGCCAGGCTGCTCGAGTTCGGCCTTATCGAGGACACCGAAGACCAGCGGTACTACAATATCACGCCACCCGTCTACGAGGACGCCAGAGGGCTCCGAAATGCCCCGGCTGGCCGCCATCCCGACCGCAAAGCGTCAAGGCGGGGTCTCGCGAGCCGGAAGGCCCGTCAACGCGCGAAGTAGACCGGAAGCGGACGGTCAGGTGACGGACCCAAGCTTGTCCAGGTTGAAGGTGAGGTCGGGCGTACCAAATGAGGTCCCGACGGCCAGAGCCGCCTGCAGCACGGGAGAATCCCTGGGGACCAAGCGGGTCTTGTTTGCCACGGACTCCAGTGGGACGCTTGTGATGTTGCCATTCTGAAGCGCTACCATCTGCCCAAACGCACCTTCCTCTACGAGTTTTGCCGCGTAGGATCCAAAGACGGAGGCAAGATTCCGGTCGTATGCCGTAGGTGTCCCTCCTCGTTGCACGTGCCCCAGGATAGTGGTTCTTACCTCGCTCTTGATCCGGGCCTCAAGCTGGTGTTGGAGTACGACACCGATGCCGCCCAGGCGGATGGGGTCTGGGCTATCGGCAACACGCCTGGAAACCGTCAACGCCTCTCCCTGGGCCTTGGCCCCTTCAGCCACAACAATGATGGTGAAGGCCCGGCCGAAACTCTCCCGGTTCTGACAGACTTTGACGACCTCGTCCAGGTCGTATTCGAACTCGGGGATCAGGATGACATCGGCGCCTCCCGCTACCCCGGCGTGCAGCGCAATCCAACCCGCGTAGCGCCCCATTGTCTCCACGATCATCACGCGCTGATGACTCTGGGCCGTGGTGTGCAGGCGGTCCACCGCGTCTGTGACAATGGAGACGGCCGTATCGAAGCCGAAGGTGCGGGTCGTGGCCGCGATGTCGTTGTCAATGGTCTTGGGGACGCCGACAATGTTCAGTCCGATATTCTGCAGTTTGCTGGAAATGGACATGGTCCCATCGCCGCCGATGGCCACCAGTGCGTTAAGTCCGATGCTCTTGGTGTAATTGAGAACGGCGGCGGATACGTCGGCTCCGCCTCGCTTGAAGTAGGAAAACGGGTTGGCTTTGTTGTGGGTACCCAGAATGGTTCCGCCCAGCGTCAAAATGCCGGAAACGTCCTCGTACGCCAAAGGGCGGATGCGTTTTTCGATGAGGCCCAGGAATCCGTCTTCGATTCCGATGACCTCGGCATCGTGGCGCAGAATCAGGCTCTTGGTCACCGCGCGGATGACGGCATTCAGACCGGGTGCATCTCCTCCTCCGGTGAGGAGGCCAACCCGAAGACGTTTCGACATGGTCAAGCGATTGAATGAGGGATGACGAACGTCAGCCTTCGCCCCGGGGTTCAAGAAAGCCTGCGCGGCCCGAGCGAATTCTTTTGTTGGTTGGCGACTGGAGAGATAGTTTTCGGGCACACGATACATGACCTCCCACCCGTTATGTGTCTGGAAGCAGGCGGCCCTGGACCGGGAATGGTTCGCAAAAAACGCCTTATGATCAAATCACCCGATACTCTGTGTCGGACTCTTGCGCTGTTGGTTTTTGGGCTTGTTGCCTTGATTCCAAAGCCTGCGGAGGGTCAAGCGCTTCGCGCGCACGCCCCCGAACGCATCAAAGCGGGCGGAGAGGCGGTATTTTATCTGGACTGGACAGACCGGGAGGCCTTCGAAGGCGGTGTGTTTCGCCTTCCCGTCGGTTGGAATTTGCTGGATGCCTGGGTAACGCGCCCGGACGCCCGGAGAGCGGACGTCGGCGTTCGGCCCTTGATCGCGGAAGGGAACGGTTTTCAACTCACACCCCAATCGCCGGTATCGGGCGCGGCCACGGTGGTTTTGCGTGTTGTTTCGCCTGAGATACTCGGCAGCGGAGTCTGGTCGTTCACCCCATACCGAGTGGAACGACCGGACCCGGTCTCCATCATTCTTGAGCCCGATTTTGGGCGGCAGGTTAACGGGCGAATAGGCTCGTCCGAGGAGACGCCATCCGGTAATTTCTCGCTTAGTACCGGCGCAGGACACGCCGTGGCGCTGGACGGCCGCATGCTTCCAAACCTGTCTATGGATGCGGCCTTTACAGTAGAGTCCTGGCTCAGGGTCGCACGGACCGAACAGGTCGTCATGTCCGTTTGGGACGGTCAGGAGGAAACCCCGTACTCCATGGAATTGGTGATTGACCATGCGGGTCATGTGGTCTTTTATCAGGGCATGGCTGGGGACCATCGTGCGCTGAGATCGCAGCAGCCTGTGGCCGACGGTGCCTGGCATCATGTGGCCATTACCCACGATCCGGAACGTGCCTGGGGGCATCTTGTGGTGGACGGCACGGCACAAGACTCGTTAAGTCATGTCACGCGGCTGGCATCTGACCGCCCTGGCTCCCTGGTTTTGGGCGGGCGCGTCGGCCCGAACGGTCCGGTATCGGGTTTCGAAGGTGAACTGGACGAAGTCCGCATCTGGACGCTGGCCAGGACCACGGAAATGATCGCGAGCACCATGTACCGCGAACTGCCCCAGCCTGCAGCGGGCGCCGTGTTTCTTTCATTTGACAAACCCCTGTCTCCGCAACTCCTGTTGGCAGGTACTGCTGGCCCGCATACGGTGCCGTCTGATTTGGTCTTTCGAGCCCATCAGATCGATCTTGAGGTCGGTATGGACGATCTGGGCGTGACGCTTTCCTGGACCATGCGCTCAACCTCAGAGCTGGACCTGCGCGTTGAACGGTCTGATGACGGCTCAGACTATCAATCCATCGGCCGGCTGTCTCGCGAAGGCGCCATGCATTCGATAAACGGCGACCTGGGTTTCACTTTTCGGGACGATGCGCGCGAGACCGTCGCCTTCTACCGAGTCAGGCAGGTAAGAATGTCCGGAGCGGATCTGGTCTCCAGTGTCGTGAAAGTGGGCCGGAAAGAGCCGGCGCAGCAGCCTCGGCTTGCACTCCTCAACGGCAGCTTTCCGAATCCCTTCAATCCATCTACGACGATCAGCTATTCGCTTGTCGAAGGACAGGAGGTCAGCGTGTCTGTCTGGGACCTGGCCGGACAGTTGGTTACGACCCTGTGGAGCGGCTTTCAGGAGACAGGGGACTACAGCGTTTCATTTAGTGCCGGGAATCTACCGAGCGGTACCTATTTTGTCCGGATGGAGTCCCCCGAGGGGATTCAAAGCCACCCCATCCTCCTGATGAAATAGCATATGCCCTCCGCTGAGTCTGAGCCCGAAGAACCGCCGTTCATTCCGGCCTCCGCTAGCCTGCCGGAAATCACGCTCAAGGCCGTCGTGCTGGGTTTTCTGCTGTCAGCTGTCCTTGCGGGGGCAAATGCTTACCTGGGATTGAAGGTGGGCATGACTGTATCGGCGTCGATTCCGGCCGCAGTGATTTCCATGGCGATTCTGCGCCTTTTTCGGGAGCACAATATCCTGGAGAACAACATCGTCCAGACCGCGGCATCTGCAGGGGAGTCTGTGGCGGCCGGCATCATCTTTACGCTCCCGGCGCTCGTCGTTCTGGGGTACTGGGAGGGTTTCCCGTTCCTGCCGACAATGGCTGTCGCGACGGCCGGCGGCGTTTTGGGCGTGCTGTTCACGGTTCCGCTTCGCCGCGCCCTGATTCTTGAGGCAAAGCTCCAGTTTCCGGAGGGAGTGGCAACGGCAGAGGTCTTGAAGGCGGGAACCAAGGGGGGAGAGGGCGCGCGCCTCATTGCGATAGCCGGCCTGGCTGGCGCGGCACTGAAGTTCATGCAGTCCGGTCTCAAGCTGGTGGCAGGTAAGGTCTCTGTTGCGGCGACGAGCGGATCGGCCGTCTTTGGGTTTGGAAGCGAACTGGGTGTGGCTCTTCTGGGCGTCGGGTTTATTGTCGGCCTGAACATCGCCACGCTCGTGTTCGCAGGCGGGCTGATCTCCTGGTTTATCGGAATTCCACTCTTCACGGCCCTGGCCAGCCCTGAAACGCTGAATGCCATCACGGGGGGCGCATCGGGGTATGCGGCCGCCGAAGAGGTCTGGAGCGCTCAGATCCGGTTCATGGGTGTTGGCGCCATGGCCGCTGGCGGTCTGTGGACC
Organism: Rhodothermales bacterium; assembly: GCA_047619685.1. Taxonomy (GTDB): domain Bacteria; phylum Bacteroidota; class Rhodothermia; order Rhodothermales; family UBA10348; genus JABDJZ01. The sequence continues at coordinate 5,410 of JBLHLC010000023.1, forward strand.
CTCGTGGCGTTGATGAAGCCAATCCGCGACGGTGTCCGTTCATCAATCAAGGCGCTCAAGAAATCCAGGTTAGAGGGTCAGGGTTCGATTCCCAGGACGGAAAGGGACATCCCGATCAACGTCGTGATGATTGGGATGGCGGCAATGGCAGTACCCATTTTCATGGTATTTCTCTACGTGGTCGATCAGGACTCGCTTGGGATTTCAACGGCTCGCTATTTGAGTACGGTGACGTTTGGCGTCGCTTTTGCGCTGTTTGCCGGGTTCCTGTTTTCCTCCGTGGCCGGATATATGGCCGGTCTGGTGGGGTCGTCAAACAACCCCATCTCTGGCGTTACCATTGCAACCATTCTTGCCATTTCGCTGCTCCTGCTGCTGGCGCTTGGTTCTCAGATTGATTTCGCAGTCGATACCGCGCGTGCGACTGCGGCCGCCGCCACGGCTATTCTGGTAGGAGCTGTTGTGGCCTGTGCGGCCGCGATTGCCGGGGACAACATGCAGGACCTGAAGGCCGGTCACATACTTGGCGCGACCCCGGCCAAGCAGCAAATCATGCAGATTGTTGGCGTCGTTGCCGGGGCCATCGCCATCGCACCTGTTCTGCAACTGCTGTTCTCGGCGTACGGACTCGGCGATGTGTTTCCGCGAGCTGGAATGGACGCTGCAGAGGCCCTCTCCGCACCACAGGCGACACTCATGAGTTCGGTAGCGCACGGCGTATTCAGTCGCGACCTGCCCTGGACCATGATCTGGATTGGAGTGGCCATAGCGGCCGCGCTCATCGTTCTGGACAAATTCCTGGAGCTCAGGGAGTCCACGTTCCGGACGCCTGTCCTGGCTGTTGCCGTGGGGATTTATCTCCCGATAGAGTTAACAACGCCGATCTTTGTCGGTGGTGTGATTGCGTGGGCCGCTGGTCGCGCGATCAGAAAGTCGGGTGGATCGCGCGAGGACGTGGCGAATGGCGCTCGAAAGGGACTTCTTGTGGCCTCTGGTCTCATCACGGGCGAAGCCTTGGTGGGGATCATCCTGGCCATTCCATTCTCGATTAGCCAGAACACAGACATCTTGCGTGTTCCTCTGGGCGGGATGGACTGGATTCCGATGACGCTTGGACTTGCCGGCTTTGCATTGTTCTGTCACTGGATGTATCGCGTAGCGCGCTCATGACCATCACGTACCTCGGGCACTCGGCGCTTCGCCTGGAGACGGGTTCAGTGAGTGTATTGGTGGATCCGTTCATCACCGGAAACCCGGCGGCGGAGGCGGTGGTGCGGTTGGAAGAACTTGCTCCGGACGTGATTCTGATCACACACGCCCACGGGGATCATTGGGGCGATACAGAGGCCCTGGTCGCCAAGTCCGGCGCAATGGTGGTCGCCAACCACGAGATTGTCACTTATCTCGAAAAGAAGACGGGCCACTCCAATGTCCGCGGAATGAATATTGGCGGTTCGCTTGTTCTGCCGTGGGGGACTGTCAAGCAGACCTATGCGCGCCATTCGTCTTCCTTTCCCGACGGCACCTACGGCGGAAACCCTAACGGTTATATGGTTGAGGTCGGTGACCACTACATCTATATCGCGGGAGACACGTCCACCTTTGCGGAAATGGAGTGGCTGGGGCGCGACTACGACATCGATGTCGCCTTCCTTCCGGTTGGAGACACGTACACCATGGGCATCGAGGACGCGGTCAGGGCAGCCCGGCTGCTCAGGCCGGGCCTGACGGTTCCCGTTCACTACAATACGTTTGCCGCCATCGAAGTGGACGTCACCCGCTGGGAGTCCATGATGCTGGATGCGGGTCTCGCGCCGAAGGTGCTGATGGCAGGCGAAACGCTTTCCATGTAGGTCCGTAGCACCTGCATCCATTATGAAGATGCGGAGAAAGCAGAAATCGGTCCTCGGGTGTGCGGTGCAGGTCGCGCTTCTGGCTGCTGTCCTTGCGGTGGCGGTGCCCGATACGGCCCGGGCCCAAAGGCCGATACGGCTTTTTGATCCGTTCTACCAGGGAGAGACGGCCCGGCGTGGATTCTATGATCGATACGCCGTTACCGGAGAACTCAATTACCATCCGGCGGGTCTTGGCGGCAATGGCATCGGCGGTTCCCCGTCCGAAGCGCTCGGAGTGAATCTCCAGGTTGACTACCAGCTTTCGGACCAACTGGACGTCGGCATGTATCTGGACGCCACAAATACAGGCGTGGGCTCGGCGCCAGCCCTGAGGTGGTTGACACTCAAATACTACAGAATCGATGAGTTCACGGACTACGCGATCCGGTTTGCAGTAGACCCCATCGCCCACGGAGCATCGGGGTTTCCGCAGATGGACCTTGGTTTCCTGTACGGCTCGCCGTCCACCCCAAACATCCGCACTGACTACGCGCTGGGCCTGCGTCGCGTACAGATCGGGGTGCAGGAGCTTCTGACCATTCCGCCGCCCGTCATTGACCCCGACGACCCCATCGTCAAGCCGTCCAATGACCGAAGGGTAGTTCGCACCCAGGCCTTCGGTTGGGAGGTCCACATGTCCGCCCGCTACAGCATTGTATTTGACCCTGCCGGATCCACCCTCTTCGTCTCGGTCCTGGGTGAGGGTGGCACCTACGACATGGTGGAGTGGGACGTGAGCGAGCCAGAAGTACGAACCTCCACGGAATTTGCCGGTGGCGTCATTTGGGCCCGAACAGGCCTTCAGTTTGACCGTCCAAGCTTTCGCTTCGGCCCTTATCTGGCCATCCCCCTGACCCAGTGGGCTCCCACCGAGGGCGAGTGGCCCGAAAGGAGGACCCGGGTTGGATTGAGACTTACGTTCCGATGAAGAATTGCTCGTAGGCGTCCTCTCCGATACCCACGGTTGGTTCCATCCAGAACTTCCGGAGGTGCTCAGTGACTGCGACGTGATTCTTCATGCCGGAGACGTGGGAATGCCCGACATTCTGGACCAATTGGAGCAAATCGCGCCAGTCCGGACGGTCCCGGGCAATATTGATGGGCAGTACATTCGGCGCCGCTATCCCATCCATGACCGTTTCGAGCTGTCCGGCGTACGATTCTGGATGACACACATCGCTGGTCATCCCGACAGATGGCAAGCGGGCGTAGGACAATTACTGAAAGAAGACCCGCCGGATGTGTTCATTTGTGGTCACAGCCATATCCTACGCATGGAGCGCGTAGGATCCCTTGGCGGAATGCTGTACCTGAATCCAGGGGCCGCGGGTCGTGAGGGCTTTCATCAGGTAAAGACGTGCGTAAAGCTCCGCCTGGAAGACGGGAAGGCCGTTGAAGCCCAGGTTGTTCACTTGGACAAAACTGAATCGTGATACATGCCTGACGCCGATCTACACCAACAGCGGACCGAACGATTCGATCTTCGGGCGCTCTATGAAACCAGCCGAATTCTGAATTCGAGCCTGGAGCTGGAGTTCGTGCTCAACAGCCTCCTTCTGACGGCGATGAGCAAACTCCTGGTGACGCGAGGGGCTGCGTTCCTGTTCGACCCCTTGGAGGACCGTTATACCTCCGCCGCTGTCAAGGGCATAAAAGGCTTCGATGTAGGCACCCGCTTGGCGTTGGAGGGGATAACCCCCGGTGCCCTTTTGCAGGGAGAAGAGCTACCTACCCAGCTTCAGGACCTGGGGATGAGTCTGCTCATTTCGGTCGCTTATGGAGACCGCGTACTCGGGCTTCTGACCATCGGAAAAAGAGCCCTGGGTCAGACGTTCGAAAAGCGGGAGTTGGAGTTCATCCACTCACTGGTCAACATGTCATCCGCCGCCGTCCATAATTCCGTGATGGTGGAGGAACTGAAGCTCGCGAACCGGGACTTGGACGGCAAAGTGCAACAGCTGAACACGCTGTTCGATCTGTCGCAAGAATTCAACGCTACGGTCGATCGGGAAAGGCTGATCAGACTGTTCTCTCTGGGTCTGATGGGCCAAATGCTGGTCAGCAAGCATCTCTTTCTTCTGGCCTCGGAAGAGCCTGGAGAGGGCCTGCTGTCCATTGAACTGTCGGATGGGCCAGCCTACTTCCGTGTGGCCTCGGCCAAGGGACTTGGGGCCGAGGAGCTCTCGCCAGAGATGCTGACCAATCTTTGCCACCTGGACCGGGTGTACCTGATCGAGGATGAGGTGGCCGATAAATGGAAGCCGTTTGCGGACAGGGGCCTGGCCCTAGCGATCCCGATCAAACAAAAAGGGAAGACCGGAGGCGTTCTCTGTCTGGGGCCAAAGATGACCGGCCAGCCCTACGCCCCGGATGACGTGGAATTCCTCACCTCGCTTGGCAATCTGGCTTTCGTCTCGCTGCAGAATTCTTTCCTGGTTGAGCAGCAATTGGAGAAGAAGGTGCTCGAAGAGGAAATGAGACTCGCGCGCGAGATTCAGGAGGGGCTACAGCCCAAGGAACTCCCCGAAATACGCGGGCTGGACGTAGCCACACTTGCCCTGCCCAGTCGACACGTGGCTGGAGACTACTTCGACATCGTGCGACTTGAGGAGGACCGGGTCCTGTTTGCGATTGCCGACGTCACCGGAAAAGGGATGCCGGCTTCCCTGCTGATGTCAAACCTTCAGGCAGCGTTGCATTCAATCATTCCCATGGAGATTACGCTCGAGGATGCGACCGCCAACATGAACCGGGTCATCTGCCGGAACACCAGTTACGACAAATTTATCACCTACTTCCATGGCATCTATTCGCCGGAGGCGAGGACCTTTCGCTACGTCAACGCAGGTCACAATCCCCCGATGCTTCTGCGGGCCAATGGCGAGATGGAACTGCTGGAAACCGGTGGCCTCTTACTGGGCGTAATGCTGGGGATGCCGTACGAGGCTGAAACCACCCATATTGCCGAGGGTGACGTCCTGGCGATTTTCACCGATGGCGTAACCGAGGCCATGAGCCCCGATGAGGAGGAATTCGAAGAGCCTCGGCTGGAGGCTTGCCTGCGCGAGGTCGCGGACAAAAGCGCCGGCGAGATCCTGGCTCATGTCCAGGAGGCCATCCGGGTCTGGACCGACGATGCGCCAGTTTTGACCGATGACATCACGATGATCGTGATCAAGGGGACTTCCCTCGCCACCTGACGCGCGGATCCAACGGCAGTTGCTCCGGGAGGGTCTATGCCGAACATCCCGCGCAGGGGCAGGTAGCGCGAAGTCGTTTCCAGGTATAAATGCCCGCCTCGTGGCCGTCGTCCCAGACGATCCGGAGGGCGTATGATCCAACAGGGGTTACCTGAACCTTGTCCCAGCGCTGGCGGGCTGGTTGCCGGAAGAGCTCCGGGTCCGGAAGGTGCCCCATGTTGTCGTGTCCGCCCGAACAACTTGCACACGGACAGGATCGGCGAAGCCCGTCTAGGGGCCAAACACTGGTGTGCCCATCCGCCCAGTCCATAGAGAGCGTTTGGTGCTCTCGGTCAACGGAGATGGATCGGGGCTGGGTCATGCTATTGGGTGTGGATCGGGACGCGGCTCCAACACCGGGACCCGCATACGGTTCAAATCCGGCAGACCCCAAAAGAAGAGAGGGCGGCCACCATCAGGTAACCGCCCTCTGTACCAAGCGCTGGCGCCGTCTAGAAATTGGTGGTGACTGAGTTGGAGCAGATCGAGGTGCCAGCTTCGCAGACCTGATGGGTGTAGGACGTCCCGTCCTTGCCCCTGATCTCGTCTGAGTAGCTCCCGGAGTTGGAGACCGTCGCAACTACAGCGCCGTCCCGCAATACGTCCATGCTCGCTGCGGCGGACCCGGTCCACCTGAGGGCCACCGTGTTTCTGTTGCTCCGACTCGATCCGGACGACGCGAGTTCAATTTGAACGGGTGCAGGTGCGGTGGTCGTCTCGTGGGTTGTCGGCTCGTCGGCCGGCGATGTCCGCACTTCCGCGGCCACATCGCAGTTGCCCATGGGCCAGAACGGCTCGGTTAGGGCGCAAGAGATGGGTTCGTACGTCACCTTACCCTTGCTCGGGATGGAGATGCTTGCGGTGGACGTTAGGCTTCCCCGAATTTCAACCATGCCCGCCAGGCGAATTGTGTCATTCGAGTATAGATGGAAATCCACGCTGCCCACGTCGCCAAAGTCGACAGGCCCGTTGGAAAAGATTGCCACCGATGAGTTGTCTCCAGTTTTGATAGCGTCTCCAAAGCTGACCTTTCCGCCAACGATAAAGGCCCCGTACCCTTGAATCGTAGTTGCCCCGGAAACGTTCAGATTTCCGCCGACATACCAGAAGAGTGGTTCCTGGGGCGTGCCAAGCAAGATCGTACCATGCATATCCAGGGAGCCAGTCGTCACCTTCCCGGCCTTCTCTGCCAGCCGCGCAATGTCCAGTGTGGGGATGCGGATGCCCTCTACTTGCTGGGTACCCAGCAGATTGGTCGGATTGAAGACCGGGGAGAACTCACCTCTGCCTGACTCCGACTCTCGGTAGTAACCGAAGCCGACCACTCCGCCCTGGTTATCCAGAGAACCGTCAGCGTATACGCTGGCATTCGTGGTAAGCGAGACCGACGAGATCGTGGCCATTCCGATCGAAATATTCCCGCCGCTGGCAACGGCAAACTGCATGAACGGAGGCAGCGTGATGTTGTCGATTCCATGCGGGCCGACCCAGAGAGAACGGTTTGTTGTACCGGCCGGAACAGCCTGAACGTTGGCTAAGGCAGCCCCTATGAGGGCCTTTTCGACCTGCGCCGGACTCGCCATCGGATTCGCAGCCAGGAATAGCGCCGCGGCTCCAGTGGCATGACCGGTCGCCATGGACGTACCCGAGATCAGGAACTCAGCAGCTGTGCCATCCGGCAGCGTGCTGAGAGAAAGGATGTCCTCCCCGGGGGCCAGCAGGTCCACTCTGGAACCGTAGTTGGAGAACCCGGAGAAGGTGTGGGTCTTGCCGTACGATCCCACCACAATGGCACCCTCCGCATGAGCGGGGGTCACGGTGGAGGCGTCTATCCCGGCGTTTCCTGCCGCGGTCACGACCACTATCCCTGCGTCCACTGCGGCAATCACCGCAAGGTCCAGAGCCGAGTAGGACGTGGTTCCCAGGTCGGTACCCAGGCTCAAATTGATGACGATGGGCCTTGCGGGGTTCGCAAGTTTGCGGCCGACGATCTGCTCAATCGCCCAGACCACGTTGGATTCATCGGCCTGGCCGTTGTCCCCCAGGACTTTCCAGTTATAGATGTCAACCCCGGGGGCGACGCCGACCGTCCAGTCGGTGTTGTCCATGCCACCGATGGTATTGGCGATGTGCGTGCCATGACCGTCAAGATCAACCGTTCCCGCTGACGGCGAGAAGTTTTCGGAGCCCTTCAAATTCAGGTCCGTCCCGGCCACACCGGTATCGAGCACGTATACATCCACACCGCCTACGGTGCCTGAACCGTTGCCGGTGATGGCGGAAGACTGCGTCGCACCGATGCGCGGCATGCCCCACGGCAGCAGCTGCCCGGACCCGCTGGTCATGATGAAGTCGGGTACGCTGATCCCCGTGGACAGGTCAGGCTCGACCCATTCAATGTCGGGGTCGGTGGCCATAGAGTCCAATAGCCCCGCAAGCCGGTCCTCATCCACCTCGACAGCGAGGCCGTAGAACGTGTCGTCAAACAAATAGCGGTCAACCAGTTTGTATCGATCAACGAGCTTGCTGCGGTCCACCAGTTTGGAGCGATCCACGAGCTTGTAGCGGTCCACCAACTTGTAGGAGTCCAGGACAATCACGAGTCCTACGGTCGCGCCGTCCTTGCCGGCGGTAGAGTTCGATGTCTTGAACAGGTCGGCGTGACGAACCTTTCCGCCAGAGACAGGCCCGGACTCGAAGCCCTCCGAACCAGAGTCTACCAGCGAATTCGTGCATGCACTGGGCACGAGTAGCGTAGCGAGAAGGGGGAGTCTCAAGTACTTGTTCATAGTTGCCTAAAGAGAATTCATTGAACATCCCACAAGGGCTGCCCGACCGGTATCGGCAATTGGGCCGGCGACTTAAGCCAGGTGCAGTATTGCAAATGCTGCCTCCTTCTCGCTGAGCACGGGGACCCGTAGAAATACTGAGCCACGCGCTTTATGCCGACGATCCGTTGTCGATACCTCCCAGGCACGCATTCTAGACCGTCCGTGAACCCAAAACTGATATACATAGCGACCGCGATAGCCCTTGCCATGGCTGGGACCTCTAAGGCCCAAGACGCGACGTCGATGGGCCTGGACCCGTTCAGGCGTCTATCGCAGGCGGTCTTCGAGTCCTGGGGAGAGGAGGAGGGCTTTCCCCAGAGTACCGTCAGATCCATACTTCAGACCCCGGACGGGTACATGTGGATAGGTAGCCAGGGAGGCCTGGTCCGCTTCAACGGAGTAGACTTCGTCACCCATGACAGGTCAAACACGCCCGCCTTCCTCGGACCCCACGGAATTCGGAGCATGCTTCATGCGCAGGGTACCCTCTGGGTTGGCTCGTCGGGGTCGGGGCTGCTTCGCGTAAGCGGAGTAGAACTGGACCGGGTGAACTTGGGGGAGGACCTGGACTACGCGACGATTTCAGCCCTCGCAGAGCACCCAGACGGCTCGATTTGGGGCGCCACGTTCGGCGAGGGGGTATTCGTAATTCCGCCGTCGGGAGGAGAGCCCTTGCGCCTGACGACGGACCAGGGGCTTCCCGACGATTACGCAACAGCCCTGCACATAGAGAAAAACGGCGTCGTGTGGATCGGGACCAAGGCCGGGCTGACCCGCTTCATGGCCGGTGAGTGGACCACATGGGACGTCGACGACGGTCTCCCGGCCTCGGAAGTCACGTCAGTCTGGACCACCGGAGCTGGTGTCTTGTCCGTTGGCACAACGGCCGGGCTGCGACTGTTTGACGGCATGATGTTTAGTCCAGGGGTAGCGGCACAAGACGTGGAGGTGGCGGTCCAGTTCGAAGATCGGTACGGCACGCGGTGGCTGGGGACCGACGGCTCGGGTGTGGTACGACTGACCTGGGGGAGTGTGGACACCTTCAGTAGTGATCACGGGTTGACTGACAATTCGGTAACCGCCATATACGAGGACATGGAGGGGAGCGTCTGGATCGGAACCGATGGCGGGGGACTCAACCGATTGCGCCCCGCAAAATTTGAGTCGTTCAGCCAGACCGAAGGACTGGCATCGGACATGGCCTACGGCGTTTGGGTAGACCCGGAGGGCCGAATCTGGGTCGGAAGCGATGATGCGGGGATATCCATCATAGGCGAGCGATCCACTACGCACCTCACCGTGAAGGACGGCCTGTCTAGCAACAGCGTGATGAGCATCATGGGTACGCCGGACGGCGTGGTATGGGCAGGGACCTATGGTGGGGGCCTGAATCGCATCGGTCCGGACGGCATAACACATCTGGGCAGCGCCGACGGGCTGGCGCACGACGTGGTCTCCAGTCTGGTGGCAGCCCCAGACGGACGCTTGATAATTGGCACGGACGGTGGCGTCAGCGTCTTGGAAGACGGCGAGTTTTCCAATGTGACTGTGAAGGAAGGCCTGCCAAGTCCAATCGTTATGTCCGTGCTTCTCGCCCGGGACGGGACGATATGGGCCGGAACCTACGACGGTGGCATTGCCAGCATCAAAGATGAGACTGTCCGGGTTTTCAACCGTCAAGACGGACTCGCCGGAGACATGGTGCTAGCAATGTATCAGAGCGGGGACGGAGCTCTCTGGGTGGGCACATACGGTGGCGGTATTACGCGCATCGTCGATGGATTCTTGGAGTCACTGACCACGCATGACGGCCTGCATGACGATGTGATCTACTCGATTGTCGAAGACGACGATGAGAATTTGTGGATGACGAGCAACAACGGTTTGTTCAGCGTCCCTCGCGCCCAGTTGGAGGAAGTGGCTGCCGGTACTCGCGACCGCCTGACAACGACGGCCTACGGAAGAGATGACGGCCTGAAGTCTCAAGAATTCAACGGAGGGTTCCAGCCGGCCGCCTGGAGGGCCACTGACGGCCGTTTGGTATTTCCTTCGATTCGGGGTATCGCGGTCATTTCGCCTCAAAGCGTGCCGACCAACACCGTTATTCCCCGCGTCCACATTGAGGCGTTGCTGGTGGACGGCAAGCCAGTCGAGCTCGGGGGGAGCGTAGCTTCGACGCGGGCACCGATCACGGTAACTAACGGCCGTGTCGAGTTTCGATTCGCCGGACTGAGCTTCCTGGTACCATCGCGGGTTCGCTATCGATACCGCCTGAACGGCTACGAACAGGATTGGACCTACACCGCCGAGCCAAAGGCCATCTACACGAATCTGCCGGCCCGCGAACTTGAGTTCAGAGTCGAGGCCAGCAACAACGACGGACTCTGGAATCCGGTGGCAGCATCTTCGAAGCTTGTGCGGTTGCCTCGGTCTTGGGAGACGCTGTGGTTCGCCGCTCTGTGCTTCGTCTTGCTTGGGCTTGCAAGTTGGGTAGTCGAGCAGTATCGCCTCCGGTCCATCCGGGCAAGACAGGCACTCCTGGAGCGGACAGTGGACGAGCGCACGTCGGACCTCCGCAAGGAAAAGGAGCGCGTGGAACAGGCCAAGACAGTCATTGAGGCGCAGGCATCCAGGCTGGAGGAACTCGACCGATTCAAGACGAGGTTCTTCTCAAATGTCTCTCACGAATTCCGGACGCCCCTGACCTTGATTGTGGGTCCCCTGGAACAAGCCCTCAAGGGGACCTACGGGGACCTGGGAGATGCCATGCGCAGGCAGAGTCAGATCATGCTTCGCAATGCGCTCCGACTTCTGAGTCTGATCAACCAGTTGATGGATCTGTCCAAGCTGGAGTCCGGGAGTATGCCGCTGAAGGCGGGTTCGAAGAACCTGGTTGCATTCCTGAAAAACCTCCAGACCACGGTTACAGCCTTGGCAGAAAAGAAGGCCATCGACATGCCATTTGAGGGACCTCCTTCGGTGGAAATCTATTTCGAGCCGGACAAGTTGGAGAAGGTGTTCTACAACCTACTCTCGAACGCGCTCAAATTCACTCCTGCGGAAGGGACCGTGGGGATCCGCGTTACGGAAACGGAGACGGACGTAACCGTGATCGTGCACGATACCGGCGCGGGGATACCCAAAGATTCCCTGGCGCATATCTTCGATCGATTTCACCAGCTTGAAGGCTCCAAATCTGATGATATCGAGGGGACCGGGATCGGACTCTCGCTGGTAAGGGAGATGGTAGGCCTCCATGGGGGGACAGTTTCGGTCACGAGTGAGCCAGGTGTCGGAAGCGAGTTCTCGGTGACGTTAAGGAAGGGGAAAGCTCACCTCAGGGCCGGGCAGATCGTGGCCGCTTCCGAGTCGGCAGCTGGTCCAAGCGTCGCTGAGCGGTTGGCTGTTGGAGAGGATCTCTCGGATTCGGACGAGCCCGAAGACTGGACAAGGGTGGACATGGACGCCCCTCTAATCTTGGTAGCCGACGACAACCCCGACGTTAGGTCATACATCGCAGGGGTTCTCGCGCAACACGGGTATCGAACCGTGAAGGCGTTTGATGGTGAGGACGCGCTGGAAAAAACAAGGACTCGGAGACCGCGGCTGGTTCTCTCTGACGTGATGATGCCCAGGATGAATGGCCTGGAATACTGCGTCGCACTAAAAGCAGACGAAGCGATCTCCCATATTCCGGTCATCCTCCTGACGGCGCGTGCGACACATGAATCCACCATCGACGCGCTGAATTGTGGAGCGGATGACTATCTGCCGAAACCGTTCAACACCAGGGAGATGCTGGCCCGCATCGCCAACCTACTTCGGACACGGGAAAATCAGCTGCAATTGGCGGATCAGACCGATGAGTTGAACAAGCAGGTGTCGCAGCAACTCGCCATTCTTCTGGAGCAACGCAAGACCTACGAGTCTTCCATTCTGGAAGAGCGGGACCGTGCTGTGGCGGCGTCGCAACTGAAGCAAAATATTTTGGACAATGTGAGTCACGAGTTCCGCACGCCGCTCACCGCGATCATGGGCTTTGCCGAGATCCTGGAGGAGGTATCTGCGGACGGTAATAAGGCATTTGTCCAGACGATCAAGCAAAACGGCGAGCGATTGCTCGATACTCTCGACGCCCTTCTTCGATTGGCGAATTTGAAGAGCCAGTCAGATAAGCAGAAGCGGAGGCGTGTCGAAATAGTCAAGCTGGTGAGCGAGGTCAGCGCCGATCTTTCGGCCGAGTTAGCCCGCCCCGAGCTTGAATTTGTGTTCGACGGTGGCACGGAGCCCGTCCTGGTCGAGGCGGACGCGGACGCCTTAAAACGCGCTTTCGAGGCGGTCATTGAGAATGCCATCAAGTTCACTCCTGATGGCCGCGTGGAGGTAAAGGTCATACTCGACCCCATCGGCGTGACAATCGCGGTCACGGACTCCGGAATAGGGATTCCGGCGGAAAGCCGAGGCGAAGTTTTCGAACCGTTCAAACAACTCTCTGATGGACTGACCCGCGCATACGGCGGCGTCGGGATCGGGCTCTCCGTGGCCAAAATTCTGGTCGAGGATCACGGCGGAACCATCACTCTGACCGGGAGGAAGCACTCGTCCCAGAAGGGCACCGTGGCTCAAATATGGCTGCCCATTCAAGAGGCCACGTTGCCTCCAGCCCCCGATTTGAGGCGCGACCGGACCGCAACGCGGGGAAAGAGGAGGAAAGCTTCCCAGGCTAAAACAAGAGCCTCCGACTAATCTAGCGGCGCCGGATAAGGCCACCCGGGAAGACCACTTCGCTCTCGTTGCCGTCCGTGCTGACCGACGCCACGCCGAAGAGGAAATTGTCGATGACGATGCCTTCCAGGGTGTACTCGTTCACACCCGAAACGAAACGTCGATTCTGCCACTGAGGCGCCGTTGTATCTCTCCAGTAGACGGCGTAACCGGCTACCGTGGCGTCCGCAGGGGCTTCCCAGGCCAACGTCGTCGAAGGCTGAACAGCCCCTCCGATCCGAAGGCCGGTAGGTGCCGGCGGCGCCCAGGCCAACCCGGCAAGCGCGATGGCATTAACTCCAGTGAGTTTGGCCGCGTACTCGAAGTTTACACCCTCGATGACATCTCCGTAGGCGATGCCGTTCTCGGTTCGAATGTCCTGGTGCTGTCGATTGTAGTTCTCGTGAGCCTCCATGATCCGGACGCCGGCGAAACCCTTGTCATTAAACGGGCGGTGATGTCCGCCGCGGCCAAAGCGGTCCAGCCTGTAGATCATCATCGGATTCATTTCAGGCATGTACGTGCGCGTCATGCGCTCCACATATCGGGCAATCTGCCTGGACACACCGTCCACTTCACCACCATAGAACCTGCGAGAGTTGCGGGCCTGTTCGGACTCTGTGACCGGCGTAGGCTCGGAAAAAATCCTGAACGTCCGGTTATCTATCACCCCGTCCACGCCCTCGATATTGCCGATCATGTCGTTGTTGAGGACGCCAATGATTTGCCAGCCCTCCTCCACGGCAACGCTGGCCATATGCTGGCCTCCAAATAATCCCTGTTCCTCTCCCGAGAGGCCCGCATAAACCACGGTATTCGGGAAGCTGTACGCACTCAGGACTCGGGCAGCTTCGATGGTTCCGGCCATTCCCGATGCGTTGTCATTGGCTCCTGGCGAGTCATCCTCGAAGTTGTTGGATGACGAGACGCGGGAGTCAATATCGCCCGACATGATGACGTACCGGTTGGGGTGCTCCGAACCGCGCTGAATGGCCAGCACATTGACCACCCAGGTATCGGTCGGGATACGGCCCGATTCACCGCCGGGCACCAGACTTCGTTGGTAGACAACCTCGAGGCAGCCGCCGCACGCTTCGGAGATGGTTTCGAATTCGGCCTTGATCCAACGCCGCGCGGCCCCGATTCCGCGCGTGGTCGACGTCGTGTCCGAAAGTGTGTGACGCGTCCCGAAGTTTGCAAGGGTTCGGATGTCCGACTCCAATCGTGCGGAAGACGGCGCGGCCGCGATGTCGTAGATGCGGGCGTCGGTTGCAGGCGGAGTCTGCCCCGCGGAGGGGTTGGTAGTGAGCGCTGCCAGACAGAATGCCCACAGCGTTGGGAGAACCGGGAGTCGCATCGTGATTCTGGATTTGTGTGGCGCCATCCTACGAACCAAGTCCCACCGCGGCAACCGGGCCCGAGGGATGCATGGTGCTGGACTCCATATTGGCCAAAACGAGAAAACCGCCGCTGCTCGGTGGCAACGGCGGTTCTCGTCCTCCAAAACCCGGAGAGCCAAGACCGAAGGGGATACCCCTCAATACCCACCCGGTCATTTCATTTTGGCTCTCTTGGGTAGCGGGTCCACCTTTTGACAGGCAGACCGGCTTCCGGTACGAGAGGTATCGACGGGCCCAGGAATTTCTTAAATGTGCTTTCGTGAAGTAATGATGAATGCCAAAATTGGCCACTTCTTAAGCTCGAACGGGGAATCGCCGATACCGAGTTAGGAAAACCACATGCCCCATGGCTCAGAGTTTATTAGCCTTTCTAGCGATGATGGTGGCCTCCATGGCCGCCTACAACCAACAAATGTCCGGCGTGCGGGCCCAGGAGGACCGGATTCGCAGCGAACTGGAAGTGATGGCCAATGCGGTAGCGTTGGACGAGATAGAGATAGGCGCAGCATCCCGGAGCTGGACCTCACTCGACGATCTGGACGGGACCAGCGGAATAACGAGCTTTACGTTGGACTCGGTCTCAGTGGCCTTCAACTGGGAGTGGGACGTTCGCTACGTCGATGACGATGGAGTGGAGTCGACACTACCGACAGACCTCAAGGAAGCGGAGGTGACGATTACACACGATCGCTGGGCACTCGACCTCGTAATCATAGCGCGGACTTTCGGCCTGTGAATGTCCTCTTAGACAATATGTCCGCCACCATCGTCTTCGCGGCGGTGGCCTTTGTTCTGGCAGTTACCCAGATCAACATGCAGCGGGACACGGCCTCCGGTACCGTTGCCTACATGGCGAAGAAGCACATCCTCAGCTTCGCCGAACTGATTGAGGACGAGTTTGAGCTCATGGGTGAGGGCGTTTCCGGGACCAAGATTGAGGCGCTGACGACGGACTCCGACGGAAAGACCACCTCATTCATTTTCAATAGGTCCATCAGCAGTGTGGACACGCAGATCGAGTACCGCCTGGTCCCGACAGACACGGTGGACTTCCAGGGCCGGGGCGTGCCGATCTACCGGGTGGACCGGTACGAAGCTGGCTCCCTGGCGGGTGGAGGCCCGGCTATGCTCAGTGATTTCAGGGTAGAACTGCTGACCACCTCCGGCGGCGCGGCAACCACGGCCACCGCCCGCGTGGTAAGGATCAGGATGTCCCTTGCCCACGCCGTGGGCAGGATGAGCGACCATCGCGTCAATGTCAGTTATTGGGGCATGACGCTACGCCCCGCCAGTCTGGCAACGTAGCCAAGACCGCCGGCTGAGGTAGTCCCGCCCGTCAGGGCCGGTCTCAAGGAAAAAAATCGCACCTCCGCAGAGGACTATCTGGTCCAAAAACTTAAGTGCGCCGGGATTTGGCCGATACAGGCTATGCAGGTCTTGCCCTCAGACCACCGTCGAACAAAAACGAGTAATCATGGGAAAGGCAGCATTGATATTGGTCGCGGCAGTTACAGTCGCAAGCGGGGTGACCTACCTGAATCAGGATCGTCAGGAATTCGAGGGGGCGATGCAAGAAACGCTTTACCAGCAGGGCGTACTGGCCCGCGAGGTAGCCAAATCAGGCTTCAATACCGTCTTTAGCCGCGTGAAGGCCGATTTTGACGCGTATCGCATCCTTGAAATGGACCAGAACAACCGGATCGGCAGGCTCGACATGGCCGCCGTCGGCGCGACGGGCGGACCTGTCACCGTATCGGTAACAGGGCACTATGACGCCGCCGAATTCTCCATTACGGGGACCGTGGTACGCAGCGGAGGTTCGCTTCTGGACGCGTTGACGATCGACGGGCCACAGAAGAAGATAGAATTCAAGGACGACGCGGATGTCTCCGGCGTCGACACCGATCCCGACGGCACCGCAGGCGGCAACAGCGACGTCCACGCCATTCGGTCCGTCAGTACCGGAACGCATGCCGAGGTCCTCGAGCAAATGCCCGCCGGGTTCGGATGGGGAGCCTCTGGCGAGAACGACGCGATCCAGGGCGATCCGACCGCAGGACTGGCCGGAATAGTCTCTGCCATAAAGGATTACGAAGGGGACGGCTTGTCCGAGTACAACGGCAAACAGAAATTTGAAGATGACACATTTGGCAGCTCGCAGGCGCCGGTGGTTCTCCGCGTTTCTGGCGACCTGGAGTTGAAAGGCACCACGACCGGGTATGGCATTCTCTACGTGGAAGGCGACCTGAAAATGAAAGACGACTCCCGCTGGGAGGGTCTTGTTATTGCCAGCGCCGACAAAGGGAAGTTTGAGGTGACCGATGACGCCCGGGTGTACGGCGCCATGGTGGTCAGCGCGTTCTCCGAAGACGGTCTCGGAGGGGATAGCAACGGCGGAGGGGGACTTCCGGGTGGACACTTTGATGTGGACGTGTTCGATGCACTCGAAGACGCCACACAGGAAATCTATCACGAGCACCAGTACGACGACGACTTCGATGTCACCGGCGTCAATCTTCTGGCTCCGACCGGGTGCAAGGCAGACGGAGGTCTGTGTTGGAACGAACTCTTGGGTTCGGCTGGCAACGTCTACGTGGAGTTCTTCAACGCGTCAAACAGCAAGGGTTCATACCGGATCAGGGACGGCTCCGGCTTGGACATAACAGGCGACCCGGCCGACGGACTTGGTCCGACCTTGGTTGACGCCTCCACCATCCAGGAATTTTGGGTCGAGTTCGACGCGCTCTGCTACCTGCAGGAATCAAGCCCGGGCGAGGTGCAATCGGACGCGACCAATCGAAACGGTGCCTTCACGATCAGAATCTCCAGCGAAGCCGGCCCGCTGACCTCAGAACTAGTGCCTGGAAACGCCAGGATGGCCGGTTTTGCGGGCATGGCGTGGGTGGACGCGCTGACGGCCCGAGTGATGACGCTGTTCGGCGGAGGCCCCAAGGTTGACGTCTGCCACATCCCGCCCGGCAACCCGGCCAACGCCCACACGATCAACATCAGCCAGAGCGCTGTCGCGGCTCACCTGGCCCATGGTGACACGTTGGATGCGTGTGGCGCAGCGGACGACGATGCGAGCGGTGACGGCGGCGGTGACGGCGGCGATGACGGCGGTGATGACGGCGGTGATGACGGTGACGACGGCGCTGACGACGACGCTCCCGGCGTAGGATCGCTCGTGTACGAACTGTCGGTCTACCACCACACCAACGAGGACTTCCCCTGCATAGGCGTCTATTCGACGGATGATGAAGCCAACTCTACCTACGGAGAGCCGATCGAGTTGAAATTGAAGAAGGACTCACTCATCCAGTACAGTTCACAAGCTCTTTCTAACGCCCTGTCACTGCTGAACGGATATGCCATCGAACTGGGAGCAGTCACCCTGACCAGCGTCAGAGAGTCGGGCGTCCGCGCCCGCATGCATCTGAGAAACACGCCCGACGGGCAGTAGGGGACGTGGCCAAATGTTGGAGCGGGCTTAAGTCGGAAGACAAACGGTCGATACAGGGGTTGCGGGCTCTGTCCATTTGGGATTGTGCGCGCGTTTCGACCACCGAAGATCTCGTCCTGTCATGTTTCTTGCCACACATCGCTTCGCCCTGCTGCTGGTGGCCGCGCTTGTTGTGGTCGCTCCGGCAAGTGCCAAGGGTCCCAAAGGGGCTGTGCCGGTGAAGGCGGTCGTGGTCGTATCGGAGCCCGCGGTCAAGGAATCGGACCAGTTTGGGAAGGCCGTTGCACCCCGCGAGCCAATCCACAGAGCGGTAAGAAGGTCCGGCGGCACCATGATGGAGCGCTACTAGCCAAAGCCAGCGCGGACGTCCGTCTCCCGCCAATCTCGGCCCCGCCGAATCGCTTAAGGGGACGCCTTCCGAGACGATACAGACCGTGGAAGCCCATGCCCGTGGGTGTCTTTTCAGTCCGAAAATTGCCTCGTCTCATGCACCGAGACCAACCATCTCCAAAATATTCCGTGGCCGACGCCCCAGGCGGTCGGCCTCGTACAGCTCGCGAGGCCAGGGCCTTGATGGCCAATCAGAGCCGTGAAGTTGGGACGGTATCGCGGAGGCAGTCAACGGCGGAGGTCCGCAGCCAGTTCAGCCACGAGGTCCCGTTGGTCCTTCGGGAAATGGCCGAAAAGGCGCCCTACCAGTTTTTTGGGAGTGATCGGGTGCTGTTTATCGCGGAGCAGGTTCACAAACTCCCGGCCGCCGATCGCGAGGAGATGCGCAATTTCTTTAACCGCGTTGTACGTCACATGCTCACACTGGGCGCTAGTGACATCGACTTCGGGGGCGCCTCCTGCCGAGGATCGATCTGGCTCCGGGTAAATGGCGACAAGCGGCCGATACAGCAGTTCGGCATGTTCAATCCGGATGAGTTCAACGTCCTGATCGTGAGCCTGCTCAATGACAAGAGCCGCTCGGTCCTCGAGGAGCGTCGTTCGGTTGATTTCTCGTTTTCGCTTCCCATCGACGGTGACCGCTCCGTTCGCTTCAGGGCGACCTCGTACTACGAGATGGAGAATCTGGCGATGAACATGCGCGCCATTACCGACAGCGTGCGTCCGTTGAAGTCCATGGACTTCCATCCCAATGTGGAGCGGGCACTCCTCTTCCGCCATGTCCGCGACGGTCTGACAATAGTCTCTGGCGTAACCGGGTCGGGAAAGAGCACCACGCTGGATGCCATCATCGACGCGAACAACAAGGACATCCCAGGTCACATCATTGTGATGGGCCAGCCCATCGAGTACATGCACGTTTCACAGCAGTGCATCGTGCGGCATCGTGAAGTTGGGCGAGATGTACCCTCATTCAAGCAGGGAATAACGCAGGCACTTCGCCAGGACCCCGACATCGTGGTGATCGGCGAGATGCGGGATCCGGAGACGATATCGGCGGCCCTGGAGATAACAGATTCAGGCCACAAGGTCTTTTCGACCTTGCACACGTCGTCAGCCGTTGAGTCCATCGACCGCATCGTGGCCGAGTATTCCCCGGAAGAGCAAGGCCGAATTCGCGCCCGTCTGGCCGAGGTATTGCGTTGTGTGATTGCGCAAAAGCTGGCACCAAGAGTCGGTGGGGGACGCGTTCTCGTCAAAGAAGTGCTCCTGTTGGACTCATCTTCGCGCGCAGCAATCAAGAGCGACAACGCATCCGAGATCTACCAAATGATGTGGGAAGGCGGTGCGCTCGGGATGGTGACGCTGGAGCAGGATCTCTTCAGACATCTCAGGCAAGGCACCATCTCTGTTGAGACTGCAATGAACTACGCCAATAACAAGAAGCGGCTCGATCAGCTGCTTCGCAGGTAATCCCGAGACGACATGAAACTGGGATCATCAAAAGAATTCGTTCTCGGTATCGCCGTTACGTACCGTTCGGTGCACGGCGTGCTGGTAAAGGACACGCCGGAAGGGCCTGAAGTGCTTCGCCATTTCAACCGGCCACGGAGCACCGTGGAAGGTATGAGCGCCGGCCCGGTCTACGATTTTCAGCCTGTGGAAGAGTCCGATCCGGAGGTGAACTTCATTCTTGGAGCGCCTGAAGAGAGTGCCTCATCCCTGTTTCTGACTTCAGAATTCAACGGGGACGGCCCCGCATCAGGAGAGACCGTCTACGACGACCTGATGCCGTCCACGATCGAAATTGAGCTGACCGACATCTTGGACGAATGTGCGGAGGCCGGCTTCCCGGATCCCGTCGTGGTGTTTTGTATCGGTTCCACCGATTTGGACTACCACGAGGTTCTCGTCCAGACCAAGCAGAAAGGAAAGGTCGAAGACAGGAAGCCAAAGCGCCGAATTCGCAAGCAGAAAGTCGAGAATACCAAGCTCATCCAGCACCTGGCGGCAAGCACAGACTCGAAATTCAATCCCGACCAGACGGTATTCCTCCCGATGACCCCCAACGAGGAACGCCTTCCTCGATATCTGGCGGTCTGTGCACGGTCGTCCGAGATCATCGTCCCGACGCTCCGAAGGCTGGCGGCCCGGAAGCGGCTGCTGTCTGTGGGCGTGATCGAAACGGAGGTGAGCCTTCTCCTGGGTGTTGTAAGGCAAATGGTAGCCGCAGAGGACGCGGGGCAAAAGCCACCAACACGTCTGCTGGTGAGGGTCGGGTCCGACGATACGGTAATCCTTCTTCTGGAAGGCGGCAATCTCGCCCATGTCGAGTCCCTGAGGTCCATCACCTCGTTTGATTCCCCGGATACGGTTTGCTCCCGGATTCTGCTGCTGCAGGATGAGCAAGGGTTCGCAGACCCTGACGAGATTCTTGTCCTCGGGGAGGAGAACGAGGCGTCCCTGCTCCGACGGCTTTCTGAGTTTTTTGAGGACAGCGCAGTACGGAATATCAGGTCCGTCTTGCCGCAAAGTCCCGATGATCTGGACGAAGAGTATTCCCGCGAGGCAACACTGGCGGCGGCAGCCGTGGTTCGGTACCTGGTAGACGCTCCCGGCAAGACCTTCTTCGAACCCGTTAACCTGCTGCCTCGCAAGCTATTTCGTCGAGGTCTTCCGATTGGCGGATTGAAATGGCAGGTGTTGCCGCTGATGGTTTTGCTGTTTGCTACCGTGCTCTTCTTCACGCACCGCTACATGAGCCAGTCTCAGGAAACCCGCCTGCTTCAAGCCAAGCTGGCGGAGTACCCAGCAGAGCTCGTAAAGAACAACAAGGAAAACCTTCAGGTGCGAATCGACTCCATCCAGACGGTGACGCTGGGGTATGTAGAAGCGCTCGCCGTACTGGACAGCATTCTGGTGGGAAGCGACACCTGGAGTCGGGCAATGGAACGCACGGCTCGCGAGGCGGCAAGCGTTCCCGGCATATGGATAGAGGCCTGGGAGGAGGGAGGCTCGTACATGGAGTTGACAGGCACAGCCACCGACCGAGACCAGGTAGTACGGTACGCCGCACGGATGGAGGGCATCATCCAGAGCCTGTCGTTTGACGAAATCCGCGAGTGGCCTGTCTATCAGTTCAAGATGCAGGTCCCCCTTCCTCAAGAGTTGCCAGAGGCCGCCCAGTTTCTGCGGGGCAACGCCGAGAAATCCAGCGAGTAAGCCATGGGTCACTTGAATAGCCTATTGATGATTGGTCTGATCTGGCTGGCTTCGGTCGGCATGGGGACCTGGATGACGTTCTTCCAGCAACCCTCCGAGATCGAGGACCTGCGCACCACCGAGCAGTATGCCCGAATCCGTCAGAGCGAATTGTCGGCACTGCTTTCCGAAGAATCCGTGCTCCAGGGTCAGTCGGCCATGATCCAGGCACAGTGGGATTCGCGCTACAAGACGATTCCCAAAAACCTGCGGACCCACGAAGTCGTGGCGTACCTGAATGACCTCACGCCAACAGGCTTCGAGAGCTTCAATGTCGTCTATGAGGAGAACGTGGACGGAAGCGACTTCAATACCCATCTCTTCGGGGTAACCGGACGCGGCACGTTTTCGGCTCTGTACGATTTTGTCTGGGCCATCGAGAACTACCGGAGTTTCTACCGCATCTCGGATTTTGAACTGAATCACATCGACATGCCATCGGTGGATCGGAATACAGGGCGCGAAAAACTGGACGTCCTGGTCTCGTTCAACTTCAAGGTGCACGGCTTTTATGGCGGCAAGGCAGGGCTGAGTGCGGACGACGCACTACCAGGCGCTCTCACCGGAGGTATGCCCACCCCAATGACCGCACTACCGCCCGTCCCGGCATCAGTCCTCCCAACCCGGACGCCGGCCAAGAATCCATTCTACCCCATCATCATGTCTACCATTCCGCCCAACACGCGGGGTCTGCTGGACCTGGATGCTGCCACGCTCATCTCGATTGTGGATGGTCGGGCCATCTTTGCGACTACCGTCAAGGGCGCCGATGCGAGCCAGCCTCGGGATCGCCTGACCGACGTCACGGTCGGAGACGATGTCTACCTGGGTCGAATTGTGATGGTAGACCCGATAAACAACAAGGTTGTCGCCCGGCTGAATATCGGCGGCATCATGGACGAGCGCAGCTTCCAGCTCGGCACCGATCCCAACTTCCGTCAGGCCATTGGGTCTGCCCAACTGGCGCCCTCAAACTGACGATCCTCGAAAGCCATGAAGACTACAACGCGTACACTTTTCTTGCTCTTGGCGCTCGTTATGGGTGCCGCGACGGTGCAGGCGCAGCGGGTTCCCCAGCGAGCTCTGCGCACCTATATCCCCCCCGATCAGCTGGTTTCCTTCCTGCCGTCCACTCCCATGGACACGTACCTGGAACTCGTGAACGCCACGTTCGAACGGGTCACGGGCAAGCGGATCATTGACCCTGACGGACTGGAGTTCCCGATTGGTATCTCTCTGTCCAGTATGCACTTTTTGGATGCCACTGAGATGGTGCTGGCCTACAACGGGTACTATCTGCGGGAGACCGAACAGTACTTCATGGTGGAATCCGAGCCTCTCGCCGTCCCGGATTTAAATCCAGTCGGGTTGGTCGACCCGGCCACCGGCATGGCCGTTGTGGGACCTGCGAGTCTGATGACACGTCAAGTGAGAATCAGCGCCGTGCTCTTTGAACTGAATCACACGAAAGCGCGCGATTCCGGAATCAACTGGAGTGTCATCTTCGGCGAAGCTGGTGCCGCATCCGCGGCTGGCGGCGGCGCTGCAGCCGGTGGAGGCGCGGGTCAGAGCCTGGACTTCCTGCTCAAGACCGATAAGCTCTTCGAACCACTCAAGGACATTCTCATCGCGCCCAGTACGATCAATCTCAAGGACCTGAAGTCCATTATCCAGTTGGCCGAGGCGTCCGGTGTTGGCGAGACCGTTGCCAGCCCGGAGGTGACGGTTCAGTCGGGACAGATCGGGAATATCCAGATCGGTCAGGACGTCCCTATTCAGAAGTTGGACTTCTCAGGCAACACGATTACCGAGTTACTCTCCACGGGTATCATCATCAATGTCACACCGACCATCATCTCGGAATTAAGCCCGGATTCCGTGATTGTGGACATCGTCCACATGGACGTGAAGGTCGAGAAGTCTTCCAGTTCGCCATCATCGGCTGGGCCGGTGATCAACAGGAGTCAGGCAGGTACCCAGGTGGTAACGCTCAATGGCGAGCAGGTTCTCATCGGCGGACTCTACAGCACCGACGAGACGGTATCGCGGCGCGGCGTCCCCTTCCTCAAGGACCTCCCCGGATGGTTCTTTGGACTCAAGTACCTCTTCTCGCGCTCTCAGACCACGGTTACCCAAAAGGAGCTTCTGATGGTACTCCAGGCGGACATAATCGAGCCCCTGCTGGCACGCGCAGGCGGGTCCTATCAGGAAGACATCCTCAGTCGCCGACGCGAACAGGTGCAGGAGGCGCTCAGAAGGTTCAACCGGCAAATCCAGGAAGCAAAGGACAAGCCGACCGCATACGTGCGAAAGGACGCAAACAAGAACTAAAAATCGGGGTCCGAAGGGGCCGCGGTGTTCCGGCGGGCGGCGTTCGAAAGGGCGCCGCCCTTTTTTGTGCGCCCGGCACGGGCACACTCTTGTATTTTCGCGTTCGTCGCGGCCGTCAGCCCGTTTGGCTACGGTCGCGATAATACATACGGTGTCGATATGGGTGCAGATTCCGATGATCCCGGAACGGAGTCCATTCGCGAAGTCCCCAAGCTGCCACCGTTGTCAGGAGCCCCTCGATCGAGGTACGGACTTCTTTGCGTCTGGAGAGAACGCGCCATTCTACCGAACCGATAGCCACCAGGCAGGGAAGAACCGCCAGGTACAGATAGCGACCCCGTACGGACGGATTGGACCACGCAACCGCTACCCACGCAATTGCGATTGCCACAATGAGAGGGGTGGCCAAACCGGTCAGAGGAGGGAGGAGACGCCTGGTGGATGCGCGAAGGGCGCGAAGCAGGTAATCGCCACGATCCGCATCTGGCGTGGCTCCGGCCTCGGCGCGTGTCAGACCTTGGACGAGACAGCTTAGCTTCCATAACTTTCCCGCAGCCTGAGCGGACCCCAGAAGCTCCTTTCGGCTGACCGCGAATCGAACGAATCGTTCCTCGAGTTCCAGTTGCCGATCCACCTGAAATCCTCCCAGGAGCCGATAAGTGGCAATTGTCAGGTAGGCGATGGTTGGAACCATGACCACCCACCTATGCGGCGTACCGCTCCTATAAGCCAGAGGGATAAGAACCACGGCAACAGAAGCCGCGAGCGCAAACAGGACGATTGTGCTCCGGGTCTGAGCCCGTATCTCGTAAAGTCGGGTGAGAACTCCCTCGGACATGGGCACTCAGTACGCCGAACGTGGGCTTTGGGATGCCTTCTTGTGGGATTGTTTTCGGGCTGCGCCTCCGTCGTACCCCAGGAGGCCGCGATCCTCGAGTCCGGCCTTTCCAGAGCGGAGATTCGGAGTCACCATGGTCGCTTGAATGCTCCCCGGTTCCTGGGGCGCCGGACCGCGACGGTTGGCGCCTCGGAGGCCGCCGGTTATATCGCCGACCGCTTGGGAGGGCTTGGGATTCAGCCCATCCATCCAGGAGAATATCGACACCTCACATACCAATCCATCAATCATATCTCAGGACTGTCGATTCAGGCCATAAACGCAGACTCGACGATTTGGGTGGCAGATCGCTCCATGATTCCGGATGCGCGTTCCGGAAGTCTTCGCGGCCAAATTACGTCGGTGGTGCGTCTCGATCCACGGTCCGCTCCGCCCGTGGCACTTCGGGGGCAGGCTGCGATTGTGGACTCAGCCCTTGCTGAACCGTTTGCAGTGGCGTTGGCAGAGGCGGGATTTGGCCTGGCCTTCGTGGTTCGCAGCCCTCCCGCCGGGCGGGCGTCCCGGCCCCTTCCGCTGGCCGTCATTGACCTGACCGCCGAGAGGCTCTCGGAGATGCTGGGAAGGGGGGCGGCCGGATCAGGGCGAGGTGTCACGAGAACTCGCCTGGACGTGATCCTGGATGCCTCAGACGATCCTGTTGCGGGATTGGTAAGCGTGATCGGCATCTTACCGGGATCCGATCCCGTTCTGCGCGACGAGCTCGTTCTCCTGGTGGTTAATCTTGACACGGGGAGTTATCCGGCCCGCGTTCCGGTGCTTGATTCCGAGAGGTCGGGCGTAGCCGCTGCCGCTCTCCTGGAAGTCGCGCGGGTCCTGGGAGAAGAACGGCACCTGGGTCAAGGCCCGGCGCGATCGGTGATGTTCGCCTGGCTCTCCGGAAGCACCCAGAACGACAAGGGGGTTCAGGCTCTGGTCAGAAGGCCGCCCTGGCCCAGGGACGCCATTTACCGCATCTATACCGCCGGCACGGAAGTTTCAGAAGGAGGTCTTGGCCCGCGATCACTCAAGGTGGGAAGTGACGCGCTCCATGAGGGCGAGGACGCCGGGGCTATCGGGATGCGGCTGGCCGAACGGTTGTATGACTCGATCCGAGCCTCCGCGTACTAAAAAACCAGGCCCGAGACGAATGTCAGCCCTCTTGAGCGCAGGTTGTCTGCCCCCGGGACGGTTTCCTCGAGTCCGGCCTTGGTGCTGGACAACCAACCCCGGATCCCAAACAGAACCTGCTCGCTGCCAAGTGGAATGATGTAGTCTGCGGAGAACACGAGACCGACGATGCGTTTCGGACCGTCCGCGCGCTGGCTAAAACCCGCACCGGTCTCGGTTGAAAAGGTCGAGTGAGAATCCAGTCGAAATCCGAATCCAGGGCCCAAACCGAGCTCTACCCGACTGCCACGCCGGAATTCGGCACCGAAAACCGCCAGAACCGGGATTTCCAGATAGGTCAAGTCAAAGAGCGCGTCGACCGGAATTTCGGCCGGTGCGCCGTTCAGGACGCCGGTAACGGTCCCGCTCATCTCTCCGCCCTGGATGGTGTAGAGGATCTCTGTGCGCAGCGATAACGCGGAGGACAGTTGGTGCGATATCCCACCTCCTCCGGCC
This sequence comes from Rhodothermales bacterium, assembly GCA_047619685.1. GTDB lineage: Bacteria > Bacteroidota > Rhodothermia > Rhodothermales > UBA10348 > JABDJZ01. The sequence goes on from JBLHLC010000023.1 coordinate 31,484, forward strand.
AGGCGAAATACCGGGGTTACGTCCAACTCGGGTTCGCCAGACAGCGTGTAGCCGGAAACCCCGATGAGTAGACGCGCGCTGGTTTGGGCAGAAACTGCGGTGACTGAAGCCGCGCAGAGAAAAACGACCAGAAGGGCTCGTAGCATGATCAACCTGTTGAACGGAACTCAGGATAACACGTGCCCAGGCCGGACGGCGCGACCAAGCCGGCCAGCGGAGTTGGACTGGGCCTGATCCGCCGCGTGCCTCGGGTGATCGGCGGAACCCGCCGGCCTGAACCCCGGTAACCCAGGCATGAGTGTCTCCCTTGAAGAAGTTCGCTATGTTGCAGGGTTGGCCCGCCTCTCCTTCACTCCTGAGGAAGAGAAGCGCATGGCCAGTGACCTTTCGCGTATTCTCCAGTACATGAACCAACTGGAAGAACTCAATACCGAGAACGTGCCGCCCATGGAACACGTTCTGGATAGAGTGGACGTTTTCAGACCTGACGAGTCCAAAACGAGGATATCTCGGGATGAGGCACTGTCAAACGCTCCGGACACCGACGGCGAGTACTTCAGGGTTCCTAGGATACTTTGAGGCTCCCCGGTCTATTGGGCCGGGTCCCGAAACCAGGCGGCTGGGTCGATTGACAATGGCGGAAAGGGGCATCTATATTGGCCTACGTCTGTCATGCTCCGGGGACTTCCCGGCCATGCTCCCGACCAAAGAAACTGTCCACTATGTCTGACGATTACGGTATCGCTCTCGGTATGATTGAGACCAAAGGTCTGGTGGGCGCTGTGGAGGCGGCAGATGCGATGGTCAAGGCTGCCAAAGTCCAGTTGATCGGTAAGGAGACCATCGGCGGAGGATTTGTAACGGTGATGGTTCGTGGTGATGTAGGTGCGGTCAAGGCTGCCACCGATGCCGGAGCTGCCGCAGCCGAAAGGGTCGGCGAATTGGTGTCCGTCCACGTCATCCCTCGCCCTCACAACGATGTCGAGTTGATTCTTCCGACAGGCCTCGGTGGGTAAACCGTGTCGGACTCCGGTGCCCTCGGACTGATTGAGACACGCGGCTTTGTGGCCGCGGTGCAAGCTGCGGACGCAGCCCTGAAAGCGGCCAGTGTCAGGCTTGTAGGGATCAGGAAGACGAACCCGGCCTTGATGACCGTGCAGGTTACCGGCGATACGGCCGCTGTGCGCTCGGCCGTGGATGCGGGGAAGGCTGCTGCGGAACTGGTGGGAACGGTTGTCTCCACCCATGTAATCCCCCGGCCCTCGCGCGCAGTCGCCAGGATGCAGGGCGTCACCCTTCTCGAAGTCGCAGGTCCGTCCAAACCAGCGGGTTCGTCTCCCGCAACGAAATCGGCACGAACCGCGCCGAAGCCTAAAAAGTCAGGTAGCGGGCCCAGCCCCGCGATTAAGGCAACGCCCTCGCCCAGTGCTTCGGAAACCCCGGATCTTGCCTCTCTGACCGTACGCGAACTACGTGCGCTTGCCAGAGTGACGGAGGGCTTATCCATAAAGGGGCGAGAGATCGCGCGGGCAGGCAAAGCCGAACTCCTGAAAGCGTTTGGGCGTTAGCCTGAGCCATGGCCGACATCCCTACACGTTCAAGACTGATTGAACGCCTCCGTGCAGCCGTTGCGGTTTCTCCTGCACCGGAACGCGACGAGGACGAACACAGGGGCGTGGCGATCACGTTTTGTATCCTGGCCAGCGCGCTCCTCTGGTTCTCGTTTTCCATGAGAGAGACCTATCAGCGGATGCTGGAGGTACCTGTTGAGGTGGTGAACCTGGATGCGGGCCAGTCGCTGATCGAAATTCCACCCGCAACGGCTCGGGTGCAGGTAGAGGGCGAGGGTTTCCAACTCCTCAGGCTCTACTACGACCCGCCCTCCATACCCATAGACGCCGCACAGGAGACTGTCGATCTGACCGCAGCCGCGCAGGAGGCGATCACCGGTGTGAGGCTGGAAACAATCATTCCGCGGACGATTGTCCTTCAAAAGGATACGCGAGTCTCCAAGCGAATCCCGGTAAAGGCGCGCGTGACGGTGGTGCCTCCGCCGGGACATCACGTGGTGGGGAGCCCACACGTCAGTCCGGACTCCGTCACCATTACGGGCGGACGATCTGTGCTGCAGGGAATAGAATCCTGGCCCACGAGGTGGCTTCAAGTTCAACCGGAAGCAGACTCTGTGTCCGTAACCGTCACATTTTCGGACTCTCTGTCCAACTTGATTGAGCTGGACGCAGAGTCAGCCGTCTTCTCGGCCTCTGTGCGCGAGTTTACAGAGGGTGAGAGGTCCGTCGAGATTGTGGTTAGAGGATTGCCGCCAGGACAGGAGGTGGTATTCGCGCCCCCGACCGTGCGCGTCATCTTCCAGGTCGCGCTCTCCCAGTTCGAGGCAGCCATGGATGCCCCCGGATTCTATGCCGAGATCTCGTATGAGGACGCCAGGGGAGACACCACCGGGAGTCTCGTCCCCGAGATTCACTACCCCGAAGGCATCGAGTTTAGAGAGTATCGATTGGATCCGCCGGCGGTGAGCTACTACTTCCTGGGCCTCAACTGACTGGTTGGCAGCAGGATCTGGATGATATATCTCTTCTTGGCCATCTGTTGCAGCCTTGCGCTCGGTGCCATTTTCAAACATATCAGCGGGCTCGGTCTGGATCGGATGCAACTGTTGGCGTACAACTATCTGGTTGCGTCCGCCGTCGGTGTGAGTCTTCTCTCGGCTCGAAACCCCGCCGCAGTCCAATTTCTTCGCGATCCTCCTTTTCTGGGTCTGGCCGTTGGAACGGGCTTCGTTCTGGTCTGCGGATTCTTTGTTTTTGCCCTGTCTACCGAACGGGCTGGAATGTCCATGACCGTGGCCGTGATGCGGGTGGGAGTCGCCATCCCGTTCTTGGCTTCCTGGCTTCTATGGGGTGAGGATCCAACGCTTGGTCAGTGGATCGGTCTGGGCCTGGTGGCCGCTGCGCTGTTCATGATCACGCGTCCGAAGAGTCCCAGCGGATCGGGGGCGAGGAGCGCCGCCACGTCCGGGCCGGGTATCCATCCTGCGTCCGGAGCAGGAGGGTCCGTGGCGTCCATTCTGCTGCTGGTTTTTATCACCGGCGGTTCGGCGGACCTCATGTTCAAGGGTTTTGATGTCAAGTTCGGCGGGCAGGTGGGTGAGGACGCCTTCATTACCGTCGCGTTTGGAGTGGCCTTCCTTCTTAGTGCTCTGGTCCTGACGCTCAGGCGCGAGCCCTTGAGGGACGTACCGGCTACAGTCCTATGGGGTGGCCTTCTTGGTCTGGTGAACTACGGTTCGCTCTTGTTCATCCTTGGCGCCGTGGCCCGCCTGCCTGCCGCAGTCGTTTTCCCTACAAACGCTGTCGCCATTGTGGTCGGAGCCGCTGCACTTGGCGTCATCATCTGGAAAGAGGAGCTTTCCCTACTCAACCGGGCGGGGGTTGGGCTGGCTGCCGTGGCAGTGCTGTTCCTGAACGCCTGATGGTCAGCGCCCGTTTGTACCTTAAAGCACGCGGGGGGCGGCGACGCGATCGCTGCGGCCTTTCCAGATCTCTCAAACCAGCAAATTCGCGGACCCGTTGACTGACCCAGGAGCGAAAGGAGGGTTTTTCAAGCGCCTCGACGCACCTGCGTTCGTCGAGTTACCGACGGGGATTTTTTCCACTGACGGGCTGTGGTTTCATACTTCGCTCGCGGATCTGACCGAATTTGCAGCCCCGGTGCTGGAGCGCGTTCCCCTTGAGAAACTCCTGAGAGATGCGGCTGCATGGGTTCGCTCCCCCGGGACCTTTGCGCTATGGGCGGCGCTGATCGCGCTGTTTCTAAGGTCCGTCCCGGTGGCGACACTCGCGGGAGTAGTCGGGTTTGCGGGATGGACAGTGTTGTCTCCCGGGCTCGTCTTTCGCCCCATGGTGCGTTTGTTCGCGCTATTGCAGTTTCCGCTCCTGGTAGGGGGGGCATACATCGCCGTGCTCAGTTGGATGGCCCCAGGAGCCGAATACACCGCTGTGGCGTTCGGGTTGTTGTGGTTTGTGCTGATCAGATGGGGAATCCTGGAGAAGCTCCTCGACCCTGTCCTGAGACCTGTTTTGGAGCGCATCTACGGCCTGCCCGTGCCTGATCAGGTCTTGCGAGGCCTCATCATCCGACATGCGCTGGCACACCGCCTTTCTATCGGAGACCTGGACGACATGGAGCGGCGCATGCTGGAGATCGGGCACAGGCACAGAAACAAGTAGGTGCATGACTGACAGGTCCTTCTCGCTCTATCTGGCTCGGCATGGCGAGACCGAGTACAATCGACGACGACTCATGCAGGGTCGTTCGGTGGATGCCAGTTTGAATGAGGCAGGCTTGCTCCAGGCTCGCGCCCTCGCGGATCGGTTTTCCGACCAGCGGGTGGACGCTTTGTACGCCAGTCCGCTACAGCGCTCTCTGCAGACGGCCACGGCCGTCGGAGAAGGGCTTGGACTGGTGCCCTCGATCCTGCCGGAGATCGGCGAGATGTACTGGGGAACGCTTGAGGGCAAGCCCATTGCAGAGTTCAAGGACTATCTCAAGCAGGTCGGCAGTGACTGGCGGTCCGGGGAGTTTGACCACAATGTGGGTGGCGGCGAAAGTATCCTGGACGTTCAGGCCAGGGCCCAAATGGCACTCGGCAAACTCTGTGCTGCCCACGGGAACGGAGAAAACGTTTTGGTTGTAACTCACGGGCGGTTTCTTCGTGTGATTCTGACTGTGGCCCTGCCCGATTCGGACCTGACACACATGGATGAATTTGGCCATGCGAATACGGGCATTTATCTGCTGGAATTCGACGGCGCCGTCTTTACTCTTCATCTGAGAAATTGCACTAGGCACCTGCCCAAGACCGAAGAAGCAGCCTGATGTCCCTTACCGAGACACGGTCCGAAATCACGGACCTTCTTTCCTTACTGGCCGAAGCGGTCGCCCGAAGAATTTCCTCACAAGAGGCTGGCGTCCTGCGGGTGGCCGTCCCTGCGCCGACCGTGGACCCGTTCCAGTGGCTGAAGGCCCAACCCGTTGGTGCGCGGGCTCTCTGGTCTCCACGAGGAACACGTCGCCTGGTGGCCATGTCGGGAATAGCCGATGTCTACGAGGGTAGCGCCCGCCCTGACTTTGATCGACTCAGCAAGTACATGGGTCATCAGCTTGCCGATGCCGAACCGTCGGTGCACTATTACGGCGGGGTCCGATTCGACCAGGGGCGGCCCATCGGAGACGAGTGGGCTTCTTTCGGTTCGCTGCGTTTCGTGTTGCCCAGGTTTGAATTGGCCCAGACGGATACGGGGATGGACCTGGTCTGTAATGTGGTCCCTCACCGGGATCGCTCCAATATGGGCGGCATTCTGGAGGAGATCCGAAATCTCGCGTGGCCGACCGATGCAGAACCCAGCGGTCTTCCGGCAGCCGTCGCGCGCCACGACGAGCCCAGCCGGCCGGCATGGCTGGCGCGCGTTCAGGAATCGTTGGATGCAATCGAGTCCCTCGAAATCCAGAAAGTGGTGCTGGCCCGCCGTTCAACCTTCGAGTTCGACGCCCCAGTTTCGCCCATCGATCTCATCGCCCGACTGCACGCAGAAACGCCCAACCGATTCCACTATCTGGTAGAGACGGAGGACGGGTCTGCCTTCCTGGGGGCAACGCCGGAGCGCCTGGTGCGGCGCGAGGAATCCTATGTCTTCACAGAGGCTGTTGCCGGGACCCGGCCTGCCGTCGAAAACAAAGATGACGATGCCGAGCTGCTGGCCGCCCTCCTGGACAGCGAAAAAGAGCAGCGTGAGCATCTCTGCGTGCGTTGGGCCATAGAAGAGATTCTACGGCCGTTCTGCGACACCCTTGTGGTAGACGCGCATGCGTCGGAAATGCGCTTGTCCCAGGGCCGGCACCTGGTCTCTAGATTCAACGGGGTCCTGAACGACGGCGTGGAAACCTGGCAACTGGTTCGTCACCTCCACCCGACACCGGCCGTCGGAGGTTATCCTGCCCCAGCGGCGATTCGCGTGATTCGGAGGATGGAGTCCTTCGATCGGGGTTGGTATGCGGGGCCCATTGGATGGGTAGGCAGGGACGAAGCGGAGTTTGCGGTCGCCCTGCGGTGTGCGCTCGTGAAGGATGACGCAATGCATATATACTCCGGGGCTGGCATCGTACAGGGAAGCGAACCCCAGTCGGAATGGGACGAGATCGAACACAAGATCATCGACTTTACCCGGGTCCTGGGCCTCTCAGGTGTTGCAGCCCAATAACACCCAACTATGGGCCGAGGCCCTGATTGACGAACTCGCGCGGGGCGGGGTGGCAGTGGTGACAATTTGTCCGGGCTCTCGTTCGACCCCACTTGTTGCCGCTGTTGCTGCTCACCCCGGGATGCAGGCCGTTGTCCATGTGGACGAAAGGGCTGCGGCCTTCTTTTGCCTCGGATATGGCCGAGCCACCGGGAGGCCGGCCGCGTGGATAACCACCTCTGGCACCGCCGTTACCCATGGATTGCCTGCGGTGGTCGAGGCGTCGATGGATGGGGTGCCTATGGTCTGCCTGACCGCCGACAGGCCCGACGAGTTGCGAAACACCGGGGCCAACCAGACCATCTGGCAACCAGGCATATTCGGATCGTATCCGCGATTCGCCCTGGACCTCCCCGCGCCGGGTGACGGACAAGATGCGTCGTTTGCCCGGGCCCAGGTTCGCGCCGCGCTGGAGGCAGCGAATCCCGGGGATCTGAGCCAATCCTTGCCCGGCCCGGTCCACTTGAATTGCCCCTTTCGGAAACCTCTGGAGCCGACAGGGCCTGCCGCATTTGCGGCGGCGCGGGTGTCCGAACCCGCGGCGGCAGAACGCGGGGCGCCGGCGCCCGAACCCGCGGCGCCGATCCCCCAAGCCCCGGCCCCCGGCGTCCCGGCAGGTCCTGACGGGGTCTATACCAGGAGCGCGGCAAAGAATTTGGAGGATGTCCTGCGGAACGTCAGTAGCGGCGTTGTACTTGCCGGGCGACTCGACGCCGCGCAGGCCCTGGCCGCCGCCCGTCTGGCGGGGCGTTTGGGGTGGCCGCTACTTCCCGATGTGTGCTCTCAGCTCAGACTGGGGCCGACACCGGCCCATGTCATCACATACGCAGACCTGATTGCCGGCGAGGCCGTGCCTTGGCCGCAAGTGGTCATCCAGGTGGGTCGGGTGCCAGTTTCTCAGCGACTGATGCGCTGGCTTGCCGGCGGAAAGCCAGCGGTTTGGGCGGTCATCGCGGACGGGAATGGCAGAATCGATCCCCACGAATGCGTCACCCACCGCCTGGCCCCGGCGGCAGCTGGTTGCGACGCGCTGTTGCCGGGCGCAACGGCCGCGGAGGGCCAGGCCGGATTGGGCCAGCCCAGTGCATTTGCGCGCGCATGGATCGAAGCGCAGGAAAAAGTGACCCGTCTTCTGCCCCACGCCATCCGCTCGGCCAAAGACGGGGCGCACCTCACCGAGCCTGCAATTGCGGCAATGGTGGCTTCGAGCCTTCCGGCGGGCCATGGCCTGTTTCTGGCCTCCAGTATGCCGATCCGGGACATGAACACGTTCGCTGGCCAATCAGGGACCGCCCCTCTTGTGGTCGCGGCCAACCGGGGAGCCAGCGGCATAGACGGGACCCTCGCAACTGCTGCGGGGGTTTCGGCGGGCCTGGACGCGCCGACTACAGTGCTGATCGGGGACCTTGCCCTCATCCACGATCTCAACAGCCTGGCGTTGATTCGCAATCGGCCGGTGACGGTGGTGTTGATCAACAACGACGGGGGCGGGATTTTTTCTTTCCTGCCCATCGCGAAACGCACCGACCTTTTTGAGCCTTACTTCGGCGCATCGCATGGCATTAGATTCGAGCACGCGGCCAAGCTGTTTGGGATAGACTATTTCGATCCGTCAACCCCTGAAGAGTTCATCCGAGCGTACGAGAATGCAGTGATCTCGGGCGGACCGACCTTGATTGAAGTGAGCACTGTGCGGTCCGAGAACGTGACGGAACACGTTCGCCTCAGATCCCTGGTCGCAGAATGGCTGGCCTGAACTGTCGTCACTGGGGGACCCAAGGCGCGCCCTGTATCGTGCTTTTGCACGGGTTCATGGGTACCGGAGCCGACTGGGAGGCGGTTGCCCGGCAGTTGATTCCGGAGTTCCAGGTGCTTGCGCCAGATCTGCCGGGGCACGGCGCGTCCACGGGCCGAAGTGAAGCAGAGTATACCCTGTTCGGCGCAGCGGAGGCCGTCCTACAAACCGTCGGGACTTTCGTTGCCGAATCCCCGGTGCTGGGCGGGTATTCGCTCGGGGGCCGGGTCGCGCTCCACGCTGCGTTCGGGGCGTCCCGGCTGGCACCACCTCCAGGCCAGGGCTGGGTGGCCGGTCTCGGGTTGGTTTCGGCGCACACGGGCCTGCCAGAGGCGGACAGAAAAAATCGTATCCGCGTCGATACGGACCGCGCGCGCGATCTGGAGGCGGATTATGCGGCGTTTCTGGACACTTGGTTCAGGCTCCCGCTCTTCCGGACCCTGAGCGCCAACAAGAGGCAGGGGTTGACCGCCCGGCGCCTGGAGACCGGCACGCCCGTAGAACTCGCCAGGGCATTGACGGGGATGTCAACGGGGCTGCAGGACGACTACGGGCATCGGGTGGCTTCTCCCCACGTTCCCGTGTCCTTCTGCGCGGGTGCCGCCGACACGCCGTACGCAGAACTGGCCCAGCTTCTCGGACGTATGGGGGCTCAAGTGCCTGACACGCCTGGGGATGGTCTCCACGTGACCATTCACCCCGGTGCGGGGCACAATCTCCCTCTGGAGTCGCCAGATTTTGTGGCAGGCCAGCTTCGGGCACTTTGCCGCCGAGCGTTCGCGAATCGGAACCGCCTCCCGTATATCCGGTAGTCCGCGGGCGAATAATCACCTCCAAGCGTATACCCGGCGAACCCCCTGTGACAGCCCGATCCCGCCGAACGCCTCCGTCATCTCCCTTGTGGTTTCAAGCCTGGAATGATCTGAGTAGCCGGGCGCGCCACGGCATCTGCCTGGCCACGCTGGCCATCGTCGCCTTGGGCTTCATGGCCCCGGAGCTCTTCTCCAGCCGGGAGTTGGTCGGGGGTGACATCGTTCAGTGGAAGGCCATGGCGCAGTCCATTTTCGATTGGGAGGCCGCCACCGGACAAAAACCTCTATGGGCTACGGGCCCGTTCATGGGGATGCCCAGCGTCGAAATTTCGTATCCAGCAAGTGTGCCCCAGATCGACGACATCGCCCGGTTGTTGCGTGAGTTATTCTGGCCGACCTCGCACCTGCTCATTCTGTTTGGCGGCACCTACGGACTGGTTTATTCCCTGACCCGCGACCGGTGGTCCGGCGTGCTGGCCGCGGTTGCATTCGGGCTGACAACCTACCTGCCCATTCTCCTGATCGCAGGCCACCATTCGAAGTTTGTCGCGCTGGCCCTGGCGCCCTGGCTTTTCTGGGCGTTTGCATACACCCGGAAATCTCCGGGCCTGATGTCCGCGCTCCTTTTCGCCATTGCCACGGCTGCCAGTTTGAGGGCGGGCCATGTTCAGATCACGTACTATGCGGCGTTTACGTTGGGCGTCTGGTGGTTGGTGGACACGGTGCGCGCCGTTCAGGCCGGCAATCTGAAGTCGGCCATGCAGTCTACGGCCTGGCTTGTGCTTGGTGGGATTCTGGGGGTTCTGATGGTGGCGGACCCGTACCTGGCAAAAGCCGAGTACAAACGATTTACGATTCGGGGTGCGGCTGCCGGAGGGATGGAAGGCGGCATGGGGTGGGACTACGCGATGGGTTGGAGTCAGGGCTGGGCCGAAATGCTCACGCTTGTTGTCCCCAATGCCTTTGGAGGCAGCGGGGCCAGCTACTGGGGACCCAAGGTCTTTACGGCCGGGCCGCACTACATCGGAGGTGCGGTCCTCCTCCTGGCGGCGTACGCCGTAGCCTCGGTCAGGCGCCCGGCGGTCCTGGGTCTGGCAATCGCCGCCCTGCTGATGACTGCTTTTGCACTCGGGGAGAATCTGGAGCCGCTCAACCGGTTGATGTTCAATTACTTCCCGCTGTTTGACGCCTTCAGGGTGCCCGAGACCTGGCTGGCCATGGTCGCACTGGTTCTCGCTATCCTCGCGGGGTTTGGACTGAGAGAGGTCATCCGACATGTCCCGGACCCCGCCGACGAGGAGAGGTTGAATCTTGGCGTTATTCGGCTGGCATCCATCGGCGTAGGTCTGGCGGCCATCATCATGCTTTTCGGAACCAGCGCCCTGGATTTCGAACGGCCCAATGAATTGGAGTCTCTGGCTCGCCAAGTGGCGGCGTCCAGGCCCGACGTCTCGCTGCAGGACCCCCAGACAATCCAGTTGCTTCGGCAGACCATTGAACGGGTACAGGACGACCGCAAGGACCTGTTCTCGGCCGATGCGCGCCGCACGTTCCTCTTCGTACTGCTCGCCGGCGGCCTGCTGGTTGCGGTGCGAAAGCGGAAACTGCCGGGGTTTGCGGCACAGGCAGGACTCGTGTTATTGGTTGTTCTCGACCTCGGAGGTGTTGGCCGGCGCTATTTCAATTCCGAGATCCTCGTACCTGCCCGGCAGGCCGAGCGTGTGATTCCGGAGTACGGGTTCGACACGTTCCTCAAGGAGCGCCGCGCCGAGGCCGGGGGGCTGGGCCATTTCCGGGTTCTTTCGCTGGAGGGGGATCCGACCGTCACCTCTCGCCCGGCCTTTCACCATGAGTCGTTGGGTGGTTATCACGGCGCCAAGCTGCGGCGGTACCAGGACTTTCTTGAGAACATCCTGTTCGACCGCTCGACCGGCCTTCCATCGCGGGCGGGTTTGGCTCTCTCCAACACCCATTACGTAGTTGCCAGGAACGCGCTGCCGGGGATGCAACCCGTCTTCTCCGATCAGGCGACGGGATTCACAGTGTTCGAAGTGACGGATCCGCTTGCCAGGGGTTTCTTTGTGAACGAAGTCGTTGCCGAACCCTCGCCGGAAGGGCAGTGGCGGCGGCTGGCTTCGCCCGATTTTAACCCCGCCCAGACTGCGGTCGTCCAGGAGGACCCGGGTCTATTGGCCGTTCCCGACAGCGTGCATTCGCAGGTCGACTTGGTCCGCTACACGCCCGATGAGATAACCTGGCGCGTGGACACCGCCGCACCTCGCCTGTTTGTGGCTTCCGAAGTGTATTACCCCGGAGGCTGGACAGCCACATTGGACGGCCAGTCCGTCCCCATCCTGGCGGCAGATTATCTGCTTCGAGGAGTCCGGGTGCCGGCCGGCCAGCACGAGCTGATCATGACTTTCAGACCTCCTGGACGCCGGGCGGGACTGTTCGTGGCGTGGGGATCCACGGCAGGCGTTTACGGCCTGCTCATTTTCCTGTTGATTGTCGCATGGAGACGAAAACGCGCATAATGAAGGCTTCGGACACTGGCATTCCGGTTCTGGACCGCCGCTACGAGAAGACCGCGAGCTTCCTGACTGCGGGGATATCGCCGCCTGCGCGCATCGTGGATCTGGGCACCGACAATCCCTTTTCCGCCGTCATGCGCGGTCTTGGATTTGATGTGACAAACACCACGGGAGATCTGGACGTGGACACATCGTCCGTGCAGCAGCCCGCTGAAGTCGTGACAGCCTTTGAGATCCTGGAGCACCTCGTGGCGCCATTCAATGTACTGAGGGCCATCGAAGCACCTCGTTTGTTTGCGACGGTGCCGCTTTCCCTCTGGTTCGCGCCAGCCTACAGAAATGACGCAGATCCGTGGGACCGCCATTACCACGAGTTCGAGGATTGGCAGTTCGAGTGGTTGTTGGAGAAATCCGGCTGGACTGTGATTCGCAAGGAACTCTGGAAGAGCCCGATTGGGAAAATCGGCTTCCGCCCTTTGCTCCGTAAGATCCATCCCCGTTACCTGGCCGTGGAAGCGGAACGCAGATGATCCCCGCCTCAAATCCGGGTCGGTTGCCTCGCGCGGGGCTGGCCGCGTGAAGCGGGTTCTCTACGCCGCATACTATTTCCCGCCCGCGGGGGGGCCGGGCGTCCAGCGTACGCTCAAATTCGTTCGCTACCTGCCCCTGCACGGATGGATGCCGACCGTGATTTCAGTGCATCCCGATCATGCTGCCTGGCCCGCGGTCGACGAGAGTATGCTTGCCGAAGTCCCTCCCCAGGTGGAGGTGCGGCGAACCCGGTCCAGGGATCCTTACGCCGCGTACGCCAGGCTCCGTGGTCGAAGCAAAGCGGCTTCGGTCGGGGTGGGTTTTGCCGACGATCAGAAGGCCGGTTGGAAAGAGCGTTTCGCGCGGTTCGTACGTGCCAACCTGTTTATACCCGATGCCCGGGTTGGCTGGCTGCCCTTCCTGAAGGATGAGATTTCTCGTTGTCTCACTGGCGGCTCCTACGACGCGATCATCACGAGTGGCCCCCCTCATTCTACCCACCTGGCCGGCATGTGGGCCAGCAAGAAATTCGGGATTCCATGGTTGGCCGATTTTCGGGATCCCTGGGCAGAACTGAGCTATTACGATGAGTTACCATTTCTGCCCTGGTCGCGCGCACTTGATCGTCGGCATGAAGCCAACGTGCTGAAGACCGCCGATTCCGTGGTGACCGTATCGCCGGCCATTGCTGCGATGATTCGAAAAAAGTCGGACCAGTCCGTGCCGGTTATTCCGAACGGCTATGATCCAGAGGACTTTGAGAATGTCGGGCCGATACGGGGCGACGGGTTTCAACTGGTTCATGTAGGTACGCTGACAGCGGGACAGGACCCCGCAAATGTGTGGGCTCAGGTAGCCGGTTTGCGGAAGGCAGGTCTGGATGTGCGGGTGACACTGGTTGGGCGGGTCGATTCGGACGTGTTGGCGTCCATCGCGGCTGCGGGCCTGTCCGAGGCGCTCGAATTGGTGCCCTACGTGGAGCACGCACGCGCGGTGGCCTACATGAAAGGCGCCGACCTGCTGCTTCTGTGTGTACCCCGCACAAAAAACGACACCGGCATCCTGACCGGGAAGGTGTTTGAATACCTGGCCTCAGGGAGGCCGGTCTTGGGACTCGGGCCGAAGGATTCCGATGTCTCCGGTCTGCTCCAGATGTCCGGCCAGGGGAGTATGCTGGCTTACGACGACTCGAGTGGTATTCGTGCCGCTCTGGAAAAGGCCTCCGCAGAGGTGTCGGCCGGAACCGTCAGCGCATCATCCAATGAGTACCTCAGGGCCTACGCAAGGCCCGCCCTGGCCGGGCAACTGGCGGCGGAATTGAACCGAATCACAAGTGCATGAGAATACTATCCGTCGTTGGCGCTCGCCCACAATTTGTCAAGGCAGCGGTCGTGAGCGAAGCGGTGCGGCGCGCTGGCATCACTGAGGTGCTTGTTCACACGGGACAGCACTACGACGCCCAGATGAGCGACATCTTCTTCGAGGAACTGGGCATCCCTCAACCTGACGCAAATCTGGCGGTAGGATCCGGAAGTCACGCCGCCCAGACCGGTGCCATGATGACGGCTCTGGAGGACCTCCTCCTGGCAGGTGATGCGCCAGACTGGGTTCTGGTCTACGGGGACACCAACTCCACCCTGGCGGCGGCGCTTGTGGCCGCCAAACTCCATATCCCGGTCGCCCACGTCGAGGCAGGTCTGCGGAGCTTCAATCGGCGCATGCCGGAGGAGATCAACCGCATCGTCACGGACCGCCTCTCGGACCTGCTGTTCTGTCCGACGCCGACGGCGGTAGGGCATCTTCAGGACGAGGGGATCGAGGCCGGGGTGATGCTCTCGGGCGACGTAATGTTGGATGCCACCCGTCATTTTTCGGCCCGCGCAGCCGAGCGTATTCCCCTGAAGGAAGTGACTGAACTGGAGCCCGGCAGCTACCATGTTTCCACCGTGCACCGCGCCGAGAACACGGACGACCCCGTTAGGATGGCGGCGATCCTGGACGGTCTGGGAAGGCTCCGGAAACCGGTGATTTTCCCGGCGCACCCACGAGTCCGAGGATTGTTGAAGACGGTACCAGCCAATGTGCTGGTTCGGCCGCCGGCCTCGTATCTGGAACTCTTGACGCTGGTTCGAAACGCGGATCGCGTCTACACGGACTCCGGCGGTCTGCAGAAGGAGGCGGTGTGGCTCGGGCGTCCATGTGTCACGCTGCGGGATGAGACCGAATGGGTCGAGACCCAGCAGGGGGGATGGAATCGGGTGGTAGGCGCCGATCCAGATGCCATGGCCGCGGCAGAGTCACTGGACCCGCAGGGGAATGCGCCCGTTTTCGGTGGACCGGACGGCGGCGGTTCCGCCTCAGACTTCATTGCCGCAGCGCTGGCCTGACCCATGAGAATCCTGATGGTATTGGATCACTCGTTTCCGCCGGACATCCGGGTGGAGAACGAGGCCCGCACCTTGGTTGAAGCCGGGTTCGAGGTCGGCTTGCTCTCGATTGGGCCGGACGACGGGCCGGAGCATGAGTGGTACCGGGGATTTCAGATCTTTCGAGACCGCGTCAACGCCAGGGCAAGAAACTGGGCGCGCGGATTGTCGGGTACCCTGAAGCTGCCTTCCTGGCTGCTGGCGAAACGCATCGAGAGGGTGCACGCGCGCTGGCCTTTCGATGCCCTCCACATGCACGACCTGTATCTCTTTGGCGGAGGCATCCGGGCCGCGTCCAGACTACAGGTGCCCCTGGTCGGAGACCTGCATGAGAACTGGGTAGAAGCGCTCAAGCACTACGCCTGGAGTTCTCGCCCCCCGGCCAAGTGGGTTGTTTCGATTCCACGATGGGAAAAACTGGAGCGGCAGTGGGTCAATGCCGTGGACCGGCTGATTGTCGTCGTGCGCGAGGCTGCGGGTCGCAACGAGGCGTTGGGCGTCCCATCCAAAAGGATTGTGGAAGTCCCCAACACCGTCCGGGTCGAGGACTTTGACGCGTATGTCATCGATCGCGACATAGTAGAGCGGGTCAAGGCCGGTCTGACCATAGTGTATACCGGAGGAATGGACATTCACCGCGGTCTGGATAATGCCATCCTGTCGATGCGTACGGTCGCTGAATCGAGGCCCGACGCCCGCTTGATTCTTGTCGGCGACGGACGGGTTCGGGCGGATTTGGAGGCGTTGGTCCGCACCGAGGGCCTCGCGGAGCATGTTCAGTTCGAGGGCTGGCGGAAGCAGGCCGACATTCGTTCGTATATCGAGGCCGCTGACGTTTGCCTGGTGCCCCACCGGCGGACGGCGCACACGGATGCGACGCTCCCACACAAGCTGTTTCACTACATGTACGCCTCAAGGCCAGTAGTCGTGACCGACTGCAGCCCCCTGGACCGGATTGTCAGCGCCGAGGATTGTGGACGGGTAGTCCCGGATGGAGATCCAGGCGCCATGGGCCGGGCGATCCTCGAAATAGCCGGCGACGCGGTGTTGGCGCGGCAGATGGCAGAGCGCGGCCGTAAAGCCGTAGAGGAACGATGGAACTGGGGCGCAACATCCGTGGAGATGGTGGCGATGTACCGGGACCTCCTGGGGAGTTGAACGCTTGGTGTTTGGCCTGACCTGACCTAGCCCGCCCTAGGCTGACCTGACCTGGCCTGGTTGGGTGCAGCTGAACGCGCCGCCAGGTGTCAGCCCAGGACCGCCGCCAGGTGGGCAGCAATCCGCGTCGCCGCCGCTCCGTCCCATCCCTTGGGGATAACCCCTTTCTTCCACTGTCCGGAACGGGCCTTTTCGACGAGAGCCGGGAGTCCTACAGAACCAACCGGGAAGATCACGTTGGTCCCTTCGGTCACCGTCACCGGTCGTTCGGTGCTTGGCCGCATGGTGATGCAAGGGACACCAAGGAACGTGGTCTCTTCCTGTATCCCTCCAGAATCAGTAACAACGAGCCAGGCATCCTGCATCAGGCTGGCAAATTCCAGATACCCGAGGGGGAGCGTAGTAAGAAGGCCCGGCATCTTGGCGATGCGCTCGGCAAGGCCAAACTCCTCGAGACGCGCCCGCGTCCTGGGGTGGAGGGGCATGACTGCGGGCATCACCTTCAGCACATCGTCCAGGTGATCAAGAGCGCGTGCCATCTGGACAGGATCATCGACGGTCTGCGGGCGGTGAAGCGTAATGAGCGCGAAGCCCCCTGACTTCAACCCGAGGACTGCTGCCTGATTCAGTGCAGCGGCCTTGTCACGGATCGCCACCAGAGAGTCGATCATGACGTTTCCGGCAAAAATGATTTTCTCCGCAGGAACGCCCTCCGCCGCCAGATGCGTTGCTCCCGACGGTTCGGAGACGTAGCAGTAGTCGCTGATGGCATCCGTGGCGATGCGGTTGATCTCCTCCGGCATCGACCGGTCTCCTGATCTCAGACCCGCCTCCACGTGCGCCACCGGGACGTGTAGTTTGGCGGCAACCAAAGCCGAGGCCAAGGTTGAGTTGACGTCACCGACCACGACGATGGCATCCGGCTTCTCCGACAACAGGATGGGCTCGATGGCCAACATTACCGCCGCGGTCTGGGCAGCGTGACTACCAGATCCCACTCCCAGATGCAGTTTGGGCTCTGGCATCTCGAGTTGCTCAAAAAACAACTCACTCATCCGCCGGTCATAGTGCTGACCGGTATGGACAATGAAGGACGAAAGGTCCGGGTGCGCCTCAAATGCTCGCTGAAGAGGAGCAATCTTGACAAAATTGGGCCTGGCCCCGGCTACGCAGAGAAGTCGAATCATGGGTCGGTGTACCTTTGCCAGAATCTACGCAGAGAGACCAATCGCCGATCGGGAGAATAGAGGAATGTTAGGGCGCCTTGTCCGCCAGGGCGGCGCCTATGCCGTTGCGGGCGCCCTGCTCAAGGCGGCCGGACTCGTGCTGGCTCCAATTCTCCTGAACCCTGATTTTCTGACGGTTCAGGACTACGGAAGGTTCGCCCTGCTCATGATCACCGCGCAGTTGGCCGTCTACCTGGCGGGTCTCGGGCAGGCAACCGCCCTCTTGCGGTTCATGACGCGGGAAGATCCGGGCGTGGCGAAAGACTCGCTGCCGGCCACGGCACTGGCCATCTCTGTGGGCGCGTCAATTCTGGTCGGCGGCCTGTTCTTCGCCTTCGCGGCCCCGCTGGCAAGTGCGCTCACAGACGCGGGCCAGAATGCGGCGCTGATGCTCCCCCTTGCCGCCTATGTGGGAGCGAAGTGCATGGCGTCCATCCCCTTGGCCCTCCTGCGGGTCCAGGAGCGCGCCGGTCTCTACACCGTCGCCGTGGTGATGGAGATGGTGGTGTTGATCGGCGTGGTGTACGCCGAATTGGTTGGGGGAGGCACAGGCCTCTCCGGTCTGGTGCGGGCCTATGCGATTTCTGCTGCAGTCGGGCTGCTGGCCTTGCTCCTGCTGACGGGTTCGTCCTTCCGCTGGCAGGTCGATCGGAAGTCTGCGGCCATGCTCCTGCGCTTTGGCGTTCCGTTGGTGCTGGCCTCGCTGGCGGGCTGGTTTCTGAACGCAGGAGACCGCTACATCCTGAAATGGCTGGCGGATGCGGAGGCGGTGGCAGCGTATGAGTGGTCTGCCCGACTGGCGGGCCTGATCAATATGCTCCTGGTTCAGAGCTTTCAACTCGCATTCACCGTGGTCGGCCTGAAGGCCATAGAGGCCGGAGCGGGCGGCTTCTACCGACGCACGCTCCGCCACTACAGCATCTGGACGGGCGCGGCCATCCTGGTGCTCTCTGTCTGGACGCCTGACGGGATGCGCGTCCTCATTCGGTTCTTTGACGTGGATGCCCATTACCTCCAGGCCAGTAGTCTGGTATTCCCGCTCGCACTCGGTTTCGGTGCCTACGGGGTCTACATCATTGTCAACAATGCCCTCTTGTCCAGCGGGCGGACCGGCGTGATCGGGGCAAACATTGTCGGCGTGGCCGTCTTGAACGGACTCCTCAATGTGGCCTTGATCCCTGTGATCGGAGCGATGGGTGCCGCACTATCGACCACCTTATCCTACGCGGTACTGGCTGCGGTGGCCGCATGGACGTCGCGGAAGGATCTAAGCGTGGCGTATGAGTGGCGCATCCCATTTACCGTGGTGGCCCTTCTCCTGGGACTTTTTGCGGCAGGCACCGCTGCGGATCAACTCACACCCGGCTTCAGGCTGGTTGCCAAACTTGGGATCACCGGGGCTTATTTTGCGTCCGTGCCCCTCCTGCGGCTCTACACGCTGGCCGAGATGCGCGAGGCGCTCCAGTCCGCCCTCGCTTTCCTGCAAAACACCCACAAAAAACAGACGCGATGAGTCAGATTGACTGGCAGTCAGCCGGTTCCTTCAACGATATCCTGTACCACAAAGTGGAAGGGATCGCCAAGATCACCATCAATCGGCCGGAGGTGCGCAACGCGTTTCGTCCGCAAACCGTTACCGAGATGCGCGCCGCATTGCAGGAAGCCCGGGACGACCACGAAGTCGGGGTGATCATTCTCACCGGCCAGGGGCCCGATGCGTTTTGCTCCGGCGGCGATCAGAAAATTCGCGGCGATGCGGGCTACAAGGAGGAGGGGACGGGTGTTATGCGCCTCAACGTGCTCGACTTTCAGCGGGAAATCCGCACGTGCCCCAAACCCGTTATCGCCATGGTCGCTGGCTGGGCAGTGGGAGGAGGCCACGTCCTGCACGTGGTGTGCGACCTGACCATCGCGGCGGACAATGCCAGGTTCATGCAGACCGGACCCAAGGTGGGTTCGTTCGATGGCGGCTTCGGCTCGAGCTACCTGGCGCGCATTGTTGGCCAGAAGAAGGCCAGAGAAATCTGGTTTCTGTGTCGTCCGTATGACGCGCAGCAGGCGCTGCAGATGGGCCTGGTGAACACGGTCGTACCGCTCGCCGAGTTGGAAGCGGAGACCGTCCAATGGTGCCGCGAGATCCTCGACAAGTCGCCCTTGGCAATCCGCTGCCTCAAATCCGCGCTGAACGCTGACTGTGACGGCCAGGCAGGCCTTCAGGAACTGGCTGGCAATGCTACGCTTCTTTTCTACATGACGGAGGAAGGGCAAGAGGGTCGAAACGCCTTCAACGAGCGCCGCAGTCCCGATTTCGGCAAGTTTCCGAAGCGCCCATGACCGGGGGGGTGCCTGTCCCCGAGCCTGCCCTGCTCCCTCCCCTTCGGGTGCTCCTGACCGCCGCGCGGCCCAAGACCCTGTGGGCGGCCGCGTCTCCCGTGATTATTGGGTGGGGATTGGCTTTGGGCGATGGGGTATTTCATCTGCTGGCCGCTGTGTTGGCCCTTGCGGGGGCGCTGCTTATTCAGGTGGCCACTAACTACCACAACGACTATGCAGATTATCTAAAGGGCACGGACAAGGCGGACCGCGCAGGACCCAGGCGGGTGACGGCCGCCGGGCTGGCCACCCCGGCGCAGATGAAGCGCGCCACGGTGCTGGTATTCGCCATTGCCGTTCTGAGCGGCGTGTACCTGATGGCGCGCGGTGGACTCCCGATCGTGGCCATCGGGGCAAGCTCAATCCTGTTCGGTGTCCTCTATACGGCCGGCAAACATTCGCTTGCCTACCTGGGGATTGCCGATGTATTTGTCCTGATATTTTTCGGCCCTGTCGCGGTGGGCGGTACGTATTGGGTGCAGGCCCTGGAAATGCGTCCGGAGATTCTCATTGCCGGTGCGGCGCCGGGACTGCTCTCGATGGCCATTCTACTGGTCAACAATATCAGAGACATTCAGGACGATGGTGCCGCGGGCAAACGGACGCTGGTCGTGCGCGCCGGCCGCACGTTCGGGATAACGCTCTACGCGCTTTCGGTCGGCCTCGCGGCCGCCACCCCTGTCGTGCTTTGGCTTGGAGGATCCGGGCGACCGTGGGCCATGGTAGCCGCGCTCATCCTGATCCCGGCCATTCCGTTGGTGAAGACCCTTCATGCCGGCGGTCCCTCCGCGCTTTTGAACCCGGTGCTCGGTAAAACCGCTCAGCTTTTGCTGTTTTACGCGCTGTTATTTAACCTTGGCTGGTTATTGTCCTGAAGGGGATGTAGATGATAAAGGCGGACATCGTTCCGTATGTGCTGCCTCTCGTTCGCCCGATTCGGTTGGGCGGATATCCTTTTAGCGAGCGCGCTGGCTGGGTCCTGCGACTGGAGGACGCCGAGGGGAATGTCGGCTGGGGAGAGGCTTCGCCACTACCGGGCTTCTCGCGGGAGACACCCCACGAGACGCTGCGGAATCTGGAGCAGATCGCGGCGCGGCTGGCCAAAGGAGAGACCCATTCGGGCGTGACCGACACGTCCGCGGCCACCTTCGCTCTCGATTTGGCCCTCGCCAGCCTGGAGGCGACAAGGACAGGTGTGCCTTTGGCCCGGGTTTTTAATCCTGCCGCTCGGTCCCGTCAGTCTGTCAACGCGGTTCTGTTGTCTGACGAGCCCGTTGACGAGGCCGTCTCGGCCGTGAGGGCCGGATTCACCGTCCTGAAAATGAAAGTAGGATCTCAGTCCCTTGTTCAGGACGCCGAGCGTGTACAAGCAGTATCGGCGGCAGTCGGGACTTCGGCCTTGCTCCGGCTGGACGCAAATCGATCCTGGCGCCAGTCGGAAGCGCGCGCCTTCGCCGGAATGATTCGCGGCGTGCCGATCGACTACATCGAAGAGCCACTTGAGGAGTCGTCCGGGTTAGCCGCTTTGGCAGAGGAGGGTTGGCCAATAGCGATAGACGAAAGCCTGGCGGGGATAGAGCCGAGCGCCCTCGCCGAGATGCGCTGGTTGACCGCAGTGGTCATCAAGCCGACCATTGTTGGAGGGATTCGGCGGGCCTGGCGCCTGGCTGACGAGGCCATAAAATCCGGGATCAAGCCCGTGATCAGTTCGGCCCTCGAGACCGGTATTGGACTGCGCGGCCTGGTCGCGCTTGCTGCCGCGATCGGCTCCGTGGACATCGCGGCAGGGCTGGATACCGGGCGTCTCCTTCGCGGGGACGTGACAGTTCCTCCTTTTGCAGGCGCTTGCCAGATGCCCACCGATATGGTGGACACGTTTGAGGTATCCGTCGATTGAAGGGAAGCGGAGATCTTGTCTCTCGGGCGTCGCTCTCGTACGGTGAACTCATCGCCCTGGAGGAGCCGGGAAGCCGTCTGTCTTTCGGAGAATTGGAAGTCTGTGTCGCCAGGCGGGCTGCTCGATTGCGGGCACTGTCAGGATGCCGCGTGGCATTGCCCGCGCCGGAATCCATCGAAGGGATCGTGCACCTCCTCGCCCTGCACCGCGCGGGGGCGCTGGTAGTCCTGACAAACAGGAGCCTCCCTGCGGCTGCCTTGGAGGCACTTCACCGACGTTGGGATCTTTGGAACAGCCAGGCCTCAGGAGCGCCCGGTCAGCCGCGGGAAGGGGGCTCTGCGCCAGGAATAGTGGTTCTGACGTCCGGAAGCAGTGGAGGGGCAAAGGGCGTGATTCACCAAGAGGCGTCGCTGGAAGCGAGTGCTCGTGGTGCCAATAAACACCTGGCGTTTGGTCCTGGAGGCCGGTGGGTTGTCACGCTTCCAATGAACCACGTCGGAGGACTGGCCATCCTGTACCGTGCGTTGACTTCAGGCGGGACCATGGTTTTTCCTCCGGATCGGCGAGACCTACTGGTTGCCCTGAGAGAGGCCACCCACATCTCGCTGGTGTCCACCCAACTGGGCCGACTGCTGGAGGTGTGGGCCTCACAGCCTCCGGAAGAGCTCGAGCGAATCCTCATGGGAGGCAGCCCAATTCCGTCCGGTCTCTCGGATCGAGCGGTCCGCAAGGGTTGGCCGATCGTGGTCAGTTACGGAATGACCGAGATGGGCTCGCTGGTGACGGCCACAGAAGTCGGAGTGACTTCGTCTTCCGGGGGGGTGCTTGAGGGCCGCCGACTCCGGATTGGCGAGGCGGGTCAGATCGAAGTTGGGGGGGGCGCGCTTTTTTCCGGCTACCTGGACGGGCCCGAGGCCGGAGAATGGCACAAGACTGGAGATATGGGCTCTCTGAATGAACACGGGGAGTTGGTCGTCCGCGGCCGCATCGACAACATGTTCATCTCGGGAGGCGAAAACGTCCATCCTGAGTCCATCGAAGAGGCTATTCGGGCAACCCAGGGGGTTGATGATGCGGTCGTTGTGCCGGTGCCCGATACCGAGTTTGGTGCCCGCCCGGTGGCGTTCGTATCCGGTTCCGCGTCCTTTCCGGATGTTGAAAATGCCGTTCGGGCTCTGATCCCGGGTTATATGGTCCCGGTGCGCTGGCGGGTGCTGCCCCCGTGTCCCGAGGGAGCCCTCAAGTGGAGCCGGGCGGTGCTCACCCGGATGGCTGTCCAGGAAGAGGATTAACTAACCGGCCAGGTCGCCGATAAATACGGTAACTACACTTCAACAAAATCGCTGCGCTCGGTTCTGAACCGGGATTGGCAGCAATCGGCGTCATGCAATCTCCGAAGGAAAACGGCCTGGTTGGTCCTCGGATACGTTTCGATCGGCTTCGTCTGGAGAATATCTATACCCACTTCAAGTGGAACAATGATCCAGAATTGAACCGGCTCGATTCTGAGATCCCCTACGTCGAGGAAACCTTCGGGGCCTTCAAGAAGCGCTTTGAGCGCATCATGACGCAGCCGGATCCGGAGTGTAAAGACTTCGAGATTCATACCGAGGACGGAACGCTGATCGGCGTGGCTTTCGTAGCCGGGATCAGCGGCCACCACCTTCACTGTAGCATCGGCGTTACTATTGGAGAGAGGGACTTCTGGGGACAGGGATACGGACGCGAAGCCATGTCAAGCCTGCTCAGTTACTGTTTCGAATCTCTCGGGATGCACCGGGTAACCGCGGATTGCTTCGCGTACAATGAGGCCTGGCGTAGTCTGGTCGAAGGCATGGGCTTTACCGCAGAAGGCACCGACCGGGAGTACCTGCTTTGGGATGACAAGTACTACGACCGGATACGGTACGGGATGCTTTCGGGCGAATTTGTAAAGTCCGTAAAGCGGGTGCGCAGAAAGAGCGTCGGAATACGCCGGCCTGCGAGATCAGGCGGGACGCTTTCGGGCGTCTCGTTACCGGACTCCAAGCAAGGGCCATCGGCATCCGAAGCAGCGGCGTAGGCCACTGGACTCCCAGGCGACTGAAATTGCTTGGCGGGGTGTAACCATCGCAAGCAAGGCTCCGTAGAGTTTACCTGAACCAAGCCGCACCCCCATGCGAGATTTTTCTCGACCTGCCTTACTGGGCCTGCTCCTTTTGCTTTTTGTCGTGCTGAGCTCAGCCGGCCCCGGATTCATTTTTGGAATCGGCCTATCGGGCAGTGTACGCTGGCTTCTGATCGGACTGCTGATCTACTTCGTCATCAATCGAAGTGGCGGATGCTGCGGACCACGCCATTGCTGCGGCCGCGGATCCTGCACATGCGGCCCGGATGAATGCACCTGCGGGGAATGCCCACAGGCCGACGAAACTGACGAGACCTAAGAGGCCGGGACGAAATCTTGAAGCGTCGCCGCTCCGGGACCGAGCTTGCGCAGCATCTGCAGGTGAGACCCGACGGCAGAACTCAGCGTCCGGTTGTAGTGGTAAGGGAGACCGTGGTCTGAGGCCACCTTCTGGACGATCGGGGCGATCGCCGGATAGTGGACGCTACAGGTCTGTGGAAAGAGGTGATGCTCGATCTGGTAGTTGAGTCCACCGATGTACCAGGACAACACCTTGTTCTCGGCCGCGAAATTGGCGGTGGTCCGCATCTCGTGCACCAACCAGGCATATTCCATCCTGCCCGCATCGTCCGGCTGTAGAAACTCGGGCCCTTCGACCACGTGAGCCAACTGGAAGATGACACCCATGATGATCCCTGCCGTGACGTGTGCGGTCAGGAACCCTATCAGGAACTGCCACCACGTGATGTCCAAAAAGACAAGCGGCAGGACGATCATCCAGGTCATCGCCAGAATTTTGGTCACGAACAGAACGGAAATCTGAAGGGCTGAATGCGACTTGTCCGTGTACGGGCCGATGTCCTTCTTCAGGAACTGCTGGAAATCCTTGGCGAAGAGCCAGTTGACAGTGGCGAGTCCGTAGGCCAGAATCCCATATATGTGTTGGTACCGATGGAACCAGTAGTGCCTGGCGCCGGGAGACAGCCGGAGTAGCGGCGAGACGGTCAGGTCCTCGTCCACATCGTGGATGTTGGTATAGGTATGGTGGATCACGTTGTGTGTGATTTTCCACATGTACCCGTTGGCTCCCATGATGTCGAACATGAAACCAAGAGCCCCATTGACGAAGTTGTTGTTCGAATAGGCCCCATGAAGCGCGTCGTGGGCAACGCTAAAGCCAATGCCTGCCATGCCGAGCCCGAGAACAAACGAGAGCAGCCACATCTGACCGAGGGGCAGATTCCCCAGCATGATGAGCCCGTAAGCGCCGAATGCCGTGCTCAGGATGGCCACCGTCTTGACCAGCATGCGCCAGTCTGCATGTCTGGACTTGCCGGTTTGTTCGAAGTACTCGGCCACACGGCCACGGACATCAAGCACGAAGTCTTTGGCGTCCTTGTTGGAGAATCGAATGCGGATTGGTTGAGCCAAGGCGGGTCTCTCAGTCTGTGACAGTAACAAATGTACAGCGAAATGCACCCACTGCGCGCTCTCGGTCCGATATTCGCCCACTTTGGGGACCACTTTCAGGGAATCTGCCGGGACGTCCGGCTTGACAACGGTTCGTAACTTTTATAATTAAGCATCCTCCCTCACAAACTCGGAAGACGCGATGTTAAAGGAATTCAAGGAATTTGCCATGAAAGGCAACATGGTCGATATGGCTGTGGGCATCATCATCGGCGCAGCATTTGGAACTGTGGTGAAGTCTGTCGTGGGCGACATCCTGATGCCTCTGGTTTCGAGTGTCACTGGCTCTCCAGATTTTTCGAACCTGTTCATCGTGCTCAGTGAGCCTGCTGCCGGGACGAACATGGGATCCATCGTCGCCGTCCGCGAAGCCGGAGGCGTCGCGCTTGGATGGGGCCTTTTCCTGAACGCAGCGATCGCGTTTATTATCGTCGCCTTGGTGCTGTTCATGATCGTGAAGGCTATCAACAGCGCGAAGAAGAAGGAGGAGGCTGCTCCCGCTGCTCCCGCCGCACCGCCGGCTCAGGAAGTTCTTCTGGGAGAGATTCGTGACTTGCTGAAGGCAAAGGCCTGATTCGACAGCCTGATGGGCTAGTTTTTTGGCGAAAGGGGCGATCCGGGAAACCGGGTCGCCCCTTTTACCATTCAGGCCTTTCCCCCACACAGCCACGGCTCTGCCCGTCCAGTCTTGGATCTATTCTTGCGCGAGTACGGCCAGGGGCATCCTTTGACCATCCTGCACGGGTTGTTCGGAGCCGGAGGCAACTGGCACACGCTGTCACGGTCGGTCTTTGCAGATTTCCGACACGTGGTCGTGCCAGACCTGAGAAACCATGGGCAATCTCCTCACAGTTCGAGGATGGACTACGAGTCCATGGCCGCGGACGTGGAGGAGGTTTGGGATCGGCTGGACCTTCCCGTTTCCGACCTCGTGGGCCATTCCATGGGTGGGAAGGTCGCGATGCAACTGGCGCTGACCGTACCGGAGCGCGTGTCCAGGTTGGTGGTCGTGGACATCGCGCCGCGGTCGTATCCCGCCAGTCACCTGGACGTTATCAAGGCGCTGCGTGGCGCCAAGCCCGGCGAGAAGGCATCCCGCCGGGAAGTGGAGGACGCCCTCTCGCTCCACATTCCCAACCGCGCCGTGCGTCAGTTTCTTCTCAAGAATCTTCGCCGAACGAGCGCCGGCTCGTACGAGTGGACGGTCAACCTTGATGACATCGAGGGCAACTACGATCGAATCAGCGGGGGGCTGAGTGCGCTGACCACCTACGATGGGCCGGCGTTGTTCATTCGAGGCGGACGCTCTGACTACATCCAGGACGATGACTACCAGGTGATCCGCGCCTACTTCCCGGCGGCCGAAGTGGTAACGATCCCCGAGGCCAGCCACTGGGTGCACGCGGAGGCGCAAGAGGCCTTCGGAGAACTGGTGTCGGAGTTCCTGCAAAGATAGCGGCACCTGATTGGCCCGAAGCGAACCACCATAGGGGTCTTTCGTTGGAGCCCGTTCTCACCAACGCCTGTGCTGAATTGCTCAATTCCAGACTCGAAGAAGGCCTCCAGAACCGAATCCTGGTAATGGACGGCGCCATGGGCACCATGATCCAGCGGTACTCCCTGGGAGAGAGCGACTATCGCGGCAGTCAGTTCAAGGACCATCCGCTGTCGCAAAGGGGCAACAACGACCTCCTTAGCCTGACCCAGCCGGACATCATTCGGGAGATCCACGAGGCCTATCTGGCGGCCGGCGCGGACATCGTGGAAACCAATACCTTCAGTTCGACCAGCATCGCGCAGGCCGACTACGGCGCGGGAGATCATGTCTACGCCATGAACCTGGCCTCGGCGCAAATTGCCCGCAAGGCGGCAGCCGCGTGGACAAAAACGACGCCGGATCGTCCCCGATTCGTCGCAGGCGCGCTTGGCCCCACGAATGTCAGTTTGAGTCTGTCTCCGGATGTCAATGATCCGGGTTTTCGCGCCTCAACATTCAAACTTCTTGCGAAAGCGTATGGAGAGCAAATAAGCGGTTTGATGGAAGGGGGGGTGGACGTCCTTCTGGTGGAGACCATCTTCGACACCCTGAATGCCAAGGCCGCGATTTTTGCGATCTCCGAATATTTCGGTCAGACCGGCAACCGGGTTCCGGTGATGATCTCAGGGACGATCGTTGACCAGAGTGGCCGCACCCTGTCCGGTCAGTCAACGGAAGCATTCTGGCACTCCATCAAGCACACTCCGGAGCTGATGTCGGTCGGGCTGAATTGTGCCCTCGGATCCGCTCAGATGAGGCCGTTTCTGGAGGCGCTTTCGGGCGCGGCGACGGTCAGAACCAGCCTCTACCCCAATGCGGGTCTTCCTAACGAGATGGGCGGATACGATGAGTCTCCCGCCTACATGGAAGACCAGATTGATGCGTACGCACGCGAGGGTTTCCTGAACATTGTGGGCGGTTGCTGCGGGACCACGCCTCCGCACATCGAGGCCATGGCGGCCGCTGCCGCCCGGCACAAGCCGCGGACGCCTGCCAAGTCTGACGGGTTGCTCCATCTCTCGGGATTGGAGCCACTCACGTTTCGCGCTGATCTGAACTTCGTCAACATTGGCGAAAGGACCAATGTGACCGGATCGCGCAAGTTTGCCCGGCTAATCCGTGAGGAGCTCTACGAAGACGCGCTGGAGGTGGCCCGTCAGCAAGTAGAGAACGGGGCTCAGCTCATCGACGTGAACATGGATGAAGGGCTCCTGGATTCCGAGGCGGCCATGGTCCGGTTCCTGAATCTGATCGCGGCCGAACCCGACATCGCCCGGGTCCCCGTTGTCGTGGATTCCTCGAAATGGTCGGTGATTGAGGCTGGCCTGCGGTGTCTGCAGGGCAAAAGCATCGTGAACTCCATCAGCCTGAAAGAAGGCGAGGAAATATTCCGGGAGCAGGCCACGTTGGCCCAGCGCTATGGAGCCGCAGTCATCGTCATGGCCTTTGACGAGAAGGGGCAGGCTGAAAACATGGAGCGCAGACAGGAGATCTGCCAAAGGGCCTACACAATTCTCACGGAGGAGCTCTCGTTCCCGCCCGAGGATATCATTTTCGACCCCAACGTCTTTGCCGTCGCCACAGGCATCGAAGAACATAATCGCTACGCGCTGGACTTCATCGAAGCCACCCGTTGGATCAAGCAGAATCTGCCAGGGGCGCGAATTTCTGGTGGCGTGTCCAACATGTCGTTCTCCTTCCGGGGTAATGACCGGGTCAGGGAGGCGATGCACACCGCGTTTCTTTTCCATGCCATCAAGGCCGGCATGGACATGGGTATTGTCAATGCGGGCCAGATCGAGGTCTACGACGCCATCGACCCCGAAC
Organism: Rhodothermales bacterium; assembly: GCA_047619685.1. Lineage (GTDB taxonomy): Bacteria > Bacteroidota > Rhodothermia > Rhodothermales > UBA10348 > JABDJZ01. The sequence continues at coordinate 59,494 of JBLHLC010000023.1, forward strand.
TCCTGGAGTGCATCGAGAACGTCATTTTTGACCGGGATCCAGAGGGCACCGAACGCCTTGTGACGATCGCGGACAAGTTCTCTGGCCGGGGACCACAGAAAGAGATCAAGACCGCAGAATGGCGCAGCGGGAATGTAGAGGAGCGCCTCAAGTTTGCACTGGTCAAAGGCATCCTGGACTTCATCGAAGAGGACACCGAGGAGGCCAGGAAGCAGTCTGCGCGCGCCATCGAAGTCATTGAAGGGCCGCTGATGGCGGGGATGAACGTTGTCGGAGATCTGTTCGGCGAAGGCAAGATGTTCTTGCCGCAGGTCGTCAAGAGTGCCCGCGTGATGAAGAAATCCGTGGCATACCTGATCCCGTACATTGAGGAGGAGAAGGCCGAGTCCGGGGAGGGAGACACCCGCGCGACGGTTCTCATGGCCACGGTAAAGGGAGATGTCCACGACATCGGAAAGAACATCGTCGGTGTGGTCCTGGGGTGCAATAATTACCGTGTGGTCGATCTGGGAGTTATGGTGCCTGCCGACCGGATCCTGGACGCGGCCATTGCCGAGCAGGTAGATATCATCGGACTGTCGGGGCTCATCACGCCTTCTTTGGACGAGATGGTCCATATGGCCTCCGAGATGGAACGACGTGGGATCAAGCTCCCACTGATGATCGGCGGTGCCACCACGTCGAAGGTGCACACTGCGGTCCGCGTGGATCCCGCCTATTCCGGGACCGTGGTCCATGTCCTGGACGCGTCTCGAAGCGTCGGCGTGGTCACGCACCTGCTGAATCGGTCAGAATCGTTTCTGTCTGACCTGAAGGAGGAGTACGACGGAGTCCGCCAGGCCTATGAGCGCAGGACACGCCGGACCAAACTGCTGGCATTGGAGACCGCGCGATCAAATCCTGCTCGCCCCTCGAAATACGCACCGGTTGCGCCCAATACGCTCGGGGTCCACCAGGTCTCGGTGGGGGTCGCAGAGATCAGGCCATACATCGATTGGACGCCGTTCTTCCAGGCGTGGGAGATGCGCGGGAAGTACCCATCAATTCTCGAGGACCCGGTCAAGGGTGAGGAAGCCAGGTCGCTCTATCAGGATGCCAACGCCATGTTGGATCGGTTCGAGGCTGAAGACCTCCTGGACCCCAAGGCCGTCTTCGGTATCTGGCCGGCTGGGTCTGAAGGGGACGATGTCGTGCTGTTCTCCGGAGCGGACCGTTCTCAAGAACTCGCGCGGCTCCATACGCTTCGCCAGCAGACGGAAAAGACACCTGGGAAACCCAATCGTGCCATTTCGGACTTTGTGCAGCCAATTACGGGACATCCGGACTGGATCGGCGCCTTCGCGGTGACGACTGGGCACGGGTTGGCGCCGGTTGTCAAGGCCTACGAAGACGCCGGCGACGACTACCAGAGCATCATGGCCAAGGCCCTTGCCGACCGCCTGGCCGAGGCGTGCACCGAGTGGCTCCATCAGCGCGTGCGGACCGATTTCTGGGGATACGCGCCGGACGAGAAGCTCTCGAACGATGAGCTGGTTTCGGAGCACTATCAGGGAATTCGCCCTGCTCCTGGGTACCCTGCACAGCCCGATCACACGGAGAAGCGGACCTTGTGGACTCTCCTGAATGCAGAGGCCAACACGGGGATCAGCCTGACGGAGTCGCTGGCCATGAACCCAGCGGCGTCCGTTTGCGGGCTTTATCTCGCGCACCCGGACTCTGATTATTTCAATCTCGGATCGATCGGACGAGACCAGGTCGAGGATTACGCGCGTCGAAAAGACGTCGATCTGGATGAAATGGAGCGGTGGCTCGGTCCGGCCTTGGCCTACGACCCTCGAAAGGCAGCAGCAACTGTCTGAGCGAACAATAATCGCGCGGGTCGTTTCGCCCGTGTATCTTTCACTCCCTTTGAACCCGCCCAACAGGTACCAGTGATTCCCGGATTTCATACCCAACGCACCGCAGCCGTGGACGTACTGCGTGCGTCCGACACAACCACAGCCGTCCAGATTCTCAGCATAGTCGGCTTCGCCGTTCTGACTGCGATGGGTGCCCAGATCCGGATATACATTTGGGAAGTGCCCTTCACGCTCCAGACCCTCGGTGTGTATGGGAGCGGACTCTACCTGGGCTGGCGAAACGGTATGGCCGCGCAGGCTCTCTATCTGGTTCTTGGCCTTTTTCTGCCGGTCTACGCCGGTGACGGATATGGGCCGGCCTACCTGTTCGGCGCGGTATCGGCGGGCTATCTCCTGGGCTATCCATTGGCTGCATTTGCCATTGGCGCCCTCTCGCGAAAGTGGAATACGCTTTCGGGCAGCGTCGTCTCGATGATCGCCGGCTCCCTGGTCCTCTTTACGCTGGGCGTTTCGTGGCTTCATTTCGCAGCTGGGCACACGACGTGGTTTGAGTCCATCGACAAGGGATGGCTGCGGTTCATTCCCGTCGATATCGCCAAGATCCTGCTTGTTGGTCTCATCTACTCGGGCACCCGCCGCTTCAGACTTCGGTAGGCACTGTAGCGTAAAGGAGACGGTCGGGGCCTGGGAAAACCCCCAGAGTGGGGAGAAACGGTTGCGGCACAGGATTCGTTAGCCTTTCCGGTATGCGCATCCAGGACAAACATCCAACGTCACGTCACCGGTCTGTGCCAGTCTGTGCATTCGGTCGCGTGTTGCTCGTTCTCTTCCTTACGGCGTTCGTCCAAACGACGCCGGCAGCGGCGCAGATGCCCGGCTGGACGGGAGACTACGGCTCCATCCTGGACGACCCGGACACCGCCGCCCAGGGTGAACGCGCCCTCCGGTACATCTACGATATGCGGCCGGCAGATGCGGTCGCTGTCATCGACTCGCTCAAGGCCAGGTACCCGGGGCATCCGATGGGCCCGTTTCTGGACGGCCTGGTGATTTGGTGGGAGATTCTGCCCGTGATATCGGTCGGGGATACTTCGCTGGATGATGACTTCTTTCGGGCCATGGAACGGACGGTCAAGGCGGCAGACCGCATCGACGACAAATACGCGTTGGACGGCGTGTTCTTCAAGGCTGCGGCCATCGGGTTTCGCGGGAGACACCTCTCCAACCGGAGAGAATGGCTTAAGGCCGCGCGGGACGGCAAGACTGCTCTGGATCTGGTCTTCAACCTCGCCGAAAGGGACCCCGACAATCCGGATTTCCAGTTCGGCGTGGGCGTCTACAATTATTTCGCCTCCGCAATTCCGAGGGAGTATCCGGTCGTGAAGCCGGTGATGTACTTCTTTCCGAAGGCAGATCCGGCGGCAGGAATTGCGACGCTGGAGCGTGTCTCACAGGATGCCTCGTTCGTCGGTACGGAAGCTGCCTATTTCCTGCTGCAGATATACCTCGGCTTCGAGCCCGACTACGATAACGCACTGCGCGTGGTAACCATGCTCCGCGAGCGTCACCCGGCGAACGCGTTTTTCCATGTCCTTGAGGGGCGGGTGTATTCCCGCTGGGGGCGGTTTTCGTCGGCCGCTGAGACGTATCAGGACGCGATCGGGCTCTTTCAGGAGGGCGCACCCGGATATTCGAGCGGCGTGGCTCAAAACGCCCTGTACAATCTGGCCAGGAGCCGCATGGCTGCTGGTGATCTGGACCAGGCCCTGGTTGAATTTGACCAGCTGGAGGAGGTTGCCTCGACCGATGAGCGATCGGTTTTTCGTGCCATGGGGCGACTGCGGGCGGGGATGGCCCTGGATAGATTGGGCCGGCGCCCGGAGGCCGAGTTGGCATACCGAAAGGTGCTGGATCTCCCCAAGGTTTCCGATTCGCACGACTTGGCCAAGCGCTACCTTAAGAGCCCATTCGGATCCTGAACAGCGTGCCATTCGCCTTTCGATATACAGATTTTGATCCTGCCACGCAGGGAGAGGGGAAGTCCGGCTTTGAGCAGTTGATGGACCTGTTCCAGCAGCTTCTCGAGTATACCGCGGGGGATGCGGGCGAGGCCCTCAGATGGTTGACGGAGTTGGATAAGAAGTACAACCTGACCGATAGCGACACGGGCGTCGGGGATTTCATAGACGAACTGAAAAAGCAGGGTTTCATCCGTGAGGACGATGCGGGGGCCGTCCGCATTACGCCGCGCACGGAGCGCTCGCTGCGCCGCCGTTCGATGGAGCAGGTCTTCAGTCGCCTCCGAAAGGGTCCCGACGGCCAGCACAAGACCCCGTTTGCAGGGAAGGGAGGTGAGCGGGTTCCCGAGTCGCGAGGTTGGCGGTTTGGCGACGACATTCGGCATCTGGACGTCACCAACACGTTTTCGAATGCCTATCGCCGAGGTGGGATAGCAGAGTTTTCCCTTTCCGAGGAGGATCTGGAGATTTACGAGACGGAGCATCAGACCTCGGTGGCGACCGTCCTGATGATTGATCTCTCGCATTCCATGGTGCTTTACGGGGAGGATCGGATCACGCCGGCCCGCAGGACCGCCCTGGCGCTCTCGGAACTGATAATGACGCGCTACCCCAAGGACACGCTGGACATCGTGGCTTTCGGGAATGATGCCTGGGAGGTGTCCATCAAGGACCTGCCGTATCTCAATGTGGGGCCCTACTACACCAACACGCGGGCTGGTATTCAGCGTGCAAGGGACATTCTCCGGCGTCGAAAAAGCAGCAACAAGCAGATTCTGATGATCACGGACGGCAAGCCGTCCTGCCACATGGAGTACGGGCGGATGTACCGGAACGCCTTCGGCCTGGACCGCCGAATCGTAAACAAGGTGCTGGACGAGGCGGTAATGTGCCGTAGAGAGGGGGTTACCATCACCACGTTCATGATTGCCCAGGACCCCTATCTACAGGAGTTTGTGCGCTCGTTGACGGAATCCAACAAGGGGCGCGCATACTATGCCAGCCTTGACGACCTGGGCGGCTACCTGTTTGAGGATTACGTCCGCCACCGCACCAAGCGGGTGCGTTGATGTTTCAGCCCAAGAAGCGTCTCGGGCAGAACTTCCTCCGAGACGCCAACATAGCCCGCAAGATCGTGGGAGCGCTGGAGGGCGATGCTCCGTTGGTCGAAATAGGCTCCGGCACGGGAGCGCTGACCGGGCTGCTCCTGGAGCGGGATTCCGCCCTGACCGCGGTAGAGGTGGATGAGCGGGCGGTGGCCATCCTGACCGGACACTGGCCTGACCTGGACGTCCGGCACCTTGACGTCCTGAAGCTGAATTGGGCCTCGCTTGCCGAGGAGAGGGGAGGGCCCCTCGGCGTGATCGGCAATCTGCCCTACTACATCACGACGCCCATTCTCTTTTCTCTGTTGGACTCTCCGACCGGGACGGTAAGAGAGCTTGTGGTAATGATGCAGAAGGAGGTGGCGGCGCGCATCGTGGCCGTACCACGGACCAAGGCCTACGGGATTCTTAGTGTGGTCCTCCAGAAGCTCACCAGGCCGACTCTCCTTTTTGACGTGTCGCCGGAAGTTTTCTACCCGAAACCGGCAGTAACAAGCTCGGTCGTGCATTTCGACTTCCGGGTACCGGCGCTGGACGTGGACCCCGCGCTTTTCAGGCGGGTGGTGCGAACGGCGTTCAATCAGCGTCGCAAGACCCTCCGCAACAGCTTGTCCGCTTTTGGGGCCGATCTCCCGGAGGCGTTTTCAAGCCTGCGCGCCGAGGCATTAACTCCGGACGATTTTGTGACGCTCTCGCGCTATCTTGCGGCCTAGGAGACTGTTGAACAGCCTCCACGTTCGACCAACGCGGGCCCGGTCCCTGTCCAGACTGCCCAGGGGTTAGGCCGCCCCCCAACACCACGCTCGGGAATGGAAGCTGCTGACGTCAAGAAAACAGACTTGGTACGTCCAGCCGGTACGCTCGAGCTTGATGCCGAACTCGTCGAAGACATCGTCGCATTGATAGACGCGGGCTCCGAGGCCATGGTGTTGAACATCCTGGAGGATGTCCACCCCGCCGATATTGCGAGTCTGCTATCGCACCTCTCAAAGGCAGATGCAGGCCAGGTTCTGGGCTGGCTAGCATCGGACGTAGCGGGAGATGTCATCGTTGATCTGGACGATGCCTTTCGAGCCGAACTCCTGGCTGACGCCTCGCAAGAGCGACTGACGGCCGTCCTGGATGAAATGGACACGGACGACGCCGCCGACGTCCTGTCCGATCTGCCTGACGAAGTCGTGGAGGCCATTCTTCCGACGCTTGAGGACGCTCGAGAAGTCGGGGCGCTCCTGGTTCACGACGAGGAGACCGCCGGTGGTCTCATGGCCGCAGAGTTTGTGGCTGTGCCCGTCCAGTGGACCGTCGAGCAGGCCACCGAGGAGGTCCGTCGCCACGCAGACGAAGTCGAGCACGTCTACGGCGTTTACGTCGTGAATGCAGACCAGAAACTGGTGGGCTTCGTCAGCCTCAAGGGGATGCTACTCTCGCCGGCCACGGCGAGGATCGAGTCCGTCATGGACCACGAACCCATGTCGGTCCTTACGTCCGTTGATCAGGAGGAAGTCGCCCGAGCGATGGAGCGCTACGACCTGGTCTCGCTGGCGGTTGTTGACGAAAACGGGCGTCTTGTAGGGCGCATAACGATTGATGACATCGTCGACGTCATTCGCGATGAGGCCGAGGAAGACATCCAACGCATGAGTGGTGTGGCCGGGTTTGAGGAGGCCACCGACTCGGTCTTTCGTGTCGTGCGAGGTCGCCTGCCCTGGCTTCTTGCCGGGATGTTCGGTGCTGTAGGCGCCGCTGCGGTAATTTTGCGGTTTGAGGATGCCCTGGCGGCCTCGGCCATACTGGCGGGGTTTATCCCCATCGTCATGGCCACGGCCGGAAATGCGGGTATTCAGAGTTCCGCAATCGCCGTTCAGGGGCTGGCTGCCGGAGACATCTGGACCACAGACCTGGCCCGTCGCATCGGGAAAGAGGTTGCCGTGTCCGTCCTCAACGGACTGGCAGTTGCCTGCATTCTCGGGTTGATGATTGTGGGGATCAGTGCTGCCGGGTTGGTCGACGTCGACGGGCCCTACAAGTTGGCGGCCACCGCCTCGCTGGCGCTCGTCATCGTCATCATCATGGCCACGACGATCGGCGCCACTATTCCCTTGCTTCTGGAAAAGGCTGGCATTGATCCGGCACTGGCGACGGGGCCGTTCATCACGACCAGCAACGATATTCTGGGGATACTGGTCTTCTTTCTTTTGGCCGAAGCCATCTACCTCTAGTCGCTGGTCGGGGCTGCGTTGGGATCTACGTAGCCGGGGTGTCCGGGCCCGGTCTCGCCACCGGGAGCCGCCGCCTCGTATTTGGAGGGGCATTTGACCAGGATGTTCTCTGCCACGAAATCGGGGCCGTCCGCATACCCTTCAATCACCAGCTTCTCGGCATCCTCGAAATTCGCAGGTTTGGGATTGGCGTAGCTGACCCGGCGCACGTTTCCGCTTTCGTCCGACATGCTGAACGAAAAGATGTTGCTTGAAGGGTTGTAGGCAAAGGGCTGGTCATCGACCCACATTCCGACCACGTGTGCCGATTTGCCGGAGGCCGCCGCCTGCTCAAAGTCCATGTACCCGCCCACTTGCTGCCCGAAGCTGGTCAGCAGCAGGCCCGTGAAGGCAACCAGGAAAACGACGCCGAAAATGGTCTTGGTCTTCATTACGCTACCGGGCTAACTTTTTCAGGACTTAAAGTGGGTCTTCGTCAGTAATGCGGTCATCGACGAGCCGTTCCAATGCATCTATGCGGCGATCTGTTCTCACCAAAAAAATCGTGATGCCGATCCAGATGATCAATACGACAGCAAGGACTACATAAAGCTTATCGTGCGAAAGCATGACTTCCTCAAGCGCTGATGGTGCTTTTGTTGGGATACCATTTGCCCAGATCGAATCAAAGGCAGTGGATTGGCCGGTAGCTCGCAGCGAGTCAACGGCTTGCTGAAGATGATTTGGACCAAGCATCAGGATTCTCCGTCGCCAACGATTCGAAGCCGGGCCTTGGCGAGTCTGACACGCTGGGTGTACAGGACCCAGAATAGGCCGATAAACCCGATTACGGCTGGATAGAACACAAGGCGCATGACGGGTGCGGTGATGTCACTAAAGGCAGGATTACCATCCGCGCCCGGGTGCAGACTGGTCAGTTGCCTGGGCACCACATAGAGCAGGAACGGTACGGTCAACGCCGCAAACAGATTGTAGGCGGCCGATACCCGGGCTCGTCGCTCGGGGTCGTCGAAAGCCGTCCGAAGCACGAAATAGGCCCCGTACAAGACAAGTTGCAGGGCGGCCATGGTCTGCCGCGGATCGAAATTCCACCATACGTCCGTCCCGACATACCAGGTGAACTTTGACCAGGCAATGCCGGTGATGAGCCCCATCATGCCAAAGGCAAACCCAACCCGGGCTGCCTGGAGTGCTCGGATGTCACTGATTTCCTGGCCCCTGCGCAGCACCTGCAGCGAGTGATAACCCGAAAGAAACATGGCCGACATCATCGTAAACCACATTGGCACGTGGAAGAAGAGGTTTCGCGCCGTGTGCTCAAGAATGTTGATGCGCGGGATGTCCACCACAAACCCGGCCACCAATACGACAGACAACCAGGCTATAACCAGGTTTCGGACGATGCGGTACCGGGGGACGTTGGTAGGGGAAGCCATGCGCTAAAATCTTGAAGGGGAAGAACCGGAAAACCGGCCGGAAGATTCAGTCTTCCCAGACATAGTCAAAAAGTAAGACAGCCCCCGTGATCATCGTGCCCGCAAAGGCCACCATGACCCTGAGGTGGCCGTAGGCACCCTCCCAGCCGCCTCCGCCTTCCAGGGCTTCGCGCGCGGCCGGGACGATGGTCATCAGGAGCGGGAAAAGCAGGGGAAAGAGAAGGACGGGCAGGAGCGGGCCGCGGTTGGATGCGCGCGCGATGATGGCCGAAAGCAGCGTGGTGGCCGCCGCCAGGCCCAGTGACCCCAATGCAAGCACCACGGCAAGGAGCAGTACGTTTTCGGCACCAAGGTCGACGAGGAATCCGAAACCCAGGACCGCCACCAGGTCCACTGCCAGAAGAAGCAGGTAGGTGAAGGCCAGTTTGCCTGCAAACACCATGGAGCCGCGCACATTCAGCCTGAGAATCAGGGAGGTCCCGGCCTCCTCTTCTGAGACGAAGGCCCTTCCAAGGCCGACCGCCGCGGAAAAGAGCACCACGATCCACAGGAGCCCCGAGCGCATGGTGGGGGTTGTGGGTTCACCCCGGATCGCCAGCGTCACCACCAGAAGAGCGGTGATCACAAACATGAGGAGCATGTTCAGCGCGTATCGCGTCCGAAACTCCAGTTTGGCGTCCTTGGCCAGGACGGCCCATGTGCCGGTAAACCACTGTCGCATAATCACGGGGGTTGCTGGAAGATAGCCGACCACCGCGTCGGGCGTATAGGGTCAACGGGAGATTCAGAAATCTCCTACAAACGAAATCTCCGGCTCCAGCAGATATCCGGTTTCCCGTTCTACCGTGACCTGGACAAGCTCGATGAGCCTGCGGACGTCCGCCGCCGTCCCCCCTCCGCGATTGATGAGGATGTTGGCGTGCCGCCGGGTAATCTCGATGCCACCCACACGGGTGCCTTTCATTCCGCAGCCGTCAATAAGCCGGCCTGCGCCGACTCCGTCAATTTTTTTGAAGATGCTTCCGGCGCTGGGCTCCGACTCCAGCGGCGGGTGGCGAGAAGAGCGCCATTCCAGATTTTCGGCCATGGTTCTCCGCATTACGACGGGGTCGGCCTCCTCGAGCCTGAACGTGACTGAGAGGACAATGTCATCCCGGGTGTGGAGAATGGACTCGTCGTACCCGAATTTGAAGTAGTCAACCCCGACGATTCGACGTTTCCCTTCCTCTGTGAGGAGGCTGGCCTGGGAGACGACTTCCGCGATAAAAATGGTGCGCGCACGCTCGGGCGCGGGGGAGAGGAAGTGCAGGTTCTGCCATATCGCCCCGCCGACCGTGGAGGGGATGCCGACATAGTGCTCCAGTCCACTGAGGCCTGAGGCAACCGCACTTTCGATCAACTCCGGGTACATCACGCATCCGCTCTCGGCGGTCACCAGGCCGTGCAGGCGGTCCACGGCATAGCCCGTCGCGGCATTGCGAATCACCAGACCCCGGAACCCACCGTCGCCGACCAGCACGTTGGCACCCAGCCCAAGAAGGAAATAGGGCGTCTGTGTCGTCCGGGCCGCCGCCACGGAGGCAGCCAGTTCGTCCGCGCTCCGGGCTTCGTACAACAAATCGGCCGGGCCACCAATCCTGAACGTAGTGAAGGGCGCAAGCGGGACGTCCCGCGCAACCCTCTGCTGACCGAGCGTTTTAATCAAATCCTGCATCTTTCCCATGCGGCGGGCCAACGCCATCGAAGCGACCGCGATCCCGCTGAGGGGGGTAAGAAAAGAGCGGTTCATCCGTGAAGCCCCCGCGCGGTACGCAACCAAGCCACCTCAGACTGGGTATTCTGGAGTATTCCACTCATAATGCGACTCTCCCGACAATGGCAGACAATCCATATCCCAATCTTCAGCGCGCCATAGCCCGCTTCGCGACTCTGGGCGCGATTTTCATCGTGGTGGCCGGTTTAGGCGGCGGCTGCATGACCACCAGCATCAGCTCCGGCGAAGGAGCCGTCAAATTCAGCCCCTTTGGCGGGACGGACCTCACAACCCAGTTTGGCGAGGGGCTTCAGATCCATGCACCATGGGTGGATCTGATTCGCTATGACCTCCGTGTTCAGGAGCAGTTGGAAGGTATCGACGCACTCTCGTCGAATGGCCTGCAAATCGGGATGGACGCCTCCATTCGCTGGCGGCCGGTTCCGGAAGACATCCCGGAGCTCCACACGACGTACGGGACGGACTACTACCGCAAACTCGTTCAGCCGGAACTCAGAAGTGCCGTTCGAGAGATCGTGGGTCAATACACGCCTGAGGAGCTCTACTCATCGCGCCGCGCCGAGCTACAGGTGCAGGTATTCGAGCGGGTCCGCGACGCGGTTGGGACCCAATTCGTTCAGGTCGATGCTATCCTGATCCGGGACATAAGCCTACCCGACCAGATTCGTGGGGCCATCGAGAACAAGCTGAAGGAAGAGCAGGAAGCCGAGCGCTATCAGTTTACCATCCAGAAGGAACGCCTGGAGGCCGAGAGGAAGGCCATTGAGGCAACAGGACAGGCCGAGTACCAGCGCATCATCACGGCCAGTCTATCCGACCAGTTCCTGCGGTTCAAGGGGATCGAAGCCACGCAGCTTCTGGCCAACTCACCGAATTCCAAGACCGTTATCATCGGGAGTGGCAGCGACGGGCTTCCCGTAATTCTCGGCAATCAGTAGGGCATCGATTTACCCCTGAAGTGCGTCTATCGGCGGCTCAGAACGACCGCTTAGGTAGTTCGGACGACCATTCGGCCCACGGCAACCCTCACCGGGGGTGTCGTGGGCCATTTTGGTATTGGGCGCTCGGCATTCGGGTGGTCATAATCTGTGAAAACGACTCACCGGTCGGGTCTATTGCCCGCGGGGAGGTTTTAATTTGTTTCACTTGTTGCGACAAATTTCATCTTCAGGCTATATTAGACCTTGATGGTATTCCACTGCCCGTTGATTCCCCACCCCAGAGATTACAGCTTCCAAACGGTAGTGATCTCTCAAAAGGGTCTCCTGACCCAGTTGGACGCCCTTGGGACTCCCCGCGGCCGAGGTTCGGCCGCGATCCCAGCATAGACGCACTCAAACCACTCATCGGAAGACGCCATGCTAAGAAAGCTACTGGCGGCGGCCTTTGTCGTCGTATTGGCTCCCACCCTCGCCTTTGGTCAGGCCGCCGTT
>JBLHLC010000024.1:0-69184 GCA_047619685.1 Rhodothermales bacterium
CACCGTCGTTGTCGATATCGCCAAGGGCGGTCCCGTAGCCGGCGCCGGCAGATGCGAATGCCGCCGAATTATTGATTTGGCTAAACGTCTGCGCGGACGCCGGAGAGAAGAGAGCCGATCCGCCAAGGAGGAGCGTGAACGCGAAAAAGAAGAAGCGCTGTGACAATGGCATGGAAGTCTTGGTAGCGGCCGATGCGTTCATCGGTTGCTCACCAGTTTCCGGATCCTTGTCTTCAGGTCGGCGAGGCCGACCGCGGCCGGAGCGTCAGCGGTGGGTCTTTTGTCGACCGCAGCGCCTGCAAGCCCAAACAAGCCAGTTACCTGAGGCAGGGCCAGTGCAGAGGCCCTCTCCACCAATAGTTTCCCCTGCGTTCCGCCAGTCACCAGATTTCTGCCGGAGGGGTGTTGCCAAACGAACACCAGCACCTCCTCACCCTCGTCGATGCTCGGCATGTCGGAGACTTCGTAGATCACGTTTCCGATCTGACCGCCTGGTATGGTGATAACCGTCGTGGAGCCACCAGCGCCCTTGAGTTGATCCTGAATCTGCACCGTGACTTCGGTGAGGATCTGTGTGCCGTCGGCGTTCCATACTGCGCGAGAGGCGGTGGCCTGGCCGTGCACGATCGAGGTGGACGTGTTTGCCAGATCGTCGAGTGTCATTCGCGCCAGTTGCGCCGAGGCATCGCCTACCGCCAGCGCTGAAATGGTCAGGCTGAGCAGTAGGACCGCCGCCCTCACGGACTGGCGGACCAGCGTCTTGGAAAGCAACATGCAGGCATACGGGATTCGTGGCTGACTAAAACGACCGGGCGTGCGAATACCCCGATCGAAATAGAGAACGTCAAAACCATGGCGGCTCAGCAGCCGCGACCGACTAGTGCTACAAAAGGTCCGATTCGAGTTGATGGTATTCCATCCCTCACGCTCGGCTGGTCCGGTTCTACCGCCTAAAACGCCGTAAACCCGTGCGTTTCTTCGAAGAGGACCACCCTGCGCTCGGAGGCGGCGAAGGTCAGTTCTTCCTCAAACCGGTAGTTCCAATAGCCGGTCGAGTCCGTGTCAGCCAGTTGGATCGAAACCGTGTGGGATCCTGGGGACACGCTGAACTCGGCAATCGCAATGCTTGCGCCGTCATCGAACAGGCCGGTCGGATCGTAGGTCTCCTCTGACACAAGTTGATTGTCCAGCCTGACCAGCATTCGAACCGGTACCCGACCACGCTCGGTCGTGCGGGGGCGGCGCATATGCGGAAGCACGTTGGAGTCGTCTGTCAGGCCACCGCCGGACTTCGGTTGGCCGGCATGCTTGAACGATACAACCAGTTGAGACCCCTCGACAGCCGGGCGCAGGAGCGAGAGGTCGCTGGGCAGCCAGGTCAGGAGGGTGACGGAGGTCGCCAGGAGGGTGGCCTTGATTGGCGTCTTGAATCTCGCTGCGCGACCGGCCTTTAGCGGCTCACGCTCCGCCGCTGACTGGCCTTCGGTGCCCAGCCCGGCCAATTCGCGCCGAAACCCGGCCGCCTCCCGCGCAACGGCCGCCGCGCCGCCGGCTCCGATTCGGACGTGTCTGATGCGCGCGGTGTCGACCTTGTCGTGCCGCAACCCTGGCTCCCTCACTCCCTGGAGCCTCTCCTCGGTCCAGTCGCACCCTTCCCGACACGTGGGACCCTGCCCGCAGCTTACAATCAACACACCTGCCGCGCCGCGCCTGAGGGCGCGCTCCACAGTGAGCATTTGCACCCATCCCGTGCACATTACTGCGATGACGCGGTAACCGGGAAGCGCCTCGCATCCCCCCTCTGAATCCACGCCGAGCGTCCCGCCCGCCGAGGCGCCACAGACAAACGCCACGCACACGGACTCTTCTGAGTCCAGAGTGGCAGCATCTCCGCACGAACCCACACAGATCCCGCACCCCACGCACCTCACCGGATCCACCTGGGCAAAAAACGCGCTCTCGCGGCCCGTGGGGGCGATCTCGTGAAGCGTAATCGCGTTGAACGGGCAGTCCTTGAAACACTGGGTGCAGCCGTTGCACTTTTCGGCGTCAATGACCGTCTTGGAAACCGGACGCCGCGGTGCCAGCCAGGGGGCCACAAACAACACCACCGTGGCCGCGGAAAAGACCAGCCAGATGGTCCCGTCACCCAGGCGTTCGATGATTGTCAGCGGGCCCAGAAACCACCAGTCCCCCGAAAGATTTCCCGGCAGCCGGGCCATGGAGGCGGGCTCAACCGAGAGGGCCGGAGAGAACAACGACAGAACCACCAGAGACCCCAGAAGCCATGCCGTCAGGACTCTTCCCGTGAAGAGCTTTGAGCGGTTGACCCTCATGATTTGCGCCCAGATAAACAGGCCGAATCCGACTGGAATCAGCATGTGAATGAAGAACACGATGAAGAAGAGGAGCGAGTTCACCGTCTCGTCCGTCAGGAAGGACCGAGACAAGGGGTCCGGGAAAATGGGAAACAGGTCCATCAGCTTTGCCGACGCAAGAGCCACCTGCCGGCCGCGCTCATCCCAGACCAGCCAATAGCCCGTCCATCCGTCGAACCAGAGCACAGCAAGCAGGAAGAGGCCGGAGAGCCAGGCCAACCACCTGGCGCCGCCCAACTTTCGGGCGGCCAGAGTCTGCACGCCATGAAAGATCGCAAATATCATCGCCACGTCGGAGCTGTACCGGTGTAGAGACCGGATGAGCTGTGGCAACAGGGCGAGTCCTTCGAGAGAGGCGTGCGCCTGGTTGACGCTTGCCTTGTACCAGAACAGCAGGAGAATCCCGGTCACCAGGGCGATCAGGAAGGCGGTGTTTGGGACCGCTCCCGCCCGTGCGAAGGGATTGGCGGATTCGCTCAAACCCGCCCCCGCGCGGTTCGTCAGCCAGGCGATGGCCCGCTCCAATCGCGACAGCGCCGAGTCACCCCAGAGCGGCGTATCGCCACGGGCATCGGCAACGCGCCCCAGCGTGGGCCTCGGTTGCCTCTCGTCACTGACAATCGGCGGGATGGCAGCCTCGCTCATGAGGCGAGCGGCTCCGCCAGCACCAGTCGCAGCGATTCCGTGAGCCACGACTCCTGCAGGGCTCCGAGGGTGAAACGAAAGGCGATATCTCCGTTTCGATCGATGACCTGAATCAGGTTGGTGTGTTCGATTACGCCGTTGGCTCCTGGCCACCGTCTGAAATCATACCTGTCCAACACCTGGTTTACGTAGGCGGGGTCGCCCGTCACGGTGTTAAACAATGGCGCTTCGACTCCGTGGACCTTGGTCATCATGGCCAGCATCTCGGGGGTATCCGTCTCCGGGTCCAGCGTGAATGCGATCACGTGTAGATCCCGGCGCTCAGCCTCTGTGAGCAGCGCAACTGCAGACTTTATCTGACGGAATATGAGTGGGCAGGTGTCCTCGCACGTCCCATACACCGCGGTTACAAGCACGACGTCTCCCCGGAAATCCTCAAGGGCGACGGGATCGGATTCCTGGTTTATCAGGCCGAATGGCGCGGCAGGAACAGCTGTCCGAATCCGGTTTCCGGGAAAGGCAGTCGGATCCTGGACGGGCCCGGCTGACAGCATTCCCGGAACGGTGAAGGCTACAGCCGCGACCCCCAAAAGGACCCCAAAACAGTCCGGCCAACGCCGGGTCGGCTGGTTGTCCATGCAGAAACCAGCGGTGCTCGCCAGACCATCAGCACCAGCGATGCCAGAATCAACAGCTGGACCAGAAACATCCAGACGTACGTCCACGCCATCGCGCCCGTGGTTCGGTCATATCCAAAACAGAGCGTTTTGAAGTCCTCCGCGAACGCATACGCCGCGCCCGCGGAGGGTGGAATAAGGAGCACGCTAGCCATAAAAGCCACCGTGCCCATGATCACCGTAACCACGATCACCGGGATTCGCCAGCCGGTAACGAACTCCTTTACAGAATCCAGACTACCGTACTGGCCAGACATCAGCGAGCGCCTTCCAGTTGGCGAAGTAGTACACGATGAACGAAATCAGCAGGATGAATACCAGCGCGAGGGTTCCCTTCACGTTGTGCCCGGCCTTCTCGTACTCCTCGTCCGGCTGCAGGTAGATCTCGCGGTTCTTGGCCATGGCCTCCGCGCTCTGCCACGGGACCATTCCCGTTTCCTTGTTGGACTTACCAAAGAAGACCGCGGCTACCACCAACAGGATGAAGATCATCATGGCGACGAATGCGATGACAGGTCCGACGCCCAAGACGCCCATCATGAAGTGCGCCCCTGCATCGAATCCAGCCGGGATGTTGGCTCCCGAGAAGTCGATGTCGTAGTGCCGCCGCGGAACGCCATAGGACCCGGCGAAGGACATCCCGACGGACATGATCACGATGCCACCCCTAAACAGGAACGGTTGCACACGTGCCAGGCCCCGGAGATAGAACTCCTTCTGGAATATCAGTGGTACCACGTAGTACGTGAGCCCCATGAACGCCAGCGTGGTCCCACCCACGACCGTTGCATGGAAGTGACCGGGTATGCGCATCGTGTTGTGCGCGATGATGTTGATCTGCTCTGTACCGATGGTCACGCCGGTGATGCCGCCGATGAAGCCAAAGATCAGCGCCGAGAGCACGAACGAGGAGAAGCCGGGGTCATGCCACGGGGCATTTGTGAACCAGCCGAAAAGACCCTTGGTGTGGCCCTTCAATCGCTGGGCCACCTCAACCGATGCCGGCACCGTGAACCCGTGAATGAGCGAGGCAAGAACAGCCAGGTACATGATATACGAGGTGTTCCAGATTTTCCAGGAAGCGGTGAGACCCGGATCGACCAACAAGTGGTGGGCCGAGGCGACGTTGATGAACAGGATGTACAGCACAAACGCACCGCGGGAAACCGTCTCGTTGAGCGGTTTGGCGCCCGTGGTCAGCGTAGCCAGGAAGTACCAGATGGCAACCATGGCGCAGAGGTTGACCTGCTGAGCCGGGTGACCCAGGGCCCACCACATGAGACGGTACCATCCCGGATCATGTTCTGGCGTCCAGCCGAAAGACCACGTGAGGGTCGGGATAAGGGCGATTGCGCCGTGCGCCAGCGTAAACAGCCCGATGATCGCGGCCGCCAGCGCACCGACAGCCACCAGGATCATCCCCAGGTAGAAGGCCGGGTGAGCGACCATGGGCGGGTAGGATGTCATCAGGACATCGCCCTTTCCGGAGAGCACGATCCAGTCCACCATGAGCGCGCCAAGCACCATCAGCCCAAACGATACCCAGGCCATGGATTTCGAGGCCAGACGCGCATTGAGCAGGCTCGTGCAGCAGAAATAAAGGACCGCGATCTCGAAACAGGATCCAGAAGATCAGCATGTTCAGCCCGTGCAGCGTCAGCACACGGTAGTACATGACGTCACTCAGGAGATGCACCGCGCTCCAGCGGGTCATCGCAATCAGAATGGCGCCGAGCGCCCCCACAAGGAGGAAGATAACCGCGGCAACCGCGTTGGCCGTGACGAAGAATTGTGCCGTCAGACATACCGGGAGCCCGGTAGTCGAGCACGTCCTCACCTTGCCGTCAAAGAAGTTTCCCATGGCTGGCCTCTATTCGACGATGATGCGGCCGGTCATCAAATGATGACCGATTCCGCAGAATTCGTCACAGATCAAGCTGAATTCGCCGCTCGCCGAGGGCGTGATGGTCAGCACATGGTCGTAGCCAGGGAGCACGTGGAAATTCATGTTCATCGGCTGTATCGACAGTCCATGCTGGAGGTCCAGCGATGAAACATGAAGCCCATAGGTCTGACCCTGGGACAACTTGAGGACCGGGTACCAGCGCCACATCTGACCCAGCAGGTAGATGTCGCTGCCGGGAGCCGGTTGAGCGATCGGGATTCCGTTCACCTCGCCAACCTTGTTGGCTACCGTGAACTGCATCACGCGCTCAAAAAACGCGACCGGCTCCACGCGGTAGGACTCGCCGGTAGAGTTCTGTTTTCCCATGAAATGGGCGAAGGGCATGGCCAGGAAGAGGACCATGCACCCGACGAAGCCCATTCCGATCCACAGGCGCTCTGCGCCCTCGGGACCCTTGAACCAGTTGGCTGGAGGGGGGTGAATGCTCATATCCGCACCTCGTTGGTTATGGCAGTTGGCCGAGTGGCATCCTGGCGAGATCGATCCAACCCCAGACCGTGTAGGACAGGAACGGGATGATCAGACCCAGAACGAGGAGGAGCCATGGGTTATCCATGAGCCGCTGAATGGGGTGCTTGTTCTCGTTTTCCATGCTGCCGTCTTCCATTGGGCACCTGCTTGATTTTCGAGAGGTCGCCACGGGGACGACCATTTCAATGGGCTTGAAGGTCTATTGTCAAATAGATTTAGTGGACCTGCAACTCCATTGAGCAAATTTGCGTTGGTTATACACTTCTTTCTTGAGAGGCCGTCCCTTTTTCCGGGCGCCTCGGTCCACGAAACCACCGTCAAAGACCCTTGCGCTTCAGTCGAACCGCAGAGTATGCCCTTCGCGTCGCCGCCTGCCTGGCCCGCAGCCCTGAAGGCGATTTTGTGCGCGCGCAGGAGATTGCCGAGGCGGCCGCCGTCCCGCGAGACTACCTCTCGAAGATCATGCGCCGGTTGGTCGAGGCGGAATTACTCGAGTCTCGCAAGGGTCACGGGGGCGGCTTCCGGCTCGCCCGCGCGCCATCAGCGATCAGGTTCATCGACGTCCTCTCGGCCGTCGGCTACCAGTCAGACGAAGGGCAGTGCGCCTTTGGATGGGACAAATGTTCGGTCACGGATCCCTGTCCTTTGCATCCGTTCTGGAGCAAACTTCGAGGCGATGTAGATCGCTGGGCGGGGAACAACACGCTGGCAGATTTCGGTGGGTAGGCGCCAGTTGACCTACCGCCTCATGGCCCCTACGCCGTAGCGCTGTCCATCGGCAACGAAATCGTAAACACGGTCTTCCCGGGCTTGGACTCAACCGAGATCCTCCCTTCGTGCTGCTCGGTGATAATGCGGTGGACTATCTCCAGTCCGAGGCCCGTCCCTTGTCCGACGTCCTTGGTGGTGAAGAACGGCTCGAAGATTTTGGAAACGACATCTTCAGGAATCCCGTGGCCGCTGTCGCTGATGCTGATTTCAACGCTTTGGCCACACTGCTTCCCCTCAAGGGTCAGTTGACCCTCGTCATCCATGGCGTCCACCGCGTTGTCGATGAGATTTGTCCACACCTGGTTGAGTTCACCCGGATGCCCTGGAACGAGCGGCAGATCGTCTGGGACCAGCAGGCGCACATCGATGGCCTTCTTGCGGATCTTGTGCCCGAGCATGGTCAACGTATTCCCGATCCCGGAGCCAAGGTTGGTCATCTCCTTCTCGGGAGAGCGATCCATGTGGGAATAGGCCTTGACTGACCCGACTAGATCTGAGATTCGGCCGGCCGCGGCGTGAATCTCATCCAGTAGACGGCTGGACGATATGCTGTTTTCGATCCAGGAAACCACATCGGCCACGGCACCGCCGGGCACCTCGCGAACAGCCAAATCCAGGTCCGCAGGAGTTATCCCGGCCTCGGCGAGGTTAGGCGCGATCTTCCAGGCGTCCTCAACGTCCCGGTCCTCCAGCCAATCCAGGATGGCATCTTCCCGGTCCGCGAGTTCAACTGTGGAAAGTTTGGGGTTGGCGCCACTCACGCTGCAGAAACCACCGGACGGATTCACCATGTCCGGTCCCAGGCCGTGACGGGCCACCCGGGCTACAACCTGGGGAAGGGCCTCGAGCCGCTCCCGCAAGTCTGAGGCCGCTCGCCGCACGGCCGCCGCCGGGTTGTTGAGTTCGTGCGCCAGGCCCGCGGAAAGCTTGCCCAGGGCAAGCATCTTCTCGCGTTCCTGATCCGCCTTCGCCCCACTCCTGACGCGGTCGGACAGCAGGGCAATCAGACGCTGGCCCAGGACGGGAATCCGATAGAGCATCTCTGGAAAGATGTCCTTGTGGAGCAAGCCAATCCTGCTCGGTTCGGTCGCGGTGCCGCGTCCTGGAATGTGGGTCATTCGGCTGTAGGGAAGCATTCCCGTAATGCCCCCCACCTGAATCGCACCGGTCAGGCGCCACTTCCCGGGCCCACCAAAGAAGAACTGGAACGCTCCCTCGAAGACCACGATCATATTGGGCGCCTCGTCACCGGGTACCATGACATCCTCTCCGGTGTCGTGCTTCACTTCAGCGAAGTGCGACGCCAGCCAGGTCCGGTCGTCCTCGCTCAGGTCCTCAAACTGGGGGACAAGCGTCAAGTCTTGCGCGGTAATCATTGCTTCACCAGTCTAGAGGGAGGCCAGATGGCGATGAACAAACGCAACAGAGACCGAGCCCTCGCCAACGGCAGACGCGACGCGCTTGATGGACTCGTGCCGGATATCGCCCGCCGCAAAAACTCCGGGTACACTGGTTTCCAGGAGATACGGCTCCCTCTCCAAAGGCCAGTCTGCAAGATGTGTGGCCGGATCAAGGTCCGGTCCGGTCAGAACAAACCCATGTTTGTCGCAGGAAATCTGACCCTGAAGCCAGTCCGTCCGCGGCCGCGCTCCGATAAACACGAACAGGTACGAGGCGTCCACCTGCGAAGGCTCGCCGGTTGTTAAGTTCTCTAGCACTAGCGATGTCAGGCGCTCGGACCCGACGCATTCCTTCACGCCGTTGTTCAGCCGCACCTCAATGTTCTCCGTTGCCAGGATGCGGTCCACGAGGTACCGGGACATCTTGGCCTCCAGGGAATTGCCCCGAACAAGCATGATCACCTTGCGCGCCTTCTCGCTGAAGCGCATCGCGGCCTGACCGGCCGAATTCCCGGCGCCGACCGTTACGACCACCTCGTCGACGCAGTTCTCGACTTCCGAGAGGGCGGCGCCGTAGTAGATGCCGCGGTCGGTCAGTTCATCCGCGCCTGGCGCAGGAAGCCTTCTCCAGGAAACCCCCATAGCCAGCATGAGGGCATGGCAGGAAATTTCGGATCCGTCTGCCAGCTCCAATCTGCGGTACGGCCCGTCGATTGTGAGCGCCTTTACCCGCTGGGGGGACAGGATTTCGACATTGAACTTCTTGGCCTGGGTCACAGCTCGACCGGTCAACTCGCTGCCCGAGAGACCGGCCGGGAAACCCAGATAGTTTTCGATCTTGCTGCTCGTTCCTGCCTGGCCGCCCGGCGCGGATTCCTCCACCAGCATGGTAGACAGCCCCTCGGAACCGCCGTACACGGCCGTGGCAAGACCCGCCGGTCCGGCCCCGATGATCACCAGTTGGTAGAACGGGCTCTTGGCCCGGGTTTGCAGTCCGATCCCGTCTGCCAACTCCTGCTCAGACGGGTTGAGCAGCCTGGTGCCGTCCTCCAGGACAACGATGGGCAATACGTCATCGTTGACCAGGCTCCTGGCCTGGTCCGAGGTCTCCACGTCCAGGAAGGAGTAGGGGATCAGGCTACGCGCCAGGAAGTCCCGAATTTGGTGGCTCCTGGCAGACCAGCGATCGGCGACGAGCTTGATACCCGGATAGCCGGGCCGCCACCCGACGTTCCAGTCATCAAGCAGGCCATCCACGACCGGATACAGCTTCTCTTCCGGCGGGTCCCAGGGTTTGACGAAGTAATAATCGACTTGAGATGAGTTGATTGCCGCGATGGCGGCTTCCGTGTCGCTGTAGGCCGTGAGGAGCGCGCGCTTGGCGCGGGGGAAGTGCGCGCGGGACTCGGACAGCAAAGTCACACCGTCCATGAGGGGCATTCGCTGGTCTGAGAGAATCAGCGCGACATGTTCGGCCCTGGACTTCAACTCCGCGAGCGCCTCGAGTGCGGTTGCACCGGAGTCTGCTCTCATGATGCGATACTCCTTCCCGTATTGGCGCCTGATGTCGCGTGCTACCGCAGCCAGCACCTGGGGGTCATCGTCTACGGCGAGAATAACGGGCTTGGCCATGTCGTCTGCCGGTCAAGCCGGTCGAGATAATTCTGAGGAGTCGGAAAGTACCCCAGAGAAGGGCCCCGGTTCAGCCTCTCAGCACTTCGAGGAACGCATCTCCGTACCGGTCTCTTTTGGTCAGTCCGACGCCGGTCACTTTCAGGAGTTGATCCAGCGTTTTGGGTCGTCGCATGGTCATCTCCAGAAGCACTTTGTCACCAAAGACGATGTACGCGGGCACACCGGCCTCGTCCGCCAGGGTCTTTCGAAGGGCTCTCAGTTGCTCGAACATTTCCCGGTCCTCGCGGCCCAGGTCGTCCGCGGACGCGCCGGCTGTGGCCAACCCGGTTTTCCTTCGGGCTGGCTTGGTGAGGACCTTGATGTCGGCCAAACGCGACTCGATGGCGACACCGGTGCACACGTCGCAGTGTTCGCCACAGCGGTCGATTTTCTCGTCGAAGTGGGCGACCAGCGCCTGATGGCGACAACTCTGCTGCTCGATCAGGCGAAACAGTCGAACAGTGGCCTGCCCGACCCGCGCACGGACCTCGAGGTCGTCGATCGAGTCCAGAAACCGTTCTTGCGCCTTGACATCGGCCCAGGAATAGAAGAGGACACAGTCGCTTGCGAGGCCGTCCCGGCCTGCCCGACCAATCTCCTGGTACCAGGATTCGACGTCCTTCGGCATGTCCCGATGAATCACGAAGCGAACATTGGACTTGTCGATACCCATGCCGAAAGCGATCGTCGCCACGATCACGTCCGTGTCATCCCGCTGGAAGGCCTCCTGGTTTCTGGCCCGTTCCTCTGCGTCCAGTCCGGCATGGTAGGGTCTGGCCTTGACGCCATTTCGGACCAGGAAGTCGGTGGTCTGGTCCACCGCCTTACGGCTTACACAATAGACGATTCCGCTTTCGCCGGCGTGGGACCGGACAACCCCAAGGATCTCGTTTCGCGTGTTACCGCCCTGGCCCTTCTTTCGGGCAGAAATCCGCAGGTTCGGTCGAAAAAAGGAGCCCTTGTAGCCGGCTGGCTTACGCATCCCGAGTTGCCTAAGAATGTCAACCGCAACCGGCCTGGTAGCCGTGGCCGTGAGGGCCAGGACCGGCACGTCCAGTTGCTGTTTCAGTCCGCGGAGGCGTCGATACGACGGCCTGAAATCGTGCCCCCACTGGCTTATGCAGTGCGCCTCGTCAACGACGAGCAGGGAGATGGGACAGTCACCCACGAAGTCGCCGAGGTGTCCATCCAACGCTTCCGGCGCCAGAAATACCAACTCGTATTTCCCCGCACGAAAGTCCGACATCCGGGCGCGCTTCTCGTCGAACGGGAGCGTAGAGTTGATGGCCACGGCCTTGAAACCGAGCGCAACAACCGCGTCCACCTGGTCCTTCATCAACGAAATCAAAGGGGAGAGGACCAGAACGGTCCCTTCCAACAGCCGAGCCGGGAGTTGGTAGGTGAGTGACTTGCCGGCACCCGTTGGCATGAGTGCGATGCAGTCCTTGCCCGCGAGAACCGCGTCAATTACCTCGCGCTGACCAGGCCGAAAGTCGGGAAAGCCGAAGACCTCCTCGAGGACGGATTGGGGAGTCGCTAAGGTCAGGCTTTCTGGCATGCGGGGCGGTTTGCGTGGCGTGGCGGGTGGCAAAGTACGGGCGAATCGGCGTTGGCCCCAGTGAAAGAGCGTGCTGATTCGCACCTTGCAACGGGGGCGCGCCGCTCACATCGGGCCGCGCGGATCAACTCGTGGCGGCTAGTTCTCGGAGATCCGCCCCAAGGCATCGATTCGAATGGACAATACGTTCTTTTGAAGTGCATCGAGGTCGATTCCCGTGAGGAAGCCCGTCCGTCGCCCCGCTGATCCGGCGATGGTCACGGTCACGTCCACAGAACCCACACCCGGAAGCCCGAAATGAAGGGGCAGATCAGACTGCGAGTCGTACCCCGAGCCGGTGTCCACGAGCCGGGTGCCCAGTAGCGTTTCGGTCCCCGGAGCATACACCCTGACCTCGGCTCCCGGCCAGGCCGGGTGCCCTTCCGTGTCGACCACGCGCACTTGCAGCGAGCGAGCCGACCTGGCCTCGCTCAGCTCGTTCCGCATCAGGTGGTGCATGCCGTCCGGTGCGGCACCTGCCAACGCAAGATCAAGATCACCGTCAAGATCGAAGTCCACCCAGGTGGCTCCGTGGCTCGCGTTGAGTTCGAGAAGGGAGGGGGGTGTTGCGTCCACAAAGTGGCCTTCGCCTTCCCGTCGGTACAGGTAGTCGCGGTAGTGCACGCCGCCACCCACGGTGCCGTTTACGTAGAGATCCAGTGCGCCGTCGTTGTCAAAATCACCCCACACGCATGTGTCGTAGCGCGACACCGTGCCCAGGCTGTCCGACGCCAGCGCCTCCCCCCAAACGCCCGGCTCCGCTCCGCGTAGCAGGGCGTTTGCGCCGTAGTTCGCAAAGAACAGGTCGAACACCCCATCCGTGTCCACGTCCGCTGCGCAGACGCGGACACTACCCTCAGACTCATCGCCCAAAGCCCGGCCGCCGGCCGCCACCGGCCCATCGGCAGCGACGTCCACGAACACGCCCCCGTCGTTCCGCCAGAGCCCATTCGCGTCGCCATTCATGTTGGCCGTCACAAGGTCCAGATCTCCGTCTTGATCCATGTCCAGCCAGACCGCCCCGACCGTTCGCCGGGGATCCCCGATGCCAGATGCTTCGGTCACGTCCAGGAATCCCGCGGGACCGTCATTCCTGAACAGCAGGTTGGCTCTGTCGCGCAATGCAAGAAACAGGTCAAGGTCCCCGTCGGTATCGTAGTCGATCCATGAGGCCTGGCGCGTGGTCCCTTCGGTCAGTTGGAGTCCGACACCGGCCGAAACCTCTGAGAAACCCGCCGAACCGCGGTTCTGAAACAGGGCGGTGATCGGCGCCTCGCCGGCGAAGCCCAGAAACAAATCGGAATCCCCGTCGCCATCGAAGTCCCCCCAGGCCGAGGTCCGAACGGAACGCTCCACCAGGATTCCGAGGTCTGCCGCCACGTCCCGGAATCCCGAGCCGAGGTCGTTCCGGTAGAGCCGACTGGCCGTCCCGTTGAAGCCCACAAACCTGTCGGGATCCCCGTCGCCGTCAAAGTCCGCCCAGGCGTCCGTCAACGCGCCGCCGTCACTGAACAACTCCGGATGAAACGCGACGAACCGGGCCGGTTCGGGAGGGGCCGTGGAGGGGGCGCAGGCGGATGCCACCCCTACAAGAACCAGAAGGATGGGCCGAGCGACCGTCCGAAATGGACTGGATGGGTGTTTCATGACTAAATGTGAGTCAACGCGACAGGGACACAAGGGCCTCTGTACCTGTCCCGGTTCTCCCTATCGCCGACTCGGGATAATCATCCCCACTCTCTCTCGATAGTTGGTATACGTATCTCCGAAGTACGCCACCAGATCGCCCTCTTCGATGCGGACGGCCACAAGTATGTAGGCCGTCGTTACGCCTGCAAAGAGCAGATGGCCCACCGACATGGTCGGGGTTGCCCAGAAGGCGATAATGAACCCGAGCATGATTGGGTGACGAACATATCGGTAGAGACCCTTCTCGCTGAGGACTGCCTTGGGGAGCTCGCTCTCGCCGAGTTTTGCCAAGACCTGCCGCAGGCCGAACAATTCGAAGTGGCTGATCATGAAGGTGGACA
This sequence comes from Rhodothermales bacterium, assembly GCA_047619685.1. Classification (GTDB taxonomy): domain Bacteria; phylum Bacteroidota; class Rhodothermia; order Rhodothermales; family UBA10348; genus JABDJZ01. Next base: position 13,610 of record JBLHLC010000024.1, read on the forward strand.
GCAGCACGGTTAGCCAGCCGATCCCGAAAACCACGGTGAGAACCGTTCCGAGGAGACCCCCAGAGAGGTCCCAGACCACACCCGTCATCGGTACCCACTTCCAGTACAGCAGGAGCAGTATCAGACTCGAAAGCAACACATAGGTGCTGCGCTCAATTGACTCGGGAATAAGCTTGGTCCAGGCGCGCTTGAACGCGGGCCGAGCCATCACGGAATGCTGAACCGCAAACAGGCTCAGCAGCAATATGTTGATCAGGATGGAGGAGGTAAGGCTGCCCGCCATCCCCGAATCAATCGACTTCGGCACCACCAGATTGCCGACGAAGCCAATGGCGTACAGGAAGGAGACCAAGAACACGACATAGGCGACTACGCCGTAAAAAACTATCAGAATACGTCTCATTAGTGCCTCCTGGTCCTGATGGACCATCTCATGGATAATTCCGGAGCACGCGAGATGCGCCTCCACGGTCACCTGAAGCGAACGGGAAGGTCGCGGCGATCCTCGGCAACATAGTCGATAGCATCGCCCGAACCTCACGTGTCGGTCACACCACTGCTTCTCCCGATTTCCTGCAGCGACACTCCAGGCTATCTTGGCCGCTCCCATTCCCCCGCATCCCAGACTCATCCATGTTCGGCTTTCTCTCCCTCGTGGCCCTTTTACAGGTCGCCAGTCCGGCTCAGGAACTCGCCCCCGGCACGCAATACAATCCTTCCATTCCTACGCTGGAGCAAGTTGTTGGACATGACTTTGGAGAGGAAGTGACCCCGCCCGATCAGGTGGTGCGCTATTTCAAGGCGTTGGCCGAGGCGGCGCCCGACCAGACCAAGCTGATACAGTACGCCGAGAGCTGGGAAGGCCGTCCCCTGGTCGTTTTGGTAATCGGTTCTGCCCAGCGGATGGCGCGGCTGGACGATGTGAAGGCAGGGCTGACGAAGCTCGCGCAGGCCGATATGTCTGAGGCGGAGGCCGAAGCGCTCATTGCAGAGTTGCCGGTCGTGACGGCACTGATGCACGGCGTCCACGGAAACGAGATCAGCTCAAGCGGGGCGGCAATGGCGGAGGCATACCACCTCCTGGCCACCGTGGGGGACCCGACGGTAGACCTCATTCTCCAGGAGTCCATCGTGCTGATTGACCCTGTCGAAAACCCGGACGGACGCGCACGTTTTGTCCACCACACAACCACGAACCGGGCGCGGTGGCCCAACGAAGAATCCTATTCTGCCGAGCACGATGAGTCATGGCCGGGCGGCCGGGTGAATCACTATCTGTTTGACCTCAACCGCGATCTCTTCATCCAGAGTCAGCCCGAGACCCGCGGCAAGGTCCAGGTATTCCTGGATTTCTGGCCTCACATTGTGGCCGACCTCCACGAGATGGGAGGCAACTCCACGTACTTCTTTCCTCCCACGGCGCCGCCGGAAAACCCGTGGTATGGCGAGCGTCAGATTGCGCTCATGGACGTATTTGGTCGCGCGAACGCATCGGCTTTTGACAATCGCGGTTTTGCGTACTTCAACCGGCAGACCTACGATCTCTTCTACCCGGGATACGTAGACATGTGGCCCATGAGCCACGGCGCCCTCGGCATGACCTATGAGCAGGCTTCTGCCCGCGCGCTCGTGCTTCGCCGCAGCGACGGCGATCTGCTGACGTACGGCGACGGGGTCTTGCATCACTTCACGGCCGCGATCACGACGGCGGCCACGGCGGCTCGAAATCGCGAACGCATCCTGCGCGACTATCTGGCCTTTCGCCAGGATGGGATCGAGATGGGCCGAAAGGGCCCTGCCGAGTACGTCTTGCACTCGGCCCATGACCCTGGAATGGCCGAGCGGCTCGCGCGCATGCTGGTTCGCAATGGTATTGACGTCAGGGAGGCGGCCGGGCCGGTGTCGGTGGGCGGTCGTGAGCTCCCCCAGGCGGGCACGTTCATCGTGCCCATGGATCAGCCGGCGCACGGATTCGTCCGGAATCTCCTCGATGCGCACGTAGCCATGGACGACGGCTTCATTCAAGAGCAAATCGAGCGGCGCGCGCGGCGCGAGTCGGACCAGATTTACGACCTCACTGCGTGGAGTCAATCGCTGCTTTGGGATGTCGAGGTACTGATGGCGGATCGTGCCACGGGAGCCGCAGGAGCCGCGGTCCCGTCCGAAAGACCGGCGGCGAGCAGTGATCTGCCGGATGCCGCGGTGGGATACCTCATGCCATGGGGTACGGCAGCCGCAAGCGCAGTGACCCAGGCCCTCCGAGAGGGCGTCAGGGTCAGGTCGATAGGTGGTGACTTTACCCTGGACGGACGGAAGTACCCCATCGGCACCGCGTTGGTACGCATCTCCGAGAACGGACCGGAGCTGAAGCAGACCCTGGGACGGATTGCTGCGGCGCACGGAGCTGAGGTCATACCCGTCGACGATTCCTACGTGAGAGAGGGTACTTCCCTGGGCGCCGGATCCGTGCGGTCCCTTCGTTCCCCCCGCGTGCTCCTGGTCTACGACGAGCCGGGCTCAACCAATTCCGTTGGCTGGGCTCGCTACATCCTCGAGCAGCGGTATGCGCAGCCGACGGTTGCCGTGCGGGCCTCCAGTCTTGGCAGGGCCAAGCTGTCGGACTACGACGTGATCGTCTTCCCGAGTGGCAACTACTCGCGGGCCGTGTCTTCGGGATTGGTCGATGAGCTGCGGACCTGGATGTCGGACGGCGGGACCATCATCACCATGGCCAACTCGTCCGCATGGGCGACGACCGCCAAGCTCTTGAAGACAACGACCGAGCGGCGAGGAGGCCGCGCGTCCGGAACCGACCCGGAATCTGCCAAGACGCCCGAACAGCCAATCGAGTACCTGGACCAGATCGTGCCGGAGGACGAGGCGCCCGAGCAGATCCCTGGCGCCATTCTGCGGACGATCATGGATACGCGGCATTGGTTGTCAGCCGGTACCGATGGGGAGATAGCGACCCTGGTGGTGGGCTCGCGCGTTTTCAGTCCCATCGCGCTAGACGAGGGCACCAACGTGGGTAGGTACGGAGAGCTTGATGACCTGGTGCTGAGCGGAGTCGTTTGGGATGAGGCGCGGCCGCAGCTCGCGAACAAGGCGTTTCTCATCCACCAGCGGGTTGGTTCGGGGCAGCTGATTGCCTTCGCCGAGGATCCGAACTACCGCGCCTACTCGGAAACGACCCAACTCTTGTTCATGAACGCAGTCTTACTGGGCCCGGGTCGATAAGTATGAGCGAAACGATGCGAGTGATGGCGGCGTGTCCCAACGGCGTCACGATGGTCGAAACCCCCAAGCCTGCTCCGGGCCGCGGAGAGGTGCGGGTCAGGGTGATTGCCTCGGCAGTGAACGCGGGCGAGGAGAAGGTTATAGGCGGAGACTTTGTTGGTCGGTTTTTGCACGCCAAGACCTCGCCGCTCGTTCTGGGATGGGACTTCTCGGGTGTAATCGATGCCACGGGAGAGGGGCTGACAAACCTGGCAGTTGGGAGCGCCGTCTGGGGTCATCTGGCATACTCGAACAAGCAAAAGCAGGGCGCTTTCGCCGAATACATCACCGTTCCGCGGGCTGAGCTTGCGGGCAAACCCGATAATGTCCCGCATCACGTGGCCGCGGCCGCCGCCACCGTCGCGATGACAAGCCTGCAGTCGCTCAGAGACTTGGGCCGGCTACGTGAAGGAGGGCGGGTCCTGATTATTGGGGCAGGCGGCGGCATTGGCGCGGTAGCGGTCGGGATCGGCAAGCGCCTTGGGGCGCACGTCACGGCAGTGTGCAGCACCAAGGACGTGGAGCGGGTCAAGGCCCTCGGGGCAGATGTGGTCATCGACCGAAAAAAATCGAGTCCTCTCGCCGGCGAATCCGCCTACGACGTGATTTTCGACACGCCGGCGGTCCACTCCTTTGGGCAATGCGCCAAGCTCCTGCGGAAGGGTGGGGCCTACGTGACCACCCTGCCCAATGCGGCTCTGGTCACGGGCATGCTTGGGGCGTTGGTCTCCGGCAAGCGTTGCTATTTCGTGCAGGTGGCTTCCAAACGCGCGGACCTGGAACTCGTGGGGGCATGGCTGAGCGATGGTCTGGAAGTGCCCATCGACTCGCGCCATACCATCGCGGACCTGGAGTCGGCGCTCAAACGCCAGAGCGAACGCGGGCGGGTTGGCCGCGTGGTGGTTGACGTGGCCGAGGGCTGGCCGTCCGGGGCGGCGTCCTAGCCGGGCGTTCTGGCGGCGCGGCTTAGCCCGACGCGCAAGAGCAGCTCTCGGAGGCACAGTCGGTTTCCAGCTCACGCTCCCCGCAATCAGTGCAGGTCCCATCGATTAGCCTGAGGCGGAGGTCGACGGCTGCGCTTTCGTCGGGGGAGAGCCAGTCCATCGCGCGCACGGTCAGCAGTTCGGACTTAATGCTCTGGCGGGAGGCGCCAAAACACACGTTGTAGCCGGCCATGTCATCAAAGAGCGTGTTTCGCGCGCGCTCGAGGTCTTCTAAAAACAACCCTGTCCTTGCCTGGAGACTCGCGATCTGCTCCAGCAGCCGGGCGTGGACACCCGTCCCGAAGTTGCTATATCCGCCGTAGTCCCAGGTCTGCGTGAAGTAGGTGCCATAGCCGTAAAAACTGCCGCCAAAGTCCGAGACCAACCGGATAAAGGCATCGTCGACGTCAGAGCGAGTCTTGGCCGCAGCGGCCACAAATGTGTCCATATCCCGGTCGAAAGACGGTTCTGTACACTCGGCCTCGCAGCTGTTGATGACGCCTGGGATCCCCAAGTCCGCATTCACGAACGGGTAGATGGCATCCATGGTGTCGGGGAGGTTGGGGTATTCAAGAGAATCCACTGCGTAGTAGACGTTCAGGAAATCCTCCTCCGTAGCGACACTGCGAAGGTCCGCCTCAAACCTCTGAATCTGCGCGATGCCTTCGTCGCTAAAAAAGCTCTGCAGCAGCGCTAGTCGTTCCTGGCTCAGTTGCCCGGAGCGGTCCGACTGTTCTGGGCCGGCGGAGCTCTCGGCCGCCGGCGTACAGCCCGCGGGAACCAGTAGAATCAGGGCGATGGCCAATCGGCAGGAAGGCTAGAGCACAGGCAGGCCAGGTCGGTGAGTTGTGATTCAATATAACGGCCGCCAATAATTAGCAGCCTATCTTGCGACGCTGTCAGGACCACAAAAACGGGGCCTTCGGACTCTGGAAAAAAAGTTAAAGATGCATAGGTACTCTTTTCTGGCTGTTGTTCTGGTTGCAGTTGGCTGCGGGTCCCCCGATGGCGATGGGAAGCCAGCCGCAACCGGCTCTGAGGCCGTTTCAGTAGAACAGGTCCCCTTAACATCCGCGCGGGTCCTCGTCCGGTTCGATCTCGAATCACTCGGCGACCTTGACGGTTTCGGGGGCGAGACGTCGATAGTCTGGCTGGTGGCAGGTCAAGACAGGGCCTACGTCGATCAGGTTATGGGGGCCGTTCCGAACGAGTCGTCGCATGCGCCAGAGGATGCGGAGGCATCAATTTCTTCGTGGTGGGCCGGTGGCGGCGTAGATTTCTATGCGGCGCAGGATGATGGGGGAGTGGTTTCCGTGTTCGCCAGGTGGGAAGACGAGATGGGCGAAGTTCCGGCCGAATGGGAGTTGGTCCGCACGTGGGATCCCGCTGGCCCGGCCACCTCACTCTGCGAGGCGGCCGAGCAGACGTACTTCTCCTGCCGTATTGATGGCGGGGACGCGATGGCCGCCCTTTGTGGATCTGTGGGCGGCAACGAGACCTCGGGCTACGTTCAGTACCGCTTCGGCACTCCCGGGAATGTCATCGACACCTACCCGTCCGAACTGGCCGGCTCAAGGGAGGCATTTGAGTGGGGATCGACGATGTATTCAGGGGGCTGGGACACCCGGGTTCGGTTTGAGATGGAAGGGCAGGAGTACCAGCTCTACGATCGCGCCATCAAGGTCTCGATGAGCGAAAAGGACTGGAGCGCGGGTCTGCTTGTGGGGCCGGGCGAAGCCGCTGCCACCCGGGAATGTGTGGCGGAGACGTTCGAAACCGCGGCTGCTTCCGTCCGACTGAATCAGGTTGTAGGTGTGGTGCCAGCGGGGACGTTTATGGAAGACATGTAGGTCGGGTCCTTCCGGCCCCATGAGTCAGGAGCAACCCTCAACCCAGTACACCTGCTCCGCAAGGCCGGCTCTCCAGGACGAAATGGCGCCTTCCGAGGTCTCAAACACCACGCCGGTGCCTTTGCCTGTTGCGTCCTCATCGACCACTTCGATGGTTACGTCGGTCTCCGCACCGTATTTGCTGGGGCCTACAATCGCCCGGCTTCCGTACGCTGCCAGAGCTTCTTCAGGGGTCGAGCCAATGCCGATCCCTTCTGGCGTCTTGAAGCCGTAGTTCATTGGCTGCTCCTTGAAATAATCGTACCCATCCACATCGACCCTCGCAATCCGACCTTCATACACCATGAAGAACATACTCTCGGGCATTGCGGCAGACCGGCCGTAGGTACACTCGGACCCGTCGGCAATATCGTCCAATTGGATGGGCTCATTGGCGGCCCTGGAGGCTTGGTCCACCGTCATCCCAAAACGAATGGGCCCGAAGCTATGCTCCGTGATGGCCCACTCGGTCAGGACTGAGTCAGGGAGAGCCTGGGGCGCGTCTGCCGCGGCCGCGGCCGCGGGCGGATCTTCGGCGTGGGTCTCAGCCGGTTCGTTCGCTTCCGGCTGGTCTGTCGAACAACCCGCCAAGCCGCCGGTCGCAGCCAAAACAACTACCCAGGCCAAACAGGCGCGACGGTGTGAAAAGGTTTCCATATTTTTGGTTGCAGTTTCGTAGGCGAGTTACGTAAGGACAATAAGGAATGTTGAAACTAGTAGAGGAGGCGGTTCGAGACGGCCATGACATTCGGCCATCCGGGCGCCAAATCGTTATCTATGAAAAGGTTTTCATAGAACCCGTCGGCGGGCTACCTTCGTCGTGAACAAAGCCAGGACCCCCTACGTGAATACGCTCCCGACAAAGGCGCTCTGCCTCCTGACCGCCTTTTCTTTTCTCGGTACCGGTTTTGCTTTCAGCCAGACCGTTAACGTGGGATTGGGGAGCTACAGTACCTCTCTTCCGTCCGGAGCCGTTGGCCCGCAGAGTGCGTCCAACCAGAACATCTCGCCCAAGGTGTCCTCGTCGTTCTCGCTGCCGGTCCAGACCAACGACTTTTGGAGTAGCCTGATCTACCCGTTCTACGGAGTTCAGCATTCAAATGTCATGTACGGACATCCGCTGAATACGAAGGCGGTCTCTGAGGGCATGCAAATCGGGTACACCGCGAACCATGTTTTTGCGGCCAACGACTATCTGTATCCGTTCCTGCATCACCTGACAGTAGGGGTGAGCGGTCTGTCTTCTTCCAGGGCCACCGCGCACGCCTACGGCGACTGGACGGCAACCGCGCTCTGGGAAAGTAGCGCAAGGTCCATGGAGGCAACCGTGGGACACGGGCTTCCTTACGTCTTTTTCAGGTTGTCGGGAGGGGATGCCGTGGTCACCGCCGCTCAGACGCCCAGCATCTGGTACAACCAGGACGGCGTCTTGGGTATCACAGTCAATGGGACGCCCTACGGGATATTCGCGCCCTCGGGATCGACGTGGTCCGGGACGGGCACGCTGCGGTCTTCGCTCGACGGGAAAGACTACTTGTCTGTCGCTGTGCTGCCCGACGCCAATCCTGCAACGCTTGATCTCTTCCGTCAGCACGCGTACGCGTTTGTGACCGACAGCGTCGTTGAGTGGCAGTACAACGAGTCTACCGCGAAGCTCACCAGCACGTACTCCTACGAAACCGAGTTGATGGAGTCGGGCGGCAGCCTTGTCAACGAAACCATGACTGCCCTTTATCGGCACCAGTGGCTGAACACGTCCGCTCCTCTGACCGCCTACACGTACCAGTCTCCGAACGGCGTAATGAAGCTGTACGCCGGCAGCACGTTCACGACCGACCTCACCTTCTCGGGTGTCTTGCCTGCGCTGCCGGATCGGGGTGACTACAACCGGGCTGATCTCCTTGCCCTCGTCCAGAGCGCCGCGACGGAAACCCTGCCAATAACGCCGACCTACGAAAACGGCAAGGCGATGGCGCGCTTTACCAACCTGGTGCACATCGCCGATCAGCTGGGTGCCACCATGGAGCGGGACCACTTCCTTTCCGAGATCAAGACCAGGCTCGAGGATTGGTTCACCGCCGGCGGCGCGCAGGAATACTCCTACATCGACCAATGGGATGTCTTGACAGGTTACCCGTCCGGTTTCGGTGCCGACAACCAGATCAACGACCATCACTTTCATGCCGCGTATGCCGTGATGAGTGCGGCCACCGTGGCGCAGTTCGACCCCACATGGGCCGAGCAGGAAAACTGGGGCGGCATGGTCAACCTGCTCATCAAGGACGCCAACAACTGGGACAGAACGGACGAGATGTTTCCCTTCCTGCGATCGCACGATTCGTATGCCGGCCACTCCTGGGCCGCGGGCCACGGCGACTTCGGGGATGGCAACAACCAGGAGTCCAGCTCCGAGTCCATGAACTTCGCCTCGGCGGCGATTCTGTGGGGCGAGGCTACCGGCCAACAGGAGATACGGGACTTGGGCGTATTCCTCCATGCCACCGAGACCACGGCTGTTGAGCAGTATTGGTTTGACATAGACAACGAGGTGTTTCCGGCCGACTATCCACATGTGGCCATCGGCATGGTCTGGGGCGGCAAGGGCGTGCACTCTACCTGGTTTGGAGCCGATCCTGAGTTCATCCACGGCATAAACATTCTGCCCATCACGGCTGGCTCCCTCTACCTGGGAAGACACCCCGGATACGTGATTGAGAACTACGAAGAGATCGTATTCGAGCGCAGCGGGCAGCCGAATGTCTGGAAGGATGTTCTTTGGGAGTATCTGGCGCTGGCCGATCCCAACCTCGCGTTGTCCTACTACTTCGCCGATCCGGGCTACGAACCCTTCGATGGCGAGTCCAGGGCGCACACCATGCACTGGCTCTACAATCTCAAGAAGATGGGCCACATGGACACGACGGTGACAGCTGACGTGGCCACCTATTCCGTGTTCAGAGACCAGGCGGATGACGTGACCTACATAGCGTACAACGCCGGGTCGGTCGAACGGCTAGTCACCTTCTCTGACGGCTACACGCTCACGGTTGCGCCGAGGTCAATGAACTCGGGCAGTACAGCCGTGCTGAATCCCGATGCCCCCGTTGCCTTGCTGCAGGCCAGCAGGACGTCGGGCAAGGTCCCTCTGACCATCGCATTTGAGGCCAGCCGCAGCTTCGATCCGAACGGCAATGACTTGACGTTTTCCTGGGACTTCGCTGGACAAGGGACCAGCGCCCGGGCGGATACCTCGTTCACGTTTACCAGCGTGGGAGAACACTGGGTCAGACTCTCTGTCACCAACTCCCTCGCCCTGGCGGTCCAGGACAGCGTCCGGATAACCGTGCTCGGGAACGGCACGCCATATTCCGGCTCGCCCGCGTCGGTGCCCGGAAGGATACAGGCCGAGAATTTTGATTTGGGAGGCGAGGGCGTCGCCTACCACGACTCGGACGCAAACAACGTGGGCCTGGCGTACAGGGCAGGCGAGGGCGTGGATATGGAAAACTCCGGGGTGGGAGTCGATGTGTACTGGATCACGGCCGGCGAGTGGATTGAGTACACGATCACCGTCCCGGAAGCCGGGAATTACAACTTCAGTCCCTCGGTCGCGACGGTGCCTGGTTTCGGCAACTTCACCCTTTCCATTGATGGCGTGGACGTGAGCGGGAAGAAGCTCGTCACGGGTACCGGAGCGTGGACCTCCTGGAGGCCGATCCTGGTACCGAATGTGCCCCTGACGGCGGGCCGGCACATCATGCGGTTCGATTTCAACTCTGACTCCGACAAGACCGGCTGGCTCTTCAGCCTGGACTTCATCGACGTCACCAGAGCGACGGGTGTCGGCACCGAAGACGGAGGTCTGCCAACCGAATTCGGCCTGGAGCAGAACTACCCGAACCCGTTCAATCCGTCCACCGAGATCCAGTACTCGCTTCCCTTCGCAAGCCAGGTAAGACTGGAGGTGTTCAACACCCTGGGACAGAGGGTGAGCGAACTGGTAAACACCTACCAGGACGCGGGAATCCACCGGGTCTCGTTTGATGGTGGCAACCTGTCGACAGGACTGTACCTTCTGCGGATGACGTCTGGCGACTTGACGCTGACGAGGAAGATGCTGCTGGCCAAATAATGCATGAGAAGCCGGGATCCTGCTGTGTGATTGGAGGGGGCGTGATCGGCTCATGGGCAGCCTTGCACCTCCTCGAGGCGGGCGTCCCCACCACGCTGATCGAGCAGTTTCCGCTCCCGCACAGCAGAGGCAGTTCGCACGGAGGCTCCCGGGCCTTCAGGTTTCTGGGCGATGACCCCCTGGCGAGATTGGAGTACTCCATGGACAGGTGGCAGGCACTGGAGGCACAGGAGCCTGAGGGCGCCCGCCGACTCTTTGTCCAAACCGGGCTTCTGAATTTTGGCCCTGCCGGCGATCCCTATCTCGACAAGTACATATCCGTGGTTCGGCGGGGTGGACGCGTCGTCGATTGGTTGGAAGCCGACGAGATTGCCCAGCAGTTTCCGGGGACGGTGTATCCACTGGAGTGGGGGGCGGCGTGGGATCCGGGCGGAGGCATGCTTCTGGCCGGTAAATGCGTGGCGGCCATCCAGGCCAGGTTTCTTGCGATGGGCGGCCACCTGCTCAATGCGTCCGTCATGAGCGTCACAGACGAAGGGGCCGACGTAGAGGTCGAGGTTCGTTCTCCATCAGCGAGCGCACCCGAATTCCTTCGATTTGGGAAGGCCATCGCGTGCGCAGGGCCGTGGACGGCGAAGCTTTTTCCGACCCTGACAAGCGTACTGAAGACTGTGAAAATCCCCGTGACCTACTGGGACGATCCCACCGACACGTACAGCGCCGCCAAGGGCTTCCCGATCCTGTTCAACGCCAGGCTCGCCGATGTCTATGGTTTCCCGTCCTACGAGTACCCCGGCCTCGTCAAGATTCTCGTCCATGATGGCGCCGAAACCCATCCGGACTCCCGGGATCTGGCTGATCTTCAGCCCTACATAGACACGGCCTCGGCCTATGTACGCGAACATTTGCCGCTCCTTGTTTCCGATAGGCCGGCAATTCTGGAGCCTTGCATGTACACCGTGACGCCGGATGAGTCGCCGATCATGGACCGACTGACTCCGAACGTCGTGGTAGGCTGCGGCTACTCAGGCAGCGGCTTCAAGCACAGTCCCGCCTCCGGCCATTTGCTTGCCGCGATGGCGATGGGGCGTGAAAACACCTTGCCAGCGGGATTCAACTCAGAGGACTTCGCGCTGGCGCGATTCGCCGGGCTTGGCGATTAGACCGGCCCCTGGGTGGGGAGGCAAGGCCCCATGCGGGCCGCCGATCACTGAATGACAATGGTCTCCAGATGAACCGGCTTGATCACCCGGGTATTGGGTGAGACAGCCGCGGCGGCCTCGATGAAGGGGACGAGGTTTCGCGCCACGTTGTCGTCCTGCGAAAACCCGTACGGCAGTCTGAAATTATCCCAGTGCGTCGGGATGACGATCGGGGGCGTGCCAGTGACATTCAGCAGTCGTTCGTCGTAGTTGAAGAGTCCCAGACGGGAGCCGTTTATGCCGGCCAGGAGGATGTCAGGGTGGATGCCCTCCAGGTCTCGCTCAACGAAGTTCATGGAGCCCATCGTCAGCACATTGTGGTGATCAAACCGGGCCAAGAACATCAGCGAACCTCCTTCGATAAACTGATTGATCTTCAGCGGCGCTTCCAGTTCGGTGTAGCGGTCGTATCGACGGGTATCGAAGTAGTGCTTCTCGTCCAGTGCCGAATGGATGGAGGGCACAACCCGGAAGGAGAAGTTCTCGAACTGATAGTCTTCGCCGCCGCCAACCGCATACAGCTGATCATCCGGAATGCCGTACGCGCGCAGAATGGTGATGGTTGTTTCGGTACCGATCACTTTGGCGCCGGTCTTCCTGGCGATGTAGGGGACGTCCCCCAAATGATCGAAGTGCCCGTGGTGCACCAGAATAAAATCAGCCCGCGTGATGATGCTGTCGATCAGCACAGTATCCGATACGGCCACATCATCGCGGGCAAAATCGGCGCGGTGGTCATCCGGATGGCCGCCTCCCCCGTATTTCAGGCGTGAGATGTAGGGATCGATGAGCACGACGACGTTGCCATCAGAGATCTCCCAACCCGCGGCACCCAGGTACTTCAGTTCAAGGGCGTCGCTTGCCTGACCGGTCTGCGCATGGGCTACCAGGACCACGCAAAACATGGCGATGAACCCCAGAGCGTATTTCAATGGCTTCATGGTATTGGGTTAGTCGCGTACTTCAACAATCATTTCGATTTCCACGGCCTGGCCGCGGGGCAGCGACGCCATCCCGACGGCAGCGCGCGCGTGTCTTCCGCGGTCTCCAAAAACCTGGACGATCAGGTCCGAAAACCCGTTAATCACCGCGGGCTGCTCCACGAAGGACGGGTCTGAGTTCACCATGCCGAGCACCTTTACGACGCGCACGACCCGGTCCAGGTCGCCCAGCATCGCCTTCAGAACGGCCATCTGGTTTATGGCCGTGAGCCGCGCGCCTTCATAGCCTTCCTCGATGGTCAGATCGGCCCCCAGTTTGCCGTGCAATTCCGTACCGTCCGCCGCTTTCGGGCCCTTGCCGGCCAGGAAAATGAGGTTACCGGTCCTGACGCCGTTCACATAGTTGGCCACCGGAGTGGGCGGTTCTGGAAGTGTGATGCCCAACTCCGCGAGCCGGGCCTCCGGGTTGTAGTCGGGGTCAGGCTGGACCGATGCATCCGGTTGGCAGCCGATTGCCAGGGCACAAAAAACCAAAATCAGAAATCTCATGGGGTAATCTCACTGGGCCAAGCGCGTTCGTACCCGGCAAGAATACGATCAATCATGTCGTTCAGCCCAGCGTCCACAACTCTCCGGGCGGGATCAGCATCATACCAGGCCAGAATCTCGCGCGCCCCTTCCAGGAACGGGATCCCGGCCGAGAAGTCCGGCACGAGGCGCTTGATCTTGCTGTTGTCGAAGACCATGGAGTGTGCCTTGTCACCCAGCAGCCCATCCCCCCACTCAGGATCGTAGGCCGCAATCAGGTCGGAGGGCACGTGCACGATCCTGGCCTCAGTCCCCGCAGCCTCGGCCACGATCTCGGCAATCTGGTTCCAGGTGAGCAGTTCGTCTGAGGTGATCTGAAACACATCGCCAATGGCTTCGGCATTGCCGAGCAGGCCAATAAATCCCACGGCGAAATCGCGATGGTGGGTAAGCACCCACAGGGATGAACCGTCACCGTGCACGATTATTTTCTTCCCGCGCCGCATCCGATCGACGATGGTGTAGCCGCCGTGCAGGGGCAGGAGGGAGGCATCGTACGTGTGGGACGGGCGAACGATGGTGGCCGGAAACCCCTCCTCCTGGTAGGCCCGCATCAGGCGCTCTTCGCACGCAATCTTGTCCCTCGAGTAGGCCCAGAATGGATTTTGGAGCGGGGTGGACTCGGAAACCGGCAGGCGGGCCGGAGGCGTCTGGTAGGCCGAGGCTGAACTGATGAAGACATACTGACCGGTTCGACCCCGGAACAGGTCGAGGTCGGTCTCTATGTGCTGCGGCGTGAAGGCCACCCAGTTCACGACCACGTCGAAGGTCTCGCCCCGGAGGGCACTGCGGACGGACTCAGGGTCCCGGACGTCTCCGCGAAGCACGCGCACACCTTCGGGCACCGGGCGGCTGGCGGTGCCGCGGTTGAGGAAGGTCAAGTCCATGCCCTGCCGCACAGCGTGGGCGGCGCAGCCGGAACTGATGATTCCCGTGCCGCCAATAAAAAGGACTTTCATCTGGATGGCCGTCAGGCAACAAATCTGTAGATCTCGTCGCGTCCGAGAATGGCCAAAAGCTCATAGCCCGCAGATTGCATCATCTTTGGTATTTGGAGCCCGAAGTAGTTGTTCTCAGCCATAACAATCCTGGGACGTATCGGGGAAGTGGCCAGGAAATGATTCAGGATCGAGGCCTCCGAGCCCTCAGTATCGATGCAGACCAGGTCTATTGCCTGAACGTTGGCCTCCTTCAGAACGCCTCCAAGCGTCACGGTGGCAATAGTAATCTCGCTGACGGAGGATTCACCGTCACCGTTAATGCGCTCCAGGTGGCGTGGGTTGTGTTTTTCCTTCAGGCCGCTGAGCATTTCTCCCGGTCCCTGCACCGAGAGAAATGTGGCGGTACCGTTCTCATCCGAAACGGCCGCGTTCACGCATGCGCAAGTCCGGTTTCGCTCAAGACTGCCGAAAACTTTTGGATTTGCTTCGATGGCGATCCCATTCCAGCCGTAATCCCGCTCCAGAACGAGTGAGTTTGAAAAGGAGATGCCATCGTGCGCGCCGACATCGACAAAAAATCCGCCCCGTAACTGGTCAAACACCTTCTCCACAAGGTATTTGTCCTGGCCGAACTGACCATGCCAGATCCCTTTGGCACCCTGCTCGTGGGCTCTCTCAGCATGCCTCGTCGCAAAGCGATATCGAAGACGGGCGGGGCCTTCCAGAATGGCCTTTCGAAGCAATCCGGGCATCAGTCGTTTCGTGTTTGGGAAATTCAAAGTAGGGCAACAGATCTTCAACGTCTTGGTCGGGACGGAGGGTTGCCCGAACTGCGAGGCGCTGAACTCATCGCGCCAATACCAGAGACTGCACAAACCGTCGTTGGCCTCCCTCGCCGGGACGGACGACCATTACCGCCAGATAAATACCGCTGGGAAGCGAGGCGGCCTCGAAGGAGACCGAGTGAGAACCTGCCGGGGTGTCGCCATCCACCAGCCCGCGCAGACGCCTCCCCAGCACGTCGAAGATGGTTATTGTCACGCGGGCGGAGGTCGGCAAATCATACCCAATCACAGTGGTGGGATTGAACGGATTCGGGTAGGCTGGACTGAGCGCGTACTCACGGGGCAGGGCATCGGATGGCTCTATAGCGGTTCCGAACGCGGAGTTCACGGCGCCGGGCGTGCCCGGACCGGTGGATGCGCCCCAACTGCCGGCCGCGGCATTGTCCAACTCGGGCGACAACAGTTCGAGCGTCGAACCCGCGCCGTCGGCCCGGGTCGGCCAGGGACTGACATCAGCGTATCTGACCGAGTCCGTCAGAACGCCGTCGGAGTCGTAGAGATAGAGCGCGTCACCGGCGCCGTCGAGCCCGTTGGCAAGTGGCTCAGGGAGCACGTCGACACTGGGAAAAACAGCGGCAAACAGGGAGGCGTCCCGCGCCAACACGGCATGGTCGCCCGGGCTCAGAGCGCCAGAGAGGGCGGCGGCGGTCGTGAAACTGCCATCCACGAGAATCCAGCCGCTCAGGTCAACGGGCTGCATCGAGTGATTGTAGAGCTCCACCCAGTCCTCGGAGTCCGCGGATGTCGCCGAATGGTAGTTGATCTCGTTGATCACGACCGGTCCTGTCTGAAAGCCGGGGTACGGAGTGGCGCCCATGTCGGCCCTGGAACCATCAGGATCCACTTCGCTGGTTGGATTGGCCGCGTCGATCGCCGGAGAATGGACTTGCAGGTGGACATTCAATCCCGCTGGATTGACAAGCCGGGCTTCACCGAGGAGGTTGCCCTGGCCGGCAGGCAGTTCTACGTCGGACAGGCTGTAGGTCACGTCCAGGCTGGAGAGGTGGTCAGCGGCAATGGCGGACGACCCGGACGCGGTGAACACACTTCCGGTAACGGAGGCTGAGGCACCCCCACGACCGGGGTTCTTCTCATAAACGGCCACGCCAACCTCATTCCCCACGAAGGTGGAGTGCCGCACATCCACAAACGAAAGGCTGTCTTTCACGGCGATCCCGTTCAGGGTTCGCGCGATGACGTTGCGTTCCACCAGCGCGGATGAGCCGCCGCCGATCGATACGCCCTTGTCGGCAATGTCGTGAATCTGGTTACCGCGGATGAGTAGGTCCCGAGACCCTTCGCCCAGGTCAATACCATCCGAATTGGTGCCGCTAAAGCCGAAGATCAGGTTGTTCTCGATGACGGAGCCCGGCCCAAGAAGGCCCAGGTCAATGGCGTCCATGTCCACCAGTGAGTTGCCCTCGAACCGGGAGTTGCGGATCTCAACCACCCCGCCGTTGACCGTGATGTAATCGCCGACGGCCGTGACATCCCGAAACACGACTCTGTCCGCCACGAGCGTGGACTCGCGGCTGTAGACGGGCAGCCCCACGTCCTCGAACGTTGTGGACGAGATGCGGAGGGACGCCCCTACCACCGACACGGCGGCCGGGCAGTCCGGGCCTTCTCCCTGGCCCGCTCCCAGAACGTGAACGAACTCGAACACAGATTCCTGATCGGAAGGGCCAAGGCAGATTCCGGCCCATCTGGTTCCCAGGTCGTACGGCTCCAGGCGAATCGGCAGGGTTTCCGTACCCACTAACTGAACCGCCCCGTCCACATGAATGGTGGCTCCCGGAGTCAATCGGATCACGGTGCCGGGTTCCGCCGTCAGCGTGCCCCCAGCAGTCACACGCACGGAGCCGTCCACGACGTACGGAGACTCCGCCGCCAGGAGCACGGTAGACCCGGCGATGACGGCCGGCACCCGGTTGACGTTCTCGGTATCGAACACCGCCACCAGTGTTGCGTCCCTGGTCGGCGTGTATCGAAGCGAAACAGCGTCGCCCACAACCGTCTCGGTGATGGTAGGATCGAGGAGCGAGGCGTTGACGAACAGATCAAAACTGATGTCCGAGGAGCTTCCAGAGGCCTGGTGGACTTCAACCGCAAGCGTGTTAGTCCCCGTCACCAGGAGCGAAGCATCCACGTCAAACTCGAGGAAAGCACTCTCGGCGCCCCCGCCTACCACCGAGTTGGCAACCGTGCCGGGTCCCAGTTCGCCCTCGGGCAGATTGGAAAGCGCAACCTTGGTCCCATTGAGGTAGACTGCCGCACCGTCATCGCGAACCAGGCCGACCGTGATGGCGGCATAGAGGGCTGGGTCAGCCACCTCGAACGCGGTCCGGAAATACGTGGTGATGGCCTTCTGCTGGCTGTCTGCGCCAAAAGAAACCACCGTGGCTTCGTCCCCGTCTCCATAGCCGAGTTGGGCGGGGCCCTCGGCCCAAGCCGCGTCGTCAAACCCGGGAACGGCCCAGGACGCGCCTGGCGCGACACCGGCGTCCAGGTATCGCCATGTGGAGCCTCGTGGAAGAAGCGTGACCGTCCCGCCGTCGGAGCGCTCCAGCCAGCGCGAAAACGCGGACCCCAGTCGAGGAGAAGCGGAGAGGTCCAGGGGGACTCCGCCAAACCACGTGCCCGCATCCGTCAGCGGCAGCCCGAGTGCGGTGACGTCTCCGGCACCGCTTGGCTCGGTCTCAATCACCAGGTCCACGTGTTCAGCGATGCCGAAGAGCGCCGCCACTTGGCCCCGGGCAATGGCCGGTCTTTCGCCAGCGAACGTGCGCATGTTATCCACGGAACTCAGCCATGAGGCGTAGGACTGAATCCCTGGTTCCACTCCCCATGCGGGGATGGACAACGAGGCCATGTAGGGTCCCCATTTCCCGGCATGTCTCGGAATTTCCGCGTCGATGGCCCCGGCCAGGGCGTCTATTAGCTGACGGGTCCGCTCCGCGCGGAAGGTGGTATTGAGGTGGACGGCGTACCGCGCCATGAAGCGGTCGCGGAATCCGTCGTTCTGCACCAATGCCCGGAAGAGCGCAAACCCGTCGTAGATCTGGGTCAGCATGTCATCGGACAGACGCGGCAGGTTGAAGCCCCTGTCCATGTCCACCAGGACCCATCGCCAGAGGTCGTCCCCGCCCCGGTCTCGCCAGGTCTCGCGGTTGTGACCCCAACTTGTGTTACCGAGGAAGGACTGCGCGATCACGAAGTCCATCAGGTTCTCGACGTCAATCTGTGCCGCCACCGCATCGTAATTGGCGGCCAGGGTCAGGTCGGCGGCGTCTGCAAATTGAAGCATGGCCATGAACTCCGTGGAGTCCCCCCAGATGACCCGTCCGTCGGACTCCAGATGATCCAGGTTTGCGGGGTCCACCTCATGGTGCAGGGTGAAATAGCGCTCATCCAGCTTCTCCCGAAGATTGTAGAGTCCCCAGTAGGCGCCGTTCAGGTAGAGGACCGACGGGCGATAGGCCTGCGTGTCGTTGGACATGTATCCATCCAGGAGGGTGGCCTGAAACCCGTCCCTGAACATGGTCGTGGGCCAGTCATCCCCGCCGTTGCGAAGGTAGAGGCGCTTCCAGGACGCAAAGGGTAGCTGGTCGAAGACCGGATGCTCCAGATGCGCGGCGCCGTACTCGGACCGGAAATACAGGTTGAGCGGTTTCTGGGCAAAACGGAATATGTTCTCTCCTCCGATGCGCGCCCCGGCGTCCAGAACGAAGGCCCGGTTGGCATCCGGGAAGAACTCCAGGCTGACCGGGATTTCTCGGTCCTTGAGGGAGTTCAAGTAGATCCCCGCGTCTGGATCCCAGAGCAACGACGGCTCCGTGGTCAGAGAGACCAGAGGGAGGTCATGGGCGGTGTCGACCAGGTAGGTAGCCGTGGCTACGGGCCCGGGCCGGGCGCCTTCCCGGAAGACCCTGGCGCGGACCGTGCCGGTGGCAAGAAGCGGAATTGGGTTCGTGTATTCCTGGGAGTCGGGGCCCGGTCGGGAGCCATCCAGCGTGTAGCGAATTGCGCCTACCGTGCCGGCTTGCGCCAGGGTCGCGCTCACTGCGGACGCATAGCGGCCTGCGGGCGGGAGAATGGTGACCGCAGCCCCGCCACTCCGGTCCGTCAGCGGGGCGGTCGCGTTGGCGGCCAGCGGCGTGGGGGAGGCAAAAGAGCCCCAGGACCCGTCCGGGAGACGGCCAAGCGAAACGTCCGGTTCCTGGTCAACGAAGGTGACACTGTCAACCAGTACTCCCGCTGCATCGAAGAGATAGACTCCTTCCTGTGCTCGGCTGAGTTTGAAGTTGGTATGGTTCCAGCGGGTAGTGAACCGCGTGTCCCCAGGCCACCACGCGCGGGTACCCTCAGTCCCCGCAAACTTGTCATATCCGTCCGCCCAAACCAGGAAGAACCCACCCGCTTCCAGCGCGGAGCCTGAGGGGAAAGTCCATTTTGTCGGGACCAATGCATCGTCCGAGAGGCTGTACCCGCCAAGGTCCATGGCCGCTGAGCCCGTGTTCACCAGTTCAATCCAGTCCGGATAGTCGCCAAAGTCGACCATTTCGGGCACAGAGGTCCCGTTGGCAGCCATGACCTCGTTGATGCGAACCGTCTGGGCGTGCGCGGGCGGACATGCTGCCACCAGGGCGCAGAGGAGGCCTATTCGGAGGGTCATCAACCGGTTAAAAGCTCGGCGGATTGGTCTGAAATGTGGTTTTGGTGCAGGCGCCCGCTGCTCTTCGCGGGTCCCCGTGGTTCACTACGGCTCACCGCAAGTGTTTCCGGTTTGGGAGTTCGGGCATACTCGTCCGTATGCTTGTGTCGCCACTGCCAAGCGCCAACAATGGACGCTTCCGCGCTACCTTCCACTGGACCGCGGACCTGCACGTCGTCCCGGCACGTCGGCATCACACACATCGGAGATGGACATGATTGGAGATAAACTTGCCAAGTATCAGGACCACGGACTCCTCGTATTCAGGCTTGGATTTGGTTTGGGATTCCTGTTTTTCCACGGATGGGGGAAGCTGAGCGGCGGGCCCGAGACCTGGGCTGGCGTCGGCGGGGCCATGAGCATCTTTGGCATCGGATTCGGCCACACGGTGTTCGGCTTTTTGGCTGCCTTTGCTGAGTCCATCGGAGGCCTCATGATTGCCGCCGGTCTGTTCTATCGTCCCATCAGCGCGTTGCTGGCGTTCACAATGTTTACTGCGATGCTGCGGCATTTTATCACCGGGCAGGGGTCTCCGGCACATTCGTTCAAGAACTTCTTCGTGCTGGTGGGCCTGATGCCCCTGGGACCGGGGAAGTACAGCGTGGATGCGTGGTTGGCGAAGAAAAAATGATTCTGTGACAGGCAGGGCGTGGGTAGGCAGATGGGGGCGAATCGCGCCGGTTAGGACCCTGTGCTGCGCGCTGATTCTGGCCGCCGGCTGCGGCTCATTCGTCGTCCCGAGTGACGATCTGAAAGCCGAGTTTCTGGCCTGGAAATATTGGCCTCTTCCTGCACTTCAACGTGGCCACCTTCAACGACCGCGATTGGGCCAACGGATACGAGGACCCGGCTTCATTCGCTCCGGACAGTCTTGACATCGAACAGTGGGCAGATGTTCTACAGCTACGGGTCCAATCCTCCCCTGTATGGCGAATGGCAGCGCTACCTGCGCGACAATCAGCCTCCGACGCTGATGGGTGGCGTCACCTGGCCCTCCTTGTTTGATACCACAGAGATGACACGTAAGTATCCCGCGCTCGCCTTCGGCCCATCGGTCAAGAATGTCCAGCAAGAGAACGGAAGCCGAACGTTCGGTGAGCGTCTGGAGAAAATGGAATTCGATGACCACCTGATTGGCGAAAGGGAGCAGCATCACATAGAAGGGCTGGACCACTTCTATATGGCCTCGGTCGGAGAGAGCGGATGGCCATACGTCCAATTCCGCGGAGGCCCCAAAGGCTTCCTCAAGGTCCTCTCTCCAACGACCCTTGGGTTTGCCGACTTTCGCGGGAATGTGCAATACATCAGCACGGGTAACGTGCGCAATGACGGCCGCGTCTCTTTGATGCTCCTGGACCAGGCACGGAAAACACGCCTGAAGATCTTCGCGAGAGCCGAGGTTCGGGAGATGGATGATGCGCTGCGCCAACAACTGGTGGACCCGGACTACAAGGCCGTCGTCGAGAGGGCTTACGTGTTCAGGGTCGAGGCTTTCGACTGGAACTGCCCCCAGCACATCGTTCCAAGGTTCAGCATGGAGGAGCTTAGGCAGGCGGATCCCGCGGGTTTGGCGGAAGCGCTTGGCTGGGATGCGGGTCAATAGCCGGTTCCGCCCCCTCCGGCGGCCTGGTTTGGAGGGCGAAAGGCAATAAGTCCTTCGCCCGTCCGTTGAAAGGCGGTGGAGGACTGGCTGAACCTCGGCGTCTACACATACCTCAGGCTCGGGCCAGAAGTCGACGCGGCAACCTTCGAAACGAAGCTTGAGCCGCTGATGAACGAGCGTTTCGCCGAGTCCCTGGATCGGATGGGCTTCAGTACAAAACTGGTCCTGGAGCCCCTTGCCGAGATCTATCTGGGCTCGAAACTCCGGGCTCAGATCGGGCCTGTCGGCGACAAGTCGCAAGTGCTGGCTTTTTCGGCCATCGCCTTCTTCGTGCTTCTGCTTGCCTGTATCAATTTCACCAATCTCGCGACTGCGAGATCCATGGAGCGGGCGCGGGAAGTGGGCGTGCGCAAGGTGGCCGGGTCGTCTCGGGGCGCGCTGGTCGGGCAGTTCTTGTCCGAATCCGTGGTCCTTGCGCTACTCTCACTTGTCGTTGCGCTCGTGCTCATGGTGTTTGCGCTTCCGGCTCTCAACAGTATCGCCGGCAAGGAATTCGCGCTGTCCAGTCTTTTTGCCCCAGAGAGATCGCTCTTGCTGGTGGCGATCGCCGTGGGCAGCGGTTTGCTGGGCGGGCTCTATCCTGCTGTCGTGCTTTCCGGCATGCAGAGCGTGTCCGTCATCAAGGGGTCTTTTCATTCAAGCCGAAGCGGGGCCCTGCTGAGAAAGGGACTGGTCTCTCTTCAATTTGCCATATCCATTGGCCTGATAGCAGGGACCGGCATGGTGGGCAGTCAGCTGGACTTCATGCGCTCCCAGGACCTGGGCTTCGATCAGGAGAGAGTCCTGATTGTGGAGACACCGCGCTTTCCTCGTGAGGAGAGGGCAGCCGCCGTGACGACCATGAAAAACGAATTCGGTCGATTGGCCAGTGTGAGCGGGACGTCGGTTTCCGGGACAGTACCCGGACAACCAACAGGGCGGAATCTCTTCAGCGCAGAAGGCCTGGCGGACGACGATACGCGGAGCGAACGGACGGCGTTTGTCGGATCCAATTACTTCGAGAATCTCGGGATTCCAGTCTCGGCCGGCCGCGTGTTCTCGCCAGATTTCCCCACCGACTCCGACGAAGCCGTTGTCATCTCCGAAACAACTGTAGCCTATTTGGGCTTTGGCACTCCGGAAGAGGCCCTGGGGAAGACCGTTGACCTGGGGGGCGGTAACCAGTCTGTGATTGGTATGGTGGGCGACTGCCACCATATCTCCCTGAAGGAGGCCATCGAGCCCATGCTCTTTATGATCAATCCAGCCATTGCGGGATTCCTGGCCCTGCGGCTTACTCCAGGTGATCCGGGAGCCGCCATCGCAGAGGCCGAGGCCACTTTCGAGCGACTCTATCCGGGTGCACCGTTCGACTACTTCTTCCTGGACGAGGAGTACAGTCAGCAATACCAGGCGGAGGAACGCCTTCAACGTATCTCGAGCATTTTGCGGTGCTCGCCATCATTATTGCCTGCCTTGGACTTGTTGGGCTGGCGGCATTTACTGCGCAGCAACGCACCAAGGAAGTCGGCGTCAGGAAGGTGCTCGGAGCATCCGTGCCGGGACTCATGACACTTCTGTCAAAGGAGTTTTCGATCCTTGTCGGAGTGGGGTTGGTCATCGCCACCCCACTCACTGCCTTTGGGATGCAGAAGTGGCTGGCCGCATTTCCGTACCACATTGGAGTCGACCCGCTGATGTTTGTGTGGGCGGGCGCTTTCGCCATGGTGATCGCTCTTGGCTCGGTCAGCTACCAAGCGCTCCGTGTAGCCACCGCCGATCCGGTGGACTCATTGAGGTACGAGTAGGCGCGGCCAGTGGAAATGGCGCGGTGGTAGAGGGCGGATTATGACAGATTGCACGTCTCTGAAGCCACCTCACAGAGTTCATGCTCGTTCTGTCTCGAATTGCGGTCGTTACGGCGCTACTTCTCGTATCAACGGGCCCAGCCTATTCGCAGTTGAGCTTCGATCCGTCGAACCCGGAGGAATCCGGCGTGGACGGGCAGCTCATAACGAGCCTCGCCGATGCAATTTCGGCAGGCACGTTTAGAGAAGTACACGGACTCCTCATCGTTCGGGGCGGAAAGGTGCTGCACGAATCGTATTACAGCGGCAACAGAGACTATTTCGACGACAACCTGAATCGGGTCACGCCGGGAGACACTCTATGGGACGCCTCAATGCCTCACTACGTGGCGTCCGTTACGAAGTCGATGACGTCGGCCGCAGTGGGAATCGCGTTGGCCGACCACGCTGTAAGCGTCGACTCAACAGTGCGCGATTTGATTCCCAACTACCGGAACAGGTTTTTCGGACTGCGGGAGACCGGGATCACGGTGCGGCATCTGCTCACCATGACGGGCGGACACGAGTGGGATGAATGGAATACGGATGATCTGACCCAAATGTGGAGGAGCGGCCAGGACTTCATCCACTTTGCGCTGGCGCCCGCCATGGCTCATGATCCCGGCACGTTTTGGCGCTACAATAGCGGCGAGGCCAACGTTCTGATGGGGGTAGTGGATGCCCTTTCCGGAGATGCCGCGGGGTTCATTCAGGAACGGCTCTTCGACCCGCTGGAGATCGGAGACTATGAGTGGCGGACACAACCCGGCGGTTTACCCGAGGCCGCAGCGAGGCTGTTCATGCGCCCGCGTGATTTGGCCAAGGTTGGGCAACTATACCTGAATCGGGGCCTGTGGAATGGCGAGCAGGTCATCCCCGAGGCATGGGTGGACAGCAGTCTGGCCGTTCAGGTCTCCACGCAGCCGCTCACCGAATGGGATTACGGCTACCTGTGGTGGGTCAAGACTGTGGACTACAGCCAGAACGGCGTCAGACGAACACAACAGTACTTCGCGGCCGAGGGCGATGGCGGCAATCTCATCGCCGTGTTTCCCGGTGTTGACCTGGCCGTGGTGGTCACGCAGGGCAACTATAGCGACTTCGGCACTTACGATTGCCAGAACCGTCAGATCTTGGCGGACTACATCCTGCCGGCCGTCAACGATCTCTCGATCGGGATCGAAGAGGGACCGGCCGAGATGATCCGGCAGGATGACTTGTCGATTGACGTGTTTCCGAACCCGGCACCCGGCAGGACGACGATTCGGTATTCAGTCTCCGGGACAGGTCCGCTTGTGGTACAGATTTGGGACGTTCTTGGAAGAGAAGTGGCGCGGCTTGCTGAACTCCGGAGCGGAAGCAACCAGCTGACGATTGAAACCGGTGATCTTCCTACCGGCACCTATCTGGCGAGGGTCGGGCAAGGATCACGTGCAGTCAGCCAGCCGCTCGTCTTGGTGCGGTAGGGTTGGGGTGACTTGACGCTCAGAGCGAAGTCCGCAGTTTCGAAAGCACCTCCGATTCCAGCTTGCCAGCTACCGAATCGCACAGATAGGTCGGGTTGGCCGCCGGGGCCAGGAGGAACGATGAGTATTGGGGCACCCATTCGAATTCGGATCCGCGGAAAAGACCGCCGGAATGCATGATCCGGTATACCGCCAGGAATCCACTTCTTATGGCGTACCCCTCGACATGCAGCAGAGAGAATCAAGAAGATCCGGCGTGCATCTCCAGCCGATTTCCGCTACCATACACGCGTCCCAATAGTCTGCCGGAGCATCCATGGCCACCGTCCCCCTTATCGAATACGACGACGCCTCACCCGAGGTGAGGCAGATGTACGACGAACTACGCGAAGCGCGCCAGACCGAGTACATCAACAACTTCTGGAAGGCTCTCGCCAACCAACCGACGACGCTCAAGCGGCTGTGGTCCAGTCTGAACGAGGTCATGGCACCGGGTGAGTTGGATGCCGTGACCAAGCAGATGATCTATATCGCGGTGTCCGTAGCGAACGGCTGCGAATACTGCATTCACTCCCATACGGCCGCCGCCACGGGTCTTGGAATGACTCCTGGTCAGTACGAGGAACTGCTGGCGGTCATCGGAATCGCCCACGAAACCAACGGCCTCGCGTCGGCCATGCAAGTCCCTGTCGATGACAATTACCTCAAATAGCCCCGCCAAGACGCGCTTCGCCTACTTCGAGGGAGCCATTGTGCCCATCGAGGAGGCCCGGGTCCCCCTTACCTGCAACACCCTGCACTACGGCACCGGCTGTTTTGGCGGAATCCGCGCGTTCTGGAGCGAGGAGGACGAGCGCCTTTATCTCTTCCGTGCGGCCGAGCATTATCAGCGCCTGCTGCGGAGTGCGAAGATCATCCTGGCTGAGGTAGACTACACCATCCAGCAGTTGATCGATATCACGGTGCAGCTCCTTCAGAAAGAGGGCTTTCGCCAAAACGCGTACGTCCGGCCGCTGATCTACAAAGACGACGGCGTATTCCGGGTCCAGTTGCACGATGCCAACGACAAGCTCGGGATCTTCAGCCAGCCGGTAGGCGCCTACATCAAGGCTTCGGGTGCCCTGCACGTGGCCATCAGTTCATGGCGCCGGGTGGACGACAACATGATCCCGGCCCGGGGGAAGCTATGCGGCAGTTACATCAACAGCGCGCTCGCCAAGAGCGAGGCCAACCTTGCCGGGTACGACGAGGCCCTCGAACTGAATCACGACGGCCATGTGTCGGAGGCCAGCGCGGCCAACTTCTTCATGGTGCGTGACGGGGTGCTCATCACACCGCCCGTCACCTCCAACGTACTCGAGGGCATCACGCGGCGCACAGTCATGCACATCGCGCAGGAGGACCTCGGCATCCCAGTGGTCGAGCGCGAGATCGACCGGTCCGAGCTGTTCCTGGCCGATGAGGCGTTCCTGTGCGGCACCGGAGTCCAGGTGGCCGCCATCGGAAAGGTGGAACACCGGACGGTGGGCACGGGAGAGGAAGGCCCGATCTGCTCCGCCATTCGCGACCTCAATGCGCGCATCGTCACCGGCCGCGTTCCCAAATACATGGACTGGCTGACCCCTGTCCCCTGACCAGAAACCCAACAGGAGTGTCATCATGTGTGTCCCCGCCTGCCATGATCAGATTGTCCGAACCATCAGCCGACGGTCGTTTCTCCGTCGCGGTTCCTTGGTTGCAGCCACCGGCCTCGTAGCCGGCTGCGCGGCTCCCGTGGCCGAGTCCGAGACCCCGTCCGGCAAGACCATCCGTTTCGACCGGATAGTAGATCTCACGCACACCCTCCGACAGGATTTTCCGACCTACTTCGGGCCCTCCCAGCTCTCGATCGAAACGCTGTTCCACGCGGAAACAGACGGCTTCAACCTGAACCAGTGGACGGTCAACGAGCATACGGGAACCCACATGGATGCCCCCTTCCATTTCAACGGTTCGCAGTCGGCTGACCTGATCCCGGTCGACCGGCTCGTGGGCCCGCTGGCCGTCATCGACATCCGTGCGCGTGCGGCCGACAATCCCGATGCGCAGGTCACTCCTGATGACATCCGCGCCTGGGAAGCGGCGCATGGACCGCTTCCCGCGGGCGCCATCGTTGCGATGAACAGCGGCTGGGATGCTCACGTCATGGACTCGGACCGGTTCAGGAACGCGGATGCCGATGGGACCATGCATTTCCCCGGATTCCACATCGAAGTGGCCGACTTCCTGCTTGCAGAACGCGATGTTTCTGGCGTCATGGTCGACACCCTGAGCCTGGATCACGGCCCGTCGCCGGACTTCGCCTTTCATTTCAGGTGGCTGCCGGCCGATCATTGGGGCATCGAGGGCGCGGCCAACCTGTCGGAGCTCCCGGCCTCCGGCGCCACCGTCGTCGTCGGCGGGCCCAAGATTCAGGGCGCGACGGGTGGACCGAGCCGGATCATCGCGTTCGTGTGACGATGGTCGGTCAGGCCGGCCCAAGGCTGAGTTTGAGCGCGACGGAGATGGCTTGGTTGCGCCCGTTACGTTTCCACCACCCCCTTCCTCCACGCCCAGGCGATCGTCTGAGCACGCGTCGCCACGTCGAGCTTTTCGTAGATGCTGTTGGCGTGCTTCTTCACGGTACTCTCGGAGATGAAAAGCCTTTCGGCGATCACATGGTTCGACTCACCGGCTGCGATGCGCTGCAGGACTTCGCGTTCGCGCACGCTCAGGTCGCGCAGCAAGTCGTTCTTCGCGCGGTTTCCCGTACGGTTCGTCTTTACGAATAGGGCCGCGATCCGGCGACTGAGCCAACCCGACTCGCCCACGGCGATCCCCCGAACCGCCTCGACGATGGTTGCCAGCGGCTCCTGCTTCGTCAGGTAGCCCGCTGCCCCGGAGTCCAATACCGCAAATATGTAGTCTTCATCCTCGTATGCGCTCAGGACCAGCACTTGAGTACGCGCCTGCTCCTGGAAGAGACGACGTGTCACTTCGACCCCGTTAATGCCGGGCATATCAAGATCAAGGACTAGAACGTCAGGATCCTGCGCTCGTACGAGCTGAAGCGCGCCCTCACCGTTGGAGGCTTCTCCCACGACCAGCATGTCGGGCTCGCGGTTCAGGCGTCCCGCTATGCCATCGCGAAAGGCCGGATGGTCGTCGGCCAGAACGATACGTATGGGGTTCATGGTATATTACACGTGGCGTGGGCGTCGGTCCCCCGCAGGCGATTGGGTAACTCAGCGCCGTCAGGTTAGCCCGGCGATGCACAATTATGAAAACTCCGGAATTCATGGTTCGCATGTAGTGTACCCAAGTACCAATTTTCGTCTGACGGCCACCCCCTAAAACCCACATGTCCTACCTCCAAACCGTCTTGCGCCGTCGTGGACGCCGTCTGCTCGGCGCGGCCGCGTTATGGGTCATGATCGGGCTCTTGCCTGCCCAATCGGGGGCCCAGTCGGCTTCGCCCGCGTTCGATATCATACGTATCGGCGTCGAGCAGGGCCTCTCGCACCGGATGGTGTATGACATACTCGAGGACCAACAGGGCTACATGTGGTTCGCGACGCGGGAGGGGCTGAATAGGTTTGACGGCCACCGCTTTGTCGTATACACGCACGAGCCGGGCGACTCTCTCTCAATACCCGATTCGAGGGTCAAGCGCATGTTCGAGAGTGCCGATGGCACTTTGTGGATCGGGACCGTGAATGGCGGCCTCGTCCGGTTTGATCGGTCGACCGAAACCTTCAGCCGCGTCCCGTCCCGGCCAGGGGATACACCGCCACTCCTTTCCGAGTCTGTAACTGACATCGCCGAAACCCCGGATGGCACCCTCTGGGTGACGACCGCGATGTCTCGGCTTTTTCGGTTGCCGCCCAAGGCCTCGGAGTTGGAGCTCGTTTCAGTGACCGTCGCGGGCAAGAGTGGCTGGATGCGCGGCCAGAGAATCGGGGTCGATCCGTCAGGCGGGATTATTCTCTTCTGTTCGCCGGCCAGTGGCGGTGCACCCTTTCTGGGGCGGCTCGATCCGGTGACCTCTGAGTGCTCCATGGACGGGCGTCTGCCTGGAACCAGCCTTTTAACCGCCATCGGTTTCGAATCTGACGGATCGGCTGTCGTTGCCGCAACCTTGCAGATTGCTTCGGGCAGCGAGAGAACCAGAGTGGCACGATGGGATGGCCAATTGAAATGGTCCGTAGCTCTCGACGCGTCAGGGTCTCGGGACCTCATCGTGGACGACCACGATCAGATCTGGCTTGCCACGCACAGTGGCGTTTTTCTCCTTGAGCCAACTGGAAGAGTCATCGCCCACTTCACCCGAAGCCCGGCGGGCAACAAGACGCTCTCTGATGATCGGGCGAACGCTTTTGCGCACAGTCGCGACGGTTCGGTCTGGGTTGCCACCGATGACGGCGTGACGGTCTTCGTGCCCGTGAGGACTCCCTTTCGGGCAAGCCGGCATCGTCCTGGTGATCCCACGTCCCTGGGCGATCCGCGGGTGAATGCGATCCTTGAAACGAGCGACGGCACGCTCTGGGTCGGTACGTCCGCGGGCCTCTATCAGCGCCAACGTGGCAACGAAGGATTCGAGCCGTTCGTCCTGCCCGACGTGCCCGGTGTGATTTCGGGCACGCAGGAGAGGATCTGGTCCCTGATTGAGGCGGCCCCGGGTGTTATCTGGATCGGGACAGCGGCGGGCGGGTTGTACCGACTCGACACGGCGTCAGGGGAGATTCGTCACATGCTGGCAGCCTTTCACTTGATTGCCGATCGGTACGGAGGTGACCGCCCGTCGATCGACAGGACGTCGATCCCCTTCATCGGCCGAGACCTGGTGGGTAACCTTTGGCTGACCACTACGCACGCGGTCCTGCGGGTCGACTCGCTCGATGTTTTCACGCTCGTCGCGTCCAGGACGGCGGACTCCCCACCGGTCGATAAATACGTCAACGTATTGCTACAGGACCACCGCGGCGACTACTGGGCAGGCAACGACTTCGGTCTGGAGGCCTTCGACGCGGACTCCGGGGAGTTTCGGGCCGTAGGGGAGACCGGGCTTCGGGACCGCGGACTCAGCTTCCGGTCGGTCTGGACCATCGCCGAGTCCCCGCTCACACCGGACGCGATCTGGGTGGGTACCATCGGAGGTGGCCTCAACCGGTATGACGTGATTACCGGCCACTTCACCTGGTATACAATGGCCGACGGGCTGCCGAACAACACCATCTACGGCATCCTCGTGGACGACCGGGGATTGCTTTGGCTGAGCACGGCGAACGGGCTCGCCCGGTTCGATCCGCGGACGGGATCCGTTGAACGATTCACGCTTCACGACGGGCTGCATGACGACGATTTTGACCTTCTGGCTTACCACAAGGGACAGGTTTCGGGGAAAATGTGGTTTGGTGGTCCGACCGGCCTGACAGAGTTCCACCCGGATTCCGTCGCGCTGAGTACGTATGACTTCAAGGTCCTCATATCGAGTGTCATTGTGCTCGACCGGCCGCATCCCGGTATCGTTGGAGAGGGAGACACTCTGAGGCTGGCGCACACACAGAACACGCTGGGATTCCGATTCTCTGCGCCTGACTTGCTGCATCCAAACAATGTCGCTTTCCGCTATCGGCTCGTTGGCTACGATGACGACTGGCGCGTGAACGACGCCAGCCGGGCCGAGGCCTCGTATACGCGCCTGCCGCCGGGTTGGTATACGTTCGAAGTGCAGGCCGCCGGACCAGGCGGAGGCATCAGCAGACAGACGACCCGCCTCGTCGTCTCGATAGTGCCCGCGTTTTGGCAGACGGGCTGGTTCCTGTTCCTGGGCCTCACCCTCGCCACGGGTATGGTTGGCTGGGGCGTCTCATCGGTGCTGCGACTCCGAGCAAGACGGGTGCTCGATATTGCTCGCCGGGAGGTAGAGCTTAAGCGCCTGCTATCCGACAGAGAGGAGCAGGAGCGTGGTAGGCTTGCACGCGAGATTCATGACGGGCCCATCCAGACCCTCTATAGTGTCAACCACCGGTTGGAGGAGGCGTCGCCTGAAGGACTGGTGGCCAGCCGCCGCGATGTGAAGAAACTCGCCTCGGAGTTACGGGACATCTGCGAGCACCTGCGGCCGGCACTTGTCACCAACCTCGGGCTGGAAGGCGCGCTGCGGGCACGCGTGCGGACGCTCTCCAGGCAGAACCCCGATCTCCGGGTTTCGCTCACGTTCGATCCCGAGTGTTCAGAACTCGACGAGCCGACCGCGCACGCCTGCTACCGGATCGTGCAGGAGGCCTTGAACAACGTCATCCACCATGCCGACGCATCGCAGGCCGATGTCCAGATCTCCTGCGACCACGCCGTGTGTCGACTGCTCATCACGGACGACGGACGGGGCTTCGACCTGCCCAAGGATTGGCTCATGCTCGCCTCCGACAGCCACTATGGGCTACTGGGCATACGAGAGCGAGCTGAGACACAGGGGGGTATCTGTCGCATCGATTCGGCACGAGGCAAGGGGACGCGAATTGAGGTGGACTTCCCGAGGCCGAGCCTTCAACCGGCCGGCTGACGACTGGACGGAGTCCCGGCCGCAGCTGAACGCCGCTGCAAGCGGGTCTCGCCCTACGGGCTAAAGGTTCTAGCGAAGAGTCGCCTTTCGGGGCGACGGTTGTGGACCTGGGGCTACTCGGCCACGTTTCGGCAGCCCGTACCTAAGGGGAAATAATCCCCTTTTTTGGTGCATGCCATGACTCGTCTGATTTCCATCTGGATCGTCCTGATATTCGTCGCCGTTGGCGCGCAGGGGCAGGCCTTTACGGCAACGTGGCCGCTACTGAATCCGCCGCAGCAGGCCGGAATCGGGACCGGTGCCGTTACCGTTTCGGACGAGTTGGTGAACGCCGGGAACGCTCCGGGGCTCGCAATCGTCGGCTACAATTCGTTCGGTCAACAAGTGAACCAGGGGTCCAACGCCTGGGTAGAGGGAGTCGATCATACGCGGTACATCGAGTTCACCGTTTCTGCTACTCCCGGGAATGTGATGACCTTGAACCAGATCGATTTCGAATACGGGTGGGAGTTTTCATTTGGAATCCTGATCGCGTCCGAAGTCTGGATATCGCCGGACCTGTGGGGTACCAGTCAGCAGCTGGCCACCACACTGCTCTACCAGAAGCAGACGATGGCCCAATATACCTCAAGTGCTCCGGGCACGACGTCTTCGACCTGGACCGTCAGGATATACCCGTACAGCAACCAGAACACGGGGGCGGTCCTGCCGATCTATGCCACTCACCGCAACGTGGTCCTTTCGGGCAGCACGTCGCCTACCACAAATCTGACATGCGACTTCCTCTGCAACGCCGACTTCGAGGACGATCAGCTCGTCTCGGCACTCGGTCAGGGGTTCTTTGACGAGGCCCTTGTGTCCTGCTGGAAGACCACCGCGACTAACCACAAGATCGAGGTGTGGGGCGACGGCTTCGGGGGCATTTTTGCGCCGAGCGGCAATCAGTTCATCGAACTGAACGCCAACCAGACCGCGACGCTCTACCAATCGTTCACGGCCGTGGCATCGACGCCTGTCACGATTTCCTTCTGGCACAGCGGCCGCTACACCGCACCGGACGTGATGGAGGTCTCGCTTACCGGCCTGGGCGGCACGCCGGTGTACGCCACGTTCGGACCTTATTCCGATACGCGGGCCGCCTGGACTCCGTATACCATTCCGTATACGCTCCCCATCAGCGGGCCGATGGAACTGCGGTTCAATTCCATTTCGTCGAACGGCGGCGCGGGGCCGGCCGATGGCGGCAACTTCCTGGACGATATCGCAATCAGCTGTCCGTCCGGCATCTGTGGTCTGAAATTCAACGACGTCAACGGCAACGGCGTGCAGGACAGCGGCGAGACGGGTCTGGCGAACTGGGAGTTCACGCTCTCCGGAGCCAGCACCGGAGAGGCGACCAGTGACGCAAACGGTCGATTCTGCTTTGCCGATCTGGCTCCTGGCACGTACTTCCTTGGCGAAACGAACCAGGCAGGCTGGATCCAGACGGCACCGCCCGCCCCGGGCACGTTCGACATCGACCTCGGCTCCGGTGAGAACCTGAATGGATACGCGTTTGGCAACCAGAGGGAAGTCGCCGACATGTGCTACGGTCCGCCCCTCGGAATGGTCGGGTGGTGGCCGGGTGATGGTCACACGAACGATCTGTCCGGCCACCAGAACACCGGTGTGCTCCAGGGCGGAGCGGGCTACGTGACGCCGGGCGAGGTATCGGATGCGTTCTCCTTCTCGGGACCTGCCGATTACGTAAGGGTAAACGACTCGGCATCGCTGAACTTCGGGGCCGGCGCGAACTTCTCCATCGACGCCTGGGTGAAGACGTCCGACGCCACGAATATCCTGAACATCGTGGACAAGCGGGCGGGCTTCGTTGCCGGATACGGACTATATCTCATCGGGGGCAAGCTCGCGTTCCAGATTGGCGACGGCGCTTCCCCGCTTAATTTCGTGTCGGCCTCCCCGAACGTCAGTAATGGAGCATGGCACTTCGTGGCGGTCACGGTGGAGAGAGCGTCCAAGACGGGTGGCATTCTGTATGTCGACAACATCCCCGTCCTGGTCTTCGACCCCACGTCCCGACAGGGCTCCCTCGCGAATAACAGTCCGCTCCTCATCGGTCAGAACTCACTGAGCGCGGGCGCCGGTTTCAGGGGACAGATCGACGAGGTCGAGATTTTCGACCGCGTGGTCACGCCGATCGAACTGGGGGCGATCTACGAAGCCGGACCTCTCGGAAAATGCAAGGGACTGTGCGACGAGAAGCCGCAGTCGCTTTCGATGACCACGGGCTTCGATCACCCGGCCGGCACGACTTACGCTGTCGGCGGCGCCGATGCCTTCTGGACGATCACGGCGGATCCCGATACGACTCGGACCGTGCCGCGGCCGGCGGATGTCATCATGTCGATCCCGGCATGGACGCCGGCTCCGTCTGGTAGCCAATGGATCGGTCCCTCGCAGGTGACCCCGGATCCCGCCCCGCCGAATTTCGAACAGGATGCGGTCGGTCTCGGCACGTACACCTATTCGCTCGAATTCTGCATCGTGGATCAGACGGCGACCAGCCTCACCTTCAACCTCGGCGTCCTGTCCGACAATTCCGCCACGGTTTGGCTACTCGAACCGGACGGCACACGGACGCAGATCGGAATCGCGAATTCGTTCACGATCCCGGCGTCGATCATCAATACGCTCAACGGACCTTTCGTACCCGGTACGTACAAGCTCGAGGTAGACGTACTCAACAATGCGCTTCCGCCCGACTTCACCGGGTTTAACCTGACCGGGTCCATTTCCGGGGGCAACCTGTTCATGCAGAAGCACGAATGCTGCAACAGCAGCGGGAAGATCACCGGCAGGAAATTCAACGACTTGAACGGAGACGGTCTGTCGGTCGGAGACCCGGGGCTGGGAGGCGTAACGATAGAACTCTGGCAGGACGGCGTCCTGTTTGCCACCACCACGACGGACGCCTGGGGATACTACTTCTTCGACGTGCCTCCGGGAACGTATACCATTCTGGAAGTTGCGCCGACCGGTTACCAACAGACCGCTCCGGCCGGTGGCACGTATACGATCACCGTCGGCCCCGGAGGCATCGTGCCGAACCGGGACTTCGGCAACCAGGCCATTCCGTGCATCGCTACCGACGTGCAGTTCCTCTGCAAGCCGAACGGCGGCGGACGATACATTCAGCTCGAGATTACCTACAACGGCACCATCCCCGCCGTGGAGATGCACGTAACCTCGCTCACCCCGGGGGTGAGCTTTGTGGTCACCAGCACCATCCCGGCCACGCTCCCGAACCCGATAACCCAGGGAGCCGTGTTCACTCTGAACATCGATTTCGCCGGGCTGGCTCCCGGTGCCTCCGCGGTGATGCTCATCAACATGGACGGGCCGACCGACGAGTTCGGCGTGACGACCCACTGTTGTGACAAGGAGGTGACCGTGACCCGGCCGGCGATCCAGGCCGGGGGCGCCCTGTTCGAGTGTCCGCTCATCATCGACGGCTGGGTCGATATCGACGACGTGAGCGTGCCGAAGAACGGCTGGCTAGTCCGGATGGAGCGCGCGGACGGTGTCATGAGCCTCGTCGAGACGGACCCCGCCGGGTACTTCGCCCAGGAGGGACTGCTTCCCGACATGTATTCGGTCTCCGTGGACATGCGCAATTTCTTCAGGGTGGCGGAGCCGGAAGGCGGCTTCTTCTCAGTCTCCCTCAAGGAAGGAGGTCCGCGAACGACTCTGCGTTTCATGTTATCCAAGGGAACACATACGGACAGCGAAGACGATTCGGACACGCTTCCGACCGAGTACGGGCTCCGGGCGAACTATCCGAACCCGTTCAATCCGACCACCCGCATCGAGTATCAGCTTCCTGACGCGGGGGCCGTGCGGATCGTGGTCGTGGACATGCTGGGCCGATCAGTGGCTACACTTGTCGACGGCCTCCAGCCGGCGGGCAGTTACGCGGTCACGTTCGATGCTGGTGATCTGCCGAGCGGACTATACCTGTATCGGATGACGGCCGGGTCCTTCGTGAAGACGAACCGGATGATCCTCTTGAAATAGTCCGGTCATCGGGTCTAGATCTGGGGCGAGCACGGTGGGTCAACCGCCGTGCTCGCCCTTGCGTTTGGCCAAAACTTCCACCTTGTTCGTCGGACTGAGATCCACGGCATCTCGAACACCGGCTCTGAGCCACTGACCTTTGTGCGCGCCTTCAAGCTAGAGAAACAGCAGGGCCTTGGTAATAACCCCACCCGACGTCCGCAGCCGGTAGAGATAGACGCCGGCGGGCAGTTGGCCTTTCGAGAATCTGACTTCGCGGGTTCCGGCCTCGACCACGCCGTCAATGAGGACAGCGATTTCTCGACCGAGTGAATCGAAGATGGAAAGCTTCGCCTGCGTGGTCTCGGGCACCGCGAAGGCTATCGTCGTGGTTGAGGAGAAGGGGTTCGGATAGTTCTGATCCAGGCTGTAGCCGGCCGGTAGCTGCAGGCCCGGATCCCCGACCGCCGTGCTTGTGGCAGAGGCCGAGGTTACGGTCTCGGTCTCACCCGATTCCGAACCCAAAAGAATCGTTCCGGAGGCTGATGCGGCGACCAGTGTCACGTTGCCCTCACGAAGCGCCAGGAAGCCCGAGGCCGCCGAGATGGCAGGATCATAGAGGTAGGCGCCGAACCCCCAGGTGCCCCCTACGAGGTCGTAGCCGGCGCCATCGGGCGCGAAGGCCAGATTTCCGACTTCAGGGGTTACCAAGCTGCCGTCCAGGGTAACCGTGGGACCAATCGCAGTCCAGGTCCCCGAGAAGTCATTGGGCGTGGGACCAAACGTTTCAAGATCAGCCCGCCAGACGCCCCTTGCCGTGCCAATGAAAAGAAAATCCGCGTCTGGCGAGAACTCCAAGTCAAATACATGGCCTGCGAAGTCATCCCCACTGAGGTCCACGTCAAGGAGGGCCGCGTTCTCGTTACCAACCGTTCCCGGATCATCCAATTCCTGCCAGGAATAGCCATAGTTCTGGCTGTAGAATACACCCGTACCGAATGTCCCGGCGTAGATGACTCCAGCTTCAGAAGGATTCGCCACCATCGTCAGAGCGGTAGAGCCCTGCCCAACCCCAAGTTGCTAGCCAAATCGTGTCGTTCGAGTCCTGGTAGAGATCGTTGACGCGCAGTGGAAATGGCAGGCCGTTTGAACAGGGCTTTCTCCGGGAGCCATTTCTGGCGTGCTCCAGACGGGATCAGAAAAATCGGGCGCGCCCGGGGTCGTCGAAAGACCGGAGAGCCAGTCAGCGGGGGAGGGGTCAATGGTCACACCGGCACATCGAAGCGTACCCGTTCCAAGGTTGGTTACCGTCACAATCAACGCCGTCCCGTTCGAGGCGGAGAGGTCAGCGGTGGCATACAGAGTCGAATAGTTGAGTTCGATCTGGATGTCCACATCGCCCACCGTCTCGATCTCCGTGAACAAAACCGGCTGGAAGGGCGAGGCAAAGGTCACAGAGCCAGCTCCGGCAAGCTCAGTTACCGTGTCGATGGTCGCGCCGCCGGCCAGGTCGAAGCTCAGCGCGTCGCCTGGGCATGTACCCGTAGGCAGTCCGCCGTTCACGGTAATCATGTAGTCGGCTACAGGCGAAATCTGAAACCCGTCGGCCTCGTCGGCGCGGTCCACGGTCAATGTGGCAAAGCCGGCCGCCAGGGGCGTGTCGAGCGGCCCGAGCGTGTAGGTCTTCTCTCCCGCGCCGGGACCACTCGTGATGGCAATCGAACCGGTCGGGTTCGCAAAAATCACAGACTCGCCGCCCACATCCGAATCGATGTACGAGAACCCGTCGCCCGAGGTGCCATCCCCGTCAGCCGAAAGAGTAACCACCTCGTCCAGTCCGCTTGCGAAATCAAAGGTCCGCGCGACCGCATTCAGATTGTCGACGATGGGGGACAGGCCCACGTAGTCGATCCGGGTGTCGGCACCGCCGACACAGGTGGTGCAGTCGATCTCGATGAAGCCGTCTGTGTCGTTGGAAAAGGTGTGGCCGACGCCATCAACGGTGGCCGCCTAGATGATGAGCGTATTGAACCCCGTGGTACCTTCGAATCTGATGTCGAGCCCGGCGGTCGCCATGGCGGCCGTAACGGTCAAGGTGGAGTTGCCGCTTCCGCCTGTAACGATCAGCGGTGGGGTCAGCGAGGCCGCCGGGTCTCTAAGGAGCTCGTTGCCATCGCCATCCAGGAGGACCACGTCGTCGCCGTCCAGGTCGATGATCTTGATATCGGGTCCGCCTGCAACGGGAACCTCCGGTGCCGCACCCCAGGCCGTCCCCGTGGCGTCGAAGGCGCGGGTGAAGTGGAGCGACCAGGGCAATCGAGGTCTCCGTCGGCCCCGAAGAAGTTGTAGTAGGCCACCGCTGGGAGGCCAGCAACGTCGCGCAGCGAGAACTCCATGAACACCTTGACCAAACTGATGGCGTGCGCATCGGTCCACGTTCCCGCGGCTCCAGTCGGACCGCTGCTGGTTGCGTATCGGACCCCCGTTTCGCCCAGAAACGCGGCCCCCAAATGGTCGGCGAAGACCTCAAAGGAAAGGGCGTTAGGTTCACCAAGTTTGCCATTCAGGTCGATCTCGGGCGGCCAGTTCACGAACCGGACGGGGTCTTGCGTCACAAGCGGGACACCGACAAAAATCGGGGCGAGGAGCACATCCGTCCAGGCGCCAGAAGCATCCGCCGCGGCATTTGTGGCCAGCCGGACTTCTCTTCGCCCGAAGCAGTAAGGGGATTCGACAAATGGTTCGACAAACGCGGAGGGGGGGAAGGGTGTGTCAAAGTACTTGCGTTCACACACGTTGTAGGCAATCCCCGGGCGCCCGTCAACGATCTTCAGTTCGATGGCCCAGCCGACGCCAGCCGCGGTACCGTCGCCGTCGGCATTTGCGTCAACTAGGGTGTCCTGCGCCGACGCAGGGGACGCCCAGACACGCGAGCAATGAGGCAACAAGCAAAGCGTGCCGAAAGCTGCTTCCGGTCTTCGCGCAAGGGCAGAGGTACATCCGCCATCCAGTCTCTCAGGGTGCGCCGGGGCCGCGCTGCCGATTGCATGCGGGACTGGAGTCCCTAGTTCAAATAAGTGAACGTCAAAAAACGGGCGATTGGCGGCCGCGTCC
The DNA here is from genome assembly GCA_047619685.1 of Rhodothermales bacterium. Taxonomy (GTDB): domain Bacteria; phylum Bacteroidota; class Rhodothermia; order Rhodothermales; family UBA10348; genus JABDJZ01. Next base: position 51,826 of record JBLHLC010000024.1, read on the forward strand.
CACTCAGGAAGACCATCTATTCGTCCTATCTTTCGGCGAACGCTTCTCTATAAATAAAACCAACAGTATGCGCACAATCAGGTTACTAGCAGTTCTGGCCATTACAGCTGTAATGCTCGGGTGTGACTCGGGTGGAGACGACTCGAGTGATCTCTTTGGAACGTGGGAGACCCAGGGTGAAGACGTCCAATTCTCTGTCATATCGCAGAATCAGATCGTCGTTTACGATTTTCTTGGCGACGCCTTCGATGATGGTCCTGACTGTTATGTGATTGATACGACGGCCGTTTCGGACATAACAGGCTCCTCAATCACCTTGACTGACACTGAATTGGGTGAGGTGAGTTTTGCGTACGTGCTGGATGGAGACGTGTTGACGGTTACCGCTTTTGGCCAGACCATAACCATGTTCCGGTCATCACGGGCCGTCAGTTCGTTCACACCAGTGTGTGACGGGGCGTTCAAGACGACTGAGTAAGGATCGTCTCCGAGCCGCGAATTTGTGACTATGAATCCGGGGACCATATCCAGGGGTGTGGTCCCCGGATCTGGTCTACACCCGCCGTCGGCCCGCGCCGGTCAAAGACCTACCGCTGTCCGAATTCCGTGGGCTCCAGCGTTCTCAAGTATGCCCACAACGCGGTCTTCTCCGTCTCGTTCATTGCCTTGAGGCTTTGGATTGGCAGGAACGGATCCAGGAGGCGTCCATCTGGCCTCGCCCCGGTCTCGAGCAGGTTTATGAAGTCGTCGATGGTCCAAGCCAGGAGTCCCGATTCGTGCGGAGTCAGGTTGGCTGGCGTGGCGAGGATGGCCGGTGCCCCCGGAATCTTGCCACCTGAAAACCCGTCGCCGTGGCAGCCCTTGCAGCCGATGGCCAGAAACGCGCCATAGCGCGCGGTTGGCTCGGGGGCGGGCGCCTGACCGTCAGGTACATTGTTGATGGCCTTGGCGCTCTCCAATTCCATGACGCCGAAACGCGAGAGAACCTTGCCCAATAGCCCTACTGAGGTAGGCGCCACTTCTCGGTCAACGGGCCTGACGCTCCGGATGTAAGACAGAAGGGCCAGCAGATCCTCGTCCGGCCACCAGGTGTGTTCGGCAGTTGGCATAAAGATCAGGGTTTTACCCTCGGAATCGATGCCGTATCGGATGGCCCGGGCGAGTTGGCCGTCCGAATATGACGCGGCAACTCCACCGCGCCCAGTGGTCAAGTTAGGTGCGCTCATAACTCCGATTGGACCCAGGTCTTCCACTAGGGAACCCCCCAGGTCTGAAGCATGACACCCTCGACAACCGCCGAGTGAAGAGGCAAGGTGTTCGCCACGGGCCAGTAGGGTTGAGTCCAAGCTGGCGACCATGTCCAGCGGCGGGACGTCGTACACTGGCCCACCGAGCGGCCAAAACTATTAGGCCTGTTAGGTCGCAACCGCTGCTACAAGGAAAACGAGCGCCAGTATGACGCCACCGAAGCCCTTTAATAATTTCCTCCAGTTCACCCTGTCCCTCCATGCGGTTCAGGCCAATAGTTAAGGCGGACATAGGGGGGAGCGCAAGGTTGCGGCCTTTCCAGCGAGCCAGCCAGCCTCGATGGCCGTGGTGTTCATAGCAGGTCCAGCACGCCGAAGTCCGTGCCACCGGATGCGTTCTGCTTCACACGCCTGCCGAACTCACTGAAGGTCATTCCCAGGACACGCTGGTCAAGGTCGTCCTGGCCGAGATCCTCAAAGAACGAGGCCATTGCGCCGCCGACGTGTCGAAGCAGCGTCTCATGGGGCTCCGCCTGGCCGGCATGGGTGTCGAAACCGCCGAGCGTCACGTGGTAGATGCGTGTCCCCAGCCCGCCGCGAATGAGCCTCGCGATTGCCGCCAACTGATCGCTAAGCGGGTTATCGACCGGATAGTCGGCCTGGTTGGTTCCAGCGGTGTACGAATCGCGGACCGACTCCGCGTAGAAGATCGTGTTGTTGGAAACCGAACGCATAAACCCGACAACCTCCCCGAGTTGGGTCGGTGGGAGGTTCGACGTGTCATAGAACTGGCCGGTAGTCGCGAGTCGCTGAAACAGCTCCATACTCTGGATGGACATTCCCATCTGCGAAGACGGGCCCTGAAAGAGCAGGGGTGCGCCTTCGCCCAACTGTATCGCCATCGGGTAGGAGAAACGGACTTTGCCGCGTTCTGCGTCCAGAACCCGCCCCGCCCATCCGTCGTCCGGAATGCTGCTGCTGCTGTCGCCGGCGGTCATCCAGATATCGGTCCCCGAAAAATGAGACAACTTGGAATCCGGATACCCCACAGAGTGCACAATGGCGATGTTGCCATCGGAAAACGCGTTTGTCAGGGGAGCGAAGGAAGGGTGGAATCCCAGTTCGTCAGAGACAGGAACGCTGTCTGAAACTGCGAGTCCTGGCCGGGACGAGAAGTAGAGGTCGTTCCGATACGGCACGATGGTGTTCAGCCCGTCGTTACCGCCGGCGAGTTGAAGAATCACCAGGACACGGTCAGAATCGACTGCAGCCAGTTGGGAGAGCATCGATGGATGACCACTACGCCTGCCCGCTGACCGTTTGCGAAACAGTGGAAACGCCTCGTCCGCGGACTGGATCGCCGAGTCCATCTGCGGCCTCCACTATCTGCTCGGGTTCCTGCGGGGAGATTGGCAGTACATTGCTGCCATGAACAACTCAAGAAGTCGCGCGCGCGGCCGGAAGCATCAAGGAGGGGGAGCTCACGTGCTGACCCAGGGGTCCCGTAATCGCACACCATTGGTGCAGCCATGAACGCGCTGAAGGCATGGTTGCTCGAACTGGGACTGGCTGACGGCCAGGCGAACGTGACCGCAGCGTTGGCGGCGGTGGCTCTGCTCCTCCTGCTCAGCTTGGTGGCCTACGTGGTTTCCAAGCGGATCCTGCTCCGGCTTGTCGGTGTGGCAGCGCGCCGAACCACGACAACGTGGGACGACGCTTTCGTGGACGCCCAACTGTTTTCCAGGGTCGCACATTTGGTGCCTGCGCTGATCCTGCAGGCGGCCGCGCCGGTAGCACTGGTCAACTACCCCACCGCGGTCACGGCCCTGGTCACCGCGACCTCTGTCTATTTGGCCGTGGTGGGACTAACGGTCTTCGACGCCTTTCTCAGAGGCTCAGAAAAGATCTACCAGGGCTTCTCCGTGTCGCGCCGTTTCCCGATCCGGACGATTGTACAGATCATCCGGGTAGTCGTCTACTTCATTGTGGGTGTGGCCATCCTGGCCATCCTGTTGGGCAAGTCACCGCTTGTGTTCTTCAGCGGGCTCGGTGCCTTTACCGCAGTCCTGCTTCTCATATTCAAGGACACGATTCTCGGCTTCGTTGCCGGGCTGCAACTGACCGCCAACAACATGGTCCGGAAAGGCGATTGGATCGAGATGCCTGGGCACAACGCGGACGGCGAAGTCCTGGACGTGTCTCTGACAACGGTCAAGGTGCAGAACTGGGACAAGACGGTCACGACCATTCCGACCTATGCCCTGGTCGCCGAGCCGTTCAAGAACTGGCGTGGCATGGAGGAGTCGGGAGGACGCCGCATCAAGCGCGCGGTACACCTCGATGTTACCAGCATAAGGTTCTGTAATTCGGAGATGCTCGAGCGGTTCAAGAAAATCAAGTTCATCGCCGACCACGTCACGCAGAAGCTTGATGAGCTCGCAGCCCACAACCGCGAGCTCCAATGTGACGAGTCGCTGCTCATCAACGGGCGACACCTGACCAACGTGGGTGTGTTTCGGGCCTACCTCGAGCACTATTTGCGTGCCCTGCCGAAAGTGCACCAAGGCATGACATTTCTGGTGCGACAGTTGGCCCCGACTGAGCACGGCCTGCCCATCGAGATTTACCTTTTCAGCAACGACCAGGCATGGGCGAACTACGAAGCATTCCAGGCGGACATCTTCGATCATGTGCTGGCTTCACTGCCGCTGTTTGACCTGCGACCCTTCCAGGTCCCGACCGGGGCGGACCTTCAGCAGTTGGGTCGAGCTCCGGCACTCGCATCGCAGTAGTTGCCTCTCTGAGCGGGACACTGCGGGTCCAGCAGGCGGCCCTCGTTCTTGACTCGCTCTCTACTACCCCGACTCGGTACGCAGCACGGGGTAATCCATTGTGTTATTCCCATGACACATGTAGCCATCCTGTTCCTGTTCTTGCTTCCGGCTGCGGCGCAGGCGCAACGCGGCCCCGAGAGGTGCTGGCCGGACGGCCTCTGCGTATTCGAGCGTGAGCGCCGCGCAGGTCAGATCGAGTTCTGGGTGTAGAATCGCTCCGAGCGAGATAGCTGGGTCCGCATCGATTTCACCGACCTGTACAACTGGCGCTCCAACGAACGACTTCCGTTCACTGGGTTGTTCACGGCCGGCAAGTCAAAACGGGCTCTGCGTTTGACCAAGCCCTCCGCTCAGGAGGTATCCCGCAAGAGATGGAGGACCACGAGGCTCTTGGTGCCGGTGCCCGACCCTTCCTGTATTGAGGGAGTCGGCTGCATGAGCGTCTCATTCGACGACGAGGAGATCGTGTTCACATTCACGAACGTCTCCGGACAGAGACGGCTCGTCACCGTCACCCTGACGACGGTCGAGCTACTCCGACTACCCGACCGGCCGCTCCAGGAAATGATCAAGGCCGGCGACGCTGACGAAGTCGCTCGCGTCCGAATCGAGGATGTGTGGGGTAGTTGGCGCTACGGATACACGTTTACCGCAAAACCCGCGTCCTGACGGGAGCCACCTTTCGCCGCCCCCCGCGCGCGCCGTCGAAGAGATGCGATTCGTCTGGGCTGAGTCAGGTACGCGGGCGCATCGAGAGAGAAGAAAGCAGCGGCGAAGAAAGCCAAAAAGAAAGCAGTGAAAGCGAAGAAAGCGGCGGCGAAGAAGGCCAAGAGGAAAGAAGCGAAGGCGGAGAAAGCAGCGGCGAAGCAAGCCAAGTCCGAAAAGACTAAGAAATGATCATTCCCGATAGCACTTTCTGGCCTTCGAAAGGCACAACCGGTGTCTTCCGCGGCCATGAGCCGCGAGAGGACTCAATCAGCGGCTATGCGGGTTGCTGCCTTGACCGCAATCTCCACATCGTCAAGCGTGTTGTAAATGTGGGGCGAAAGTCGGATCCCATCGCGCTGCGGGGCCCCAGCCACGTTGAACTCGTGGTACAATCGGTTGAACGCCTCTCGAGTGTCCGTTCCGGGTAGCGAGAAGATGACGACACCCGCGCGGGCTTCCGCCTGAGGCGGCGTGGCGAACTGCACGCCGGGGATGCTGGCGCTGAGGCCATTCATCAAGGCCTCGGCAAGTTCACGTACACGGGCCTCCACCACCTTGGGGCCGATTCGGTTTTGAAACGCGGCAGCGGTTCCCATGGCTGTGACGCATGCATCGTCCCGTTGTCCCAGCGACTCGAATTTTTGGGCGCCGTTCTCGACAGCCGAGTCCCAGCCAATACCCACGTCGCTTGCGGTGAGTTCGTCCTGCATTTCTTGGCGAACGTACAGGATACCGGCCTCCTTTGGCCCCAGGAACCACTTGTGCGAGCTTGAACTAAAGAAATCGCATCCCATTCCGTGGAGGTCCAACTCCAGAGAACCGAAGGTCTGCGCACCGTCCACGAGCGTCCGTATTCCTCGCCTGCTGGCTTCCTGACACAGGCGCTGGGCCGGGAGAAGGCGGCCCGTCACGTTGGAGAGGTGCGAGAATGCCAGGACCCGCGTGTTGGCATTCATGGCCGCCAGGAACGGTTGAACAGGGTCGCTGGCTTGGTCGACTGCGACCTTGCGGACGGTGAACCCCTCCCGCGCTCCGCGAACCTCCCAGGATCTAAGGTTCGTCGGGTGGTTCTCGTCCCAGACAACGACCTCATCTCCGGTCTCGAGGGCCAGGCCATGGACCACCGTGTTGTTGCCCTCGCTGGTATTACGAGTGAGCGCAATCTCATTGTCGTCGGCGCCGACCATTGCTGCGATGGCGCCGCGAGCCTCTTCGCGAAGCGCACGGAACTTGGCGCGGTTCTGAAAAGAGGCGTCAGAGTCAATGTCCCGCGTGTATTGGGTCACCGCATCTCTCACGGCGAAAGGCGACGGACACAAATTAGCCGCGTTCATCATCACCAGACCCGGCCTGACCGGGAATTCCGCTTTGACCAGGCGCCAGAATGATTCGTCCAGGCTTCCGCCGGTCGAGAGTTCGACGAGGCGGGCGCCTGCCTCGGACGGGACCGAAGCCCAACCAGCGGTACCGGCGGCCACGAGGGATAGAAAACGGCGACGACTTGTCATGGAATAACGTGTCTGGTGCACACTCAAGATAGGGAAGTGGCGAAACGCGTTGGAGCGCCCATTTTCGAATGGTGTTCGTCGGCGCCCAAACCCTATCTGGAACCGCTAGTCCTCACGCTTTCCAGAAGGGCAGATAACTCCTCGACGATGTCCGGATGTTCGGTGGCAACATTCTGCCGCTCTCCGATGTCCGCCGCAAGATCGTAAAGCTGGACAGAGGGGTCGTTTCCCAGTTCGATATTCGTCGATGAGTCGTAGGCTCGCCCATTGCTAGGTGAAATGAACTTCCACTTCCCTTTTCGAAGAGAAAGGGTGCTACGACTGTTCTGCGGCACGTGGATATCGTGCGTCGAGAAATACAGAAAAAACGGTCGATCGTCGCGGTTCTCGATGAACGAGACGCCCTTCTGCGTGATGACATCGGCCATGTCCTCATCGACCCAGCGGGCAGCGTTCCCCCCACTCATATGCCCGATTCGACTGATCCCATTTACGATGGTCCTGTCATGACCGTGACTGGGGCGCATTTTCAACAGTTCCGGGAATTGCGCGCCAGTTGGATCATCTCCAACCGGACCCGGGAAACTGACCTCGATGGGATCAGCAGGGTCCAGCCCAACAACAGCTCGATTTTCGATGTAGACTGTCGGCACGCGATCTCCGGTGGCCGGGATCAGAAACGCTTCGTCGAAACCGATGTCCAGCGGACCGGGGCTGATTTCCCCGTTCAAATCCGGTCCTCCCTCGGCCCCCAAGCCCAGGTGCCACTTGCCGATCACCCCGGTGCGGTAGCCGGCTCGCTGAAGAATGGAAGGGAGGGTTGTCCTCCGTCCAAGACGCCCAAGACGCCCTGGATGGTGCGGTGGCCCCCATGGGCTCACGCGGGTTGAGGACGAGGCATTGGAAGAGCGCTGAGAGCCCGACGTCTCCCTGACACGCCAGTTATTCACTACTCTTCAGGCGCTCTGGGCGGGCCGCGCAAACACGGACTCTGCCCCCTGCCACCACAAGCAAAAAATTTCTGGCGATGATGTCTACTGCCCGGTCAGGTCTTCTTGGGTTTATTGCCCTCCTGCTCACCGTCGCCACTTTGGTGGGTTGCAGCGAGCCTGAGCCGCGGCGGCCGAATATCATTTTTGTCTTCTCCGATGACCATGCAGCCCAGGCGGTCGGCGCCTACGGCGGGCTGCTGGCCTCGCTGGACCCAACTCCCAACATTGACCGACTCGCGGCGGAGGGGATGCTGTTCCGGTCAGCCTTCGTGACCAACTCAATTTGCGCTCCCAGTCGCGCGGTGATTCTCACGGGAAAACACAGTCATCTCAACGGTGTCCCAACCAACCGGGAGGTGTTCGACTCCACACAAGTCACGTTTCCCAAACTCTTGCAAGCTGGCGGCTATCAGACCGCGATGATTGGGAAGTGGCACCTCAAGAGCCAGCCCACTGGCTTTGACTACTGGGAAGTACTCCCGGGGCAGGGGTCCTACTATAATCCTGACTTCAGGACACCCGAGGGCAGGGTTCGGGAGAGTGGGTATGTGACGGACCTGATTACCGACAAGGCCCTGGAGTGGCTCAAAAGCGGGCGGGACCAGGAGAAGCCGTTCATGCTGATGTACCAGCACAAGGCTCCGCATCGGGTCTGGATGCCTGGCCCTGATCACCTGACGACCTACGCTGACGTGGAGATTCCGGAGCCACCGACCCTGTTCGACGACTACGAAGGCCGGACGTCAGCCGCCAGAACCCAGAAGATGTCGATCGACAAGGACATGCGTCTTGCGTACGATCTCAAGTTGCTGCCGAACACCGTTGATCCGGAACCGAACTGGACAAACGCCGCTCAGCGTAACTACGACCGGATGGATGAGGCGCAGCGCGCCAATTGGGATGCGGTCTTCGACCCGGTAAATGCCGATTTCAACCAGGCCGAACTCGTGGGGGAGGATCTGGTCCGTTGGAAGTACAAGCGGTATATGCAGGATTATCTCCGCTCGATTCGCTCCGTGGATGACAACCTCGGCCGGCTCCTGGACGAATTGGAGTCATCCGGACTGGCGGAAAACACGGTGGTCATCTACAACTCCGACCAGGGCTTCTTTCTTGGCGAACACGGTTGGTTCGACAAGCGCTGGATGTACGAAGAGTCTCTACAGGCTCCGCTCGTGGTCCGGTGGCCTGGCGTTGTCGAGGCCGGATCGGAGAGCTCTGATTTGGTGCAAAACCTCGATTTCGCGCAGACATTTCTGGATATGGCCGGCATTGGAGCACCCGAGGACATGCAGGGGCGCAGTATCGTCCCGCTCCTAAGAGGCTCAGCCCCCGAAAACTGGCGCGACGCCATCTACTACCAGTACTACGAGTACCCGGGACCGCATGACGTGCAGCAGCACTATGGGGTGCGAACCGACCGGTACAAGCTCATCTACTACTACCACATCGATGAGTGGGAGTTGTATGACCTTGAGACTGATCCGGACGAACTCGCAAGCGTCCACGACAACCCCGCGTACGCCGAAGTGCGGCAACGGCTGGAGGCCCGACTCGGCGAGCTGCGCGAGCAGTACGAGGTCCCGGTCGAGGATCCGGCCCCGCCGGTGAGTTAGCGGCCTGGACGCCTGGCTTGCAGAGACCCGGTTGTGGTCTGGGTCTCAAGGTACTCCGGCCTCCGGGTCGACCGCCGGGTGAGTCTCCGGTAGGAGGCAACCCCGTACTCGCTTCGGGCGCTTGCCCGCCGATGTAGACGAGTCGGCAAGTCCCAGCACCCGCTGGGTAGGTCGCACTGTCTGAGCGATGCGCCAGCCGGTATTCTGCGTCTCCCAAACACGCCCTGCAAATGGACGCCCTTCGCTACAGGCTGCCGCTTCTTGCCCTTATTGTTTTCCTGGTTTGCGCTCCGCCCGTCAGCGCACAGACCTTTACTCGCATCACGGAAGGCCCCGTGGTCGCCGACGGAGGGCATTCGTTTGGTCACAGCTGGTCGGATTGGGACGGCGACGGGTGGCTTGATCTCATGGTGAACAATGACGTCGCCGGAGAACCCAGTTTTTTCTACCGCAACTTGGGAGACGGGACATTTGAACGCGCTACCCCCATGGACGCCGTTGGGCCCTCGGCCTCATCCACGTGGGGAGACTAAAACAACGATGGCCGGATGGACCTTTTTGTGGCCAACGGAGGCACTGCGGGCCCGAGGGCCAACTATCTGTTTAGCGGCCTGGCTTCCGGGGACTTTCAGCGCGTGACCTCAGGTCCCCAGGTTACACTGTCATCGGCAAGCACTGCCTCGGCCTGGATGGACCTGGACAACGACGGCTACCTGGATCTTTTTGTGGGTCGGACGGGGATGCCAAATCGCATCTTTATGAACCAGCATGACGGGACCTTTCGCGTCGAAGTTCTGCCGGACGAAGGCGCGACCTGGGGCGTGAGTGCGGCGGACATCGATGACGACGGCGATCTGGACTTTTATGCCGCAAACTTGGGGTATGACAATTACCTGTATTGCAATGACCAGGAGGGGGATTTCACTCCATTGACAGGGGCTGTCCTCGGCGATGCCGAACGCTCGGTCTCGGCCAGTTGGGGCGACATAGACAACGACGGTGATCCGGATCTCTTCGTGGCCAATCTCTTTGACCGCAACCGCCTTTGGATCAACCAGGGCGGCGGTAATTTTGAGGAAGTGACGACGGGGTTGGTCGTTACCGAGGTGCAAAACAGCAAGGGGAGTTGTTTTGGCGACATCGACAACGATGCCGATTTGGATCTGACTCTATCGCAATGATGGGCTGGGTGGCAATCACCTTACAATCCAGACCGTCGGCACACAGTCCAATCGGAGCGGAATCGGCGCGCGAATCAGAGTTCTTGCGACCGTCGGAGGCCGCCAGGTCTGGCAAATGCGGGATATCTCCGGACAGACTGGGCACCTTGCACAGGGGGATCCGAGGGCTCACTTCGGACTGGGGACAGCCGTTGAGGCGGACTCGATTGTTGTGCGTTGGCCGTCGGGAAGACGTGATCACTACGGCCCCACTGCTGCCGGTCAATACATGATCGCCACTGAGGGGGCTTCCTTAGAAGCGAGCACGGTTGCCGTAGACCCACCCGAGCGGTTTTCGGGCATCAGCGTCTCAAGCTTTCCAAACCCGATGAGCACCCAGGCTACCCTGGAGGTGGCCCTGGACGCTCCTTCCAGAGTCAGAATAGACCTGTACGACCTGTTGGGGCGACATGTGAGCACGCTTGCCGACCGCTTGTTTGAGGCCGGCAACCATACCCTTCCGGTTGATGCTTCGATCCTGCCCAGTGGACCGTTCTACTACAGGGCTTCCACTGGTTTGGGAGGCCTAACCACAGGGTCTTTGGTTGTGAGGCGTTAGGCGAAAGCGGAGGAATTGGTGGCCGACGGATCTCAGTCCTTCACTTCGACCCCAAACCCATAGATGCTCGACTCGGACCGATTCAGCGCCTTGTGCACCACCGCATCGGTCCAATAAGGCTCACCCGCCATCAGTGCGGCCTCGATCTCCGTCCCATCACCGAGGGTTATCAATGCAGAGCCGCTGGCCAAGGGAATGACCACACCCTCGGGATGTGAGTGCATGTTGCTCTGAGCACCGGCGGCATAATCAAACCGGATGACCCGGATCAGGTCGTTCTCGAACACCACGGTGTGCCGCTCGGCGTCCGCAACGGTGGAGTCAAGCAAGGGGTCCACGGCGACATCGTCATCGCCTTCTTCCTCGTGTTCGCCGTCCTCCAAGTGACCTTCATCACCGTCCTCCTCGTGCTCGTCCTCATCTGCCTTGAGTTCCACGAGGATGACCTCGCCAGCGGTCTCTCCGATGTTGGAGACGGTATGGGCAGCGGCTTCGTTGTACAAGGGGGTCCCGGCGGGAAGGTCAACCTTGGCTTCGGTGCCGTCGGGCGACGTGAACAGGAAGTGGGCGTCCGTTAGCACCACGGCCTCGAGGTTCGGATGCCGGTGCATATTGGATGTGTGTCCTGGCTCATAGATCACATGGAGGACGCGGACATCTTCGTTCTCGCAGAGCAGGTGGTAGTTTTCTGGATCGGAGACGGTGGCGTCGGCGGCGGGCTCCGGTCAGATCACCCGCACTCGAGGTGGACTACAAACGGCATGTCGACTTTCCCCTAAATTGCCCGCAGCAATCGGACGTTTATATGCGCGCTCTTTTTCTAGTTGCCACGTTCCTCGCCAGCACGGGCTCGGCAGCTCAGCCCACTGCAAAGGGGCTGTTTGACAGGATGGTCTCTTCCTTCGAGGAGCGGTCCCAAGGGATCGACAACTACACGATCGTGACGGACGCGTTCACCTCGCACTACCGGCGCGTTGTGGGTAGCGGTGGTACCAGGTTCGAGGTGGCGACCAAGGTGGCTACGATGGGCGTGGGGAACATGACCACGCGCTTCTCGCTGGACAATCCGTACCGGCTTCGGGAAATGCACAGCGCCGGCGCGGCCTTAATCGGACCCTCGGACCTGGAAGGCGTGCCGGTGATTGCCGTAAAACTGACGCCGCCGACCGGCCCCGACGCAGACGTAGAAGCGATGCAACTGTACGTGGATCCGGACTTGCTTGTTGTGCGCGGATTGGACATTGAATCGCGGGGACCCGATGGCCTGGCGCGCATTGAGATTCGCTTCGAGGACTTCCGAGAATCCGATGGCCTGTTGTATCCATGGACCAGTCGCGCAACCATTCATAGCCCGGGAGCGGGAGTAGACCAGGAGAACCTGGATCGTGCCCGCGAGGCCATGGAAGAAATGGAAGACCGCCTGGCGGAAATGCCGGCAGCCCAGCAGGAAATGATCCGGGCGCGAATGACGGAGTCGCTGAGACGGATCGAGGAAATGAGCGCAGGCGAGGGGATCAGTACCGTCTTCACGGTCTCGGAAGTGCGCGTCAACGCCGGAATCCCCGACGGAGTCTTCAACTAGCGAGGACGTCAGAGACTGATCGAGAGCTTCTAAGGTGGGCGCGGCGAAGGCGGTTGTCTGCTTCGGTGTTATCGCAGCACGATCATCTTGCCGGTCAGGACGGTGCCAAGTGTTCGGAGACGGTATATGTACACGCCGGACACCCACCCGCTTCCGTCAATGGGTATAGAGGTGTGTCCCCGCTGCGTAGGTGTTGTCCACGACCTGGTCCACCCGTTGACCGATGGCGTTGTAGACCTCGAGTACGACCCTAGCGTTTCTGGGCAGGTCGAATCCGACGCGCGTCACCCCCGAGAACGGGTTCGGGTGGTTTCCATGGAGCGCGAACTTCTGCGGGATCTCCGGACCGGGTTCCCGATTGATTCCGCTCGCCACCACCGACCTCAGGTTGATCGCGTTGTTGGTCGTGTCCGGGTCGATCTCTCCGGACGCGGTCTTGAACTGGGTCAGGAAGACTCCGAATGAGTCCGGGCCGGCCACGGCCAGGTGGGTGCGTCCCTCCCCGAACCCGGTGTCATCGGGGGACTCGACGTTGTAGATGTCCACCACGTCCTGGTGCGGCTCCCGACTGTCTAGGATGCCGCTGATCAGCCACATGGTTTTGTCCTTGGGATCCACCGCGGCCGTTATCCCCACCGGGAAGTTCATCAGCCCGTTGGGCCCGTCTTCGGTGTCCAGGCTGCTACGCAGACCGTCGCCCAGGTCGTTCGGGGAGATGGCATCCGCGTCGAGATCGATCCCCAAATCGGCATTATCATAGATCTTGTTGCCCCGGATGGTGACGAGGAAGGCGTCCCCCTCCAGGGCAATGCCAGACTCCTGGTTACCCCGAATGATGTTCTGGAACAACGTGTCGGGATCCGTGCTTAGCAGGGAGCCAACATTCAGACGGACCGGAGCTGGGCTCCCGATAGTCATCGCGGACGCATCGACAACATGAATCCCGTAGTCGGTGTTGCCCAGTTCGACGTCACCGAGCCCCTCAATTACTAGGCCGGTGGGGTCCGTCCAGTGCACGCCTTAGAGAAGTGGACCCCGGAGGCTGGACAGGTATAGTCTGAATTAGGTGAGAGTCTTTCGCATCTTGTCCCACCAAGCAGGAGAGCCGAAGATGAAAGGCAAACGAAGGAATCACAGCGCGGCTTTCAAGGCGCGAGTCGCCCTGGCGGCGGTCCGTGGAGATCGAACGGCCGCTGAGTTGGTCGACCAGTTCCAAGTTCACCTCGGGCAGATTCAGGCCTCGAAGAAGCAACTCCTTGAGAGCGCCGAGGACGTTTTTAGTCGCCGAGGTTCGAAGAAGGAAGACCCCGAGATTGAGGCCAACGTCAAAGAGCTGCACGCCAAGATTGGGGAGTTGGCGATGGAGAAGGATTTTTATCCAAGGCGCTTGCGGTGACCGAGCGCCTAAAGGCCATCGACAAATCCCACCCACTTCCGGTGACCCGGCAGTGTTGCCTGCTGGACGTAGCCCGCTCGAGCGCCTACTACCGGCCGGCACCCATCAGTGAAGAAGAACTCCGCCCGATGCTTTCGATTGACAAACTGCACACCAAGTGGCCCTTCATGGGCTCACGCCAGATCCGAGACCAACTCCGCAGGCAAGGCGAAGGCGTGGACCGGAAGCGCGTCCAACGGCTGATGCGCCAGATGGGCATTGTGGCGCTGGATCCCAAGAAAAGGACGTCGACTCCGGACAAAGAGCATGTCATCCATCCCTACCTCCTTCGGAATCTGGAGGTGAACCGGCCCGGGCGCCCAGTTCTCCTCAAAGGCGTTCACCGACGTCCTCAACAGCACGACGTCCGGATCTCAATGGACGGCAAGGGGCGCTGGATCGACAACGTTTTTATCGAGAAACTATGGCGCAGCCTGAAGTACGAAGAGGTTTACCTCAGGGCCTACGAGACCGTGGCTGAGGCCAAGCAATCCATCGGGACCTACCTGAGATTCTTCAACCGAGAACGAACCCATCAGTCGCTGGACAACCGAACCCCTGACGAAGTATTCTACCAGCAGAAACTATGCCCAAAGCGGCATGATTACCGCGCGGGATTCTCACTAAGACGCTGTCCGAATTTCAGGGTCCACTTCTTAGCTTCTTTTGCCTTTGGTCCACGCAAGCAAGGTGGAGAGTTCGCAATATAGCAAGGAGCCTCACGATTGCTCCGGGCGTGGTGTGACTCAGCTCCCTGGCTATCACATTCCCGGTGAAAAGGGCTTTCCAACCAGATTCGCGCACTTCCAGAACACCATGTACATGATCGCCCAGAGACCGACGAACACCACCAGGTGGACCGTGCTCATTCTTGTCTGCCTCTTTGTGGGTTCTCTCGGAGCTGAGTCAGCGGCCGCGCGTCAGGAGAAAGACAGGTCAGACGAAGCGCTTGCCGTGAAACGGCTGGAGCAAAAAGAGCGCAACTTGGCGAGAAACGTCTATCTCTTCAATCTTCTGCGGGATCCCGCCACTAACCAGATTCCGCCTGCCGCAAGGTTGAATGAGGTGAAGTTCGCGGCTCAGATGCCCTCGGTGGGCGACTTGTCGAATAAGAGTCAAGCTGTTACCTACGCATGGAATGAGGCTGGTCCAACCGATGTTGGGGGAAGGACCCGAGCACTTGTCGTGGATCTTGACAATTCTTCGATTTTGATAGCTGGAGGGGCTGGCGGAGGGATTTGGCGCTCGACCAACAGCGGTACTTCGTGGACGCTGGTCTCCGACCCCCACTTTGGTATTACCGCAATCGCCCAGGACCCAAGGGCCGGTTTCCGAACCACCTGGTACGCATCGACGGGCGAATCAAAGGGGACCTTCGATTCGAACTCGGGGGTTGGTGCGAATCTCTTTGGGTCGGGCCTGTACAAGTCAACTGACAATGGCGCCTCGTGGAGTCAAGTCCAGTCGGCCGGGGACCCCTACTCATGGGACACGGACTACGACTTCGTGAGCCGCGTGGTGGTCAGTCCGACCACCGGAACGGTCGTGTTCGCCGAGAACTCTGAGGGGCTGTATCGGTCCAGTGACGGAGCCGCCAGTTTTGCCAATGTCTATGGCACAACAAATTCGCACCCGTGGTCTGATGTCGCAGTTGACGCCGCGGGTAATTTCATTGCGGTCCTGGCTGGCGCTGTAGGCGCATCGACCAACGGCGTCTACCGATCAACGGATGACGGAGTGACATGGAGCCCCGTCGGTACATTCCCGGACCCGTTCAATACAGGGTACACGCGGTCGGTGATTGCTCTGGCACCAAGCGACCAGGATGTCCTCTACGTGATGACCTACATGGGCGCAAAAAAGACTGTCTCCGGAGTTTCGGTCGAAGACGTGCGATTCCACAAGATCACAATCTCGACGGGGACCTATGAGGATAGGACAGCCAACGTTCCGCTATTCCTCCGTGGCGACCTGAGCCTTGGCAGCGGAAGTCTGGACACGCAGGGCGGTTACAATATGGCCATCGCCGTACATCCGACCGACGCCGATCACGTCTTTATTGGTGGGACAAGCCTCTTCCGCTCCCGTGACGGCTTCGCGACGGCCGTAACCCAAAACGATGGGTGGATCGGCGGCTACGCAATCGTTGACAATTTCAGCCAGTACGCCAACCACCACCCTGATAACCACACCGTTTTCTTCGACCCAGGGTCCGCCAACCGTCTCTACTCGGGCCATGACGGCGGATTGTCCGTGTCCAACGACGTGTCCGGTGTGGGTCCAATCACCTGGACAAAGCTGAACAACGGGTACAATGTGACTCAGTTTTTCACTGTGTCGATTGCGCGCGCTTCCGGCGATGACAGGATTCTGGGAGGCACCCAGGACAATGGGAGCCCGTACTTCAGGTGGAACGGGACGACGGCAACGGCATCCGCAGATCTCTCGACTGGAGACGGCGCCGCTGGCTTCCTGGGGGCAACGTCCGTGTACAGCAGCTCTCAGAATGGTGGGGGTGGGTACGAAGTCGTCTCCCCCAGCAGCGACCCCTCTTTTGGCACGATGCAGGCACTTCAGCCTTGTACCAACTGCGGGCAGCTTTTCGTCAATCCTCTGGCGGTAAATCCCAACAACGAGACCAACACCTTCTATCCAGCAGGTGCCAACCTCTATCGGTTGGACAATGCGCTCAGTTGGACCCAACTTACCAACCTGACTCTGTCCACGGGCTACGGATTCAGTGCGCTGGCCATGTCAACGGCCCCCGCTGACATCCTGTACTACGCGGCCTACTCTGCAACCGGCAGTCCCAAAATCTATCGGTTCGCCAACACCCTTACGGCTACCTCGGGCCAGACCGAGATCTCCATTCCGGCTGCGGCAGTCGGCGGATACGTTGTCGACATCGCAGTTAATCCGACGGATGCCAACGAACTGCTAGTCGTGCTCTCCAACTACAACGTAGTCGGTCTGTACCACTCGACAGACGCTGGGCAGAACTGGACGGCGGTCGAAGGCAACTTGAACGGCGCCAGCGGCCCCTCTTTCAGGGCAGCCGAGATCGTGCCGTTCGGCGGCGAAACGTCCTTCTGGCTCGGTACCAGCATCGGCCTGTACAAGACAGCAGCCTTGAACGGTGCTGGCACCGTTTGGGCGCAGGATGCTGCCGCTGCCTTGGGCATTTCGCCCGTCGCTGCCCTGGATTCCAGGCCGGCTGACGGACAGGTAGTTGCCGCGACCCACGGCAGAGGAATCTTCGTTGGAAGCGCAAGCGCATCTGTCAACGTTGCCCCGGTTGCGGCCGATGCCTCCGGGACCGGCAATGAGGACACAGGCATCGCGGTAACGCTGTCTGCCACCGACGCGAATGGCGATGCACTGACGTATGCCCTTGCATCCAATCCGTCGAACGGAACGGCGGCCATAGTTGGCACTACGCTGACCTATACGCCAACCGCCGACTTCAACGGCGCGGACGCGCTGACCTTTACGGCAAGTGATGGCACGCTGACTTCGGCGGCGGCGGCGGTATCGCTCACGGTCGCGGCCGTCAACGACACCCCGAGTTTCACGCCAGGAGCCAACCAGTCGGTACAGGCCAATTCGGGAGCTCAGTCGGTGGCCGGTTGGGCCACGGCTATATCTTCAGGGCCGGCCA
>JBLHLC010000025.1:0-61374 GCA_047619685.1 Rhodothermales bacterium
CAGCAGGAGCGAATAGCATCCCGCCGCCGCCAGCACTGAGAAGGTTCGCATTAGCAAGAGTAACAGCCGTTCCGTTGAACGTGGTTAGAGCAGCTGCTCCAACAAGAACGCCGTTGGTGACCGTCGTGTTAGCGAATACGAATGGTCCCGTTACCAGCGTGAACGTATCGCCGATCGCGAACTCAGTGATGTTGACCGGCACCCCAATAGTACCAGCACCCGTCATCGTAGTGACTCCACCGGCTCCGTTGTCGTCGAACGTCAACGTTCCCGTACCCGTCATCGTAGCCGGAGCTGCGTAGGTATGTGTTGGCAGGTTCGCTATGGTACCAACCGTCAGGTTGAACGCGCCCATGGCAATGGCACCGTTCAGGTGATGCAGATCAGCGCCGACAATGGTGTTCGCTCCAAGCGTCACCGTGCCGTTAGCGCCAACAGTACCTGTGTTCAGGTCAACAGTGATGTTGCCGCCAGCAGGAGCGGTACCGAATGCGAGCGTGATGTTGCTCGCGGTCGCGCCGCCTGCCACGGTCAGACTACCCTGGAGCTGAGTTGTACCGGTAATAGAATTACCAACCGACCCGGCTGCCACTGTGACGAACTGGGCCTCGATGATTCCAGCGCCCGTGATCGCCGTACCCGTGGCACGGGTAAGTGCGATGATACCTGTCCCTGCGAGGTTGAGGATGGAGCCGTTGTTGACGATTCCAGTCCCCGCCGTAAGTGTAAGGCCAGCACCGATGTCCACAAACTGTCCCGCCGGGATAGTTAGCACTCCAGTCATGGACACGGCTGGGAATCGAACCGTCGTGGCAATACCCGAAAGATCCAGGGTAATGTCATCGATGCCACCCGTTGCCGGTGCTAGCTCCAAGAGGGGAGCGACGGTCTCAAGATTGCCACCAGCCGGATTCACGTCAAGCGTTCCAGCGGTACTTGTGTAGACCAAATCCACCAAACCCGTGTAGATGGCGGCAGCGAGGAAGATGCCCTGCGCACGAAAGACCGTTCCACCAGCCTTGGTGATCTGACCGCCAGCGTTACTGAAGATACCACTGGTCAGCCTTAGTTCGTTGCTGATAGACGCAGTCGAAGCTGCGGTAGCAACGGTGCTAGCAGCACCTGGGTCGATCTCAAGATTGAACCAATTGCCCGGTCCACCAATTGTTGCGCCAGCCGCCTGAATCAGGATTTTGCCAGTCGCAGCAGTGGCAGTGTAGCCACCTGTGTTCGTTATGAGAACCGCGCCCGTCGAAACCAGCGCCTTGTCATTCAGCTGTGCATGCACACCTGTGGTCACAGCACCAATCGTGATGGGTCCGGCTACTCCGAAGTTCCCACCCGAAAGAGTCCAGACGGGGCCATTCGGGAAGGTATTTGCCAGAGAAAGCGTACCCGGCCAAACGACGCCAGCCCCAGACACAAGGGTCTGAGCCGATATCGCACGGTTGTAGACCATCACCACTGCGGCGGTAGTACCCGTGAAGGCACCGCCAGTAATAGTGTTGGCCGCGCCCGTCAGGTTCAGGTTGCGTGCCGTGGCACCCATGTTCAGGATACCACTGGTCATGGTGAACGTGGTCGCCATGTTCACGGCGCCAGTGGCCGCAGACAACCAGTTAGCCGTAACTCCAGAAAGCTCGGCAGGACCGTTGAAGCTCAACGTGGTTATGGTTGCGGCGACACCGATGTTAGACGTACCGCCGGTCAACTGGACCGTGCCGCTGAACGTTGCCGTCCCTGTACGAGCTGCATTATTCAGGTTCAGCGTACCGGCTGACTGGGTATATCCCCCAACCGTCACGATAACGTTGACAGCTGCTGTGACATTCAGGACGTTGTTGCCCCCGATATTGATGGAACCAAGGGTAACCACGCCCTGAGCAGCAGCAGCAGTGTTAATAGTGACGCTCGCCAACGGGTTGCTGTTGGTCAGCGATACTGCTCCAGTGACAACAACATCCTCGTCACCTGTGATGATGTTGCCATCACCCGTGCCGGACAAGTTGATATTGCCAGTGACACGAAGCCCCTCCGGGGCGCCGGTACCACCTTGTGCCGCGGCGCGAAGGTCGATATCGCCATTTCCGTTGCCAGCAGCGCCAGCACCAGTGGATGGAGAAGAGTTGGTCAGGTTGCCCGTGACGATGACATCACCGGTCGTACGAGCCGTAAAGACTATCGCGCCGTTACCAAGCGTTGGTGCAATGATTCCGGTCGCCCCGAGATCGGTGAATCCGGTCGCAGCATTTGTCATACCGCCAGCCAACGTGACGTCGCCCGAGGTAGCCGAGAAGAGAACGCGACCGTTCCCAGAGAAGTCACCGGCAGCAACGTTGGGGCCAACCTGCGCGAACGTCGCCGTAGCCGCGTTCATGACGAGACCCGTGAAGCCAGCGTTGTTGGCAATCGAACCCACGGTGATGTTACCGGAACCAGTGATTCCACTGCCAGCGCCAGCCGTGAAGTCCGAACCGGCGAGGGTCGCGGAGTTGGTCGTGGTTCCACTAACGACATGAAGGCCGTCACCCAGCACGATGTTGCCTGCGTTGCTAACAACGAGGGCAACCGTATTGCTTATCGTGCGCGAGTTGGTGATCGAAGCAGCGATAATCGCGGCTCCGGTCGCACCGAAGACGATGATGCCTGAGCCCGAGATCGACGTCGTTCCCGAGTTTAGGACCGCACCCGTGATCGACTTGTCACCAGCGGCACCGAAGTCGATGATACCCGCCGGACCAGCCGTGGTGTTATTTCCAGAGTTCGTAACCGAACCCGTGATCGTCTTATTCCCGGCAGAACCGAAGTTGATGAGACCAGTCGTGGCGACCGTGGTGTTTCCAGAGTTCGTAACCGAGCCGTTGATCGTCAACGCCTGGTCCATGTCCGCCGTATTGAGCGCCGAACCAAACGTGATGATGCCTGTGGAGGCGTTCGTCAGCGAGCCGCCGAAGACAACTGGGTTGGCAGCATTGCTGTCGAACACCAGTTGACCTGTGCCGGCGAAATTCACGTTTCCGGTGACTTCCGCGAGCGGGCTCACCTGGTCCATATTGTCGAACAGGATATTCGTAGAGCCTGACACTATTGTCAGCGTTCCCGCAATCTGCGCTATGTCGTCGCCGTCAATACCAACGCCAACAAAGTTTCCCGCCGCAATTGACAGATTACCCAACACACCGGTATCAGCACCAGCATCGAAAACATGGCGACCGGTTGTCCCGGCGCTCAAAGAAATCAGACCAGCTGCCGTCGTACTCACAGTCCCTTGGACCACGTGAAGCACGGCGGTCGTCCCGAGAGCTCCTGCATTCAAGGTGAACGTGTTGGCACCGACTGCCAGCGTCGACGTCCCGTCAACGGTGAGAATCCCGTTGATCGCCCTTGCGCCCGGCATTGTAATCGTATTTGCTCCCACGCCTACATCCAGGGCACCAATGCTTGCAGCGGCACTCCACTCACCACCACCAGTTAGGTTGGCGCCTCCGTTATACTGGAGGGACTGCGTACCCGCGTACACCACATCGCCCGTGACCACGCCAGCCGTAAGGATGACTGGTCCCGTTGTCGTCAGGTTGTTCGCGCCGGTGACTGTCCCAGACGTGAAGGTGAGACCAGTAGCCGACAGGGGTCCCGTCAGCGTGGCATTCACAGTGAACACCAGGGGTCCGCCCGTAATCAGCGGCGTCCCCGCGGTCGACGTTATCGTCAGCACCTTGGTGAACGTACCAGTCGGGTATGCAACACCCGTGCTATTGATGGAGATGATCCCGGTTGTTGCAACGGCAGCCGCCTGGGCACCGTTCGCACCGAAGACGGTCAGCTTGGGAGCTGCCGCCGAAGTTCCGGGGTTGGCGTCGGAACCGATCTGGTTGTCGACAAAAATAGTCTGAGCCTGAGCAAGGTTCACTCCCGTTATAACGAGGAGAACGAGCGCAAGTGCCGCCGACTTGATGAGCTGTAGCGGTTGGCTAGCCTTCATCTAATTATGGCCTGGTTAGTTCGCAGATACTGGAAAACTGGAGTTCCGAAGGACAACCGGTTGTGGCGAAGATCGCCTGACAATCGGTAGAGAACGCGTAGACGGGACCTCGCTCAAACAGCGGGCCCCATGGGTGCCTCCTCAGATAGCCTTAAGTACGTTCAGTGTGGGTAGTGACCGATTTGAGTCGGTCAATGTTGGGATTATTACACTCGGCACACGCCGGGCACCCAAGCGAGGAAAAAGTTTTTTTATTCTCGCCTGACTGGTGTACGGATGTCCAAGAATCCGCAAACTCCGCCACGTACGGCTAAATGTCAAGTCTTACCCGATCAAGTTTTGAGGGACGGCCTGGCGAAGTTGCCCAACCATGCCTGAATCCGGATGGGTTGTCCGCGAGTCTACCGGGTATACTTCAATGCCGCCTCGCTCAACCATCCCTAGGCTTCCATGTATCGGATTCTGGCCACCGTCTGTCTCCTGGCCTTGGCCGCTTTCAGCCCTTTCACTTCTGCGGGGCAGTCTTGCACGGCCTATTTGAACGCCACCGATGGGGACCCGGGGAATCCGGGCACCTCCCCCGGTTTGGCCAAACGCTCGATAGAAGACGCGTTTAACGGCCTGGAAAGCGGTACGGTGGTTTGCATGACTGCCGGGGAGTACTTCTTTGATGGCGATTCAGACGGAATCACCCTCAGTTCCCCGGGCAAGAGCATCACGTTCGTTCTGAACGCCTTTGGCGGAGAAGACTCTATCCGGCTCTCCGAGGGTCGTCTGGTGATAGACGCAGGCTTGGTTACGTTCAAGGCAGGCACTGCCTCGGCCATGGTTCTGGGTGCAGGGGTCAGGAACGTGGATTTGGGTGGCACTTCCCCCCTCCTGAATTTCCTGCACTCCGTCCGCTTCGGCTCAGGCGCGGTGGCGTTTGAGGGGGTGGCGGTCACGGTGGAGTCCATTGTAGGCGTTCCGGGCGCGGCCAACCCGGACAATCCGTCGAAGGTTGCTCCACAGGACGCCGGGATCTTCTACGGAGACGCCTCGATTGCCGGCGCTCTTGGATTCGAACCCGCTCCACGCAGCATCTACTTTACCAGCGCCTCCGAGCGCGCCGACCCTCCGCTCCCTGCCGATCTGACGGGGGCGAGCCTGATTTTCCAGAACTCGGGCCGATTGACACTATCGCGCGATCTGGATCTTGGGCCCGGAAACATCACGCTGGATGGAGCCGCCAACCTGAGATTTGCCGGTAGCGTCTCGACGTCCACGGCCCTCTCGATTCCGGAGTCTTTTGGAGGGTCCGCTGTTTTTGAGTCCACACTTGATCTCAGCTCATCGGATGCGGCGGTCGTCGTGGACCACCGCGGCACTGGCTCCGTGGATGTGCACAGACTCCTGACGTCCGAACTTCCAGACACCGCGACCCCTGCGACCGTACAGAACGCAGGCGGGGGTCGCTTGGGAATTGAGGAACTCGCTTCGCATGGAAGCTTCACGGCTGCTCTCCGAAATCTCGCGGGCCTTCTTGAACTCGGCAGCCCGACCGAGCCGATGGTGCTGTCCCGCGGCCTGCTGAACTCCGCCGCAGGCCAGACACGCCTTCTCGGACCGGTCCAGATCAGACCGGGATCCTCTGAGGACCGGCTGGGAAACAGCGGGGTCATCGACCTGGGTCCATTTGATCTTGAGCTGTTCTCAGGATCCGGCGGTCACGCACATTCTGGTACCATGCGGTCAGCTGGCGGAGCCCTCGCGCTTCGGCAGGGAGTAAATCTGGCAGGACGGGGTCCGCTCCCTCTTGTTCGGGTTCTGGGAACTGACGTGGTCCTGGACGCCGCTATCCTGCAGGGACTCTCTCTGGACGCCGGGGCAGAGGCGCTATTCACCGAAGGGCAGGTATTGATAGACGGCCCCGTGTCGATTGGCACAGGTGCCGCCGCCACCTTCCGTGAACTGGAGGTCCGGCAGGACGTCGTGATGGAAGACGGCCTGATAACGGCGGACCTGGTCACGTTCGAGGGAGCGCTCACCTTGGAAGCCGGCTCCCTAATTGAAGCCCTGGGCCTGGCATTTGCCGGAACCGTGCCGCAGCTCGTGCGGCCAGCCGGTGCCGTCTTCCCGGCTCTGGAATTAGGGGGCGTTGGTGTGGAGTTTCTGGATGCCTTCTGGGTAGATGGGGAAATTCGTGTCGAGGCGGGCGCTCACAGGCTGGGTGCAAACGTTGTGGTAGATGGCCCCGTAACCCTCGTCGGGGGGACTCTGCTTGCCGAAGTCCCCATCACGGCCTCATTTGGGGGGCTCCGGATGAATGAGGCCGCGGATTTCGCGCTTCCACCGGCTTCGGAACTGACTTTGGGCGGAGACCTCCTGGTGGGAGGCACTGGCACGCTGGCTCTGGACGGCGTGACTCTTTTGGTGGCCGCGTCCCTCCGGCTGAACGCTCAGACCATCCGCATCGAAGAACTGCGCATGGGCGAGAGCGGCCCACCGCAGACTCTGACGGTGGCATCCGCCCTCAGGATTGCAAGCTCCCTGACGCTGAACCGTGGCATTATCGGGTTTACTCAGGGCGGAAGCCTTGAATTGCTCGGAAACCTCACCCGGACTGCGGGAGCATTTGATTCCGACGCCTTGGAGGGGCATCTCGAATTCTCGGGGTCCACCGTCCAGCGGGTGGAAGGCTTTGACGGTCAGTTCCTTCCGGACACCCGCATTACCGGGGCAGGCGTCCAGTTTGCCTCCGGACTCGAGATCCGGGGATCACTCTCAGTCTTGTCAGGGACCTCCAACATGACGGGGACTACGCAAGTCACCGGATCGCTCCTGGTGAGCGGAGGCCTTGCGCGTCTTGGCGCAAACGCGGCGCTGACGGTGGCAGAGGACGCTCAGGTCAAGGCGCCCGGTCTTTCGGGCGGGGAAGGCTCCTGGCTCCAGGTAGCGGGAAGCGTGATTCAGGTCGATGCAGGGTCACTGGCGCTGACCACCGGAAGGTTGGTCCTGGACGGAGTCGGGGACCAGGCACTCGGCCTCCCCGATGGTCAGGTGCTGGGTGGACTCGCACTGCTCGGAACGGGTTCTGTGGCCCGGTTTGTGGGCAGTGTCACCGTAACTCTAAAGGACCTCCTGCAAGTAGGAGCCAACGACCAATTGGATCTGGCAGCCTCGAATATCCAGATTTCGCCACCGACAGACGGCTTCGCCGACGTGGCAAATAATGGGGTTATCACCCAAACGACAGGGAAAATCACGCTACGACCTGCCGCGCGCGGCTCCATTATTCTCGGAGGTGTGGGTACTTACGGTAGTCTCACGATTGAGATGGATTCGGACGATCGCACCATCCAACTGAAGAACGGTGCCTCTCTTAGACTCTCAGGCACACTCGACTTTGTCGTTGGCGGCATTGAACTGGGACAAGGAACGCTGGAGCTATCCAACCTCAGTGGCGTCCCGGCCATCCACCGAAATTTGGCGGATATCAGGCCGGCAAACGGGACGCCCGACGGGATGGGACTCTTCTCAGACGGTATTCCGGTTGGACCCACGGGAATCCAGATCTACGACCTTGCCTACTACGGCTCCCTGACTCAACCCGTCGGGCCTGGCGTCGAGTTCGGAACGAACGTCCGCGCACTTGCCGTCACCGTGGTTGATGCGCTGAACGAGCCACCCGTGTTCGGATTCCAGATAGCCACGTCGCGGTTCATCCGGGGGAGCCTGAAAGTTGGCGAGGCTACCCTGCTACGGCTGGACGGGGGTGTCCTGGCGTCCACCGCGATCGGGGCAACCCATGTCGTTAACGGCCTTATTTCCGGCACAGGAACGCTTGAAATGGCGGGTTCTGGGCAATTGACGTCTGCCAATCACACCGCGAGGATCGATCACTTGAGAGTTACGCAGGTAGATGCCGACTCACTGATCATTCGTGATGTCGCGCAAATCGACCACCTGGAAGCAGCCGGCTCCGTCCAGGTCGAAGGGACGCAGGATACCTTCGTGACCGAAATTCCAGACAGGCTCGAGGTCCTCGGTGGCCGCCTCACCGCCAGCAGCAGGCTGGAGATCGGGACGGGGTCATCAGATCCCCGTCTTACTTTAGCGGCTGGCCACTTGATCATCGCTCCCCTCTACTCCGTGTACACGGCGCCAGGAACGCGTATCACGGCCGACGCGGCTTCCTCAATTCAGGTGGGTCAAGGCCCAGAAAGCCCTGCCGGCGGTGGTAGGCTGGTCCTTTCGGGCAACTCGATCATTGACGTCGTACCTCCCATCCCGCGTCTTGAGCTAGCGGAGGCGGGGCAGGGGTCCCTGTCTGATGATCTGTTCCTGGCCCGGGACCTTGTCATTTCCGAGAGCCTCGATCACGTGGACGGCGACATCTTCCTGGGGAGTAACCGGCTCGTTCTTGATGGGGCCAGGTGGACCTTTGACAACAACGGAGTCCCATTCGACGGGGATCAGGACGCCGTTTTCGGCCAGGCTACTGGCGGGTCAGTCGAATTCATCGGGGCGGGGGCCCGACTTGACCTCGGGACTAGACTCTCCCTGGTCCTGGCCGACCTGCGCGTGCACCTATCGACCCCGACAGATACCCTCACGGTCTCTGGAAACTCGTCAATCCTGCAGAATTCAAGACAATTCGCCATGGAGGCCGGCGTTTTGGATTTGGGATTCAGCGACTTGATTCTCGCGGGTGTTGGCTCGGACGTGTTTCGCTACGAGGGCGGGGAGATCATCGGCTCCGGTGCTCCGGTGCTCCCGGCTGCGACGGCGGGGTTACTTGAGAACCCTGGCCTGTTTCCGTTTGACAACGACGCGTACGGCGAATTGGTGATAGGTGGATCGGGGGCAACCGTCTCTCTGGCTACCCCTGCCAGAGTCCAAAACCTTCGTCTTCGGGGCGATGTACGACTGCCGAGTTCGGGTGAATCGCTGACCGTCACAGGCCGATTGGCTTTCGGGCGAAACGGTGCAACGCTGTTTTCCGTTGCCTCCAACCAGCTTCAACTGGGCCAGGGCGTTTCCGTAGTTCGCCAAGGTCGAGGCGTTCTGACCCACAATCCGCTCGCTGTGGGCTTCTTTGACCTCTTTTACGACCTGGACGACGGCGACTTTTCTGGCGAGAACAGCTTGTTTGGGACTGGCATTCTCTCTGCCGGCAATGAAACCAGAGCGTTGGTCGCGGGCCCGCGCAACTTGGGCATTCTGGCGGGCGGTCCCGGCAATGCCGTGGACTTCACCACGCCGATCTCACTTTCGGGAACGCTTGTTGTCTACAGTGGGGGTGCGAGATTCGCTACGGGCGCACTCTCGTTTAAGTCCGGAGGGGCCCTGGCGCTGGTCTCGCTGGATGAGCTGGCTCCGGCCACTCTGACCTCGGCTGGCGGCTTTTCGTCCTCCGGGGCTATGCCCATCACCCTTTCAAGTCCCTTCAGCGACCTGCTGGTCTCAGATGATCTGGTGCCGCCGGGGGTAGCGGTGTCAGAACTCATTCTAAGGGCCGGGAATGCCAGCGGGACCCGAGTTGCCAGCGTGCTCCTTCAGGGCGACCGAACTGTGGGAGCACTTGATGTTCGCCTGGGGCGCGCCTCGCATGTATTCAACTTGAACGGCCGACACCTTACGGTTCAGGGCAGTGCCCAATTTGGACCAGGGATTATCACCAGCGGCCCGGTTGCGATGCTCGAGGTCGGTGATGAGTTGATTTTAGATAGCGAGGCAACCGTCCAGGGGGCTGTTTCGGCGGTTGCCCATGGAGAGGCCATCATCGACGGTCGTTTCGCGGGTCTCACCCTGGAGGCGCATTCTGACGTGAGAGTCCGGGGCGACCTGGGGGCCAACGTGACGCTGCTGTTTCTTGGGTCCAGCCAGGAGTTGGCTCTGGATGGGGGAAGTGAGACGATTGCGGGACTCACGCTGGCACAGAATGCCGCAGCGCCGACGCCAATAGTTACGATATCGTCTACGATGCCTCTGCCGGTGTCGCTGATTCTGTCTGCGCAACTCACGCTCCTGCATGGCATTTTGGAGACTGGTTTCCACGAGTTGGTGCTCCCGGCACCGCCCGGCGGCTTTCTTCGGACCGGGAGCACCAGCCATGTTCACGGCACTGTGCGGCGGAGCCTTCCCGCAGGGTTCTCGGGCACCGTGGTCTTCCCCCTGGGGAGCCGGAGTACATACCGCCCATTCCAGCTTGCCTTTTCCGGTTTACTGACGGGCACTGATCTCTCGGTCAGGTACGATGATGGCACCCCGATCGGAGTGCTGGGTTTGCCACTGGCACAACCCGGAGCGACCCAGCCATCGGGAGGACCAGCCGCCTTTTCCTGGCGTGTCACCAGCAGTGTTAACTTCGCACGGTCCATTGCCTATGATGTCCTGGCGGGGGCCGGGGGCCTTCCCGCCGCCCCTCTCGAGCAGCTTAGCTTGATTATGCAACCGGGGGGCGCACTCAGGGCATGGACCGCTGCCGGGACCCTCAAGGATTCCGCCGGCTCAGACGGGCCCCAGCTGCGTGGCGAGTCCGTCACAGGAGGCCTTTTACCCTCCGGAACACGGTACGCCATCGGTTTCCCGGGCCCGCGCGTGTCTCCCATCGCCAATCTCCAGGCGGTCCATTTGGACGGATCGGCCACTGGCGGACCCGTTGATTTCTACGTGGAGAATGTCCTTGGTGCAAGACTCGGCTTCGGCGGCGCCACTGCGGCGGCGCAAGTCGCCTTGGCGGGCGCGTCGACGTTCCGAATCGGCATTCGGCCGGCCGGTTTTTCGGTTACCGCCCCACCGCTTTCGGAAGAGGACGTTACGCTGGGGCCGAATGAAACTGGCCTCTTGGCGCTGGTGCCCGGCGGGAGCGGACTGGCCATTCACACGTTTCGCCCGGCGTTATCGCCGGGACCGGTTTCGGCGTTTCTGGTAAACGGCGTGGGGGGCGGCGTTTCGTCTTATTTCTCGTTTCGTGGCGCCCCTGAGCCGGAAAGACGCTTGCTGCCCGTTGGCGACGGTTTCCTGTTGGACTGGCCGCAAGGAGTGGCCGACCTCACCGTCCAAGCCGACGGCCCGGGACTGCCCGAATTCTTTCGCGTCGACCTTTCATCGGTCCCTGGCGGGACGGTCGTGCTGGCGGCCAGCGGGACCCATGGCGATCCGGACAGGCCCCTGCAAATGCGGGCGATTCTTCCGGACGGCTCCGTCATTGCGGCCGCGAATGTCACCGCCACGACCTCGGCCCCCGACCTCCCCACGGCCTTCTCCCTCCGCGGCAATTACCCCAACCCGTTCAATCCGGTGACGACCATCGGCTTCGACCTTCCCCGGGCGGCTTCCGTCGTGCTCCGGGTCTACGATGTCACGGGGCGCCTGGTGGCCACACAGCGCGGCGGTGAGTTTCCGCCGGCTGCCGGGCAAACGCTGCAGTTCGATGGATCGCGCCTCGCCAGCGGTATGTACCTGTATAGGCTGGAGGCGTCAGCGCCGGGATATCTGGCATCTGGTTCCGGGCGGCTTGTGCTCATGAAATGAACGTAAGCCGGGCGGAGCACTGCTTCTTTTGACTCGTGCTCCCGCACTGCTCGGGAGCACACTGAGCGTGGTGCTCCCCTTGGTTTTTTTTCGAGCCTGCCGCTACATCCCCAGCCCAATACCAGGCTTCAGCCGCTCCGGCGAAACAGCCAGGGTCTCACGGCGCACCAGTCTGAACGCCTGGCCATCGAAGTCTCGTCGCTCCACGACCACTGACTGGCCATCCAGCTCCACAATGTTGTAGGTATTGGCCTCCTTATCCGGCCCTCTCCCACGCGTGGACGTAGCCGTGCCGGCGTGGATGAGGATGGGCCCTTCGGCCGAACGAACGTTCTGCGCCACGTGAAGATGGCCGGACAAAACCACCTGTACGCGGCTGGCTCGTGCCGACTCCAGCAGGTCCGATCCGCCCACACAGACGTCCGCCTTGGAGGCGTGAGGCATGGGCGCCACCGGGTGGTGAATGACAAGCACACGCACTTCCGGACCGCCTTTGAATGCCTCGCGCAGGCGCTCTGCCTGCGCGCTGGTGACCCGTCCTCCCTTCACGGTCTTCCCATGCGCGGAGTTCAGCCCCAACACCCACGCTCCGGGCGTCTTGACCATGGGTGCAAGATCCCGGTTGATCACCTCCTCGTAGCGGCTGACGGGTGTTTTGAGCCGGCGTAGCGGCCACCACATGGGCCACACATCGTGGTTACCGGGCACTACCAAAACAGGCTGCTCGAAGGCCTCGACAAATTCCCGCGCATCGCGATACTGCCACGAGTATGCCCGTTGGGTCAAGTCTCCGCTGATTGCCACAAGATCAGGCTTGCTCTCGTGCACGTCGTGCAGGAGCGCATCCACGATTTCATTCTTGCGGATCCGCCCAAAGTGGACGTCGGAAATATGCGCGATTCGGGTCACGTGAGAACCCTTGCCTCTACAGCAAGAATCCCAGCGGCTCTTCCAGATACTGCTGGACTGTCGCCAGGAATGCGGCACCCAACGCACCGTCTACCACGCGATGATCACACGACATGGTGAGCTTCATCCGTTTGCCCGGGACGACGGCGCCGTCGACCACAACGGGCGTGTCGCGAATGGCGCCAATGGCCATGATGCACGCATTCGGCGGATTGATGATGGCGGTGAATTCCTCGATGCCAAACATGCCGAGGTTGCTCGTTGAGAATGTCGAGCCGGAGAATTCCTCAGGCTGCAACTGCTTGGCGCGAGCGCGTCCTGCCAACTCCCTGGTCTCTGTAGCAATCTGCGAAAGGCCCTTGCGGTCCGCGTGACGAATTACGGGCGTAATGAGCCCGTCGTCGATGGCCACCGCAATGGCCACGTGCACGTCGTTGTGCAGCCGGATCTCACCTTCTGCCTCCATCCAGGACGCATTTACCCACGCATGCTCCTTGAGCGCCAGCGCGCAGGCCTTGGTGATGAGGTCGTTGAACGAAACCTTTGCCTTCTCCTGAGCGGCCGATATCTGGTTCAGTTGCGTGCGCAGGGCGATTGCCTTCTCCATCGCCACGTCCACGGTCAGGTAGAAGTGGGGCGATGTGAACTTGCTTTCGCCCAGGCGCCTTGCGATGGCCTTTCGCATCTGTGAGATGGGCGCAGCCGAGTAGTCTGCGGTGGCCGGGGCCGGAGCGGACGTGCGCGGAGCGCTCGGAGCGGGGGCGCGAGCCGGTGCGGGGGCTGCTTTGGGCGCGGCGGGGGTTGCGGGAGCGGCAACAGGGGCTGCGCGAGGGACGTCGCCTGCCATGGCGGCCTCGATGTCGCGTTTTATGACCCGACCCTCTGGACCGGAGCCGGAAACCGTCGCAATGTTGATGCTGTGCTCGCTTGCCATCCGCCGGGCGAGCGGCGAGGCCTTCACGCGGCCGTTGGCGACTGGTTGCGCCGCCGGAGCCGGCTCGGCTGTTGTCGTATCTGCCGCCGGAGCGGGCTGGGTTGTTGACGTATCCGCGGCTACCTCTGCCTCCGCGGCTGCGGGAGCTTCGGCCGCCGGGGCGGGCGCGGCTCCATCGCCAGTACCCGAATACCGGGCCAACACGGAAGTGGGGTCCTCGCCAGCTTGCCCGAGGACCGCGATCAGCGCACCGATCGGCACGGCAGACCCGGCCTCGATCACTCGCTTCAGGAGAACGCCGTCATCGTAGACTTCCAGATCCATGGTTGCCTTATCCGTCTCGACCTGGGCGATCACATCGCCCGCGGCCACGGACTGGCCTTCTTCTGCAAGCCAGGCAACGAGGACACCTTCTTCCATGGTGTCACTCATTTTGGGCATTTCAACCGCTATTGCCATCGTAAATCTCGAGATCGTTCAGTTGCTGTCGGGAGGACTCAGGTTCAGGGACCGGGAGGGACGCTAGAGGTAAAGAACCTTGCGGCAGGCCTCGTAGGCATCGTCTTCCTGGGGCATGTAGTATGCCATCAGGTTCTTGGCGTACGGAGCCGGCGTGTCCTTCATCGTGATGCGCTTGATGGGCGCATCCAGGTAATCGAAGGCGCGCTCCTGTATGCGGTAGGTCATCTCCGAGGAGATGCTGGCGTACGGGTTGGACTCGTCGATGATGACGCATCGGTTTGTCTTCTGAATGGACTTTACGATGGTGTCCATGTCCAGCGGCCTGATTGTCCGGGGGTCAATGACCTCGGCGCTGATGCCATCCTTCTCCAGCCGTTCTGCCACCTTCAGGGCAATCCAATAGCTCTTGGAGTGCGCCACAATGGTGACGTCGGTGCCTTCGCGGGCGATGCGCGCCTTGCCCAACGGAATCACATAGTCCTCGTCGTCAGACACTTCTCCCTTCATGCCGTACATGGTTTCAGACTCCATGAAGAGCACGGGATTGTCGTCGCGAATCGCCGCCTTCAACAGGCCCTTGGCGTCGTCCGGGTTGGACGGGCAGACAACCTTGAGACCGGGAACGGTTGCGTAGATCGACTCCGTGGACGTGTTGTGCGTGGCCCCCAACTGGCCGGCCGCGCCGTTGGGGCCGCGGAACACGATGGGCACCCTGAACTGCCCGCCCGACATGTACCTGACCTTGGCCGCGTTGTTTATGATCTGGTCGATCGCAACAAACGAGAAATTGAAGGTCATGAACTCGATGATGGGCCGCAGCCCGTTCATGGCCGCCCCAATCCCAAGACCTGCAAATCCAGTCTCTGAGATGGGCGTGTCAACCACGCGCTTGGCACCAAACTCGTCGAGCATGCCCTCGGAAACCTTGTAGGCGCCGTTGTACTCCGCCACCTCTTCGCCCATGAGGAAGATGTTCGCGTCGCGTCGCATCTCTTCCACCATTGCGGCGCGGATGGCTTCACGGTACTGGAGAACTGCCATTTTTTAGCCTCTCTTCTAAATTTGTCGGACTACGAGATGTAGGGGTAGTCGTCTTCCTCGTAGATGTCGTCGTAGATCGCACTCAAATCCGGGGCCGGGCTGGCATCGGAGAACTCGACTGATGCCAGAATCTCAGCCTTGACATCATCGTCGATAGCATCCAAGGCGTCTACGGTAGACATCTTGTGCTCAATGATGTACGCCTTCAGCCTGATGATCGGGTCCTCATCCTTCTTGGATTCCAGCTCCTCCTTGGTCCGATACTTCATGGGGTCAGACATGGAGTGACCGCGGTATCGGTAGGTCCGGATTTCCAGCATGGAAGCCTGGTTGTTCCGGGCCATGGCCACGTGATCCTGCATGGCCTTTGTCACGGCGAAGACGTCCATCCCGTTCACGAGCGCGGCGGGCATATCGTAGCCGACTGCGTGGCGGGTGAACTCCGTCTCCGCAAAGGCGCGGTGGACTGCCGTTCCCATGGCGTAGTGGTTGTTCTCAACCACCAGGATCGCAGGCAGTTCGTAGAGGGATGCCAGGTTTGACGCTTCATGGATGGCGCCCTGTCCGGCGGCTCCGTCACCGTAAAAGCCGACGCAAACGCCGCCCGTCTCACGGTACTTGTGACCGAAAGCGATGCCTGCGGCCAACGGAATGTGTGCGCCGACAATGCCGTGCCCCCCGAAGAGCCCCTTTTCCTTGCTGAAGTAGTGCATCGACCCGCCTTTTCCCTTGGAGCAGCCGCCGACTTTGCCAAACAGCTCCGCCATGCACTCGTTGGCGCTCATGCCCAGGGCCAGCCCATGACCATGATCACGGTACGCGGTGATGACCGAGTCTTTTCCGATCTCAAGAGCCGTCGCCGTCCCCGTGGAGACCGCCTCCTGCCCGATGTAGAGATGCAAAAAACCGGCAATCTTCTGCTTTCCGTACATCTGCGCGGCACGCTCCTCGAAGCGTCGCTGCAACAGCATGTTGCGGTACATACCCAGCACATCGTCTGCCGTCAGACCCAGGTCGTCGTGCCCGTACTTGCCAGCCGGATAGGACGCAAAGGTCATGTTCAGCTTAACTGGCTTATCCGGGAAAATCTCCGAAGAACCGTTAGCCTGGGCCTTTGTGGTCTTTTTCGCCGGACTTCGACGGCGTGTCGTCGTCCCTTTAGTTTCACTTGCCATTGGATCCCTGTTCAGTCGTGAAGGCCAACACTTTGGGCTCTGCTTGCCAAAGCCGACAGCAGGGAAAAGTATCAATTTCCGAACATATAAGTCCGGGGTTTGCCGGTTCTTAACCCATTCGGAAGCGCTTCCCATAAAAGGGACCCGCTCACGGGCACCTATTGCCCTATATTGAGGCCCGTCCAAAAAGCACGCTTTGGCAGCCAAATTTCAAGATTTAACACCGGCAGACCGCACTGCCCCGCCTCCCGGGACCGATCTGGATCTGGAGGCACTCCTGTCAGGGGACGAGGCCACTTTCGAGCAGCTGGTTCGTCAGGAGTCGCCGCGCCTTTTTAGGATCATCAACCGGATCGTCGAAGATCAGGACGAGGCGCAAAGCCTCATGCAGGAGACATTCCTGCAGGCATTCCAGCGTTTGGACTCCTTCCGAAGAGAGGCCAAATTCACCACCTGGGTGTATGCCATAGGGATCAATCTGGCCCGCGGGTCCCTCAGGAAGTCCCGCCGACTCACGGCCCTGGACGAGGCGGCCGTTGAGCGGATGCAGCCCCAGTTTGAGCGCGGCATGTTTGTGGACCAGACTGAAACGTGGGATCCGCACAAACTCGCCGAATTATCTCAGCGCAAAGACTTGGTGCATCAGGCAATCGCCCAATTGCCAGAGGATTACCGCACCGTGCTGAACCTCCGCGATATTGAAGAAATCGATACAGGAGAAGTGGCGCGCATCCTGGATATCTCCAACGGAGCGGTGCGGGTCCGGCTTCACCGCGCACGGCAGGCGCTGCGCTCCCTTCTGGATTCTCATTTCCGCGTGTAACCGAAAGGCGCCCTACGTCACCTAGCCGCATGAATCAGTTCCTCTACAGACTAAAGGGCCTCTTGGGCTCCCGCATGATGGGCGAGCCCAGGTGCGGAGAGGTCAACAGGTTTCTGGCAGAATATGCGGAGGGAAACCTGGACGCCGGGACGTCCAGGCGCTACGAATCACACCTTTCCAAGTGTCCGCCGTGCGGGACGTACTTCGAGCAGTATCGGGAGACCATCGACTTGGCAAGAAGCTGCCAGGACGTCGCCCTGCCGGATGATCTGGTTGAACACACGCTGGCGTTTCTCCGGGACAAGCGAGCGGGTTGAAAGGAACCGCAGAGTGAGCGCGACTTAGGAGTGCTTTGCCCCTGAAACGCAGTCTTTGAGCCCCCGCTTCGTGCCCACTTCTGACGCCGTTGTCATAATCCCGACGTACAACGAGGCCAAGAACATTGCCTCCGCGTTGACGCAGGTTCTTGCGCTGGGAGACCCCGACATCCTCGTGGTGGACGATGCGTCCACCGACGGAACTGCCCAGATCATTGCGTCGATAAGGTCCCGCACGCCCGACCGGGTCCACGTGCTGTCCCGCGAGGGGAAACTCGGCCTCGGCACCGCCTATTTGGCCGGATTCGAGAGGGCGATGGAGATGGGATACACGTACATCTGCGAGATGGACGCGGATCTCTCCCACCAGCCTGCCGACGTGCCCGCGCTCATTGCGCCCGTGAGGGCCGGAACCGCAGACCTTGTGGTGGGCTCGCGCTATATCCAGGGCGTCCGTGTCATCAACTGGCCGCTCTCGAGACTCATTCTGTCCTACGGCGCCGGAATCTACACCCGCGTCATAACCCGGCTCCCCATCGCCGACGTGACCGCCGGCTTCAAGTGTTACCACCGCAAGGTCCTGGAAGCCATCCCCTTCGACCGAATCCGCTCCAACGGCTACTCATTTCAGATCGAGATGAAGTACTGGGCCTGGAAGCTGGGATTCCGGCTTTTGGAGGTGCCTATCATCTTCATCGAGCGGACCGAGGGCGAGTCCAAGATGAGCCGGGGGATTGTGTTTGAGGCGGCGTGGAAGGTTTGGGAGCTTCGGTTTAAGGCTTTGTTTGGGCGAATGAAAGCGGCAAAACCAGACTGATCCGACTGGCTGAGCCTGGGAGGCACGGCGAACGTTCTCCTGGGCTGGAGGAACGGCGAGTGAAACTGAGATCATTCCGGGCCTCGCGGGCCTGTTCCAAAGACGCCCAGGAGAACGCTCGCCCTGCCCAGCACGGCTCGGCCCGACGGAGGGCGCGGGGGGCGCTTCGCTGCCCAAAAGAGACTAGAGCCCCCCCCCGACGGAGGGCGCGGGGGGCGCTTCGCTGCCCAACCCGGGGCTGGACGTTGGGCCCGACCCGCTGGGCGCCCTGCCGCACCTGCCGACCCCGCCGCCGAGTTTCAACCACGCGCGAAGCGACGTGCGCCAGCGAGGAATCCGCGCCCGGACGCTAGCGCCCCCCGCGCCCCAGCCCGTGGGGGGTGCCCCCTGCCGCCCCTCTGCCGCCTTCATGCCCCGCCGCCGAGTTACGCCCATGAGCGAAGCGATGTGCGCCAGCGAGGGATCCCGCCGCCGACCTCTTCCGGATCGCGTCATGGCCTGGAGGGGCGTTCTCCTGGGCGTCTTTGGAACAGGCCCGCGAGGCCCGGAACCACCTCAGTTTCACTCGCCGTTCCTCCAGCCCAGGAGGACGCCCCTCCAGGCGCCCAGGCTCAACCCAAGAACGAGCCTCAGCGACGAAACACCCCATTCTTCACCCGCGCACAACGATTCCACAAAAGAGCGCATATAACTTGTCGACGACCCATCACAAGAAGAACGCCCCGAGATGTACGACAACCTGACGCCCCCCGCCAACGGCCAGAAGATCACGATGACGGACGGCAACCTGCAGGTCCCGAACAACCCGATTATCCCGTTCATCGAAGGTGATGGCATTGGGCCAGACATCTGGGCGGCGGCGCAGCACGTGCTGGATGGTGCCGTCGCGAAGGCGTACGGCGGCGCACGGAAGATTGAGTGGTTTGAGGTCTACAGCGGCCAGAAGGCGTTTGACCGGACGGGTGAGTGGCTTCCCGAGGACACGCTGACTGCAATCCGGGAGTACCTGGTCTCCATCAAGGGCCCGCTCACGACTCCTGTCGGTGGCGGCATCCGTTCGCTGAACGTTGCGCTCCGTCAGAAGCTGGACCTGTTCGCCTGCGTCCGGCCTGTCCGCTACTTCGAGGGGGTGCCTTCTCCCGTCAAGGCGCCGCAGGATGTGGACATGATCATCTACCGGGAGAACTCGGAAGACATCTACGCGGGAATCGAGTTCGAGGAAGGCAAGGCGGACACCAAGCAGTTCCTGTCGATGCTGGCTGAGACGTTTCCTGACCGCTATGCGAAGATTCGATTCCCCGAGACAACGGGAATTGGCATCAAGCCGGTCTCTCAGGAAGGCACGTACAGGATCGTTCGCGCGGCGATTCGCTACGCCATCGAAATGGGCAAGGACAGCGTGACCCTGGTCCACAAGGGCAACATCATGAAGTTCACCGAAGGTGGCTTCCGTGACTGGGGTTACCAGTGCGCTCGTGAGGAATTCGGCGCGACGGTGATTGGCGATGGCCCCTGGTGTCAGATTCCGAATGGCCCCGTCATCAAGGATGTGATTGCCGATGCGATGCTGCAGCAGATCCTGACGCGTCCCAAGGAATACGGTGTCATCGCGACCCTGAATCTGAATGGCGACTACATCTCGGACGCCCTTGCCGCACAGGTTGGCGGCATCGGCATCGCCCCTGGTGCGAACATCAACTACGACACGGGACTCTCGATCTTCGAGGCCACCCACGGGACGGCACCGAAGTACGCTGGCCTGGACAAGGTCAATCCCAGTTCGGTCATCCTCTCTGGCGAGATGATGTTCAGGTACATGGGCTGGAACGAGGCGGCAGATCTCATCGTCAAGGCCATCGAGACCACGATCTCGCAGAAGCGCGTCACCTACGACTTTGAGCGCCAGATGGAAGGCGCCACGCTGCTCAAGTGCTCGGAGTACGGAAACGCGCTCGTCGAGAACATGGGTTAGTGCGCCGTTCTGTTTGGCACTTAAGCGTTGGCCTAAGTAGAATACGTTCTCCCAATTCTACTTCCGTGACCCTCAAAATGGGTGCGAAAGTGGAATTGCCGCCCGTGGTCGACTTCCGTGCGGTCAATTCGGGGGATTTGGTGGAATTGGGATCCCTTATTCCACTCCGGCGCATCGAGCGTCCGCTTATGTCAAACCTTCAGGCTGGGGCGATGTCCTCACGTCTGCTTGAGAGAACAAGCCCAAACAAGCTCCCTCAACTACGGCGCACTACGCTAGCGCTGGATTAGCGCGGCAGGGATTACTTCGGCCCTGAGAAGGTTCAGGAAGAAGAGCACGGATGGTTTGCCGGCCTCGTCCTGTCCGATGGCAGCAATGTCAATGTCCCCGTCGCCGTTGTAGTCCCCAACGGCCACTTCCGAGAACAGCAGTCCGACCAGCCTGAATTCCTCTGCGAAGCGCACATTGTCCTCGTTCCGATAAATCACGGACTCCCGCTCTCCGAATGGACTCTCGGCGCCGGTCACCACGAGGTCCTGGTCGCCGTCGAGGTCGAAATCCAACCATCTGCTCGCGCCGAAGACAACCTGCTGGAGATCGCGGTCGGCTCCGATGTCCGTCAGGACGCCATCGTCGTTCCGGAAGATCAGTGTCGCACCTGAATACAGGTCAGGCGAAAGTCGGCCCCCGCTGATCACCAGGTCTGGATCTCCGTCCTGATCGAAGTCCGCCCAGTCCATCGAGCCAAACTGCAAACCCGGAAGCCCCAGGTCTACCGGAGAGAAGGAGCCTCCGTCGTTCCTGTAGGTCCAGGTACCGGAACGCCCCTCGTCGGTTTGCCCTGAGACAAACGCGTCGGGATCTCCGTCTCCGTCGTAATCAGCCCACGAGACCGTGGCGAAACGGACTCCGATGAAACCCAGATCGAGGGTGGTAAAACGGCCGTTGTCGTTTCGGACTATGGTAGCAACCGAGGCCCATGGAAAGGACATCTGGGTCGCGCCTGCCAACAGGAGGTCCAGATCCCCGTCTGCGTCGAAGTCAGCCCACGCCCCATCGCCCTGATGGATGTCCGGAAAACCTACGGATACGCCGGGATTCTGCTTTAGCACGCCATCCATGTCGTACAACTCGGAAACCACGGAGACATTTCCGTCCACGTCTTCGAAGTAGCCAGCCAGGAACAGGTCTTCGTCCCCGTCGCCATCATAATCTACCCACGAAACATGACTGTCCCTGACGTTGCGCAGGATGGCCTCGGAGTCGCGGAAAAGTTTGAATGACAGGTCGGA
This sequence comes from Rhodothermales bacterium, assembly GCA_047619685.1. Classification (GTDB taxonomy): domain Bacteria; phylum Bacteroidota; class Rhodothermia; order Rhodothermales; family UBA10348; genus JABDJZ01. Next base: position 21,243 of record JBLHLC010000025.1, read on the forward strand.
CTCGCCTGCCGGGAATAGGGCGTCCACCGCCGTGTAGAGTCTACTGACGCCGCCGTCCGGACCGGTACCCGTCATGGCAATGTCCAGGTCTCCGTCGTGATCATAGTCACCGAAAGCCAATTGCCCGGAATGCAGTGCCTTCAGCGACAGGTTCAGCTTGATGGGTGCAGCAACGCTGGAACCACCATAGGAAAAGCTGCCGCGCTGGGTCGCGCTACGTGCCGCAAGCGCGTTCCGACCCACAACCGTCCAAAAATAGGTCTGGTGTTGAATGAGGAACTGAGGGTCCAGCGTAAAACCCGTCCCCGGAATAGCCACGAAGGTCGTATCCACACCCGGGCCTGCCAGGGTCAGTTCGTACGTAACACCGGTCCCGGTCGGGTCATTCAGGGCTGACCATTGGAAGTCTATTGCTCCGTCAGACAGGTCCACCCTGTGCCCTTCTTCTGGACCCGTCAGGGCAAACGTGCCCGGTACACGGCCACTTCCGCCCCCCTGCTGAACGACGATCTCCTGGTCCGCAGCAACCGCCAACACCCTGTCGGTGTCTCCGTTGGGCCAACTGACAACGATCGAATCCGCGACCGAGGCGGCCGCCAATCCAAAATGGGCGACGAGGCCATTGTGCTGACTGGCGTGCGCCTCTCCGGCCGTGATCTGTCCGACCTGCACGGTACCGCCTTTCCATACGCGGATTTCAGCACCCAGCCCGTCGTTCCAGCCATCACTGTTCTGGATCAACCCCCGCAGCCGCACTCTGACCCAGTGATTTTCGGAGCCCTGGTTGTAGAAGAGGCGGTCACCATCCTCTGACGTTAGATAGAGGTCGATTTGGCCGTCTGCATTCAAATCCCCTACAATTGGCGCCGAACGCGCTGAAAACGTTACGCCGGGGAGGCTCGTGCCGGTGACGTCGGAAAACGTGCCGTCGCCGTTGTTGTGGAGCAACCGATGCTCCGCCTCCGATAGATCCGCGGCGAAACGGTTGGCCACGTACAGGTCCACCCACCCGTCGTTATCGAAGTCTGCGGCCGCCAAGCCCCAGGCCTGATCGTAGATAGCGCCGGTAACGCCAGCTGCGTTCGTTACGTCACTGAAACGTCCGTTACCGTCATTGCGATACAGCCTGTCGGAGGCTGTCGCCAGTTGGGGCGGCGGCTCAGCCACCTCGTTGGCGACGAACACGTCTAGGTCACCGTCGCGGTCGTAGTCCAGATGCACGGCGCCCACTGCGCGTCTCCCGTTGGTCTGCGGCAAAGCGTCTCCATCCACGGCGAACACACCCACACCCAGGTTCTCAAGAAACAGGTCGACTGATTGGCCTTCCAGACACGCACTCACATACAGATCCTGGTCTCCGTCACCATCATGGTTGGCGGCGGACAGTCCACAACCCGGACTGGCCCGGACATCGGACCTCAGCTGAAACCCCCCGGCATTGGTTGCCTGGTATATCTGAGTCCCGGAGTTGCCGGTAACCGCCAGGTCCGGGCGTCCGTCTCCATTGCTTGCAAACCAGACGGCCGACCGAATTGGCGGAATCTGGTCCAGGCCGGTAGACCGATCGCTCCGCGCAAAAAACCAGCGGCCCAGGTTCTTGTACAGCTTGGGCGACTGCGAACGATCTATCAGAAAGAGATCCGGAAAACCATCCCCATCGTAGTCGGCCCACGTAGCGCCTTCTGTGAGTCCGTTCAGATCATCGATCCCAAAGGGCACGCGACGATTCTCAAATCGACCGTCCGGCCGCTGTACTTGAAGAAGGCCCTCGCGGTATACGTCCATGAGGCCGTCGACATTGAAGTCAATCATCGCGCCCCCACTAACAGGACGGATTATTGGACTCACTCGCGTGTCGAGTTGGGATGTCCGCTCTACAAATTCCTGCGCCGCAATCGTAGGCACGCACAGCAGCGCGAGCACCACCAAAATGGCTCGACTCGTCACGCCTGCGGCAACTTTGCCACTGAACTGAGCAGGTCGTCGTAGCGGCTGATGTGCTTGGTCCACTCCAGATGTTCTGGTACACGCCGCAGCGTCGCTACCGGCAACGGACGCTCCTCTCCCTTCAGGACGCGCGACATGATCGCAAAGAGTTCGTCGTCGTCCTCGTAGAGCACCGGGGCGTGCAAAAGGGGGGAATGAAGGGACTTTGGTATGAGCTCCGGATAGCTCAACCGGTTTGGAAGCAGAGGATGACAACCGCAATAAATCGCCTCCATCATGGAGATTCCGAAAAACTCATGGATGGCCGTTGATACCACCATGTCTGCCCTGTGAAGGAGCTTACTGTACTCAGCGAAATCCTCCGCATACCCATAATGCAGAATGCGTTCCGCATAACGTTCAAAGGCGCGCTCGAACTCCAGCGGTTGTTCGTTGAACCGCTCGCCGGCAAGTATAAGCCGAAATTCGTGTCCTGAATCGTCAAGCCGATTCATCAGGCGAAAGAAGGCGTCCGGGTTCTTGTCATGCTCCCACCGCTGGTTCCAGAGGACAATGGGCGGTGCCATCCCCGGCCCCCAAGGGTGCGGTTCGTACGACGAACCGAAGTCGTCATGTCCCTTCAGGTCCATGCCGAGATGAAGCACACTGGACTTGTCTCTGATGCCCTTGACGGTGTGCAGATGGGTGTAGTCCGGAAACATGCGGAGCAGCACCGGCAGGGCCTCAATGAACTCGTCGTAGTGGTACTGCGAGTTGAAAACGATGTGGTCCGCGGCCAAACAGGAGAGGTAGTTGATGTACCCGTAGGTGTGATCGCGCGCACGCCCTTCTGGCAGTGGGTACGTCAGCTGGTTCTCGTGCATGTAGAGCAGAACCGGCACATCAGAAAACTTGGCTCGCGCCAAAGCCAGAAAGGCCGGCACGTTAACCATGGACGTCGCAAAAATGAGGTCCGGCCTATCGTTTCCCTGGTAGAGCAACTCCGCCTTGCGGGCCATTGTGACTGCGCCGCCATGCAGCCTCCACTTCCAAAAACGGGCCGCCATCGTGACGGTCTGGAATTCGTGGCCGCTGTGCCGGATCAGTTGGTCGAGGAAGTTCTTGTGGGAGCCGCCATACCAGGGCTCCAGCGCGAGAATTTTCACTTCAGCAAGGGGCGATTATTGCGTCTACTGTTCTTCCGGCGGATCCGGGATATGCTCGGTTGGGGCCGTCACGGCCGGCCCTTCGCCGGTCAATTCCCGAACCAGGGCTTCCTCCTCTTCGTCCGACGAAGGCCGAACAATCGATACTGCCCGGACCTGGAGCTTTGCACGGAGAGTGACGTCACGGACTTCCTCTGCGGAAATCAGCAATTGTTGTCCCCCCTCGAGTTGCACGGTTCTCGTCGCCATCTCTATCTCGACGGGCTTTGTGTGGGTGTTCTTGATCCACATCCCCTTTCTTTTGCGCGTCGCCATACAGAAAATTTCAGTTGCACTCTTCTCCAGAGTATACGCGGTTTTCCATCGCCAACGCGCGTCCGTCTGACTCACCGGGGGGCTCGCGCGTTCAATTCGACGATTCTCCCAAGGAGAACGGGGCCCAGGGGGTGCCAGGCGGGTTGGTCAAGCGGATCGTCTCATCAGCAAGCTCGGGCGTGATGAGGTTGGGCGACCTCCTGATGGATGTATTCCTGGCGCCTGCCTGTGTCCGGTGCTCCTCGCGTCCCGGGCCCACGCCGTTCCTGTGTTCTGCCTGCGAGGAGTCCCTGTGCCCGCCCGACCCGTCGGTTCTCTGCGGGCTGTGTCCTCGGTTTGAGCCAGGACTCCGGAGGCTCTGGGCTGTGTGGTATACGGAGCCCGGAGGCGCCGCACAGGCGGCCGTGCACGCCATAAAGTACCGATTTTCGCCCGCGTTGGCTGACTGGGCGGGGGGTATTGCAGGAAACCTGATCCCGCCGGAGGAGCGATTCGATGCCATCGTTCCCCTGCCTCTACACCGAATTCGGCGCCTGGAGCGCGGGTTCAATCAGTCCGAACAGATAGCCCGGGGCGCCTCGGAGGTGTCGCGAATACCCGTTTTGGGGGTACTGGCCCGCACGTCAGCGCGCATCTCCCAGACCAGGCTGAGCGCCGTCAGCCGGAGAGAACTGGCCAAGGGGACGTTTCTGCTTGAACAGCCGGTGCAGGGCAAGCGCCTGCTGTTGGTCGACGACGTCATTACCACGGGCTCGACGTTGAATTCTGCGGCGCGGGTTCTCCTGGCCGCCGGCGCCCTGGACGTGTGCGGAGTGACCCTGGCGGTCTCCAGGAGGCCCGGCAGTCCGTAGACGGGGCTAGTGAAAATCGGTTATGGAGACGCCCTCATCGCAGAGGTCCGCCTCGCGAGCATCATTGGTGGCGACCACCACCACCCGGCCAGCTTTCCGGCTGGACGAGATTACTCCCCGTACGATCTCCCTTCCTGCGTCATCCAGGTTCGAGCCTGGCTCGTCCAACAGAAGGACGTCGGGACTGACCACCAAAGCAACCGCAAACCTCACTCGCTGCAGCATTCCCGAGGAAAACGTGGTCACCAGATCATCGGCCCGGTCCCTCAGGCCAACCTGCTCAAGCACCTCGTCTATCCAGACGCCCGGCTTGTCCATTCCCCGGGCCCTCGTTATGAACTGAAGGTTTTCCCTTGGAGAGAACCTGTCGTACACGTTGAGATACGGCGCGACCAAGCCGGTCCTGAATGGGCGATCTGTAGGCGCGATGACGGTATTGCCCAGAGTCAGAGATACCGTGCCCCTGGTGGGCCGCATGACTCCCGCCAGGACCCGGACCAGCGTTGATTTTCCGGATCCATTGGGACCGGTAATGGCGACAGTGGCCCCGCCAGAAGCAGACATATCCAGTTTCCGAAAGACGACGCGCCTTCCAAACCGTTTTCCCAACCCGGATGCCTGGAGTACTTTCATTGAGTGCGTGGTGCCCTTGTGGCGGTGGCAGCGAAGTTAACTCCCCATCGCGGGGGATGCCTCTTGAAACAAGTATTTGAGACGCCTCGTTTCTCCCAGATCAGCAATTCAGCGAACCTCCTCCACATGCGCCCCTCCCCCCTTCTTTCATTCGTCCGCGCCCACATGGTCGTCGGTCTTCTCCTCCTCGTGTCCGCCTGCGCCTCCGAACCGGACACGCCCGAAGCAAGAGTCTATTTTTCTTCTCCCGAAAGCGGACAGGGGATCAGTGGCCCAGTGCTGGTGTCCATGATGGCTGAGGGCATAGAAATCGCTCCCGCGGGTACCATGAAGGAGAACTCGGGCCATTTTCACGTCTTGATCGACGTGCCCTTTGTGGCTGCCGGCAGTGTGATCCCTTCGGATTCCGCGCACGTTCATTTTGGAGACGGTTCGTCGTCACGAGAACTGGACATCGCTGAGGGTGAGCACACTCTCCGTTTGCAGTTTGCCGACGGCGCGCACATTGCCCTCAAAGGTCTCCAGCACGAGATTCAGGTGGTGGTACAAGACTAGAAGCCTGTTGAATAAGTGGCGCACACCATTCTACGGCGGCGGAAAGCCATCTGCTGCGTTGCCCCTCCTCGCAATGGCGGTGCCATTACTCGTCAGGACGCCTTGCATCTGGCATCCCGGCGCTCGTAGCCTGGCATACTCCACTTATTCAACAGGCTTCTAGCCTGAACCGTTCGCGAGAGGCCCTCCCCCGGCGGAGATTGAAACGGGACATATGGGTGGCACCAGGTTTCCGGCCCCGCCGGCATGAGCGATCTTTCCAAAACTGATATTCCGCTTCCATGCGTTTTCGATCCTCACCTACGCTTCTGGCCTTTCTGGCAACTGGAGTCCTGGCGCTCTGGGTTGCCTTTGGTGTGCGCCCTCCCGTGGCGGAGGATGTGGCCCCGCGACTCCCGTCAGAGACGGGATGGCTGCAACGCACCTACCCCCACTTTGCGGCTGATCCTCTCGCTTATCGGGATGCAGTGGCGCAAAAAACCGCACTCAAGCGCGCCGGGAAAGGTCAGGACAGCGGGACATGGGAGTTTGCCGGTCCTGGCAACATCGGTGGCCGCATCACGGATCTGGTCGTCCACCCCTCACGCCCGCAGACGTTATACGCGGCGGCCGCAACGGGTGGCGTCTTCAAGTCGGAGGATCTTGGCCAGCACTGGACACCGATTTTTGACGACCAGCCCTTCCTGAGCATGGGGGACCTAGCCATCGCACCATCAAACCCGGATGTTATTTACGCGGGGACGGGAGAGGCCAATGGTGGCCACAACAACTATGCAGGCGGCGGCCTCTATCGATCCGACGACGCAGGATCAAACTGGACCTACAGGGGACTGGCCGAGACCGTCAGCATCGGCCGCGTCATAGTCCATCCGGAGGACCCGGATCAGATCTGGGTGGCTGGCACGGGTAGCTATTTTGAGCCCAACCCGGAGCGTGGTGTCTACAAAAGCTCGGATGGGGGCGCCACCTGGGATCGAACCCTCTTCGTCAACGACTCAACCGGTGTTGTGGACCTCGCGATGCGCCCGGACAATCCAGATGTGCTCTTCGCGACTACCTGGCAGCGGGTCAGACGCGTGACTGGTTCGTTCCTGCACGGACGCGAGAGTGCGGTCTACCGATCCGTGGATGCCGGCGACTCGTGGGAGAAACTGGGACCAGAACGCGGGTTGCCGGATCCTGACGACTACCTGGACAGCACCGGCCGCTCGCGGATCGGCCGCATAGGGCTGGCGATCTCGGAGTCCTTTCCGAATGCGATGTATGCCTATTACACCAGCGGGACCGGGTATCTGGGTTTGTACAAGTCTGGCGACGGGGGTGACACCTGGCAGGACGCCCATCCGGACCGATCTATTCTACAGAATGTCGGCTCCACGGATTTTGGCTTTTCGTGGTATTTCGGACAGATACGCGTGCATCCCACCGACCCGGACAGGGTCTTCATCATGGATGCCTCAGTATTCCGTTCCAGCAACGGTGGCGCCTCCTGGGACAGAAAAAGGGGCACACACGCGGACCATCATGCCATGGTATTTCACCCGTCCAACCCGGCGGCCATTTTTGAAGGCAACGACGGTGGCGTGTCCGTGTCGCTTAACGGCGGCGGCACCTGGGACAAACTGGCTCCGCTTCCGATAACGCAGTTCTACGAGATCGCGTTTGATCCCGTCCGCCCGGAACGTTTGTTCGGCGGTACACAGGACAATGGCACCGTTTGGACATCCAACGGCGAGCAAGGTGATTGGCAGGCAGTCTTTGGCGGAGACGGATTCTACGTCCTGCCGATTCCGAGTGATGGGACGACCGTCTATGCCGAGTCCCAGGGCGGCAATATGGTTCGGGTGGACGGACTATTTGATGGAAACCCGTTCCCGCTCCCGCTCACGGCCGGAACGGGAATTCCAGCAGGCGAACGGCGCAACTGGGCGACCCCTCTTGCCATGGATCCGTTTGACTCGCGGACGCTCTACTACGGCACGCATCGCATCTGGCGGACCGAGGATGCCGTAGAGACGCCCTGGCAGGCAATCAGTCCGGATCTAACCAACGGCACCGACATCGCCAAACTCGGCACCGTGACGAACATCTCTATCTCGCCACTTGACGGGAGCGTCATTTGGGCGGGCACCGATGACGGCAACGTCTGGGTTTCATGGGATTATGGGACCAACTGGAACGATGTCACCGGGGAATTGCCAAAGCGGTGGGTGACCCGCGTCCTTCCAGCCCCCGATGATGTGGCCACGTCTTTTGTCACGTTTTCGGGACTGAAGTGGCGAGATTCCGAATCCCACGTCTATCGCACCCGCGACTTGGGCGCGACCTGGCAGGATATTTCCAGCGGGCTGCCCGAGGCGCCGGTAAATGCGATAGCCGTTGACCCCAGGCACAGCGACCACATTTTCGTCGGGACGGACATCGGGATGTTCGCCAGCATGGACGACGGCCTTTCCTGGTTCCCGATGGACAACGGCATGCCGGCGGTTACCATCGCCGACCTCAAGGCTGATGGGCCTGGGCGGAGGCTGATTGCGGGGACCCATGGCCGAGGGATGTACACCTTCGACATGGACGAACTCTCCGGCACAACCGGCAACGAGCCGGATCCGGTTCTCCCGACGAGCCTGGCCGTCGAACCAGCCTACCCCAACCCGTTCCAGGCCAGCACCCGAATTCAGGTTGAGGGTTCGGTGCGAGGTGCCGCGGTGTACGACATGCTGGGACGCCTGGTGGCCTCCGCGACGGTTCTCACCCTGGGCGGGGAGAAGGCCATTGTGGAGTGGGACGGCAAAATCCTGGGGGGGGCTTCCGCCTCTGCCGGGCACTACGTGATAGTCATTACGGGCACGAGCGGCGTGCGATCGGTTCCGGTGGTTCGCGTCCCCTGACCGGAGCCGGGCGCGACATTCCTGCCACAGAGCACCGCAACTACCACCCCCTGGGCGCCGTGTGCCTGTACATGTTCGATACCTCCGGCGCCAGCAATCCGGCGTCGTTCCACGGCTCAATGGCCGCCTTTACTCCTTCTCGGAACGCCGCGTCTGAGTGGCCCAACCGGGCAGCCGCCCCCGTGAATGCCCGAGCCATCTCAGGATCGTCTGCGCCAAGGAACGCACCCCTGAAATCGGCGCCTTGCGCCATTCGGGCACGCTCGTATTGGATGCTCGCCGCGAAGTACAGCATGGTCGCGTCATTAAAAGCCTCGACCCTTCCAGACGCCTGATAACAAAGAGACACCAGGCCATCGATGTGGTCGATCTCGGTCAGAACCCCCTCGCCATACTCGCCAAAGTCTTCGTCTCCTTTCTCCAGTAGAAGCGCCAGGCGCTCAATGCCTGCCAGCGAGTGGGCGATTCCGGTCGAATGGAGGGGATCCACAAAGCCTGCCGCATGGGGAAGCAAGGCCCAGCCCAGCCCTCCCGCCACGCGGCACCGTCGCTGAAGATTTCCTGTGCGCACCCAGCCGGCCCTCGGCGCGGTCAGCGTGGCACTTCTGAATTGCTCTGCGATGCCGGGAAACGCACCAATCCAGGCGTCGGGATCTACACATTCGGGGCGGGCGCCGGCGGCCACCGGGGTGACGATACCTACAGATGTCACATCGTTATCGAACCGGAGCTGCCACATCCACCCTTGGGGGGTCACATGATGGAGCGCCGCGTGATCGGCGGGAAATGGATAATCTCCAGGGTCCAGTGCGCTCGTGGACTGCCACGTCGGGAGCCCTGCAAAATGCGCAAATGCAGCCCGTGTCTGCGTGCGGAGAGGCGGGCCTGTGCCGGCTTGCAGGAAGCGCGACGCGAATCCGCCGCCACCCGTGGCGTCCAGGAGCACCGCGGAGGCAAGTCGACGCCCATCGGAGAGGGTCGCCACCCATGAGTCCGGCCTCACCAGCTGGTCAATCTCTACCCCTTCGAAAAGCGATGCCCCCATGCGCCCTGCTTCGCGAAAGAGGAAGGCATCGACCTCCGGTCTGTACCAGTGGGTGTCACAGTTCAGCGGATGGTCCGAGGCCGCCACCAGGAGTTCGGTATCGTGCTCCGGGTGCTGTCTCCAACGAATCCCGGGCTCATGATGGAAGTAGCTGAATCCCCTCTTGGCCCCGACACCCAATTCCGGAAAGGCATCCTTCCAGGTTCCGTATCGGGCCATCTGCGACAGGACGGGAAGATCATAGCGGGCTCCCAGCGACGCCAGCACCATATTCCCCGCCGGGGTCGAGGATTCGCCGATCGCGAAGCGCGGATGGACATCGCGATCCACCATAGCCACCGACAGGCCGAGCCGCCGCGCAATCATGCTTACCACGGATCCTACAAATCCGCCGCCCACCACGAGAAGGTCCACGCGATCCGGCACCACATCCGTCACGCGATCCGTCACGACATCCCCTGACGCTGCTGGCACATGCACAGAGCGGGCTTGCGTGCGATCTGTGTGTGGTTCATGGCCCGCATGCGCTCAATTCGGGCGGGGCCGCAGGACGGGCATGCCTCGAGCTGAGGGGCATCCCAGAGGTCCACGAACACCCGTCTTGAACCAGCGCCCTCCAACCCGCGGAGCTGCAACCCGCGGAGCTGTGCTTCTTCCAGCGAGGCCAGTTGCGGGGGCGCAAAGGCCCCTTTGGCAGCCAACCGCTCCATGATTCCGTTTCCACCGCGGGTCGGGATGATCGAGCACACATCCGCTCCAGACTCCAGGGCAAACTCCACCGATTTGAGCGCCCATTCCACGGCTTCTCTTTCCGTCAGGAACGGAGGGCGCAGTAACACGAACGCACGGACCGAAACACCCCGGGCAACCAACCACTCGGAAGCGGCCCTGAAGTCTGCGGCGGTCATTTGTTTGTTCAGTCGCGGCAGGACCTCTGGATGGACCGTCTCGAGCCCCATGGCCACCTCGAGTTCTCCCGAAAGCAGGCTCGCGAATTCCGTGACGGCAGGACCACACAGTGAGGGATGATTCTCGATGACGACGGTTTCAAACTCCCGAAGACGTCCGGCCAGGGCAGCCCGGTCCTTCTTTGGGATGGCCTTGGCGTCGAAGAAATTACCCGCGTTGTATAGCTTGATATGCCTGGTTGGCGGGAGTTCTGCGAGGGCGAAATCCAACTGCTCAAGGATATCTCCGGGCGAAACTGAGTGGTCCATGGTGTGCGTCCACAGGTCGCACATCAAACAGGTAAACGGGCATTCGCGGTTGGTCAGGAAGACCGTCGCAATGTCCTCTATCCTGCCGCCTCGAGATCGCTCGGGTTCCACATGAAGCGCGTACGGGCGACGGGGGTCTACAGGGGTCTTGGGACCGCGCGCGGCCCGGATTGCTGCATCATCCGGCGCCAGTTCGATCACGGATACAGTGCCGCGAACGCGTCCCTGTACGCCGCCTCTCCCTCCGGAAAGGCGGACTGAAAGCCGGCCTCATCGACAACTCCCCGCTGGAATCTTCGCTTGTCGAAAACAGGCATATCCTCACCAGTCAGCGCTCGGATTCCGGCTGCGACCACCTGCCCCTTGAGTGCATATAGCCGATCGTGGTCCCACTCCGTCAATTCGATGAACGGAATCCCCTCGGCCACCTCGATGACCTCAGGAATTGCAAACGGACTGAATCCCCTGAACCCGAGCGATTTGGCCGGAGCATAGGAGCGCACATGGCCCCGGCTCTGGCCGCCCGAGTACGTGAGCGAGTGCTTGATCGCGTGCACGCCCCACCCTTCCTGGTAGAGCATCATGTTGTTGAGGACGCTGCGGATGGTGAGTTCGGGGTTCTCCTCGATGGGATAGTCTTTCAGGTTTTCGTCGCCTCCATCGCCGTCCACGAGGTACTTCCAGTCCGGATACCGATTTCGAATCTCCCTGCAGAGTGCCAGGGCCGCGGCCGCACTCTGCACATCCAGTGGCTTGTAGTCCTCCGTCACCGCTATGGCGGCCTTGTAGTCCAGGTCTTCCAGGGCAACATCCACGATCTCCAGGTACATGGAGTGGCCCAGGCGGTCCACGAAATCGAAGGCCTGGGCGGCGTCTTCTCCACCCGCAACGCGAAGTGTGAAGGCCTTCAGCCGGGTGGGCGCCTGCCCGCGGGCCAGGAGCAGGTGACGCATCACCAGGAAAACCGCCCCGCTGTCGATCCCGCCCGAAAAAAGGACACCTATCGGAGCGTCAACCGGGACGGTATCGAGCCACCGGTCACATGCCTGGGCTAGAGCGCCGATATAATTCTGGCCGATTGCCTCGGGATCGGGGGCGAGATTGCCCTGCTTCGGGTCGAAAAATCGATTGTACTGCGGACTCGGATCCGGGCAGCCAACCAGCTCCAACTCGATCATATAGTGGGCCGGGACCATCCGGGTGTACGACGGATGGAACTGGTCGCCGAGCCCTTCTGCATCCAGGAAATCCCTGATTTCGTCCATCCGCTCGGCGACGACCAGGCACGGGCCCTCGGCCCTTTTTGCAAGGAAATAGCGCATGGGCCGCCCGATGGAGCGCGCCAGGCGCACCCGTTTTCCCGACCGCTGCATCACCGCAAATTGGCCACTGACGGACCGCAGACCCTCCACATCGGCGGCCTCTAGAGCACGGACCACGTCGTCCCTGGTGCCCGTTAGAAAAACATCTGCCGAAGGGTCCATCAGGTCTACGACCCGCTCCTTGTATGCGTGCTGAATCATCGGGGAATCAAAATTTGTGACACGGGTCACCGCGCCCGGCGCGGCTTCTCAAGATACGTACCTTTGCGTGCTCACATCCTCCCGATCATGCTTCGAATCACACTCCTGACCATCTGCATGGCGACTGCCTGCGCTCCCGCCCCACCCTCCGTCCCGCCAGCAGCTCTTGTCCCCCTGCCGGCCGTAATCCATTGGGGGTCGGGTTCGTTCGAGCTCCCGGCGGCACTCACTGTCTCTGGCCCCGGCGCGGATGCGGTCGCACGGCTCATCGGTGCCGAGGTCGTGAACCAGGGTGGACAGGTGATCACGGATTTGAAGGACTCGGTACCGAACCCGGAAGCCTACCGAATCACCATCGGAAGCCAAGGCGTTCGGATTTCGGCCTCCACGGAGGTTGGTGTGTATTACGGCGCCCAGACGCTCCGCCAGATTCTGGAGCAGGCAGTTGATGGCCGGGTTGCAGAAGTAGAGATCCAGGACGCCCCGCGCTTTCAGTATCGGGGCCTTCAGTTGGATGTGGGCCGCTATTTCTTCGACGTGCCTTTTGTCAAGAAGTACCTGGACGTGATGGCCCGGTACAAACTGAACCGCTTTCACTGGCATCTGACAGAGGACCAGGGCTGGCGCCTGGAGATTGACGGCTATCCCCGTCTCACGTCGGTAGGTTCTTGCCGCGCGGAGACCATCGTGGACAAGAACTTCGACCCCTATGTCGGAGACGGTACGCCCCACTGCGGGTTCTATACCAAGGACGATGTCCGGGAAGTGTTGGCGTATGCTGCCGAACGGCACATCGAGGTCATTCCCGAAATCGAGATGCCGGGCCATGCCCGCGCCGCGTTGGCCGCTTATCCGGAGTATGGCTGTACCGGTGGTCCGTACGAGGTCTCGACCATCTGGGGAATCCACGATGACGTGTTCTGTCCTACGGAGAAGACGTTCGGCTTCCTGGAGGGCGTACTCTCTGAGGTCATCGCGCTCTTCCCGTCCAAATACCTCCACATCGGTGCGGACGAAGTCCCCAAACGCCAGTGGGAGCAGAATGCCGAGGCCCAGGCGGTGATGGCACAGGAAGGACTGGCGGACGAAGCGGAGCTGCAAAGCTGGTTCATTCGCCGGATCGAGCGTTACCTGAACGCACATGACCGCATCCTGGTGGGCTGGGATGAAATCCTGGAGGGCGGACTGGCTCCGAACGCGGTCGTCATGTCCTGGCGGGGCACGGAGGGCGGGATCGCGGCCGCAAGGCAGGGTCACGATGTCATCATGACGCCCACGAAACACCTCTATCTGGACTTCTATCAGGGCCCAAAAGAGAGCGAGCCTATCTCATCGGATTGGTCGGGTTATCCGCTGCCGCTGGCCCAGGTCTACGAATTCGACCCCATTCCGTCGGAACTCACAACGGAAGAGGCCAGCCACATTTTGGGTGCGCAGGGCAACGTCTGGACGGAGTACATGAAGACGCCCGCGAAAGTCGAGTACATGATCCTTCCCCGTGCGCTTGCCCTGGCCGAAATGGTCTGGACACCGCAGGGTCAGCGAGACTTCAAGGACTTCACGGACCGGCTACCGGCGCAGTTGGACGCCCTGGGACGGAGCGGCTACTCGTATCGGCCTCTGGACTGACCGTCTGGGCTGGGCTGACCTCTGGGTGGGCCTGACCTCTGGGCTGACCCCCGGGCTGGGCCTGACCTCTGGGCTGACCCCTCCGGACAACAGGCGCTCAGGCGCTCAGGCGCTCCCGACCTCCTTGTAGGCATCAATCACGGCTCGCTCACCGTCCAAGCCGGACTTCGAGTTACCATGCTCCATGCCAACCACGCCCTGGAATCCCTTCGCCTGGATGTGGCCGAATACATTCTTGTAGTTGATCTCTCCCGTTGTCGGCTCGTCCCTCCCGGGGTTGTCGCCGACCTGGAAATAAGCGATTTCATCCCAGGCGGCATCGATGTTGGGGATGAGATTGCCCTCGGTGATCTGCTGGTGGTACAGATCGTCCAGAATCTTGCATGACGGACTGTCCACGGCCCGGCAGATCTCGTACGCCTGGGGGATTTTCGTCAGGAAAAGTCCGGGGTGGTCTCTGGGATTGAGGGGCTCCAGCACCATTACGATTCCGTGGGGCTCCAAAATTTCCGCGGCGCGGCGCAGTGACTCCACGACATTGGCGGTCTGATAACCCATGTCCAGGCGGAGGTCCACATGTCCCGGTACCACGGTCATCCAGGTGGCGTTGACTCGTTTGGCGACGTCGACCGAGGTCTCAATATCCGCCAGGAACTCGGCCCTCCAGTCTGCCTTGCCACTGGCCAGGTTGGGCTCTTGCCAATAGATCTTGTGCGCCACAAAAACGCCCATCGTCATCCCGCGCGCGGCCATCACCCTGGCCATGGCCTCCTGAGTCGTCACATCCCTTCCCTTCATGCCGTTGTCCTCGAAGGCGGTAAATCCCTCGTCCGCCATAAAGTTGAGCTGCGCGAGCGGGTCCTCCCCTGCCGAATTCCTGAACATGCCCAGATGGGGCGCATACTTCAGATTGAACGGCAGGGCCGGCTGTTGCGGCCAGAGCCCGGTCGCTGCCGGATGACCGGACGACGAAAGCGGCGAGGCCAATCCGGCAACCGCGCCGGCTGCAATTGCGGTGGTACCAGAAGTCAAAAAGCGTCTTCGATTCATGGGTCTATGAGTTTTGGCAGATGCCCGATGAGGACGCCCCGGCTAGCGCCGGGCTCCTGCCCACGCGATGGGTTTCGCCCTGATGAATTGCGATAATCGCGGCAACCGCATGATCTGCGGCAAGCCCAAGTCCCTGGCCAAGCGGGAGTATCGACAAGGCGGACGCCATGGCATCGGCCGCGGCGGCTGTGGTGGCCACGACCGTCACCAGGCGGCGATCGGTCATGCCCATTCCCGAGTCCGGATCGAGGACGTGGCTGTAGCGCACCCCCTCATGCGCCACGTTTCGGTAGTTGTCTCCGGAGGTAGCGATGGCAACCCCGGAGGCGAGCCAGACTTCTCGTGCGTCCGTGCTGACTGGCACCGAGACTCGCCACCCGCGGGAGTCCGGCGGACTATCCCCCAGGCGCAGGTCGCCGCCTGCGTCTACCAGGCTAATCGGGAAACCAGCCTCCCGTAAGGTCTCCAGTGCGGCGTCGGCCGCAACACCCTTGGCAATGCCGCCGAAATCGAGTCGAACGCCACCAGTCAATTGTACCGTGCCCTCTCCGATGTCCACGAGCCGCCAGCCGGTCGCGCCACGGGCGCCGGCTATTTCCTCCGGGCCCGGAATCGTCCCCCGGCGCATGGAGTGTCTCCAAAGACGCGTAAGGTTGCCGGCCGTGACATCGAACTTTCCGCCAGACACGGCGGCCCACTCGCGGGCCTCCAACAAGACTCGCCAGAGGTCCTGGGAAACGGCATCCGACCATCCCTCACGAACCAGAACAGATACTTCGCTGTCCGGATCGAAGTCGCTGAAGACACGCTCCAACTCGTCTACGCGGTCAAACGCGCGGTCCATGGCCTGGAGTGCGCCCTGTGGATCCTGGGTGCACACGATGATCCCGAACGTGGTGCCCATCATCGAACGGCTGCCTTGGATTCGCTCCCAATCGTGTGCAGGATCATTCGGCCCCGATCCCGCGAATCCCGAAACGACTATCGCACCCGCCAGGCCCATGACCATCCGCCAGGACCCAGCCGCTTTTTCGCAGACGGCGCGGTGTTGCACGTGGTTGATTGCCGCGTCAGGCCTTTCCGGGGACGGGAATCGGGTAACGCCCCTCGGCATCCGGCACCACTGGAGGAGTCGCGTCGAACGCGTACCGCTCGGGCATGATATTCTCCTCGGAATTCAGCGCATCCTCCCAGGTAACTTCGCGACCGGAGTACGTGGCCATGCGCCCCATAATGGACGTGAGTGTGGCATAGGCCCCGTTCTCGGCGTCTGCATACTTGTACTCGCCCGCGGCGATCGCGGCAAATAATTCGTCGTGTTCCACCTGGTAGGGATTCGCGTCATTCTTGTCGTCATGACGGAAGAGGTCGTGACCCGAGGCCGACACAATCACACCGGGTTGTGGCGCAGTGCCGCTCGTTCCGTGAAACCCTTCGGAAACGCGGTTCGTGCAGCCCTCAATATGGCGACACTGGCTGAGGACCCTGCCTCCATTCGCATATTCAAATTCCACCATGTGATGATCAAAAATCTGACCATGATCCAGGCCGGTTCTTACCTGCCTGCCACCCTGCCCATTGGCTTTGGTCGGATACCCCTGCATCACCCAGTTTCCGACGTCCAGGTTGTGGATGTGCTGCTCGGTGATGTGGTCGCCGCACAGCCAGTTGAAGTAATACCAGTTCCTCATCTGGTACTCCATTTCGGTCAACTTTCGCCCGGCCTTTTCCTCAAGCCCAGCGCGATCCCGAACCCAGACGCCTGAACTGTTCCAGTAGACGCGGCCCAGCACGATCTCTCCGATCATACCCGCGTGGAGGCGCTCCACCCACTCCCTGTAGACCGTCTGGTAGTGCCTCTGGAGGCCCACCACAACATTGAGTTTCTTCCGCTTGGCTTCTTCCGCGGCTGCCAGCACGCGCCGAATACCGGGCCCGTCGGTCGCGACAGGCTTCTCCATGAAAATCTGCTTCCCGGCTGCGACGGCGGCCTCGAAGTGGATCGGTCGGAATCCCGGGGGCGTGGTCAGAATGATTACGTCCACCAGTGGCAAGACGCTCTTGTAGGCATCGAAGCCCACAAACTTGTTCTCTTCCGGCACCTGGACGCGCGAGCGGACCTGAGCGGCCTCCTGGTCTGACGATTCCTTGGTCAGATTGTCGTGACACCCATCCAATCGGTCCCGAAAGGCATCCGCCATGGCGACCAGTTGCACATTCTGGCTGGTGGCCAGCGCCTGATACGCCGCCCCGGTCCCGCGCCCACCGCAGCCGATCAGGCCAACGCGGATCACATCGTCCGTGCTGTAATACGCGCTGCTTTTGCGGGGAAGGGCCGCCGGAAGTGCGAGGGCGCCACCGACTACTGCCGTGGTGCGCTGCAGGAAATCGCGTCGAGAAAGGGAGTCTGCCATGGGAGGAAATCAGCGAGTGGATAGGTAACAGAGGTTAGGGACAGGGGCGGACCACCGCAACGGCAAGCCGGGTCAGTCTCCCAGGACAAGAGACCAGAATTCCGCGGCTTCCTGGGGCGAGGGCTGCGCTGCGGGACGCACGAGTCGAAAACCCAGAAACGGCGAATCGGTGTTCCACCAGAAGCTCTTGGGAATCTGCGGGTCTCTCCGTTTCCAGGTCAGGGACGACTGGGTACGGTCGCCGCAACGCAGGGCGTCCTCCGCATCGTCGAACGCCCCGCCGCGAACCGTGCGCGGATGAAGCTCGGTGGGCTGCACCCACGGATCCGCGGCTTGCTCCCGCAATACCGCGGCATAGTCAGCCACATACTGATCCATGGTCCATTCCGAAGCGTTCCCCAGCATATCGTGCAAGCCCAGGGCATCGGCTGCCAACTCACCGACTCCATGAAGACGCTCCGCGCTGTTGTCCCGGTACCAGGCGTACTGGGCCAGGGGCCGCTCCCCGCCAAGCCGGCAGGCGTTTTCCCACTCTGCCTCCGTAGGCAGGCGGTAGAACGAGCCGGTTTTTTCGGATAACCACCGCGCATAGTGGAGGGCCCCCCACTGCGTCATCCCCGTAGCCGGGGAGCCAGGGCCGCTTAGACCTGCCGACGGATCTTCGTACGGGGGACTGGGGCGCGCCACGGCATCTACGTCAAATGGAAGACCCGTCGCGGTGCTGTCTGAGTCCCGGTCTGGATAGCGAAAGGTCGCGTACTCATCAAATGTCACCTCGAACTGGCCTATCCAGTAAGGAGAAAGTCCAACGGCCACCGGTTCGGGTTCGTCCTCGCCTCGCGAAGAGACCGTCAGGGGCGTACCAATGAGCGCCTGCCCGCCGTCCACAAAGACCAGGGTGAAGGACGCCTTGGTGCCGGGGACCCGGACAAACTCCGTCGTGCCCGTATCCGGACCCACCCCAAGGCCGACCGCGGTGTCTCTGGACGCGGTGCACCCGGTCATCAGAGCGATACAGAGAACTGCCACGGCCGGGACGAACGGCGCGCGCGTACAGCGGGTCAGTTGAGGCATGTATCCCTCAGCACTATATCCAGTTTTTCGAGCAACTCTCCGGCGTCGGTCATGGAGAAGGCCAATGGTGGTTTCATTTTGATCACGTTGTGCAGCGGCCCGTCGGTAGAAAGCAGTACGCCCAGGTCCTTCATTCTGTCAACGACGTAGCTGGCCTCCAGATCGGCTGGCTCCAGCGTTTTGTGGTCGCGCACCAACTCCAGCCCCAGGAAGAGGCCCTCCCCTCGTACGTCCCCAATGAGTTTGTGTCTTGACGCCAATTCGGTAAACCCGGCTTTCAAGTGTATGCCCACTCTCCGGGCGTGGTCCTGAAGCCCCTCCTCCCGGATGGTATTGAGAACCGCCAGTCCAACCGCCGACGACACCGGATTTCCTCCGTACGTATTGAAATACTCCATCCCGTTCGCAAAAGCGTCTGCAATGGCCCGCGTGGTTACGACCGCACCCAGTGGGAAGCCGTTGCCCATGGGTTTGCCCATCGTAACGATGTCTGGCCGAACGCCGTGGAGCTCGAACGCCCACATATGGCTCCCGACACGGCCAAACCCGGTCTGAACCTCATCTGCGATGCAAACAGCCCCGGCGGAGCGCGCGTGCCCGTAGGCGGCTGCCAGATACCCCGACGGCGGCACAATCTGGCCACCACAGCTCAGGATGGACTCGGCAATGAAGGCGGCCGGCGGGAATCCGCGCGCCGTGAGGTCCGCGGCGGCCCGTTTTGTATCGGCGGCAATGACGTCGGCAGAGACACCCGGGGCTCTGTACGGATCCGGCGCCCGCGCGGTCTCCACGTGAAGGGCGCTTCCGCCACCGCCTGGTCCGTCAAACTTGTAGGGGCTGACTTCAACGAGCGACGTCAGATTGCCGTGGTACCCGCCCTCAAGAACCACCACCCCGGTTCGCCTGGTATAGGCCCGCGCCATGCGGAGTGCCAGGTCATTCGCCTCCGAGCCGCTGTTCACGAAGAAGCAGACATCCAGTCCCTCGGGAAGCGTGGCGCCCAGCGCCTCGGCGAAGTCCAGAATATTGGGATGCAGGTAGCGGGTGTTCGTATTCAGGACGGATAGTTGCCGCGACGCCGCCTGGACCACGGCAGGATGTGCGTGCCCCAGGTGGCATACGTTGTTGACGCCGTCCAGGTATGCGCGCCCCTGATCGTCGAACAGATGCGCACCAATGCCTCTGACGATATGCAGTGGGTCTGAGTAGGCAAGACTCAGATTGGCCCCGAACAGTGCCGCTCGCCGGGATCGAAGGTCCTCTGTCTTGTTCCCCGCGTACTTCAGCGGCTTTCCCGTCCGCAGAATCAAGTCAGGGTCCGGGCAGATGGAGGCCCATGTCTCGGCTTGGCTGGGGAACGCGACCCCGGGCAAATTGCCGGTGTTGCCCAGATCGTCGGCAAAGACCTGAAAATGGAGATGGGGCGGCCAGCCGCCGTTCTCCTGGTCTGCTCCCAGGTGGGCGAACTGCTCTCCTGCCACGAGCCGCGTTCCCGGCGTCAATTGCCCCACAACCTCCCGTCCAAGGTGTCCGAACAGGGTCCAGAAAGGCACACTGTCTGCGAGGTGCTTCAGGATTACGGTGGGGCCGTAGTCCAGCGGCTGATTGTTGTCTACCACGCTGAGTACTTCGGCGTCGAAAGGCGTCATGACACCCGTCCCGGCGGCCGCAAAGAGGTCCACGCCAAGGTGTATGGTCCTCTGTCGCTCCGCACCTGCTCCGCCTGCGGTGAACTGACCCGCCCGGTAGCAGATGCGCGGTTCCAGATAGCGACCAAATGCCATGTCGGCATTCTCGGCTGCCATCGCCCGCCGAAAGGGCTCTTCCCACACACTGGCGTCCGTCGGGTCCAATCCCCCGTCGAACTGGGTGGTACCCACACTCAGGTCAAACACCGGTCCTTCCAACTGGATGTCCAGAACGGGAGCAGGGCGGGCTGCTTTCAACCAGTCCACCAGATGCGGGGAGCCGGAGCAAGGTTCAAGACCGCACGCCTGCCGCAATCTGGCTGACATCAATCCCGGCGGGATGTCGTCCAACTTCTCAAGGAGGCTCCAACCCGCGGCCTGCGATATGACCTGGTAAGGGTCGTCCGGTTCGGTTCTCGCGCGCTCCGCGCTGTGACAGACGCTCACACAGATCCTGGCGGCCACTAAATGCGGGATGGCATCAAACTCCTGGTCCGTCAGGGGCGATATCCTGTGATAGCCGGCCACAAGCGCGGCGAGAGCCGCGACAGGGTCTGCGTGCCCCATCGCCAAATAGGCCCCTGCGACGGCGACCTCTGCCACGAGCCAGGTACGGACCAGATCCCCGAAGTCTATCAGGCCGATCGACGGTGCCTCGCCACGGACGGACCGCAACATGATGTTGTGGTCGTTGGCATCCCCATGGATCAACTGCCGCCGCAGGGTCGATAGAGCCGGGAGGGCCGTCTCGAACCCCGCCATGTGCCGCTGCAAAAGCGCCCGCCGCGACGCGCCTTCGACCTGTCCAATGAGTCTGGCACACACCAGATGAGCTCGCCGCACGTCCCAATCGAAGTCCCGTTCGGCCGCCGGATCCTGCATCGGCGCAAGGCGCTGGTCCAGGCGCGCCAAGCTCTCGCCGACAGACCCGAGAAGCGCCGAGCCGTGCGGGCGGAATTCTGCGTAGGGTTCTCCGTGGACCCAGGTCGAAAGAAGCACACAATGGACCAGGCCATCGGCGTCAGACCATTCGCCCTGCAATTCTCCGTCGAGCAGCGGCACCGGCATGGGCACTAGTGGCGCGACCTCGGCCCCGCCGCCGGCGTCGGCACTGTCACCGCCCCCGGCCCCGGCACCGCCCCCGGCCCCGGCCGCCGCCAGCATGGCTCGCTGCATGAGGGTCACGAACGCCGGCGATTCGCCTCGAAACACAAACCTCAAAACGAAACGGTCCTGTGCGGAATCGAGTCTGAAGTTCCGGTCCCTCTCGCCCGCAAGCGCGGTGGCGGTACCCTCTATTCCCCAGAGTGACCTGGCGGCCGCTTCGGCGTCTCCCTCTTCAAAGGACGGTCGAATTCTCAGACTGGACGGGTTGTCCTGCAGCATGGTTCAGGCGGTTTCTGTTTCGCCAAAATACGAGCCGCACCGCACTCCCGGAGACTGTCTCCAGATCTCTTTCCCTGTCTCGAAACAGTCACGGCGCCGCCGATTCACATCTCGAATCGGGACATTGTCGGCCCCAGAACCCCGTTTTTGTGGTTTTGATGGCCCCGGCCGTTGTTGGCCTCCTCTTTGCGTCCGACGTCTCAGAATTCCTGAACCTTAGGACGGCCGGTATGAATAGGACCTTTCCGACACGCTATTTCAATCTCTTTGCCCTCGCACTGCTGGTGGTAATTGTTGGGTGGAAACTGAGCGTGAGATCGAATCAGATCGACACCCTCAAGGGCAAGCAGGTACCGCTTCCCGAAAACCTGGACGATTTCGTCAAGGATCGGGCGGCGGCAATCCAATTGGGCAAGGCCCTGTTTTGGGATATGCAGTTGGGCTCCGATGGCGTCCAGACCTGTGCCAGTTGCCACTTCAATGCGGGTGCGGACAACCGCGTCAAGAACCAGATGAGTCCTGCAGGGAAAGACCATCCTGACAGGACCTTCTCTTTCGGCGGCCCCAACTTTACGCTCCAGGCATTCGACTTCCCGTTGAACAAGGAGGCCAATGAAGTGGTGTCCTCCCAGGGTGTCTACCACGCCATCTTCCTGGGCGCTGACCCGGGAGCGGGTCAGGACAACGTGGATCCCCAGCCGGATCCAACCTTCAATGTGAACGGCCTCAACACCCGTGCTGTCGAGCCCAGGAACACGCCCACAATTATCAATTCGATCTTCGGATTCCGCGGATTGTGGGACAGCAGGGCCAACAATCAGTTTAACGGCAACAATCCGTTCGGCCCGCGCGATCAGAACGCCAAGATCTGGATCAAGAACGGGAGCACGGTTTGGGAAGAGCGGGTTCTGCTCTCGAATGCCGCCATGGCATCCGTAGCGGTAGGGCCGCCCACCGATTTCCTGGAGGTGGGTTCGATTGCGAGAACCTGGCCCTTTATCGGCAAGCGGCTCCTGACTGCCAAGCCCCTCAAAGGGCAGGAGGTCGATCCTTCCGACTCACACCTGGCGTATATCCGAGACAATTATGGCAAGGGCCTGACAGGTACCTACGAAGACCTTATCAAGCGAGCCTTCCGGGATAAACTCTGGAGCGACAACCCCGTTGCGTGGAGGGTGGACGGGTTCAACCAGACGGTGGAATTCAGTCAGACGGAGGACAACTTCTCGTTCTTCGCCGGAGTCTCCATGATGATGTACCTGTCTACTCAGGTATCGGACGAGTCGCGATTCGACGACTATGCCCAGGGCAATCACTACGCATTGTCGACGCAGGAGCAGGCAGGACTGGACGTTTTCCTGAACAAGGGCCGTTGTGTGGACTGTCATGCCGGACCCGATCTCACCAACGCGGGCTTCAATCTGCAGGCAAAAGCCGCGCAGGAGGCGCTGGTTAACACGTTCCGCCGCCGAGACGGCAAGGTGGCGCTTTTCGATCGGGGATCGACCAACATCGGCGTCAGGAAGTTTGATGACGACCAAGGGCAGGGGCGAAACGATGACTTCGGAAACGACCTCTCCTTCGCCGAACAGCATGCCTCCAACGACAAGCACGATCCTTTTTGGGTCGATCCCACCACATTCGACGTGCCCTTGGCAAACCAGCCCGTTGTGGCCATCGAGGGTGCTTTCAAGACCCCGGGACTTCGAAACATCGGACTCACGGCCCCCTACATGCATAATGGCGGATTCGCCACGCTGCGCCAGGTCGTTGACTTCTTTGACCGGGGAGGCGACTTCACCCAGGAAAACGCAGCGTTCGCCCATCCGGCCATCCAACCGCTCTACCTGAGCGACTACGAAAAAGACGCCCTGGTTGCCTTCATGCTCACGCTCACCGATGAGCGAGTCCGCATGCACCGTGCGCCTTTTGACCATCCGCAGATCCTTGTTCCGGACGGACATACGGGCAATCAGGCCTATGTGGTAGACGACGGCTCCGGGCAGGCTGTAACCGACTTTATCGACATCCCCGCGGTCGGCAGGTACGGGTATAGCAGCCTTCCCTCCGTCCTTCGCGGCTTCCACGAGAACATCGGACTCACACACTTCGACGGCACCCCCGGTGCCGGCGACCAGGCTGATCTGGCCATCTTCAAGCGCTTCAGCGATACCGCCGGTACTACCGTGGGCGACGCCGTCCTCATCGAGATCCAGGTCACCAATGCCGGCCCGGGCGCAGCGCCCTCCGTCATTGTGACGGACGACCTGCCGGCCTCCCTCGAGTACGGGTGGGACACGGAAGTCGCGAGTCAGGGGCAGGTCTCTGTGCACGATGGGCAAGTCACCTGGGAGGTCGGAGAGATCTGGCCTGGCGAAATGGCCATGCTGAGTTTCCGCGCGACGGTGAAGTACCCGTATTACGGGACCATCACCAATACGGCGGAGGTGCGTCACGGCTCGGCAGTCGTGGATCCCTATCCGACCAACAACTCGTCAACCGCGACCTTCGAGGCGCTGGTTCCCATGCAGTTCCCACCCAAGGTGCAGATCCAGGCTGGCACCTTCTGGCGGGACGGCGCGAACAACGTCCATCCGGTTGTGGGCACCTACAACCGCGGCGTGTACCGCGGACTGCCCCCCGGACAGACTTCCGTCCAACTCTGGGTAGAGGCCAACGAAGGACTTCCCAACCCGGTCATCGTTAACGACGCCATCACGACCGCGGCGAACGACATCTATATCGCGACCTGGGGTTATGAAGGCGTATACAAGTCGACAGACGGTGGCCGCACATGGAAGGGAGCCATCTTTCATGACGAAACCGGCCTCACCACAGGAAGCCTGATTGTCTACGCTATCGAGGAGGGTCCCGACGGGACGCTTTATGCCTCGGCAGATCGAGGCCGAATCTTCCGTTCGCTGGACGGTGGCGGGACATGGCACTTTGCGGGCGAACTTCCCGGCGCCAGTTCGGACGTGACGTGGGCCCTGGCCGCGCACCCCACCAAGCCGGGCTTTGTGTTCGCGGGCACGTTCGGCAATGGCGTGTTTGCGACCGACAACTACGGACTGACCTGGTCACGGCTTGAGGGTCGAGGACTGGGCGACGACGGACGAATTCAGGTCTTCGACATCGAGTTTGATCCTGCGACGCCGGAAAAACCCACCCTCTGGGCGGCGACGGCCCGCGGCGTCTACCGATCCATGGACCTGGGCGGAAACTGGCAGGAACTGAACGGCGGTCTTTATCCCTTCCGCGAGGCGCGGTCGCTGGCCTTCCATCCGGATAGCGATGGTCCGGTGTTCGCCGCGGTGTGGGGTGGTGGCGTCTACAAACTCACCAACAGGAAGCACAACACCGTGTGGGAGTTCGTCGACATGGACGGAGCCAACGTGACGACGGTCTTCTACGAGCCCACCAGCGGCAGTTTGGCGGCTGGTACGGCTTCGGCAGGGTTCACCCTCATGTCGGTCGGTGCGGCAGCAACGGACATCGACCCGGAAGTCCTGGAGGTCCCCGTTTCCATGGCCCTGGACCAGAACTTCCCGAACCCGTTCAACCCCACCACGAACATCAGCTTCGAGTTGTCGGAATCGTCCAAGGTCAGGTTGGCCGTGTACGACGTCCTGGGACGTGAAATGCGCGTCCTTTCCAACAGTCAGTTGACTGCGGGTCGGCACGAAATCAGCTTCGACGCCTCGGGACTTCCAAGCGGAACGTATCTCTACCGGCTGGACACAGCGCAAGGATCGTTCACACGGACCATGAGCCTGCTTAAATAGGCTCCGGCTCTTACCAACGTTGAGGACCACTTTGGAAATAGCGGCCGCACCTTTACGGGCGCGGCCGCTATTTTTGTCTCCAAGAATTCCATGTCACATATACCCGCCAAGAAACCCCGGCGGGAGGGCTCCCGTTGTCTGAGGCCAACCAGACTCCGTTCGAATGCCGGCCAAAACCTCCCCATCCAAGAATGCCTCGGTAACCGACAGATTCCGCGCAATCCGCGGCTTCACGGAAGGCCTCTGCCAAACGCTGGTCCCGGAAGATTTCGTGATCCAGTCAATGACCGACTGCAGCCCCCTGCGGTGGCATCTGGCTCATACGACGTGGTTCTTCGAGACCTTCGTCCTGAGTGAGTTTGCCGACGGATACAAGCTGTATGACGACCAATTCCCGTACCTCTTCAACTCGTATTACATCCAGGCGGGCGAGCGTTTCGACAGGCCGCGGCGAGGCCTTCTCTCCAGGCCCACTGTGGCGGACATTTTTGCTTATAGGGCACATGTAGACCAAGCCATGGAGGGCTTCCTGGCAGAAGCATCGCCCAGTGAACGGCTAGCGGCTGCACCAGTACTGGAGATTGGCCTGAATCATGAACAGCAGCACCAGGAGTTGATGCTGACGGACGTGAAACACATGCTGGCCCAGAATCCGCTCAACCCGGTGTTCAGGCCCTGTGACCTGCCCTCGATCGCAAATACTGCGTTGACCTGGTACCGATTTGAGGAAGGGATTCGCCACATTGGTCACGAGGGAGAGGAGTTCTGCTACGACAACGAGTTGCCTCGCCATCGCGTATTCCTGGAGCCGTTTGAGCTGGCCAGCCGGCTCGTCACAAACTCGGAGTTTGCGGCTTTTGTGGACGACGGCGGATATCGTGATCCACTGCTCTGGCTGTCTGAGGGTTGGAATACGCTGCAGAACGAGGGTTGGACAAAACCCATGTACTGGGAGCGCCACGATGGTGGATGGCGCGAGTTCACCCTCTCGGGTCTCCATGCGCTTGATCCATCGGCGCCTGCCTGCCACTTGAGTTTCTTTGAGGCGGATGCCTACGCCAGATGGGCTGGTGCCCGGTTGCCCACCGAATTCGAGTTGGAGGCCGCGGTGGGCGAAACGGGCGCGCCGGCCCAGGATGGCCATTTTGTAGACGAAGGCTTCCTTCACCCGATTGGCGGAGATGCGTTGATGGGCGACCTCTGGCAGTGGACGAGCAGCTCGTACGGCCCCTATCCCGGCTATTCTCCGCCGCCAGGCGCGCTCGGGGAGTACAACGGGAAGTTCATGTGCAACCAGTACGTGCTTCGAGGAGGGTCCTGCGCCACAAGCCAATCCCAAGTGAGAGATACCTACAGGAATTTCTTCCCGGCCTACGCGCGGTGGCAGTTCTCCGGCATCCGCCTGGCGAGGTCTCTTTAATGGGAGACATTGTGAGCCCAATCGGGCTTTTTATTGACGCGGAGCCCAAGGAAGACTCGGTGTTGGACGAAGTGGTGGCCGGGCTGACCAGCACTCCCCGGCGGCTACCGCCCAAGTTGTTCTACGATGCCGAGGGCTCGCGTCTGTTTGACGCCATCTGCGAGTTGGAGGAATACTACCCCACACGCACCGAGGCGGGTATCATGTCTGCGTACGTGGACGAGATGGTAGATGCTGTGGGCCCTGGTGCGGCTCTCGTGGAATACGGAAGCGGAAGCAGCCTGAAGACCGAAATACTGCTCTCCGCCCTCGGAGACCTTGTGGCCTACCTGCCGATTGATATCTCTCGGGATCATCTGCTGGCGAGCGCGAACCGAATTGGAGACAATCATCCCGGCCTGCAGGTCTTGCCAGTCTGCGCCGACTATACGTTACATATTCCGGGCCTGACGGAGTTTACCGCGCGGCACCGCACGGTCGTCTACTTTCCGGGGTCGACTATTGGCAATTTCGATCCGCCGCACGCGAAGCAATTCCTGGCGGGTGTAGCCACGTTGGTGGGTCCGGGCGGGGGTATGCTCATTGGGGTTGACCTGAAAAAGCACCCTGCGCGGCTCGAGGCTGCGTATGACGACGCGCTCGGGGTGACGGCGGCCTTCAACCTCAACATGCTGCGCCACATCAATGCCAGGCTCGGCGAGGTCTTCGATGTGGGTGCCTTCAGGCATCGTGCGGTCTGGAACGCTGCCTGTGGTCGGGTCGAGATGCACCTGGTGGCCTCTCGGGCACAGGAGATCCGTATGGACGGGCGTCTCTTTGAGATTGCCGCTGGCGAATCCATTGTGACCGAACACTCCTACAAATACACGGTCGAGGGATTCCGGGCCCTGGCCTTGTCCGCCGGCTTCGATTCGGCCAAGGTCTGGACAGACAAGAAACACTTCTTCTCCATTCACTACCTGGTCGCCCGGTAGGCAACAACCCGCCAGGCGACAACCCGCAGCAGCTATCCTCGGGTCAGCACGGCCATCGTCAGGCGGCCTATCGAAACCAGTCGGTCGCTCTCGTCCCGGATGGTCGTCTCCCAGACCTGGGTAGATCGTCCCAGATGTATTGGCCTGGCGGTGGCCGTCACCACGCCTGAAGTGACCGCCCGGAGATGGTTTGCGTTGATCTCCAGACCGACGCAGTAGTGCGTGGCCTGGTCTACACAGAAGGCCGCAGCCACTGAACCAACGGTTTCAGCCAGCGCCAACGAAGCGCCGCCGTGGAGAATCCCGTGAGGTTGTTTTGTGGTGTCGTCTACCGGCATCGTGGCCCGTAGGAAATCAGAACCCACCTCGACCACTTCAATGCCCAGATGGGTCACCATCGTGTTTTCGTTCCGAGCATTTACCTCTGAGAGGCTCGGCGTCTTCACCCAGATAGCTTCGGCCTTGTGGTCAGGCATAAAGAGCCTCTATCTCGTCGCTGTATCGCTCCCGAATCGCGGAGCGGCGCACCTTGAGCGTTGGTGTGAGTTCGCCTGCCTCGACTGTCAGCGAACCCGGGAGAAGTGCTATTTTTTTGATCTGCTCCACCTTGGACAACCGACGGTTGACGCTTTCCACGTGCTCCCAGATAAGCGATTTCGCCTGACTTCGATCGACCTGCGACTTGGGGTCCAGTACAATCAGCGCGCTCAAAAATCTGCGACGGTCACCGATGACCACGGCCTCCTCGACCAGAGGGCTGCTTTTTATGGCCTCCTCAATGTTGCGGGGAGATATGTTCTTACCACCGGCGGTTATGAGAATTTCCTTCTTCCGGCCGGTCACGTAGAGGTAGCCATCCTCGTCCAGATGCCCCAGGTCTCCGGAATAAAGCCATCCGTCCTTCAGGACTTCGGCGGTCTCAGCCGGGTCCTGAAAGTAGCCCAGGAAGACGTGATCGCCCCTGATCAGGATTTCGCCATCTTCCGCAATACGCACCTCGGAACCGCGGAACGGCCGTCCGACGCTCCCCCACCGGGTCTCTCCCGGCCTGTTGTTGGTCGTGGGCCCAGACCCTTCCGTCTGACCATACACCTCGCGTAGGGGCAGATCCAGCGAAGCCAGGTCGCTCAATACCTCAAGGCTGATGGGGGCGGCCCCGGTCAAAAGGACCTGCGCCCGCGAAAGGCCAAGCACGGCCCGAATCCTCCGAAAAAGAAGCCGCGATGCCAAGGCATACTGCATCTTCAGTACGGGCCCGATCGGGTGTCCCTGGGCTTGGGCAGTATGGTATGCCAGGCCCACTGCGCGAGACCACGCCGCAACCTTCGCCTTGGTGCCCGTGGCCTTGGCCAGTTTGGATGTCAGCCCGGCATGGATCTTCTCCCAGACCCGCGGCACGCCCAGGAAAACGTCCGGCTGAACCTCGACCAGGTTCTGCGGCATTTTCTCGATCGACTCGGCGTAGTAGATGGCCACGCCGAATGCCGCAGGTGCCAGCAAGGTCAATGCACGTTCGGCCGCGTGAGCCATGGGCAGGTAGGACAGCATCCTGGCGTCCTCCCGCACCACGTCCGGCAACAACTCGCGACCCATTTTTGTGGCGGCCACCAGGTTCTTGTGGGTCAGCATGGAGCCCTTGGGTGGCCCGGTGGTGCCCGATGTGTATATGAGAGTTCCAAGGTCCTGAGGCTGAATCCCTTCGAGCCGGGCCTCCAGATCCTCGTCCGGGATATCCCTTCCGCGCTCCAGAAGCTGGGTCCACGACATATACCGCTCATCGGTGGCACCCGGGTCCTCCGGGTTCATCACGACCACATGCTCAAGGTCTGGCAGGGCTTCGCGCACGGACAGCACTTTTTCCAGAACCGGACCCCATTCCACCACCGCAATCCTGGCGCAGGCGTGGCCCAGGATGTAACGGACCTGCTCGGCCGAACAGGAAGAGTACACGCCGACCGGGGTGCCACCAGAAGACATGGCGGCCAAATCCGAGATGGTCCACTGCGGCCGATTAAAGCCCATGATGCCTACAGCCTGTCCTTTCTCGAGGCCCAGGCTCATGAAACCTCGCGCTGCCAATCGGACCTGAGCCACGTAATCTGCCCAGTTGGTGGTTTCCCAATTCCCATCGGCCTTAACGGCGTACGCCGTCGCCTCGGGCTTGACGGAAGCCCAGTGCATGAACTGGCGGGGAATGGAATCGATCATAAGCGTGGTTGTCCGGCCGTCAGAATGGTACGAGATCCCATCCACTCACAACAACATCGCCACAAGAGGTTCACACGGGCGAGCCGCTTCAGGTTTGAATCACTCCCGGGCTGAAGGCCGGCACTACGGGATTGTGGTCCGCCATTTCCAGCCCCGCGGCCAACCACCGCCTGGTTTCTCGCGGATCGATGACCTCATCAACCCAGAGGCGGGAGGCCGCATAGTAGGGCGAAGTCTGTGCCTCGTATCGCGCCGTGATCTTCTCAAGCAGTTCCTTCTGAGTGGCTTCGTCGGGAGCATCTCCCGTGCGCTTGAGCTTTGCCATCTGGATCTGGAGCAACGTCTTGGCGGCCTGCGCGCCTCCCATTACCGCAATCCGGGCCGTCGGCCATGCCAACATGAGCCGCGGGTCGTAGGCCCGGCCACACATGGCGTAGTTGCCCGCACCGTACGAGTTGCCTACAACCACGGTGAACTTCGGAACGGTGCTGTTGGCCACCGCATTGACCATCTTCGCACCGTCCTTGATGATGCCCCCGTGCTCCGCGCGGGTCCCCACCATAAATCCGGTGACGTCCTGCAGGAAAACCAGCGGAATGCGCTTCTGATTGCAGTTCATGATGAACCGCGCCGCTTTGTCGGCTGAATCCGAGTAGATCACTCCCCCGGCCTGCATCTCATCTGTGGAAGCCTTGACACCGGAACGAGCCTTAACGACCAGACGCTGATTTGCGACGACACCCACGCTCCAGCCGTCGATGCGTGCGTAACCACACAGAATGGTTTTGCCGAACTCGGCCTTGTACTCCGTCCAGGATCCTGCATCGATAACCCGCGCAAGAACCTGCCGCATGTCGTACGGGATATTGCCTTTCGTCGGGACAATAGAAGTCAGCTCCTGGCTGGAGAAAGCAGGGTCAGATGGCTCAATTCTGTCAAACCCGGCACGGTCCCGCGCTCCAAACCGCCCCACCAAGTCCCTTATGGTAGCCAGGCAGGTCTCGTCGTCTGGCACCCGATAGTCGGTGACGCCGGAAATCTGGGAATGTGTCGCAGCGCCGCCAAGGGTCTCTTTGTCCACCTCCTCTCCGATGGCGGCCTTCACCAGGAACGGCCCCGCCAGAAACACCGAACCCGTTCCGTCCACGATCAGAGCCTCGTCGCTCATGATCGGCAGGTAGGCGCCGCCGGCCACACACGATCCCATTATGGCCGCTATTTGCGGAATACCTCGCGACGAAAGGATCGCGTTATTGCGAAACATGCGCCCGAAATGATCGCGATCCGGGAAAATCTCGTCCTGCATCGGAAGAAAAACGCCGGCCGAATCCACCAGGTAGATGATGGGCAGGTGGTTCTCCAGGGCCAATTCCTGGGCCCTCAGGTTTTTCTTGGCGGTTATGGGAAACCAGGCTCCCGCCTTGACTGTGGCGTCATTTGCCACCACAACACATTGCCTGCCTGCAACCCAGCCCAGCCCCATCACGGTCCCTGCCGCGGGGCAGCCGCCGTCGTCCGGGTACATGCCGTCTCCGGCAAAGAGACCAAGCTCCAGGAACTGATCGGGGCCGTCTACCAGACGGGCGACGCGCTCACGGGCCGTCATTTTGCCCCTGGCGTGCTCCCTTTCAATGCGCTTCGCGCCCCCGCCCAGGTGTATCTGAGCGGCCCGCGCCCTCCAGTCCTCCAACAGGACGTCGTACGCTTCAGCATGCCTTGCCTTCTGCGTCAGTGGTTTTCCGATCGATGCCATCCGAAACCTGAATCGTCCGGGTTGGGAGCCGTTGCGGCTCGCCGACTCAGACTGGGGCGCAAAAGAAAGGCCCCGCCGGAAAGACGGGGCCCAAAGCTGATTGACTCCGTGTCACCAAAAGATCAATCCGCCCTAAATAAAGGCTGAAATCTTCTGCATGATACCGGCCCGGGGTTCGCCCGTCTTTTCGTGGATGAGCTGAACCATGGTCTTAAGGTTGCCACGTGCCTTCTTCATCTCCTTCTCGCCAAACTCCACGTCACTCCAGACCGTTTCAATCTGTCCTTGTACACGGGCCCAACTGTCATTCATCGCCTGAGTGGCCATAGGTCTTCGAAAATTGCTCTGAGGTTTGTGGTCCTTATTAATTACAGGTCAGAGCATTTCATGTTTCGCGCCACCGTTCTTTTTACGCGAAACCCCCGCTTCGTCCCGGTTAACGAGTTGTCCCGTTCCGAAATAAATACCGCATGAGTTTCCTCTTTGCGATGGGCACTACCGTCGCATCGAAGGGAAAATTGATGTCGGTGTTTACGTAATACGTGGCAGGATTTGGCAGATCGGGGCGCTCGCGGGTCAGATCCAGTTTGATGTGCTGGGGCGGAACTGCCTTTCTGTCCGGCAGGCGCTTCACCACGCTGGTCCTGAGGCCGCGGTACTGCTCATCCGAGCCTGTTACGATCGACATCGTATAACGAAACACACAGAGTTCTCTGGCCTCTCCATCGGGGACAATGAAGTAGCCTTCCTCTGTGTAACTCGGAAGGATGCCCACCTGCTCAATGCGGAGGCTGGCGTCTACAAATTCGAAGATGGTTCTCCCTTCGTCGATCGTCTTTCTGAGGACCGGGAGCGCCCAGGTGATCAACTCGTTCAGTGAGCCCACTGGGCCGAGGTCCGGGGATAGCTCCTTGTGGACCACTTCCTGAGCCTGCAAATCGATTGAATCAATCTCCCTGGGAAGGGCGTCCCCGATTTCTCGCAGTTGTCCCTTGATCTTCTCGAGTGACCCGTGGAGTGCAATTAGGTCGCTCAGGTGGGGGTAAATGGCCGTCCGCGCAAAGTCCTTCTTGATGGAGTCCAGACCACCCAGAATGCGGTATTGCGCCCGTTCCATGTCCGGGCCCGCGGTCAAAAAATGTTCAACAGTTAGACTTGGCATCTCGACGGAGTCGTTGTCAAGATACCGTGAAGCAAAAAGCGGGCCCTCCTCGAGGTCAGGACGTTTCGGCGAGTCTGGAGGGGCCGGCACCATCGCCACCGGCACTTCCGTCCATTTCTGAGGTCGGTTGTGGACTGGCTTCGCCTCCAAGGGCCGTGGCGAAGTACTCAGGGCGAGTGAACGCATCCACCTGAATCGTGTCCTCCCGAAGCACTTCTGCCTGGGCCAGCAGTTCTCCATCGGCCTGCGACATCAGGCCGGCTTGGACCGCAGCCGCTACCATCTGGGCGGTTGGCCCCTTCTTGACGGCTCCGCTCTTTACCGCGTGTCGAAGATCGCGAGCGAGGTCATCGGCCTTTGCACAAGCAATAAACGCGTTCTCCAGACGTGCGACAGGGCGCAGCGGATCGGCGGGCACAAACGAACCTTCCAGAATTCGGTCGCGCTGCTCTCCGGGCGTCTGCAGGATCCGGGCAATCTTGTGACCAAGATCATCCGAGGGACCTCCACCCAGGCGGTTGAACCGGCTCCAGGCCGCGACCGGTCCCCGGACGGCCCACGTGAGACCCGGCAGAGGCATGTTGTTGAACAGCCCGTCGAAGCCATTCTGCATCTCGGCGAGGGCGTACTCCAGTGACCACTGCACCAGCGGGAGATCCTCCTTCCGGCGGCCTTCGGCTTCGTACCGTTTCAGGACCGTGCACGCCAGGTACATCCAGGAGAAGATGTCCGCAAAACGCCCCGTCAACTTCTCCTTCCGTTTCAGATTTCCGCCCAGCGTGGCAAGCGCCAGATCCGCCCAGAACGCGAACGTGGCCGAGGCCCACGCAATCCGTCGATAGTACTTGGCAGTTGGTCCACCGCCAGGACCTCCTCCCAACCGGCCGCGGGTCAGGCTCAGCAAGACCGCGCGGACCATGTTGCGACCTACGTGTCCTACGTGGTTCCAGAAGGCGCGATCAAAGTCGGCGACGTTCCCGGACTGAAGAGCCTTGACCTCCTGCAACACGAAGGGATGACAGCGAATGGCCCCTTGGCCGAAGACCATCAGGGTCCGGGTCAGGATGTTGGCGCCCTCCACAGTAATGGATACCGGGGTGTTGACATACGCGTGGGCCAATGCGTTTCTGGGTCCACGGGAAATTGCATTCCCCCCCAGGATGTCCATACCGTCATTGATTGCCATCCGGAATAACTCGGTGGCATTGTATTTCATTATGGCCGTGACCACGGCGGGCTTGGCACCCCCGTCCAGGCCACCACAGGTATATCGACGAGCTGCTTCGAGGAGATAGGCGAAGCCTGCAATGCGCGCAAGCGGCTCTTCGATGCCCTCGAACTTGCCGATGCTCATTCCGAACTGTTTCCGGACAACCGCATGCGCGCTGGCCACGCGCGCCACGTGCTTCACTCCCGCCGTTGATGTCGCGGGCAGCGAGATCCCGCGCCCGGCGGACAGGGACTCCATGAGCATTCTCCAACCGCGGCCAACACCGGCGACTCCGCCGATAATGGACTCTTCCAGTGGGACAACCACGTCATGCCCTTCGGTCGGACCATTGTAGAACGGAATCCCGAGCGGATCGTGCCGTTCGGTGATGTCGACACCCGGCGTATCGGTCTGAATGAGCGCACACGTGATGCCCAGGTTCGTCCCTTTTCCCAGTAGATTCTCCGGGTCGTACATCTTGAAGGCCAGTCCCAAAACGGTAGCGATCGGAGCGAGCGTGATGTACCGCTTGTTCCAATTCAGCCGCAAGTAGAGCTTCCCGTCCTCTCCCTTGAACACATCGCCGCGGGATGAGATGGCTCCTGCATCGGACCCGGCGGAAGGTTCGGTCAGGGCAAAGGCTGGAATCTCTTCGTGCGACGCCAAACGGGGCAGGTAGTGCTTTTTCTGTGCGTCCGTACCGTAGTGGATCAACAGTTCGGCCGGGCCCAGAGAATTCGGCACCATGACCGTGATACCCAGGACGGCGCTGTTGGCGCTCAACTTTCCGACCACAGCGGAATTGGCCGACGGCGAAAAACCGTGCCCCCCATACTCTTTGGGGATGATCAGGCCGAAGAAGCGTTCCTGTGCCAGATAGTCCCAGACCTTCTTGGGCAGGTCTCTCTCTTGAAAGACCTCCCAGTCATCGGTCATCTCGCAAACTTTCTGCACCGGACCATCCACGAAGGCCCGCTCCTCGGGCGTGAGATCGGGATAATCTGCGGCCAGGATTCTCTTGAAATCGGGTTTGCCCGAGAACAGCTCTCCCTCAACCCAAACGGTCCCGGCGTCGATGGCCTCCTGCTCCGTTGGGCTAATGACGGGCAAGAACTCCATTGCCGTCATCAGTTTCATGAGTCCGCCCGAGAGGATCCTTCGGATTGGTTTGACCAGGGCTACCACCGCAACGGCACCGAGCACGGCCCAAAGCCATACGGGAGCGCCAAATCCGTAGAGCGCTACCGCACCAAATATCACCCAGGGCAGGGCTCCGGCTCCCACGAACAGAAGGCCGACGGCGATGACCAGAACCAGGCCAACGGCCAGTCCGAGTGACGGGATGAACTGATCGATAAAGTTGTAGAACGGCAAGTCTGTCATAATCGGTAGCTCAAACGGCCAGGTTTTCTATGACGGCTGCGGCTCCCATGCCGCCGCCAATACACATGGTGCAGATTCCAAATCGCACGCCACGCCGGCGCATTTCGTGCAGGAGGGTCGCTGTCAGTTTGGCGCCGGTGCACCCCAGTGGATGCCCCAGAGCGATGGCGCCACCGTTGACGTTGACGATGTCCTCGTTCAGACCGAGTTCGCGCATCACAGCCAGAGACTGGGCGGCGAACGCCTCGTTCAGTTCAAAAAGACCGATGTCTTTGAGCGACATTCCCGTCTGTCGAAGGACCTTGGGGATGGCTTCGACCGGCCCGATCCCCATCAATTCGGGCGCAACCCCGGCCACCGAGAAGCCTACGATTCTGCCCAGGGGGTCGACACCGAATTCCTTCATGGCACGGTCGGACATGATCACCGCCGCGGCCGCCCCGTCCGACATCTGCGAGGAATTCCCGGCGGTCACGCTGCCTTTGTTTCTGAAGACGGCTCTGAGGCCTGAGAGTGCTTGGTACGAACTCTCGGCGCGGGGCCCCTCGTCGGTGTCGAAAGTCCGCGAGTTCCTGACGACCTCGGTTCCGTTGAACGAGACGTCCTCCACATCAAAGGCGACGATCTCGTCTGCAAATCGACCCTCCGCGATAGCCGCCAGAGCGCGCTCATGCGAACGTTGGGCAAACCGGTCCTGATCCTCGCGTGAGATTCCGTATTTCTCCGCCACATTCTCGGCGGTGTTGCCCATCGACACATAGACATCCGGATCCGCGTCAACGATGGCCGCATCCGGCGAGAAATAGTAGCCCGTCATGGGCACCATGCTCATGGACTCGGCACCGCCCGCCACAATTACGTCTGCATACCCCACGGCGACGGACTGGCTGGCCATCACGATGGTCTGAAGGCCGGACGAGCAAAATCTGTTGATGGTGGCCCCTGGAACCGAGTCGGGCAGATGCGCGCCCTGGGCCACAATGCGCCCCATGTTCATCCCTTGCGGGCCTTCCGGCATGGCGCAGCCCACCAGGACGTCGTCGATGCGATCATCCGGCAGCCCAGGCACCCGGTCCAGGGCGCCCCGCACGGCGATGGCCCCCAGTGACTCCGGGCGCATGTTCTTGAGCGCGCCCTTGTTGGCCCGGCCAACCGCAGTGCGCACACTGCTTACGATGTATGCTCCGTTCTTTGCTTCCATGAGTCCTTCGGTGTAAATCGTTCTCGCCCGCGCGGGTCGTACAGTTGGTGGCCTAGTTTCGGAGTGGCTTGTTCTCGGTCAGAATATGCTGGATGCGCGCCATCGTCTTGGCCTCTCCGAAGAGACTCATGAACACTTCCCGCTCCAGATCCAGCAGGTACTGTTCGGAGACGTCCTGCGAGCCACTCAGATCGCCCCCCGTCAGAACGTACCCGAACCGCTCGGCCAGGAAGAAGTCGTATTCGCTGATGAAACGGCCCTGCAGGAATTGGTAGGCGGCCGTCTTCAGGGCAGCCCCGGCTGATCGGCCCAAAACGCGGACCGCGCGGTCCCGGGCTGGAGGCATATAGCCCGTCTCCGAAAGGCGGATCACCTGATGTTTGGCCACGTGGAAACGCCTCTCGGCATTCATCACAATCTGGGCATGCGGCGCCAGGTAGCTCATGTCCATGGCCTCGGCCGCACTCGTGGCTACCTGGGCCATGGCGACCTGCTGGAAGTAGACCTGCAGGAAACCCTGGATCTCGCTGTCAAAGCCGTTAGCGCTGCGTTCTGCCGCCATTTGGGCCAAACGCATGGTGCCGGTCCCGGCGGGGATCAGACCCACGCCAAGCTCGACGAGGCCGATGTAGCTCTCGGCCGCGGCCACCGGTTGAGGGCTGGCCATGACCATTTCGCAGCCTCCGCCCAGCACACGCTGATGTACGGCAACCACCACGGGTTTTTCCGCGTACCGAATGCGCTGGATGGTTTGCTGGAAACCGTTCACAAATCGCTCGACCTGATCCATCTGGCCCATCATCACGGCCATTGCGGCTTCGCCCAGGTTGGCTCCTACAGAGAAGTTGGTGCCCTCGTTGCCAATGACCATCCCCCGCAGGTCTGCGCGAGACTCAACGATGTCGATGGCCTCCACGACGGCTTCCATGACAAACTGACCAAGGCTGTTGGCTTTGGACCGGAATTCCAGACAGACAACACCATCGCCCATGTCCAGGAGAGCGGCGTCCGAGTTCTGCCAGACAACTTTGTCTGAGGCCGCCTTGAGTGGCGCCAGACCGGCTTCGTCTGCCGGCGCGTCCAGGCCCACATTCTGCCCTTGGCCAGGCAGATAGACGTCCGAGCCACCTGCACCGTAAAAGCCCGGTACACCCGCGGATGCCATGTCCTCAATCCACTGCGGCAACTCCTCTCCCGCGTCCCGGAGGTCCTGAAGCACACGCTCGAAGCCGAGCGCATCCCAGGTAGCGAAGGGCCCCATGGTCCAGCCGAAGCCCCAGCAGACGGCCTTGTCCACATCCGCTGGCGAGTCACTGATTTCAGGGATCCGCCGCGCCGCGTAGGCCAGCAGGTCCAGCGTCGTTTCGCGAAAGAACGAACCCGCTCTTCCGGGATCTTCGTACATCGCCCGCAGCCTTTCCGGGAGTTTCCCGGCGCCCTTGATGGCAGAAATGTCCCCTAAATCCAGCTCACCGGGAGATACGTATTCCGCCGTCGCAGGATCAATCGACTTGATCTCGCGGCCTTCCTTCCGGTAGAAGCCGGCGCGGGTTTTTGCGCCCAGCGCGCCGCCAGCGACCAACTTCTCAAGCACGGGAGGAATACGGAACGCTTCACGGCGCTCGTCATGAGGCACCGTCTCGTAGAGGTTCTCGATGACGTGTTTCATGACGTCCAGCCCCACCACGTCCGCAGTCCTGAAGGTTGCGGACTTGGGGTGCCCGACCAGGGGCCCCGTCAACGCGTCAATTTCGGGGATGGAGTAACGACCGTCGGTAAATGCCTTCATGGCGCCCATCATGGCATAAATGCCAATCCGGTTTCCAATGAAGTAGGGGCGGTCCTTGGCAATCACGATGCCTTTGCCCAAGTGGACGCGGCCGAAATTGCAGACCCGCTCCAGAACAGCCGGATCGGTGTCGGCCGTGGGAATGATCTCCAGCAACCGGAGATAGCGAGGCGGATTGAAGAAATGCGTGCCCAGAAAACGACGACGGAAGTCTTCGGGAAGCCCCTCGGCAATGTCACCTATGGGCAGACCACTGGTGTTCGTCGTGACGACGGTATTGGGTCCCACGGCGGCAGCCACCTTTGCCATCACCGAGCGCTTTATGTCCATCCGCTCAATGACGGCCTCGACCACCCAGTCCACATCCGCCAGGCGGTGAAAGTCGTCGTCGAAATTCCCCAGCTGGATGCGCGATGCGTCGCCCGCCCTGAAAAACGGACTCGGCTTCATCTTGGTTGCCCGCTTGAATGCGGCCTCAACCACGCCGTTGGGGCGGCCTTCTTTTGCCGGAATGTCCAGGAGGAGGACCTCCATCCCGGCGTTGGCGAAGTGAGCCGCAATTTGCGCCCCCATTGTTCCGGCTCCAAGCACAGCTGCTCGGCGGAAGGGGCGGTGTACGGAGGAGGCTGTGTCAGTCAGAGTTGCTTCCATGTCGGGAGTCGGCGGGTGATTCCAGAGCTATCACCGGCGGTTTGCATTCGTCGTCCAAATACATGCTGTCGATCTCCTTGGAGAATCGTTCGCGGACGCGTGAACGTTTGATTTTCAAAGTGGGGGTGAGGAGTCCATTCTCTACGCTGACGCGGTCAGGCACCAGCAGAAATCTCTTGATGCAGGTCCAGTGACTCCGGCCTTCGTTGGCCGCGCGTACAAGATCTGAGTACGCCGTGACCGCCGCCGGATCACGCACGAGTTCTTCGATGCTCATGGAAGGAACTCCCACAAGCTTGCGCAAAGCAGATTCTTCCGGAAAGAGAAGGGCCGTGGTGTATTTCATCCCGGCGCCCACTACAACAGCCTGCTCCACGAGTGGGGCGGTTGTGAGCGCGTTCTCCAGCGGCTGAGGCATCACATACTTGCCCGTTGACAGCTTGAAGAGGTCCTTCTTGCGATCGGTGATGCGGAGGAACCCGTCCTTGAACTCGCCTATATCGCCGGTCATAAACCAGCCGTCCGCCGTCATTACCTCGGCCGTTTTGTCGGGAGCGTCGAAGTACCCCTTCATCACGTGGGGCCCTCGCGTCAGTATCTCGCCGTCTTCTGCGATCTTGACCTCGACATGCGGAAGAGGCACGCCGACCCACCCCGGCCGGTTCGTGGCCGGGCGATTGAACGTGATCACCGGACTCGTCTCGGTCAGGCCGTAGCCCTGCAGAACATCAATCCCTGCCGCTGCAAAAAGGCGCACGATGTCCGGACTGAGGGCAGCACCGCCGGCAGAAATGATCTTGACGCGGCCACCCATGACCGCCCGCCATTTGGCATAGACAAGTTTGTCGGCTGTTCGATGCTGGACGCCATCAAGACCCTTGGGCACCGTTCCCATCTCCCAGTGGATCGCCCGATTCAGCGCCCATCGCGCCAATTTCCCCTTCACGCCTCGGGCCTCGTTGGTCTTCTCGGCGATCTTGGCGTAGAGCTTCTCCAACACGCGGGGAACCGCGGAAAACACGGTCGGCCGCACGGTAGCAAAGTCCTCGACCAGCCGATCCGGCGTTGTAAACCAGATAGGCGTGCCGTAGGCCATGGAGGCGTAACACATGGTCCGCGCAAAGACATGGCTGAGCGGCAGGAAGGAGAGCACCGTCTCGCCGTCCGGGCCGAAACGATATGTCCCGGTCTCCTGATACGTAAAAAGCGCGTTCGATGACAGGTTCTCCTGCG
>JBLHLC010000026.1:0-60841 GCA_047619685.1 Rhodothermales bacterium
GGCTACAGCCATACATCTGTCGCACTCAGGGACGCTATTGCAGCCGTCGATATCCCCGTGGTGGAAGTCCACATTTCCAACATATATGCACGCGAGGAATTTCGACATTCCTCCCTCACCGGCGCTTCCGCCGTCGGGGTCATTTCCGGGATGGGTTTCGATGGGTATGCGATGGCCGTTCGCTACCTCACCAGCCGCGCGTAGGGCGCCCGGGTGAGCAGACTCCGCAAACTTGGTTCCGAGACAGCCATCTACGGCGTTTCGTCCATCCTGGGACGGGCCGTCAACTTCCTGCTTTTCCCCTTCTACACGCAGGTATTGTCCCCCGAGGAATACGGCCCCGTTACAGTGGTCTACGCCGCGTTTGTCTTCCTGAACATCCTGTACCAGTACGGGATGGAGTCGGCGTATCTCAAGTTTGCCTCCGCGACAGACGCCAACAGGCCGAGGGTTTTCAGCTCCGCGATGTGGTCGCTGATGGGGACCGCTGCGCTTTTCTCCACGGCGTTGTGGGTGTTCAAGGGTCAGGCCGCCTTCGTGATCGGGTTGTCTGGTGACCACGAACTCCTCCTGGGATTCGCGGCCGCAATTCTGTTTCTGGACACGGCATCGGTGGTTCCGTTTGCTGAGCTCCGGCTGTCCAACCGCCCCATCTATTTCGCCGTGGTGCGGTTTTCGTCCGTCCTTGTCAACGTGTCGGCCAACCTGCTTCTGATTCTGGGCGCTGGCATGGGAGTGGAAGGCATACTTCTGGCCAACGTGGCGTCGTCTGCCGTCTCGTTTGTGCTCCTGTTTCCCGTCGTGCGCCAGAACATCACGCGCGACCTGGATCGGGGGCTGTGGAAACAGATGCTCCGATTCGGCCTCCCATTCCTTCCGGGCGGACTGGGATACGCCATTTCTGAGCGCGTGAACATCTTTTTCCTGTCTCGACTGCCAGCGGAAACGGTCGTAGACCTGTACGGCGCCTCCATGCCTCCCGAAACCCTCGCGACCATTCAGGGCGGCGACGCGGCGGCGGCAAGTGAGTACGTCCTTGGCGCGTTTGGAATCCTGAAACTCGCGGTCCTGGCCGCTCTGGGAGTCCAGATGTTCCGCTACGCCTGGCAGCCCTTCTTCCTGAATCACGCCAAGGACGAAGATGCCCCGCAACTCTTCGGGAGAATATTCCTGATCCTGACGGCCGCCCTGTTCGGGGTCGTCCTGGGCGTTTCGTTTTTCGCCGCAGAACTGGTAGCAATCCCGCTTCCCGGGGGGCGGACCCTGATCGAGCCTACCTATTGGGTCGGCCTCTCGATTCTTCCCCCCGCCCTGCTCGGGTACGCCTTTCAGGGATGGTACTACCACTTTTCGGCTGGCGCCTATATCCAGAAGAAGACGGTCTATTTTGTCCAGAGCACGCTGGCGGGAAGCGTCGTGGCCCTGGCGGTAAACTTCCTGGCCGTTCCCCGATTCGGGATGCTCGGTGCCGCGTGGGCCACGGCAGCCGCGTATGCCACGATGGCGGTTTGTCTGCTGGTACTCATACAGCGCCACTACCCGGTGCCGTATGCCTGGGGTCGGGTGCTTACGCTGGTCGGATTGGCTTGCCTGGCTCTGTTTGCCTGGACCAGCAACGCCGGCCTTCGAGTCTGGTGGTGGGAGCTCTTGATGCTCACTGTGTATAGCCTGGCGGCAGTCGCAACTTTGAGATCAAGCCTACGTGGAGTCAGGGACACTTCCTGACGATACCCCATGCAGCGCTTCCTCCCCTCGATGCTCCGGACGACACTTCTGGTGGCTGCCGGCCTCTTCGTCTCCCTTCCTGTTTCGCTCCCGGCCCTTTCCCAGTCGTTTGACTTCCCGGTGCGAGGCGTTGGCCTTTCAATTGGTGACTCGCGAGATCACAAAGGCCTCAGGCTCAATTTTCGCGACCGCCGGCTGCGGTCGGTCCAGGGCGTTAACGCAACGATCTGGACGCCGTACAACCCGATGCGCGGCGACGTGCAGGGCCTCGCGCTTGGTCTGCCGGCAACCGGCGCGGCCAACATCCACGGACTGGGTATCGGGATACTGGGCGTAGGTGCCGAAGAGTCCATCACCGGAGTCATGCTTGCCGGCCTTGGCGGGGGAGCAGGAGAGTCAGTTCGAGGAATTGGAATTGCTGGCTTGGGAATGGGCTCAGGGCGCGACCTCTCGGGAATCATGGTTGCAGGTCTCGGGGCGGGCGCCGGGCGTGACGTCACGGGAATCCTGGTGGCTGGCCTGGGCGCTGGCGCGGGTGGAGACGTTACTGGCATCGTTGTCGCGGGCATCGGTGGCGGAGCCGGAGGCGACTTCCTGGGAGTCTCGCTGTCCGGCGTGGGTAGTGGATCGGGCGGCGCCTTGACCGGCCTCCACGTAGGCGGGATTGGAGTTGGCGCAGGTGGCGACGCTACAGGCATTTTCTTTGGCGGCATTGGTGTGGGCGCCGGTGGCGAACTCCGCGGGCTTGCCGTAGCCGGCGTCGGCGTTGGTGCCCCCTCAATCCGCGGTATTGTGGTGTCGGGCTTTGCCGCGGGCGGAGAGGACGTCTCAGGACTTTTCTTAGCCCCGGCCTACTTCCTCGTCGAGGAAGACGGACACATGAATGGCCTGTCGGTGTCGGCCTTCAACCGCATCCGCGGCACCCAGCGGGGCGTGACCATCGGCATTCTCAACGTAGCCCGTAACCTGCGCGGCGTTCAGATCGGATTGCTCAACTATGCGGCATCCAATCGGCGAGGCCTTCGCTGGCTGCCGTTCTTCAACACGAGTTTCAGGTAGCACTCAGCGCAGCGGCCAGAACCTGGGCGGGGTGTAGCGCCTTTCTTCCGGTCAGGTCCTCAATCTGCGCTCGACAACTCGTTCCCGCGGCGGCCAGGACCGTTCCTTCCGGTGCCGCACGAACGGCCGGGGCGAGACGGTCTTCACCGATCTGCCTGGACACCTCTCCGTGCTCATACCCGAATGAGCCCGCCATTCCGCAACAACCGGCGTCAATCGTAGTGGCGCTGGCTCCGGCAACCGCGTAGCAGCCCGTCAGCGATTCAAAACTGCCCGCCGCCTTTTGGTGGCAGTGCCCGTGGACC
The DNA here is from genome assembly GCA_047619685.1 of Rhodothermales bacterium. Taxonomy (GTDB): domain Bacteria; phylum Bacteroidota; class Rhodothermia; order Rhodothermales; family UBA10348; genus JABDJZ01. Next base: position 3,090 of record JBLHLC010000026.1, read on the forward strand.
AGGACATCCAGCGGCTCTCTCGTCCAATCCAAAGCTGCAAACCGGTCCCTGTGCAGCAGGATGAAGGCCTCAAATTCGTAGGATGCCGCGCCCACTTCCTTGGTCCGGGGATCACCGGGAATCAAGGACTGGAATTCGTCGGCCAGGGTCAAAATGCAACTGGGCTCCAGGCCCACAATCGGGATTCCCTGGCGGACAAACGGGTACAAGCGCTGCACGGTGCTGAGGGCGTTGCCTTGAGCCTTGGTGACAAATCCCTTGGAGAGGTACGTGCGTCCGCAGCAGACATCGCCCACCGGAATGACGGTGAATCCAGCGGCTTCCAGAACCAGCGTGGCCGCAGCCGGAATCTCGGGGTGCTGAAAATTGCTGAACGTATCCACGAACAGCGCGACCGTGTTTGCCGGATCAAGGTCTGCACTGGCCTTGCCTCCCTTTCGGCTGAACGGGCGCCTGGCAAACGTCACCTGGGGTCTGGTGGCGTCAATGCCCATCCTGGTCATCATCCGACTCGCCAGCGCCGTCCCCGACAGCCGATTCACCAGCGGCCCAAGCGGACCAGAAGCCAGACGCGCCAGACGCGGCAATTCGGCGAAGGCCCGGGTCCTCAGCGAGGGCGAAACCCGGCGCCAGTACCCATCCAGCCACTCGGTTTTGAGCTTGGCCATGTCCACTGCGGAAGGGCATTCCCGCTTGCAAGCCTTGCACTGAAGACAGAGGTCCAGCGCCTGGTAGACATCATCATCGGTGAGTCCGCCGGTTCGTCCGGTCATGGCCATCCGAAGAACGTTTGCGCGTCCACGTGTCGAGTCCACCTCTTCTCGGGTGGCCATGTAGCTGGGGCACATCGTGCCCTCTCCCACTTTCCGGCAGGCACCGTTGCCGTTGCACTGCTCCACGGCCCCGGCAAAGCCACCATCATCCGCAAAAGACATGCTGGTTGCCACCGGAAGCGGGGCGTATTCCGGACCCAGGCGCAGGTTTTCGGTCATGGGAGGGGACTCCACCACACGCCCGGGATTCATGACGCCTGCTGGATCAAAGATCTCTTTGACGTCCCGGCACAACTGGTAGAGGGCAGGCCCCAGGAACTGCGGATTCAGCCACCCTCGGACAATCCCGTCCCCGTGCTCGGAGGAAATCCAGCCTCCATACCGACTGACAAGCTCGGCGGAGCCTGCCGCGATTTCCTTCATTTTGGCTACCTCGGCGGCGTCCTTCGTGTTGATAAAAGGACGCACGTGGAGGCAACCCGCCGAAGCGTGCGCGTACATGACTGCCGGCGTGTCGGTCTCTGCCAGCAGCTGTTCCAGATCATCGATATAGTCGGCCAGATGCTCTACCGGGACCGCGGCGTCTTCTACAAAGGCGACGGGTTTGTGGTCTCCCTTTACCCCCATGATGAGCCCGAGGGCCTCCTTGCGCACAGACCACGCGGCCGCAATCTGGGCGGGCTCTTCCAGGCGGACAATGCCCACTCCGGGTAGGTGGCGTTCGAGCCGGTCCAGCGAATCGAGAGTCGCTTTCCGGCTCTCGCCATAGTATTCCGTCAGCAGCACGGCGCCGGGTGTCCCCAGAACGAAGTTCATCCGACTCGCGAACTCCGGCGTGGATCGCATCCGCTCGATGGTAGCGCCGTCCATGAGTTCGACTGCAGCCGGGCTGGTCTCCAGGATTTCCGTGACGGCTTCCAGTGCGTGCCGGCGCGTCTCAAACTGGAGGGCTCCCACAGAGGTGAAGGCCGGTTTGGCTACCAGATCCACCGTCAGCTCGGTCACGGTCCCAAGCGTGCCTTCGCTGCCACAAAGCAGCCGGGCAATGTTGGGACTCTCCCGAAGCAGTTCCTCCAGGCGATACCCGTTGCTCCGCCGCCAGTGGGGTGGCATGTCGCGCTGGATCGCGTCTCCGTGGGCCAGCGCCAGCGCGTGGAGCGCCTCGTAGATCCTGCCTTCAAAGCCGGAGAGGCGGGCCTTTGCCACCCACGAGGCCTTGTCCTGCTCCGTGAAGAAGGCCGTGGAACCGTCCGACAGCACCGTCCGCGCGGATCGGACGTGGCGGATCATGTTGCCGTAGAGAATCGAGTGCGTGCCGGTCGAATTGTTCGCCATCATCCCGCCCAGTGTCGCGCGCGACCCGCTGGCCGGGTCAGGGCCCACCATCCATCCGCTGGATGCGACATGTTTGTTGAGCGCGGCCAACGTGATGCCCGGTTCCACGCACGCCCAGCCCACCTGGTCCGAGAACCCCAGGACCTTGTTCAGGTGCGGGGTAAAATCAATCACGAGTGCGTCATTGACCGTCTGGCCTGCCAGTGACGATCCGCCGCCGCGCGGCAGAACCGGGATCCCCAGCCTTGAAGCAGAAGAAACAGCGGCCACTACGTCGTCCGCCGACCGGGGAATCAGCACGCCGACGGGAATCACCTCATACATCGAGGCGTCAGTGGCATACAGCGCCCGCGAGAGCGGGTCCAGTCTGAGGTCTCCCTCGAGTCGCCCGGACAGTTCGTCCGCAAGTTGCCTGATTCGTTCGTCCGTGATCTCCATGGACGGAAGATATCAGGCGTCAGAGAACAAGGATACCCGCTCTCCCTGAGTTGGGGTCACGATCTCGATGTGCGGATGAAAGAACTTGATATTGTCCGCCATCCAGGTCTTGGCAACGGTCTCCCCGTGGACGAGGATTATCCGCTTTGGCGCCAACCTCTCGACCAGATCCAGCAGATCCCGGCGATGGCTGTGACCACTGAATCGAAATCGACCCACCGTACATCGTAGCGGCTGGGGCCCGCGGGCGTCGTCCAGGATAACCTGCCTGTCATCGCCCTCTCCTTCGGCCTCCAGCAACCTGGCTGCCGGCGAGTCCTCGCGAGCATAACCAACCAGGAGCACCGCGTTTTTGGCGTCGCCCACCATCTCCTGGGCCAGTTTGTTGGAAATGGTCCGCTCGAACATCATTCCGCTGCCAACCACCAAAATTCCCGGCTCAGCCAGGGCACGCGTCAGTCCGTTCTGGCCGCGGGGCAGCCGTTTCTGTTCTACTCCGTAGACTTCGAACTCGGCATTCAGCCTTGGCGTGGTGTACCGGGTCCGGTCGTAGACGTCAGAGATGGCCCGCATCATTCCGGCCGAGTACACGGGTGTATCCTCGTCTATTATGCCACGGCGTTTATACCGGTCAATCATGGCGAGAACCTCCTGACTCCGGCCCAACGCAAAGACCGGTAGCAGCGCCGTCCCGCCGCGCTCCAGGGTCTCCTTCAGCGCCTCACCGAGTCTGCGCTCTTCCGATTTACGCGTGTAGTTCTCGGCGTCCGCATCGGCACCCAGGGTAGACTCCAGAATCAGGGTATCGATTGGCCCGTCGGGGTAGGAACCCCCGGGGATAATGCCCTGGGGCTGAAGGGAAGTATCGCTGGTATAGAAGACGCGCCGAGGTTCGTCATTCTCGTCCTCCGCCTCCACATCAATCTCGACACCCATGGCACCCAGAACATGCCCTGCATCGAACAGCCGTCCGGTCACGGGAGTCCGTCCCCGAATTCCGGTCAGGTCAAAAGGCATCTCCAGATGGTGAGCCAGGTAGAGGTACTCGTAGGCATCCAACTCATCGGCATCAAAGAGCGGCTTCGAAGTCGATGATCCTTCCTGCAACTTCCGGACCTGGAGTCTGGCAGAAGAAGGCAGCAAGATGTTGGCCAGATCTCTCGTGGCCCTCGTCATGTGCACCAGGACGTGCGGAAACGTCCGAATGACCACGGGCAGAGAACCCAGGTGGTCCTGATGGGCGTGCGAGACGAGCACGTGGTCCACCCCGGTATCCGCACGGTCAACCAGGTAGTTCAGATCTGGAACGCTGTCCATCCCCTCGCCTTCAGGGTCGGCGCCTGCGTCCAGCATAATTCCAGTGCCATCTATGTTCAGATAGTGGCAACTGGCTCCAATCTCACTGGTCCCGCCTAAGCATACCAGGTACGGCTCTTCACCGTCGGGCAGGTCCGGCATGTATCAGCCGGCTCCGTTGCTAGCTACCGCCGCACTGGCCTCGAACTGCTCCCAATCTGCCATGAATCGCGCCAGACCACTGTCTGTCAGCGGGTGCTTCATCAGTCCACCCAGCACACTGAACGGAATCGTCGCCACGTCAGCACCGGCCATTGCCGCGTCAACCACGTGCATGGGGTGCCGAATGGAGGCCGCCAGGACCTGGGTTTCGTAGCCGTAGTTCCCGTAGATGTGCACGATCTGCTCGATCAACTCGATGCCCGATGTCGCAATATCATCGAGGCGTCCGATGAACGGGCTGATGTAGGTGGCCCCGGCCTTGGCCGCAATCAGAGCCTGCGTGGCCGAGAAGCACAGCGTGCAGTTGGTCTTGATACCCTCGTCGGTGAACGACCGGATGGCCTTGATGCCCTCCGGGATCAGCGGCACCTTGACCACGATCTGGGGGTGCAGGTCAGCCAGGACCCGGCCCTGACGCATGATGCCGTCGTAGTCAACCGCGGTGACCTCGGCCGAGACGTCTCCTTCCACGATCTCACAGATCTTTACGATGTGCTCGTGGAAATTTACGCCCCCCACCTTTTTCATCAGCGACGGGTTCGTGGTCACGCCGTCGAGTACGCCCATTTTCTGGGCCTCACGGATTTCGTCCAGGTCTGCGGTGTCAATGAAGAACTTCATCGTGGCTGTTACTTGCGTGCGGGAAACGGGCTACTGGGCGTCGGGCGGTGCATGAGCGCTGCACGATTCAGCCGATCGCGATAGACTCCTCCAACGTGCGCACGCGGCCGGAGTTCACCAGAATAATCGCCTGCCGGTTGCTAGGCGATCTGACTCAGAATGACCATGATCAGGACGAATCCGCCAAGAATCGCGGCCGCCATAATGACCTGCCTCTTAATCTGCTTTGTGGTGCTCATAACTGCCGTTCGGTAGGACTGAGCACCAGTATAACCGATCGCATCGGATTCGCAATACCTAATCGATGCCCCGTGTCAGAACCTGACCATATTGGCTGGAAGAAAGGCTCCCCTGGTCGATGGCCAGCTGACCGGCAACAAACAGGTACACGACGCCCTCGCTGAGTTGATGTGGCTCCGTATAGGTAGCCCGATCCCGCAGGCGCGCCGGATCGAAGATCACCACGTCTGCCACGAGCCCTTCCCGCAGGTACCCGCGGCTAGACATTCCCATCACGTCGGCTGGCAAGCCAGTCATACTGCGCACGGCGGTTGCCAAGGGCAACGTGCCTCTCTCGGTCACGTAGAGGGCGATTTTCCGGGGAAAGCTGCCGTAATTCCTTGGATGCGGAACGCCCTCTCCCATCGGGACCAGGCCTCCGTCCGAACTGGTCATCACCCACGGAAGACCCATGAACCGCTCGACATCGGCGGCGACCATGTTGTGCGACACGATGCCTGCACTCCCCTCCCTGAGGAGTTCCATGGCTGCGCCTACCGCATCGGTGCCCCGATTGCCTGCGACCTCTGCCAGGGTCAGCCCCTCGACGGATGGGTCGGGTGCGAACCTGCGAAACTGAATTCTGCCCGCGCCGCCGCGTCGCTCCAGGTTCGATGTGATGTCAGCGCGCATGACCTTGGGAAGAGTCTCCAGGCGCACCACAAGTGAGTCGAAACCGCCCGCAAGAAGAGGGCGGGAGACGAGTGCGGTGAGGCTCGTTGCGGAGGCCTCATAGGGATACTGGTCTGCCCAGACGTCTATTCCGGATGCCCGGGCCGATTCTATTCGGCTTATTGCCTGCTCGGAAAAGCCCCACACGTGCGGGCCCAGCGCCTTGATGTGGGTCACTATTCCCCGGGTCTCTGCCTGCTCCGCCACCGTGATGACTTCTTCAATGGCCGCCATGAGACCGATCGAATAGTCCGACTCGTCCCGAATATGACTGGTGTACACACCGTCCTTCCCGAAGACGCGGGCCAGTTCGACCACCTCGCTGAGTGCAGCAAAACTCCCTGGCGTGTAGAAGAGCCCCGAAGAGAGGCCGAACGCCCCTGCGTCTTTCCCCGCCTGCACCAGGGCCGCCATCTCCGCGACCTCGTCGGGGGTAGCGTGGCGATTTTCCATGCCCATCACCTCTCGCCGCACAGATCCGTGCGGCACCAGCAGTGCGACGTTTACGCCCGGGCTTGCGGCTTCCAGTGCCAGTCGCTGCCGGGCCACATCCACCGGGCCGCCGCCATCGGGATTGGCAAATACCGTCGTGATGCCCTGCCGGAGAAGCGGCTCTCCGTGCGAGAGCTCGGCGGTCTCGAGCCCGGGTCCGGCATGCGAGTGAACGTCTATGAAACCCGGCGTCACAACTAGGCCCGCGGCGTCTACCCGCCGACCGGCCGAACGCCCACTCAGGTCACCTATGGCCGCCAATCGCCCGTTGGAAATGGCGACGTCTGCCTGAATCGCCTGCGAGCCGGTGCCATCCAACACCTTACCGCCTTCGATGATGACGTCAAACTCGGCGCCGCAGCCAGCCAGAATCAGGACGGCCGCAGCCACGAGTCCGGTCCAGGTTGACCGGCCGCTCACAGCCAGGCGCCCCGCTTGCGCAAGAGTGCCAGGACAAGTCCCGGATCTTCGCGGCCGGGAGTGCCGACCGATTCGTAGGTCGAGCCGTCCTGCCGGGCTTCCCGCTGCGCTTCCTTCCAGGTCTCCTGATCGCCAGCCACCATCCGGTACGCATCCCGAAACGGTGTGCCCTGCTTCACCGCCTTCAGCGCGGCTGCGGTGGCGTGCAATGCCGGGTCATCTGCGCCCAGGGCGGCCGCAGCATCAAACCTCAGACCGGGCAACACTGCGTTCACCGCAGTTAGAAGGTCCTCCGTTTTCAACATGGCACGCATCACGGCCTCCTTGGTCAACTGGAGATCGCGATGGTACCCCGAAGGCAAGTTTGCCGGGAGGCTGATGAGCAACTGGAGCTCCGCAGAAATCCGGTGGTACGTGCCTCGGGCCAACTCCAGCACGTCGGGGTTCTTCTTCTGCGGCATTATCGAACTCCCGGTGCTGAATTCGACGGGCAGTTTGACGAAGCCGAACTCCGACATGTTGTACAACACCAGGTCTGAAGCCAACCTGTTTACCGTACTTGCCACCTGCAGCAGCGAGTGGACTACCACAGACTCCAGTTTGCCCCGCGACAATTGTGCGGCCGTGACATGCGTCTGCACGGACTCAAAACCAAGGCGGTCAGCCACAGCCTGACGCGGCAGGTCAAGATGGGGGACGCCGTATCCGGCCGCCGATCCCAGGGGCGATGCGTTGACCCGCCTGCGCGCCTGTCCAACCAACTCCAGATCATCCGCCGCCAATTCGGCATACCCTAGCGCCCACAGCGAAACGCTGGACGGCATGGCCCGCTGCATGTGGGTGTAACCGGGAAGGAAGACGCCCTCGTTTCGGGACGCAAGGTCGCAAAGCAACTCTGCCATGCGCAGCGTTTTGCCTCCCACCAGCGTCAGTCGGTCCCGAAGGAAAAGTCTGAGCGCCGCCAGCACCTGGTCATTGCGGGAGCGCCCCGTATGGATCTTGCGGCCTGCCTCTCCGGTGATTTCAATGAGTCGCCGCTCTATCACCGTGTGGCAGTCCTCGTCCTCCGGGGTGATCACGAGGTCACCCGCGGCGTGCTCCGTACGAATCTGCTCGAGAGCCGCGCCAAGAATCGCAAACTCATCTGCGTCCAAGACGCCGATCTGAAGCAATCCCCAGGCGTGCGCCTCAGAAGCAGTCAGGTCGAATGGCAGGAGAAGGGCGTCCCACAGGTAGTCGTCTCCCACGGTAAATCGGGTTACCCAATCTTCCGCACCCGCGCCTTCCTTTTTCCAGATGGGCCCGCTCATAACCTTTGCTGGCGAACGCGCCAGAAGGCATAGAGAAAGACCACCATCAAACTCAAGAGGGCAACCGTGGCCGCGCCCGTAGTCGCTGCAGCCAGTGCAGGCGAAATCTTGAGGGGTTTCACCAGCGTCAGACTCACCACCACCGCGATGGCCGTGCCGATCACAACGCCGCCGAGCGCGACCTTCCAGGGAAATTGCTTTTCGGGGTTAATCACCAAGGACACCTTTCACTTTACGTCTACGGGCCTCACCTAAAGTAGGCGAGAATCGTGTCTTTGTAGACCTTGACTGCGCGATCCAACTCGCCCAAATTTTGGCGCTCTCCGGCTGTATGCGACAAGTTGCTGGATCCCGGGCCCATTTTGACTGCCTCCAGGTCCGAAAGGAAGATCCAGTCCGATGCCGTCGGCGACCCGAACGGGGTCCCGCCGCTTGCCTTGACCGCCGCGGACACGATACGCGCATCGGCGGCCGTGTCTACCGAAATCAGTCGGTCCGAGTGCACGACAACGTTCCCCTCAACCGCATCCTGAATCAGATCGACAAGTTCGGCATGGGTATAGGCCGGTGTGGACCTGACGTCCACATGGACCGTGCAGGCGTCCGGAATCATGTTGCGCACTTTCCCGCCCGATATGACGGTCGGCGTCACGGTGACGGGCCCCAGCACAGGATGCACGCGCACGGGCTCCAGTGATGCCAACCGCGTGACGTCGGCCGCGGCCTTGACGACCGCGTTCTGGCCCAGATGCGGCCGCGCAGCATGTGCGCTTACGCCCGTGACTTCCAGCTTCAGAATAAGCAGGCCTTTCTGTGCGATGCACGGCTGCAGATCGGTCGGCTCCCCGACGATGGCCGCCCGGAGCGGCGGTAGCGATGGGCGCGTCTTCTCGAGACCGTTATAGGGCCATCCGCTCTCCTCGCAGGAGGTGAAGGCCCCGACCAGGCGGCCGCCTTCCGGCGCCCAGCCTTCGGCGGCCAGCTCCAGAATCGCGGCGGTCATCGCTGCAACACATCCTTTCGCATCGACCGAACCTCGGCCGTACAACCATCCATCAACGACCGTGGCGGAGAACGGCGGATAGGGATGTCCCTCGGACGCCGGGACTACGTCAAGATGCGAGTTCAGCAGGAGTCCGTCCGGGCCGTCGCCCAGCGCACACCAGATGTTGTCGTCCACCCGGTTTACCTGCAGGCCGCCGGCCTCGATGATGCCGGTGAGCGCGTCCGCAACCTCCTTCTCGGAGCCACTGAGCGACTCGAACTTGACCAACGTCTCCAGAATATGGCGGGCCGCGCTCATGCCGTAATCCTCGTTGCATGATCCCTGCGAGCCACATCCCCTGCGCCCGTCACCCAAACCTGGCCTACGCCGCCTTCAATGGCTTCCAGCGCCAATTGAATCTTGACCCGCATGCCCCCCTGGATCCAACCTTCTTCCACGCCCGACTGGAAGCCGGCACGATCGCAATTGGATACACGCTCCGCGCGTTCTTGAGGCCCGCGCCGAAGACACCCGGCATCCGTTACCAGCAGAAGGTCCCGGGCTTTCATGGTCGTAGCGATGGAGGCCGCCACGGTGTCCGCGTTCACATTGTAGACCTGCCCCTGGTGGTCGATGCCCAATGGCGCGACGATGGGCATCACGCCGGCGTCCAGCAGCGTGCGCAGGAGAGAAGGGTCCACCTCCTCCACGTCTCCGACCCAGCCAAAATCAACCTCCTCGCCATCCACATTCCACGGCGGTCGGCGGCGAACCTTGAGGATACCTCCATCGGCGCCCGCCAGGCCGGCTGCGGATAGACCGGCGGCCTGTGCGCCGGCGGAGAGCGCAAGGTTGATTTGGCCTCTCATAGTCCAGCGCACGATGTCCAGGTCCAGGTCGGACGTGACCCGGCGGCCATGGATGATGGTGGGTTCGTGCCCGAGCCGTCTGGCCATCGCAGTAGCCTGCGGGCCGCCGCCGTGAACCAGAATCACATCCGATGTGGTCCGCAGTTCGCGAACCGCTGGCCAGAAGTCAGAGAGTGCGCCCACCAGGCCGCCGCCAATCTTGATGACGCTGAGCGCCTTCATGGGGACGCCAGGCCCGAGACCGACGGACCGTAGGGCAGGTCCCACAGCCGACTCAGAATTGCCTGCTGCGCATAAAGCCGGAAAGCGGCCTGACGGAGGTGGATAGCCTGTGGACCATCAAGAACCGCGTCTTCGACCACAACGCCCCGGCGGACCGGCAGGCAGTGCATGAAGACTCCCTGGTCCGTGCGTTGCATGCGTTTGTCGGTTACGCACCAGTCTGTGTGCCTGGCTCTCAGCACGGCTTCCGCCTCCGGGTCCGTGTACACCCCGGCGCCAGACCAAGCCTTGGCATAAACCACATGGGCGCCGTCAACGGCCTCATCCATGTTGTTGGTCTCCCGCACCGTGGTATGACGGCGCGCCATCTCCATAACGGAGGGGTCCAACTCAAAGCCATCGGGCCGGGCAACCGTTACGTCCATGCCCATGCGGGCGGCCGCAAGAAGCGCCGAGTTTGGGACGGCCGTCGGCAGCGCCTTGGGATGGTACGCCCAGGTCAGGACAAACTTCTTGCCCGCGGGAGTCCCCCCATTCGGCCCGGCCGCAAAGTGCTCTGTGATGGTGGATGCGTCGGCCAGCGCCTGGCAAGGGTGGTAATACGCCGATTCCAGGTTGATCACGGGGACCTGCGCCGCGGCCACGAATCGGTTGAGCTGCAAGTCCTGACGGTCGGCTTCCCGGTTGGTCAACGACGCGAACAGCCTGACACCAATGGCATCGAAGTACTGGGAGAGGACACCGACCGCTTCTTGAATATGCTCGGCTTCGCCGCCATCCATGCGGACCCCGTCCTCCCACACGAATCCCCAGGTGCCCTGCCCGGGAACGATGATGCTGGAATGTGCACCCAGTCGTGCCGCCGCAACCTCCATGGAAGTGCGGGTTCGCAGCGACGGATTAAAGAACAGAAGCGCGATGCTTTTTCCGGCTCCCGAAAGCCGCATCGCTTGCCCATCCACGGCGCGGACGTCCGGCCGGCCAGCGCGTGCAAATTCGAGCGCGGAGGCTATGGAAGCCTCCCAGATGTCGTCAGGCTCCAGGTGCCAGTCGATCAGGTGGTTCATGCCAGTCTGGGGGCATTCTGCATGCAACGTTCCAACTCCAGTGCAAACGCATCAATGGCGTCGTGCGGCGTCAACGCAGAGGGCATAAGCCGAATCACGTTGGGATCTGCGGCTCCGCCTACGATGATTCCTTTCTCCAGAAGAGCCGACACCACCGGTCCCGCCGGGAATCCCAGGTCGATACCAAGCAGGCAACCAGCGCCTCTAATCTCCCGAACGACAGGACCCAGCCGGTGGCGGATGGCACTCTCGAGTCGGCGCGCCTTGTCCATGATGTCATCCTGCACGAGTACTTCCAGCGTGGCCTCAACGGCTGCCATGGCCAGCATCCCGCCTCCAAATGTGGTTCCCTGGTCGCCGTACGCGACCGCCGATGCAATCGGCTCCGACACCAGGACGGCACCCACGGGCACGCCGTTACCAAGGCTTTTGGCCAGCGTAATCATGTCTGGCACCATGCCATACTGCTCTGAAATTGAAAACGTGCCGGTTCGTCCGACGCCCGTCTGGATCTCATCGAAGACGAGGCACACGCCGGCATCCGAGCAGAGGGTGCGCAGCTCACGGAAATACGTATCGGGGGCCTGGGTCATTCCGGCCATGCTCTGGATGGGCTCAATGATGAGCGCCGCAATATCGCCCCGGGACTCTAGCACCCTTTTCACCGCCCCCGCATCGCCAAAAGGAACGAACTCGGCCGGCCCCAGCACATCCTGGTAGGGCTCCCGGTAGGCACCGTCCGTGGCAATCAGACTCCCTAGAGTCCGGCCGTGAAAGCCGCCCTTCATCGCCAGAATTGCCGGCCGACCGGTGGTCTTTCTGGCCAACTTGAGGGCTGTCTCGTTGGCTTCGGTACCGCTGTTGCAGAAGAACACCTTGCCCAGGCCTGTGGGGGCCAGGTTCGCCAAGGCGGCACTGGCTCGTGCCCGCACAGGGCTGTAGACGGCGTTCGAATAGAACAGCAGATCGTCCAACTGCTTCTTCAGCGCCGCCGTCACAGCGGGGTGACTGTGGCCCAAAAGCGTCACACAGTGGCCGCCGTAGAGATCCAGAAATCGGCGCCCGTCTGCGTCCCAGAGCCAGCAACCCTCACCGCGCACCGCGGCAACTGGCTTCTTCCGATAGGTGCGGAGCTGAAACTCCTCTTCCACAGCCACAATTTGGTCGTGCGTCACAGAGACACCTCTGGTCTGCCGGCCGCTGGAAGGAGGCCCTCCGTTTCTGGCAGCCCGGCAATGAGATTGAGATTGTGGATGGCCTGGGTGGCGGCACCCTTCAAGAGATTATCCAGTCCGAAACCGACCACGATGGCGTTGTCCCTGACCACCCAGCCCAGATCGCAGAACGGTGAACCCACCGACCATCGTAACTCCGGAAGTTGGTTGGGCCAGAGCCTGACCAGCGGCCGGTCCGCATAGGCAGTCTCAAACCAACCAGCCACCTCTGACGCATCTGCCGACGCGTGAATGTGAGCCGTTCCCCAGATTCCGCGCGTCCACGGCCCGGACACGGGCACGAAGTCCACGCGCGATTCGGGGCCAATCAACTGCGCCAGTTCGGCCTGATGCTGATGCGAAAAAATCCGATACGCGCGGACATTGCCCTCGCGATCCGGATAGTGGGTCGTCCCCGACGGGCGTGCGCCGGAGCCGGAGGCGCCCGTCAGTGCTGTGACCGACGCTTTCACGGAGCCCAGCCCACGGGCCACGGGCGTCAACGAAAGAGCCAGACCGGTGGCAAAGCATCCGGGGTTTGCAATCCGCTTCGTACCGGCCGGGTACGGAGACCGCAGGTCGGCCATGCCGTACTGAAAGGACCCGGCCAGCTCGGGCGCTGGGTGCGCCCGGTCATAGCGAGCTTCGTAGTCTGCGACTTCCGGAAGCCGGAAGTCTGCGCTCAGGTCTACGATGTAACCCTGGAATCCCGCATCGACGAGTTGTTTGGCCGCCACGGCGCCGCGCCCGTGCTCAGCCGCGATGAAGACGGCGTCCAACTCGTTGATGCCGTCTGCATCCGGGGCGCTGAACACCACGTTCGTCGACCCGCGGAGCGTCGGGTGAACCTGCCCAATGGGCTGTCCCGCGAAAGTCCGGCTGGTGACCATCGCCAATTCCAGCCCTGGGTGGGCCAGGACGAGGCCGGACAATTCCCGACCCGTGTAGCCGGCACCGTGCAAAATGGCGACGCGCAGGCTCATGCCGTTTCGTTCTTTGAACGTGCCGAGCGCGCCAGAAGCGCGTGAACCGCGGCAATACGGGCAAATCCGCGCGCGTCACGACCGTCCCACAGTTCATTGGTCTCGCCGTAGGTCGCCACGTTCGCGTCGAACATGGAAAAGGGACTCGAACATCCAAGAATGTGGACGCCACCCTTGAACAGCCTCAATTTCACATCGCCAGTCACTACTTCCTGAGAATGATCCATAAAGGCTTCGATGTCGCTTATCACAGGGTCAAAGTACTGCCCCTCGTGCAGGATCATGCCGTAGAAATCGCCCAGCTGGTTCTTGTGAAACTGCTGCCACTTCGACAGAACGATCTTCTCCAGTTCGCGGTGCGCGCTGATCAGTACAGCGGCAGCCGGGGCCTCGAAGGCCACCCGACCCTTGATCCCCATGATGGTGTCCCCCACATGGATGGCACGGCCCACGCCATGCGCACCCGCCACCTCATTGAGGTGCTGCACCAGGGCAACCGGATCCATGGCCTGGCCGTCCACGGCCACAGGGACTCCCTTGTCGAACGTCAGCACCATCTCCTGCGCCTTGTCCGGCGCATCCTGGGGGGCTGTCGTCCCGGGATAGGCATCATCCGGCACCGGCTCACGTGAATCAAGCGTTTCCTTGCCGCCGATTGTCGTGCCCCAGAGCCCCGCGTTGATGGAATAGGTTGTCGTGGAGGCAGGAACGTCGAAACCGCGTTCTTTCAGATAGGCCGTGGAGTCGGCGCGCGAAAGGCCCTTCTCTCGGATGGGCGTGATCACCTCCAGGTCTCCAGCCAGAATGCGAAGGGCCACGTCAAAACGGACCTGGTCGTTGCCGGCGCCAGTGGATCCGTGGGCGACCGCCCTGACTCCCAGGTTGCGCGCCTCCTCGACGATCATGCGCGCCTGCACGACACGCTCCGGCCCCACGCAGAGGGGGTAGACGTTTCCGCGCAGGACGTTGCCCTTGATCAGATACGAGAGATGGTCGTCGAACAGGCGCCGACGTCCGTCAAGGAGAATATGTCTCTCGGCGCCCAACTCCAGGGATCGGTCGTGGATGTACTGTGCCTCGTCCGGAGCCACGCCGCCCGTATTCACGGTGATCGTGATGACGGGCTCGTTGTACGTCTCTTTCAGGTACGGGACGCAGAAGGACGTATCGAGGCCTCCGCTGTAGGCAAGGAGGATGGCCATAGGACTTTGTGATGCTGTTGGCGGTCTTACGCCCGATTGGCCGCTTGGACGACGGCCGGAAATGAAAAAACCACCGATCCAGTCGTCAATCCAGAGGCGGGACGCCCGCCCAAATTTTTTCGTGGAGTTCCTTGGCCCGCTTCAACGCCCGCCGGCCTTTGGGCGAGAGCATGTAGTAAACCCGAGGCCGCCCCCCAGATTCTCCCCGCCGAGGGTCCTTCCGCACAAACCCCCTGTCCGCAAGCGCATCCAGCGAGACCCAAAGGCTCCCAACAGTAACCCTCTTGTCCGCCCGCCGAGCCAACTCCTCCAAAATAGAAGTACTAAAAGCCTCCTCCCCGAGACAATGCACGGCAATGAGAAGCGTTTCGTCGGAAAGGGTAAGCTGTTTCATAAAGTCGCTGGCCCCACCAAATTACTAAATCCTCGCAATATGTAAAAACCCATGCCTGCCGCCCCGCCCCGCGTCGCCCCGCCGCCGCGTCACACCACGAGCGAAGCGATGTGCCCCCCCGTCGGGTTGCCGTGCAGCAGAAGGAAGACCTGGCCGAAACAACTCCTTATTCACGCCGATCAGGCGGCTTACTCGGACCTTGTTCGGTTACGAGACGATTACATCGGCATCCTCTATGAAGCAGGATCTGATCAGGACCACGGGTATGAAGGCATCGCCTTCCAGAGGGTGGCCGTCATTGAACTGAAGTAGCCGCCCAAGTACCGAATGAACATCCTGACTATCGAGGGGCTCCACAAGAGCTTCGGTATGAAACCCCTTCTGGACGCTGTCACCTTTGGCTTGGCAGACGACGAAAAGATGGGGCTGATTGGCGCAAACGGGTCGGGAAAGACCACGCTGATGCGCATCATCGCCGGGCTGGACACCTCCGACGGCGGCCGGATCATGATTCCCAGCGGAGCCCGGGTCGCGTATCTGCCACAAAATCCGGAATTCGAGGGTGAGCAGTCCGTTCTGGACGCCGTCTTTGATCAAGGAGACCCCAACCTTCGCCTGCTTCACGACTACGAGGAGGCGTCGCATGCACTCGCAAACAGCGACGGAACGGACGAAGCAGTCCTGGAGCGCATCTCTGAACTGAGCCACCAACTGGATGTAACCGGCGGCTGGGACAGGGAGGCGAATGCCCATGCGATTCTGGACAGACTCGGCATAGTTGACACAGATGCGCTCGTCGGCACCCTCTCGGGCGGCCAGCGAAAGCGGGTGGCTCTGGCGCGGGCGCTTCTGCTCCAGCCCGCCCTCCTTCTTCTGGACGAGCCCACCAACCATCTGGACACCGAAACCATCAGTTGGCTGGAGACCTATCTGGCCCGTTACAACGGCGCCCTTCTCCTGGTCACGCATGATCGGTACTTCCTGGATCGTGTCACCAACCGGATGCTTGAGGTCGAGCCCGGCGGCGTCAACAAGTACGAAGGCAACTACACCCGGTATCTGGAGCTCAAGGAGGAGCAGGAGGCGCTTGCGGAAGCCAACGAAAGAACCCGCCAGAACCTGGCGCGGCGTGAGCTGGCGTGGCTGCGCCGAGGAGCGAAGGCCCGGACTACCAAAGCCAAGTACCGGGTAGAACGCGCGGTGGCACTTCAAGAGGGCGGCCGGAGTGCTTCGGGCGGTCGTATCGAGCTTACTGCCGCCTCCACCCGGCTCGGGAAGAAGGTGGTTGAACTGGATCGCCTGACGAAGGGGTACGACGGAAGGACACTGGTTCGAGAGTACTCGCGAATCCTCACCAAGGATGACCGCATTGGCATCATCGGCGCAAACGGTTCTGGAAAGACGACGCTTCTGGAGATGATTGCAGGCAACGTCATGCCTGACTCTGGCCGGATCGAAGTCGGGGATACCGTCAAGATTGGCTATTTCGACCAGGAGGGATACCCGCTCGATGACACAAAACGTGTGATCGACACCGTCACGGACATTGCCGAGAGTGTGCGGACCGCGGACGGCACCTTCATTTCGGCCAGCCAAATGCTGGAACGGTTCCTATTCCCCCCAGCCGTTCAGTACACGCCCGTCGCCAAACTTTCGGGTGGCGAGCGCCGGCGACTCCATCTGCTGCTGGTGCTGATGGGGGCTCCAAACGTGCTCCTTTTGGATGAGCCTACAAACGATCTGGACATACGCACACTGGCGGCGCTGGAGGAATACCTGGACACCTTCCCCGGCGTCCTGATTGTGGTCTCGCACGATCGCTGGTTCCTGGACCG
Organism: Rhodothermales bacterium; assembly: GCA_047619685.1. Taxonomy (GTDB): domain Bacteria; phylum Bacteroidota; class Rhodothermia; order Rhodothermales; family UBA10348; genus JABDJZ01. The sequence goes on from JBLHLC010000026.1 coordinate 19,719, forward strand.
GACCATCGATGAGATCCTGCGTTTCGAGGGCGAGGGTGTCATCCGGAGCTACCCGGGAGACTACAGCGCCTACCTGGAGATAAGGGCCCGCGAGGATGCAGCGCTTGTCTCGGCTCAAAAGGTCACAACGCCTTCGTCCAAGCAGGCCAAGAAATCGGCCCCGCCGGCCAGCAAGTTGTCCTTCAAGGAGAAGACGGAGCTTGCCGAGGCGGAGAAGCGGATCCAGAAGGGCGAGGCCCGGAAAGAGGAAATAGAGGCGACGCTCAGTGCCAACCCCTCGGATTTCGGGATCATTGAGGCGTTGTCCCAGGAACTGGGCGAGCTGACCAAGGTGCTGGATCGTGATGTCGAACGCTGGTCCGAGCTGGCGGAGCGGGCGTAGTTTCTGTGGTCTTGTCGAGGTAGCCCATCGCGGCGATCGACGGTTGCGGGCCTTCCAGGCTCTCCCTCACACGACTCGCTCCGATAACCCTACAGGGTGACTCAGGTTGGGGCCATATTGTGAGAAGCAGATCCTTGATGCTATGAAGCGCCTTGCTCTCTTGCTGCGGCAATTCTCCGCCCTTGCACCGCACACACGGTTCCCAACCTGGTGCCTGCTCGTCTGCTCTTTCGCGGTCCATCCCGTCAGCGCGCAGACCTGGACTGTGGCAAAGAATGTCGACTTTATTACAGCGCTGGCCGTTGATGCGGGTGGACAGGGCTGGATTCTAGTACGCGGCCGGAAGGTGCTGCGGTCCGCAAATGCCATTGACTGGCAGGTTGCGATAGAAAACATGTCGCTCGCCAACCTGTGGGCTGACTCGACCACGGTGTACGCAATCGGAAGCGGTCTTGCGGTTGCAAGCGACACCTCCGCTCCGGTTCTCTTGCCGAACATTTACCTGGCGTCCGCAATGGTGGTCGGCTCTCGTGTCGTTGTCGGAACGGCGAATGGGGTCGTCATGGAGTCCAGAGACGCGGGTCAGGGCTGGGATGTCGTGAATGCGGACCAACTCCCTTTTAGCGTTGCACACATCAGACACGTGGCGTTTACCTCAAACGCCCTTAGCTACACCCAGCGGAGACTAGATGCGGACACGACCCGGCTCTTCTATAGCACAGGAAGCGAATGGACGATGTCCGATTTTCCAGCCACGTCTGTTAAGGTGTGGAACGATAGTATGTATGTCTGGACCGGATCGAAGATTCTGGTCTCGGGGGATGGCCGTGACTGGGACCTGATGCGTGCGACTCCAGGGCCACTGAAGTATGGCTACCCGTGGGCAATGCTGGGGGATCGAATTGCTCTATCCTTGCCGGAGGCCCTCCTCGTTTCGGGCGATCGTGGACGAACCTGGCATGACTACTCCGTAGGCATATGGGACCTCCCCGTGTTGCATCTCGCCTTTGCCCCCAATGGAGAGCTATGGATCAACTCCAGCGTGCTGATGCAGAAATCCCGTGAACCGCTGCCGATCGCAACGAATACTGGAGTCGCGACCGACGAGCTACCCGCGTCCGCGAAACTGCTTTCCGCGGTGTATCCCAATCCGGCAAACTCGACGGTCACCATTGGGATGGCAGGTAGCGCTCGGCGCATCACCGTCACCGTTCACGATGTTTTGGGTCGGACCGTGGCGACCGTCTTTGACGGCATAGTCGCGAGCGGCAAGGTCTTGGTTGCTTGGGATGCCACGGACCTAAATCCTGGTACTTACCTGATCCGAGCGGTGGCAGGCAAGGCTACAGACACGTCGGTGCTCTTTGTCACTCACTGACCTTGCCTTGGAACGTGGGTTCGTGCACGCCATGGCCGCATCAGGCGATACCCTCGGGGCCGGCGGGAATTCGAGCAGGAGTTGGTGGGATTGGATGCTTGTTCTCTACTTTCGGTAGGGGCATGCAACCCGGGAGTGGACCCTCTCCTTCGATTCCACTCCGAGACGCTCAAACAGGCACCCGATGTGGAAAATGGGGCCTGCTTACACTAGGCCCCGTTTCCGCCGCCGCGTCGCCATCGAGGCTGGACTACCCGCGCTTCTTCCCCTTCTTCGCGCTCCGCGCCACCGCGATAGCCTTCTCCGCCCAGACCTGCAGTTTCTCTGGATCCTCCAGGACGTCAACGGGGACCTCCCAGTATTTCATGGCCCGGTCATCGCCGTAGGGACGGAATGGCTCCATCCCGGCGGCTTCGAAATCGCCTTGATTGGAATCGTCCACCTTGAAGAACAGCCGGTCGTCACCGAGGACGGCAAAGAAGTACCCGTCGGCGTAGAGGCCGACTCCGCCGAACATGCTCTTTGAGGTGACAAGCGGGACCTGCTCCAGTTGTTCGAGGACGAAGGCCTGGAAGCCAGGAGTGATAGCCATATGATTATCTCGCGGTCCCGCTCACCTAATGCCTGACCTCGGACATCATGGCGAGGAGGTTTCCGTCGGGATCGCGGAGAAAGGCCATCCAAAGCTCGTGATCCGGCATCCGCGCAACCAGGTGGGGGTCCGTTTCAAAGTTCACTTCCCGCGCCGTCAGCACCTGAAACACGGCGTCCAGGTCCTCCACCTTGAAGTAGATAACGGAGCCCTGACCGGCTCGCTCGGAGGCCGGGCTGTCCAGCATCAAACGGACGCCGTTGCAGTTGAAGAAGCCCAGCCCAGGAGGTGCGTAAAAGAGGAAGTCCATACCCAGGACATCGCGATAGAAAGCAATCGCGCGGTCTATGTCTGTGACCGGGACGGAAATTTGGCCTATCTGCCCCAGAAGAAAATCTGAACCGTTAGCGTTGGTCATAGGCTCGATCCTATTGATTTGCACGCGCCACAAGAATCCCCACTTGAGCCCGCACGCCCATCACGTAGTCCCCAAGACTCGGTGACACTTTGACACCGCCCGAGGTGGAAGCGTGGAGCAGTCCCACCGAGCCGTCGTCGTTGATATAAACAAGACCCGTGTGGGTAACGTCCAGGCCTTCAATATTGGTTACCGTTGCCACGAGGTCGCCCGGCTGAAGTCTGCCGTACGCGCTGGCGATCTCGTCCTGCGGAATAAAGAACAACCGGATGCGGGCGTTGAGGTCCGCCTCGACATTCTCGATGCACTGAAACTCGCTGTCGTCCTTGAGCGCGGGATACGCGCCGCGGTTTGCGGTCATGAACCCGTAATCCTTCGAAAACGGGATGCCACCCGCCTCTTCCGTCACATCACTGACCAGGCCTCGGCGAGCGTTTGCGTCCACCCATTCGGTGAAATAGTGCAGACGGCTGCAGTAGGTCCCGGCAGTCCCCTGCCGATAGCGCTGCTCCTCGGTACGCTGTACGTAGCCCGCGAAGGTGGTATCACCCGCTGCGACGCCCCTCGCCATGGCAAGGATCGCTTCGATGTACGTGAAACAGTCGAAGGCATCCAGCCGAGCGACCACGACCTCTTTTCCGAAGCCGTCCAATGGACCCGCCACGTAGGGGACACCCAGGTAGCGCTCTCCAAGTCGGATCATGATCTCGCCGAGCGGAAGGCCGGCGAGGCCTTCCGCTTCGGCGAAGATCATGGCTGCTCGGAACCGGCCGCGGGTATCGTTGCCCGTGGTATCGGCGTAAACGGCCGCTGGCTCGTGTAGCACCGCGGTCACCGAGTGGACCGCCGGGTGCTCCCCGGGGTCCCCGGCGAGGCAACCCAGAGCCGGGATGGCAATCGTCAGAAAGGCCGCAATTCGAAGCGTCATGCCGTGACTCGAGAGTGGGGAAGATCAACCGCGGCGGGGTCGCCCCGGATCCCTCCCCCAGGACTCAGTCACCCTGGTCGGATACCATTCCGAGCGTCGCCCCGATGGCGGCACCTCCAATGGCGGCCATAACGGTGCCCCCCAGGATGTCCACCACCATCGCTACCAGACCGCCGGTGTACATGGTGGTCATCGAGAACATGCCCGTCGCAAACCCTGCCATTACCAGGAAGCCGACCACAGCCGCCGCCGAAGCACCCGATTTCCAGGTGGATATGTTCGCCCACTTCGTGAAGATGTACGTGTACAGAGCCGCTGACAGCGCCGTCGAGATCAACAGCCAGAGCCAATTGGGCGGATCGACCGCAATCGAAGTGTTAGTGTTCTCGGCCATGTAGCCCGACAACAAAACACCGTAAATCAGGAAACCGGCAAGGAATAGTGCGACGGTACCAACTGCGGTACCTGCCAAGAATCGTTTGTCCATGTACGCCTCGAGAGGGCTAGGGTGAATACCTGACGGCAATTCTCTGCCCACGGAGAACCATTCAATGTGCACCTCCACCGGGTGTTCACGCAAGTCTGGGTCGTATTCTTGTGGCCGGCCCGCTTTCACCATGACTCAGAAAACAACCTTATAGGCAAATCCCGCCCATGAGTGACCCGGTAGAGCCTGTCAACGTGGACGTCCTGATTGTCGGCGCCGGCATCTCGGGAATCGGGATGGCTTGGCACCTTCAGCAGAAGTGCCCAGGCCTTTCCTATACCATCCTGGAGGCACGGGAGGCCATTGGGGGTACCTGGGACCGGTTTCAGTATCCCGGCATCCGGTCTGACAGCGACATGTATACCTTCGGGTTCGCGTTTCGCCCATGGACCGCCGGCGGGGCGTTCGCCGATGGTCCCGCGATTCGGGAGTACGTCCGCGCGACGGCCACCGACAATGGGATCGACCAGCACATCCGTTTCGGCCATCGCGTAGCCTCGGCGGATTTCGATACCAAAACCGCACGGTGGCACGTGGAGACGGAGCGTGGCGAGGTGTTTTCCGCCCGATTCCTGACCATGTGCTCCGGGTATTACCGATACGACAGGGGGTATGAACCGACCTTTCCGGGAGCGGAGGATTTCGCCGGGACAATCGTGCACCCGCAACAGTGGGATCCCGCGTTTGACTACGCAAACAAGCGGGTAATCATCATTGGGAGCGGGGCCACCGCCGTTACCATGGTACCCGCGATGGCGGAAGGAGCGGCTCATGTGACCATGCTGCAGCGCTCCCCCTCGTTCATCGCGGCGCAGCCGTCCCGCGACACCATCGCCCAATTCCTGAAGGCCGTGCTTCCGGCCGGCCTTGCCCACAGGACGACGCGGATGAAGAACGTACTGCGGGCCATTTTCTTCTACGAACTGTCCCAGCGCTTCCCTGAGTTTGTCAAAAACGGCGTCCTCAAGGCAGCCCGGGAGGCCTTGGGCCCAGATGCGAACGTTGAAAAGCATTTTTCACCTACCTACAAACCGTGGGATCAACGATTCTGCCTGGCACCTGACGGCGATTTTTTTGACGCCCTCGGGTCGGGCAAAGCCTTGATCGTCACAGACAGAATTGAACGGTTTACGCCCGGCGGCATCCTCCTGGAATCCGGGCAGGAGTTGAGCGCGGACGTCATCGTGACAGCCACGGGCCTGCAGATGTATCTGTTTGGAGGCACGGCTCTAAGCGTCGACGGCGAGCGCTACATTCCCCAACAGCACTACACCTACCGGGGCATGATGCTGAGCGGACTCCCCAATTTTGCCGTCGCGTTCGGCTATACCAACGCATCGTGGACGCTCAAGGTGGACCTCACGGCCGAGCGCGTTTGTCGGACACTCAATTACATGGACGCCAAAGGCTTCGACATGGCCATACCGGTGCCACCGGATGACATGGAGTCCGCTCCCATGCTCAATTTTTCCTCGGGCTACGTCCAGCGTGCCCTTCCCGGGATCCCCCGCCAAGGCACGAAAGCGCCCTGGCGAACCTACCAAAACTACATTCAGGACATGATGGCGATTCGTTTCGGCCGCATTGAGGACGGCCACATGCGGTTTCGGCGGCGGAATGACGGATCAACAGCCTAATCCAAGTCGCTCGGGGAGAGCGCCGATTCCGGTCCAGGGTTCGATCCGACTTATCTTGGAGCTCAGCTTCTTCGGAGCCGCGGCCTGGACGTTGTACGGCTCAGGTCTAACGACGCGTAGTCTTGCGATGCTGGCGGCCGTCGTCTTGCACTACGCGACATCGTATGGCCGCATTAACTGGTTATTGGAGAGATAGACCATGCTACGCAGAACCGTTTCCGTCTTCGCCTTTGTCCTTGCCGCAATAGCCGTGGTTGTTGGAATTGGAAGGGCGCAAGAAACTCCTGGCTTAGAGGACGCCGCAACATTCATGGATGCCGCGTTTGCAGACATCTGTGCTCGCGATCATGGTCCGGACGCGCCGACCGGCGATGCCGTTTACGAGATCAACTACCGAAACTCGTGGCAGGATGAGTCGGAACCTGATGAGGTCTTCAAGCTCTTTCGGATGAGCTGCTATATGGCCGCGTATAATTCAGGCCAGATCTACCTGACCCGCGGGTGGGATGCTGGGTTTGAAATCTTGAGCTTTGCCGAACCGGCCGTCACGTACGATTACGCAGACGAGAAAGAGGCCACGCTACGATCCCTTCCGGTCGTGAAGGGGTTCTCCGCAACCACAACAATGACCAACAGCAACTTTGACCCGGAGACAAACACCCTGACCACCTTCGTGAAATGGCGAGGCCTCGGGGATGCCTGGAGCGCTGGGACGTGGTCGTTCGACGAAGGCAGGTTTATTCTTACCCGGTTTGTGGTAGACCCCACTTGGTCTGCCAATCTGGACCCACTACCCGACGGCGAAATAGACCTGGAGAGCTTTGAAGTTTTTCCGCAAGTCAGGGTCCAGCCCGAATCCAATCAGGCGATACGCTAAATGCCCGACCAACGCTTCGATAGCATCTCTCGCCTCTGGTTCCTGCTCAAGCCTTATAGGGGCAAGGTCCTCCTCCTTTCCCTCCTCATAAGTGGGTCTGCCACGCTCGGCACGGTCGGACCGCAGTTCATCCGCGTCGCTCTCGACACCGTCATCCCGGGCGGCGAGCCCAGGCTGTTCTTCTGGCTGGCTGCCGCATACGCAGGCTTCTACCTGGTACGAGCAGGGATTTCCTATGCGGGAATGTACCTGAGTTTTGCCTTCACCCAGGGCATCATCAGCGACATCCGGATGCGGGCATACTCGCGGCTGCTCCGGTTGCCCGTGACGCGATTCATTCAAGAGCGAAGTGGATCGATGGTGTCGCGCGTCGTCTCGGACGTGAACGCGCTCGAGGGCATGATCCAGGCTGGATCCACCAGGCTGGCGGGCCAGCTATTCAGCATCCTTGTTGTCCTGGCTATAGTCCTGGCCATGAACTGGAAGCTGGCGCTGGTAAATCTGGTGGTGACGCCACTCTTGGCCATCATCACGCGCCACTACCAGGAGCCGCTTCGCCAGGCCTCTCGGCGTATTCGGGGACGTGTTGGCGAGATGACCGCGGTCGCCAGCGAGGCCATCAGCAACATTCAGGTGGTCAAGTCCTTCGCCGCAGAATCCGGGGAAACCGAGCGCTTCGGCGTGGAGAATCGGGCCTACGTGGATCACAACCTGGATCGCCGCAAGGATGTGGGGATGATGGAGAGTCTGATCAGTCTGACGGCTGAATACGGCATCGGGACCATCCTGGTGTACGGTGGTTGGCTTGTAGCTCAGGGCGCCTTGAGTGTCGGGGAGTTGACCGCGTTTCTCTTGTACCAGCGCATGCTACAGGGTCCCATCATGTCGGTCATGTTCTTCAACAACCAGCTGCAATCCGGAATGGCGGCCCTCGAACGGGTGGCGGCACTTCTGGAGGCGGACCCGGAGACCCAGGGCGAAACCCTCCAGATCCCCGACGGCGATGTGTCTTTCGACGATGTGACGTTTTCCTATCCGGGCGCGCCGGAGCCCGTGCTGAGCGACCTCAGTTTCACGGTGGCCCCCGGAAAGACCGTCGCACTGGTTGGCCCGTCCGGCGCAGGCAAGAGCACCATCACCAAGCTGCTGACCCGGTTTTACGACCCTGATTCAGGGACCATCCGCATGGGTGGCCGCGACGTGCGGTCATACGATCTGGAGGCCCTCCGCCGGGCCATTTCTGTCGTCCCCCAGGAGCCAACGCTCTTCTCCGGCAGCGTGACGGATAACATCCGGTACGCACGGCCCGACGCCACCGACCAGGAAATTGAACAGGCCGCTGCCATCGCCAACGCCGATGGCTTCGTAAGCCAGCTGCCCGAGGGGTACAACACCGAAATTGGGGAGCGAGGCACCAAGCTATCGGGCGGTCAGAAGCAGCGAATCGCCATCGCCAGAGCCATCCTCAAGAATGCCCGGGTCCTGATTCTGGATGAGGCCACGGCCAGCCTGGACAGCGAATCGGAATCCGTCATCCAGGACGCGCTGGAAGGCAGTTTTGCGCAGCAGAACCAGCTGAGTACAATCGTGATTGCCCACCGGCTCTCCACCATCCAGAACGCGGACAACATCCTCGTGTTGGACGCTGGCAAGCTGGTCGAGTCTGGGACACATATTGATCTTCTGCAGGAGGCTGGCCTGTACGCGAGGCTGCATGAATTGCAGTTCCGGACCGACTCTGTCGTTTAGCGTCCGCACGCCATGTGAATGAAATTATTCATCGCAGACGCCTTCAAATCATGCAGTCCAAACCATCGAGTGCCATGTGTATCAGGAGCCCAAGTCCGACCCACTGAATGACTCGAGCGACCGGGCGAACCCTCCCGTCCTCGGCCCTTGGGCCCAGCACCGCAGGCAGCCCAAACGCCAGCAGATAAATGACGATGGCCGGCCAAGTATGCAGCGGGTGGAATCCGATCGAACACCGCGCCGGGTCGTAGACCGGACTCGCCAGGAGATGGTCAAGGTCCACCAGCATGGTTGCCAGAAGCACCAGAAGCACCCGCAGCCACGTGTCCCGATAGAATCCCAAGGCAACCGCCAACGGGACTGCGAAGTGAAGGATCAGGTGGAGCATGGCGCGAAAGGTAAGGCGGCCGGTTGCGTCTTTTGGGAACGAACACGCTCCTGTCCACTCCAAGCAACAACGAATCTGCTCAAGGCGCGTACGGCCTGTCGATGAGGCACTACCTCTTTTTGATACTCACCCTTGCGGCATGCATCCAGGCGCGGCCGGTTGCCGTCAGCGCGGACCCGGAAGGCCGGACGGTGGTGCTCCTCCATGGATTGGTTCGGTCAAGCGCGTCCATGCGAAAAATGGAGAAGGCGCTGGTAGAGGAAGGCTTCCACACGTGCAACATCGACTACCCCTCCCGGAAGCACGGGATTGAAGTCTTGGCAAGAGAATACATCCTTCCCCAGATTCGGGACTGCACGCGTGATTCGACGCAACCGATAGACTTCGTCTCCCATTCGATGGGTGGCATTTTGGTCCGGTACCTGGCCGAATACGATCTGGTACCCGATATGGGCCGCGTGGTAATGCTCAGTCCGCCGAATCAGGGCTCTGAACTTGTAGACAAGTTTGGAGACAACTGGCTCTTCGATCTCGTCAACGGGCCGGCAGGAAACCAACTCGGCACGGATAGCTCCAGCGTGCCCCTGCAACTCGGACCCGCCGACTTTGAACTAGGAATAATCACGGGAAGCCGCTCGATCAACGGAATCAACTCGATGATCATTTCAGGGAAGGACGACGGCAAGGTGTCCATTGAGCGCGCCAAACTGGACGGAATGAAAGCGTTCCTGGTTTTGCCGGCGACTCACTCGTTCATCATGTCGAACAGTGCCGTCATTGATCAGACCATCTATTTCCTGAAGAACGGCGAGTTTGACGGGCAGCCGTCACTCGGTCTGAATTAGGCCGTCGCCAAACCCACGGCAAAACACACGAGCGCCGTGCTGGAGCCTACTGCCCGGTTGCGCGGCAGAAGCTTGGGTCCGACGTAGGTCAAGGCGAGGTGACCTACCCCCAGAGACCCCATTATCGCGGCGCTCGCCAATATCCAAATCGCTGGGTTCATGGGAATATTGTGCCCGGACCGGGCCAAATAAACCAGATCAGTGGTCTATGACCTCTATGCGGTCATGATGAATGTGGTCCAGGGTGGAATACCCCTTCTCGACGTAGTGCTCCGTGGTAATCACCGTCCCATCCGAAAACGTCGCGGAGACCCGTAGGTCGCCCTCTCCGCGAATATAGTAAGGCAAGACCCGCCCTTCGCCTGGTGCAAGGTTTTCGACCAAGAGGACCCCAGTCTCGTCGGGGAGATCGACTTTGATGCTCGCGATCGGCGCTTCCGCGACGTTCACAATTTCGATGGTCGCTAAATCTGGTCTTCCGCGTAAGACGAGTAGGAGCAGCGCCCCCGCGATCAGTCCTGCTCCCAAAGCAAGGGCGTGAGTTTTGAAACTTCGCATCCCCTAGTCTCCGGCCACGCTGAGCGCCCCTGCCGAAACCGGCTCCACCCCGGCCTGCACCAAGCGGTAGCTCAAGCCATCTGCCAACGCCTGCCAACTGGCTTCGATGATGTTGGTCGAGACCCCGACCGTGTTCCAGTTCTTAATTCCGTCGTGGTGCTCAACAAGCACCCGCACGGAGGCTGCTGTCCCCGTCTCAGGCGTCAAGACGCGGACTTTGTAGTCGATCAGGCGCACACCCGAAAGGGCCGGATACACGCAGACCAGCGCCTTTCGCAAGGCACGGGACATGGCATCCACCGGTCCGTCACCCTCGGCAACTACGTGCTCCCGATGATCGCCGACAGCCACGACAGCCGAAGCCTCAGAATGCTCTGATCCGGGACCTTCCATTTCGGTACGAACCCGCAGCCGCTCCAGTTTGAAGAACTCAACGTTCTCGCCCTTGGCGCCGCGCAACAAGAGCTCAAAGGACGCCTCGGCACCCTCGAAGGCATAGCCGGTGTTTTCCAACTCCTTGATGCGTTCCACGGCCGACCGCGCCACGGTGGCCTCGTCCAGGTCAATCCCGAACTCGGCCGCCTTGTAGCGGATGTTGCTCTGTCCAGAGAGGTCCGAGACGAGCACCCGCCGCTTGTTGCCGACCAGTTCGGGTGCGATATGCTCGTACGCCCGCGGGTCCTTCATGACGGCCGAGACGTGAATGCCTCCCTTGTGCGCAAAAGCGCTGCGCCCGACATACGGCGCCCGGTCCACAGAACTGAGGTTGGCCACGTCATCTACGAAGTGAGAGAGCTCGGTCAGGGCTCCCAGCGCGTCACCCGGAAGACAGTCGAAACCCAGTTTCAATTGTAGCGCCGGAATCACGGAGCAGAGGTCGGCATTCCCACAACGCTCTCCAATTCCATTGATGGTGCCCTGAACGTGCCTCGCGCCGTGCTCCACGGCCGCGATGGCATTGGCCGCCGCGCAGCCGCCGTCGTTATGGGAGTGGATGCCGATTGGGAGGACGAACGACGAACGCACCGTCTCCACGGCCTGCGCCACGTGGCTGGGCAGGGTCCCGCCGTTGGTGTCACAAAGCACCAGGACGTCGGCCCCGGCCTCCGCGGCCGCGGCCAGGGTGGCCAGCGCATAGCCAGAATCGTCTGCGAACCCGTCGAAGAAGTGCTCTGCGTCATAGATCACGCGCCGGCCCTCGGACTTCAGATATTCCACCGAAGACCGAATCAAATCCAGGTTCTGCTCAAGCGTCACTCCCAGCGCCACGGTTGCGTGGAAGCGCCAGCTCTTGCCGAAGATCGAGACCACCTGGGTCCCCGCCTCTAACATGGCGCGCAGGTTGGGATCGTCCTCGGGCGCGAACTGAGCCCGCCGGCTGGAGCCAAACGCACACATCCTTGCGTGCTTCCACTCATGGTCCCGGGCGCGGGCGAAGAACTCCATGTCCTTCGGATTGGAGCCTGGCCACCCGCCCTCGATAATGTCAATGCCTGCCACGTCCAGCCGTGTGGCAATGCGAATCTTGTCCGCAGCAGAAAGCGAAACGTGCTCGCCCTGCGTGCCGTCGCGCAGGGTGGTGTCGAATATCTCGACGGCGTTGAGTGGTCCAGGTGCAGCCATTGCTCTTGTACTATGTGGCGCGACGCGCCACCGCAAAGGCTACGCTAACGCGACCGGGTCAGGTGGTAATCAAGCCCTTCTGCCGGGCGTACTCGAAGACGTTGCCCGCCTTCAGAATGTCAGCCACGTCTCCCAGTGGATTGAGGAGAAAGTCCTCGCCCGTGGTATGGTTGTGCAAGGTGGAGCGGACCGTGTCTATCTCCACCTCGTCTCCCGTCCGTATTCGATCCACCAGGCGGACCCGCGTTTCGAATGGCACAACAAAACCGCCGTCTACCGAATTGCGATAGAAGATGCGGGCATAGGACTCTGCCACCACGGCCTCACAGCCCGCCTCGGCTATGGCAAAGGGCGCGTGCTCCCGGGACGAACCGCACCCGAAGTTGCTGCCCCCAATCAGGACTTTGTACTCACTTTCGTAGGCATCCTCGGCGGTGAACGGCGTGTTGCCCTTGGGTAGCCCCTGGTTCTGGGCCGGGACACCGCTCAGGGCATATCGCCCATACATCCGCCTCTCCTCAGGAATGCTGAGGGAGTACACCAGGTGTGCCGCAGGGATGATCTGATCGGTGTCGATCCCATCTCCCACCACGTACGCTTTTCCCCGAATCGTGTCCTTCATCTGGTGTGTTCTATCCGGTCGATTGCCGCAGTAGGGACCTATCCCCACTGCGGGATGACCACGCTTAAAAAATGCCCTGGAAAATGACCATCACGACGCCCATCGCGAAGATGAAGGCGGCCTCAATGCCGACGGCCGTGTTGCTCTTTTTGACGTATTTGCCATTGCTCACAATCAATAGCATGATGGTGACCAGAATCAGGACTGAAGTCATAAGGGAGTCGGTGGTGGCCGTGATTCCTATCACCCAGGAAAGGCAGAACGTGCCAAGCGCCTGGGTGGCCATGGCCATCGCGGGCATGTCCTTGCCGTGTCCCAATTCGACGCCGCACCCTGCGGCCCACTGCTTCCCAAACAAAGGCCCGTACCAGAGCCATCCCAGCAGAAACGAGACTACAAAGCCAGACCCCACGCCCAGCCAGCTGACGCCATCCATTAGTTCATTCATGTCCGATCCTCCTTAATGTTTGTGGGTGGTGACTCTAAACGAGCACCTCTCTAGGATCGGTAATTACTCCATGTATCGCACTGGCCGCAACTGTGAGGGGTGACGCCAGGTAGACGGCCGACATCTTGGAGCCCATGCGGCCAGGGTAATTGCGGTTGGTCGTGGAGATGACAACCTCGGTTCCGACGGCGCGGCCGAAGGTGTCGATGGGGCCGCCCAGGCAGGCACCGCACGAAGCGTGGCCCATCATGCAGCCTGCCGACTCGAAGATGTCCCAAAGGGTCTGCCCCTCGAAAGTGACCTCCTTCATGCGCCGCTGCACTTCGGTACTGGCGGGCACGACGTACGTGGCCACTTTCACTACCTGGCCCTTCAGAATCCGCGCCGCGGCCTCAAAGTCTTCCAGCTTGCCGCCCGTGCAGGACCCGATATACGCCTTGTCCAAACGAGTGCCGACCACCTCGGTGACCGGCGCCTTGTTGTCCGGGCTATGCGGCTTGGCTACGACGGGCTCCATCTTGGACACGTCAAAGACGTATTCCGAATGGAATTTTGCGTCCTTGTCGCCATAAACCGGCGTGAAGGCGGCCGTGGTCCGCGATCTGACGAAATCAAACGTGACCTGATCTGGCGCGATGATTCCGTTCTTGCCGCCGGCCTCAATGGCCATATTGGTGAGCGTCATGCGCTCCTGCATGGACAGGTCGTAGACCGCCTCCCCATCGAACTCGAGTGCACGGTATGTCCCACCGTCAGTCCCGATCTCCCCGATCACCGCCAGGATGAGATCCTTGGCCATGAGGTACGGCGGCAGTTCGCCGTGGAAGACGAATCGCATGGTCTCTGGCACCTTGACCCAGATCTGGCCCGTGCCCATGATGAGCGCGGCGTCCGTGTTGCCCACGCCGGTCGAGAACAGCCCAAATGCACCCGAAGTACAGGTGTGGCTGTCGGTGCCGAAGAGCACATTGCCGGGGCGGTTGAATCCCTCCTCGGCAAGCGCCACATGGCAGACGCCTTTGTAACGGCTGGTCCCGACATCGTAGTAGTGAGGCAGATCGTGCTTGGCGGCGAAGGCGCGCAGCAGTTCGATATTGCGGCGGGCGTGCGGGTCTTCGGTAAAAATGTAGTGGTCGGGTAGAATGACCAGTTTGTTCTGGTCCCAGACCTTGGCATCCTCCCCAAACTCGCGTTTGAAGATGTCGATGGTCGGAGGACCGCAGACATCGTGGGTCATGAGAATGTCCACGTCCACCCAGATGTTGTCTCCCGGCGTGACCCGTTCCCGACCGGCGTGATCGGCCAGGATTTTTTCAGTAATCGTCTGACCGGCCATCAGGCTACACCGCCTTCAAAAGCGCGCATGATTCCGTCGCCCACAAACCGAACCGCTTCCTCTTCCGCACGGAAGGCAGCCAGGCTGTTGAGTGCGTTGATATAGGCCTGGGCCGAGGCCAGGACCACATCGGTGCCGCTGGACCGACCGTTGAAACAAGGTCCGCCGATGCCAATCAGGACGGACACCTCGCCGAGCGCATCCGCGCCCTCGGTCACTGACCGGATGGAGTAGTTGATGAGGTCGTGACTCTCGTCCACGGCATGATCGATGGCCCGATAGAGCGCGTCGATGGGACCGTCGCCGGTGGCACCACGTTCCACGGTGCGGCCGGAGCGCACGTGCTTTATGCGAACCACTGCTTCGGGGGCGTCGTCGGTAGAGACCGATGCTGCCGCGTACTCCAGCTTGTAGTGAGGAGCGTTCATGTTGGGGGCGTCTTCGTGGACCAGGTGGTATAAATCATTTTCGCCAATTTCCTTCTTGGCGTCTGCCAGTTTGAGGAACCCTTCGTAAACGGCGTCCCTCTTGGCTTCGGGCACCTGGATGCCCAACTTCAGAAGCCTGGAAAAGAGCCCGTGCCTTCCGGAATGTCGCCCAAGCCGGATGGCCTCGACCTCCTGACCTACATCGGCCGCGCTCATTATTTCATAGGTCTCGCGGGACTTGAGAACGCCATCCTGGTGGATTCCTGCCTCGTGACTGAAGGCGTTTCGACCGACAATCGCCTTGTTGTGCTGCACCGCAAACCCTGAGAACGTGGATACCATCCGACTGGTCTCATTCAGCATCTTGCCGTTGATCCCTGTGGTCAGGCCAAATCGGTTGAACCGGACCTGAAGCGCCATCGCGATCTCTTCGAGGGCTGCGTTTCCGGCCCGCTCTCCAATGCCGTTGATGGTGCACTCCACCTGGCGCGCGCCGGCCAGGAGCGCAGAGAGGGAATTGGCCACGGCCATTCCCAGGTCATCATGGCAATGCGTGGAGAGAATGACATTGGCCGGCAGGGAACAGGCCTTCCGCACTTCGAGGAACAGGTCCGCATACTCGCTGGGCGTGCAGTATCCGGTCGTATCCGGGATATTGATTGTGGTCGCACCCGCGTCCACCGCGGCTTGAACCACCTCGCACAAATACTCGGTGGAAGTCCGGCCCGCGTCTTCGGCCGAGAACTCGACATCGTCCGTGTAGGTCCGGGCGAGGGCCACCGCCTCCGCCGCCATCTTCTGGATGGTCGCTCTCTTTTCCGTCAAGGTCGCTCCATACCTGGGATCAGCAAACTTGGCGTTGAGGTGGATGTCGCTGGTGGCGATGAACGTGTGGATCCTGGTCTTGGAGCCCGATGACAGGGCTTTCCCCGCCGCGTGAATGTCTCCTTCTTTTGCCCGGGCCAGCCCGCAGATCACAGCGTCCTGGACCTCTCCGGCTACGCGCCTGACCGCCTCCGATTGACCGGGGGAAGAGACGGGGAAGCCCGCCTCGATCACGTCCACGCCGAGTCGGGCCAACTGGTGCGCTATCTGCACCTTTTCCGGTACCGTCATGGCAGCGCCCGGGGCCTGCTCTCCGTCGCGAAGGGTGGTGTCAAAAATGATCACCCGGTTCGGGTTTGTCTGATCAGCCATGCTGCCGCTCTGGGATCTTGGATATGGAAAAAAGTAAAGCGTGTTGAGAAATGGCCGAGGCCATCTTTTCGGCGCCGACACTCGGTCTGTCGCCTGCCAAATCTGCTGTGCAATAGCCTGCCTGTAATGCGCCATCAACACCTGCACGAATGGCAGAAGCCGCATTGGCCTCGCCCAGGTGATCGAGCATCATGGCCGCACTCAGAACCATGCCGATCGGATTGGCCTTGTCCTGTCCTGTAATATCAGGTGCGCTTCCGTGCACAGGCTCGAACAACCCAACACCGTCGCCGATGCTGGCTGACGGAAGTACGCCCAGCGATCCGGACAGGGTTGCGGCCAAGTCCGAGAGGATGTCTCCAAAGAGGTTGCCCGTCACCAGTACGTCGAACTGACGCGGGTCCCGGACAATCTGCATGGCCGCGTTGTCCACGTACATCTGGTCGAAGGCCAGGTCCGAAAACTCGGTAGCCATCAGTTCCTCGGCAACGGAACGCCACAAGCGGGACGAAGCCAGAACGTTGGCCTTGTCCACAGAGGTCAATCGCCCGCTCCTGCGCCTGGCCCAGGCTCCGGCTACCCGGACAATCCTGTCCACTTCGGGGCGGCTGTAGCACATCGTGTCGGCGGCAAACTGGTCCCCCTCGGTCCGTGGCGAGCCAAAGTAGATGCCACCGGTCAACTCGCGCACAATCAGTAGATCGACGCCGGCTACGCGCTCGGGCCGAAGCGGAGAGCACTCGGCCAGCGCTGCGGGCACCGAGACGGGACGCAGATTGGCATACGTGCCGAGTCCTTTCCTCAGACCCAAAAGGCCTGCTTCGGGCCGCAGATCACCGGTACCGGTGTCCCACTTGGGCCCGCCGACTGCGCCCAGAAGGACGGCATCCGAAGCCAGGCAACCCTGCAGCGTCTCCGCCGGGAGCGGGACTCCCGCTGCGTCGATAGCGGCGCCTCCAATTGGATACTCCTGGTATTGGAGACCGAATCCATGAGCCTGCGCCACCTCCGATAGGATGCCGACGGCAGTTCCGGTCACTTCCGGGCCAATGCCGTCTCCCGGAAGAAGAGCGATCTTGTAGATCTTCGAAGGCACGTTCTGGTTCATCAAGCGACTTCGGTTGCCTGGTCTACAGGGGAGTTGACGGTATCAGACGCGGCGGTGGGCTTGAGCCAGTTCATCATGCCGCGAAGTTTGCGTCCCACCTGCGAAATGGGGTGTGCCGCGGTCTCGGCGCGGTAGGCCGCCATCTTGGAGCCACCATCGGCACACTCGGCAATCCACTCGCGCGCAAACTTGCCCGACTGGACTTCGCCCAGAATGCGCTTCATCTCTTGTTTGACAGCCGGTGTTACCACCCTCGGCCCACGGCTGTAACCACCGTATTCGGCCGTGTCTGACACGGAGTAATTCATGTACTCTAGGCCTCCTTCGTAGAACAGGTCCACGATGAGCTTCAGTTCATGCAGGCACTCGTAGTACGCCAGCTCAGCCGGGTATCCGGCCTCGACCAGCGTCTCGAAACCTGCCTTGATGAGTTCGGCAGATCCGCCGCACAGAACCGCCTGTTCGCCAAAAAGATCGGTCTCCGTCTCATCCTTGAAATTAGTCTCGATCACGCCGGCGCGCGTCCCGCCGATCGCGTCCGCATACGAGACCGCCAGATCCAGTGCTGTACCGGACGCATCCTGCGCCACGGCCACCAGGCAAGGGACGCCGTTTCCTTCGGTATACGTGCGACGAACGAGGTGCCCAGGAGACTTGGGCGCCACCATAAATACATCCACGCCTTCCGGGAGTGCGATCTGATCGTAGTGGACATTGAAGCCATGGCCAAACGCGAGCGCTTTACCGGGGGTCACATGCTCGGCGATTTCGGCATCGTAGACCGCCTTCTGGTGCTGATCCGGAATGAGAATCATGATCACGTCCGCCCATGCCGAAGCCTCTGCAACCGTCCGGACAGCCAAGCCTTTCGACTTTGCGTTGGCTTCAGAGGCCGATCCCGCGCGGAGTCCTACGCAAACGTTTACTCCGCTTTCGTGCAGATTAAGGGAGTGTGCGTGGCCCTGGCTGCCGTAGCCGATCACGGCCACACGGCGGTTGCGAATGAGGTCTTTGTTGGCCTCGTAATAGACGTTCATGATTCTGGATGGTGTAATGCTGAAAGGGGTAGGTTCAGTCGCCGAAGGCCAATTCTCTCCGCATGGCAACACGGCCACTCCGGGCGATCTCGGTGATTCCATGCGGCTTCATCATGCCGACGAAAGCGGAGACCTTGGTTGTGGGACCCGTGACTTCAAACGTCATGGTCTCGGGTGTAATGTTGATCACGTTCCCGCGAAAGATGCTGACGATGTCCATCAGCGCCGGGCGGGACTCAGTGGTGTACCTGACCTGTATCAGGCACAACTCCCGCTCTACATGGGCGGTGCCGGTGACGTCGTCCACCATCAGCGTGTCAACGAGGTTGGTGAGCTGGCGCATCACCTGCGCTATGATCCGGTCACTCCCGGTAGTCACCACGGTCAGTCGCGAGATCTCGGGTGTGTCAGTCTCACCCACCGACACGCTCTCCAGATTGAATCCGCGGGCGGAGAACATGTTGATCACCCGGTTCAGGGCGCCAATGGAATTCTCCAGCAGCACGGTGATGACATGGCGGTGCACGGTGCGTTCCTCGTCCGGACCGACAGGGTCGCCTGCCGCCTTCAGGCGGATGATTTGCTGTGATGTGAGTGTTGGAGCTTCGGTCATGGATCCCGTACGGCTTGGGTGGTTTCGCGTCAGGCTGACAGTTCTGGATCGAACCGCTGCGTGATCATGTCATCAGTTGCGGCGCCCGCGGGCACCATGGGGAAGACCATCTCTTCGGTAATCACTTTGAACTCCATCAGGACGGGACGATCAGTGATGGCCCAGGCCTTGTCGATGGTGGCCTGCACATCGGCTGGATTGTCGCAGTAGAGACCCTCACATCCGAATGCCTTGGCCAGCGCGACGAAGTCCGGGTTGGTAGTTGTCAAGTCCGTATGACTGTAGCGCTCATCGTGGAAGAGCTCCTGCCACTGCCTCACCATGCCCAGGAAGCTGTTATTCAAGACAATGATTTTGAGCGGCAGGCCGTGTGCGGCGCAAACCCCCAACTCCTGGCAGTTCATCAGGAAGCCGCCATCGCCACTGATCGAGATGACCGGGATGCCTGTATCCTTCATGCCGAAGGCGGCACCCATGGCGGCGGGGAGTGAAAAGCCCATCGTCCCCAGGCCCCCCGAGGTGATGTGGCTGCGTGCGCGCACATAGGTGAAGAACTGGGCCGTCCACATCTGATTCTGACCCACATCCGTGACGACTACGGCCTCGCCGCCAGTCTTGTCGCGTATCGCTTGGATCACGTTCTGCGGGTGCAGCTTCTCGTCGGGCACAAAGTCCATCGGGCACTCCTTGCGCCAGACGTCGATGCGTGCCAGCCACGCGGCAGTCTCCTTCTTGGAAACCAGCGGCTCCAACTCCTCCAGGACCATCAACACATCGCCCAGGACGGGACAATCCACCGGCACGTTTTTTGAAATGCAGGCCGGGTCGATGTCGATGTGGATGACCTTGGCGTGCGGCGCCCATGCGTCCAGCTTTCCGGTTACACGGTCATCAAAACGGGCACCCACCGCAATCAGCAGGTCCGTGTTCTGAACCGCCTGGTTTGCATACCACGTTCCGTGCATGCCCAACATCCCCACCGAAAGCGGATCGTTTTCGGGGAAGGCGCCGAGTCCGTGCAGCGTGGTGGTGACGGGGATCCCGGTCTTGCGTGCAAGCCGCGTCAGGACCTCGGAACCGCCGCTGTTGATGGTCCCGCCCCCCACGTAGAACAACGGGCGCTCCGATGCCATGATCAGGTCCGCGGCGTGCTGGATCTGGGCCGGATCGCCCTTGCCAGCAAATGTGTAGCCCGGT
This sequence comes from Rhodothermales bacterium, assembly GCA_047619685.1. Taxonomy (GTDB): domain Bacteria; phylum Bacteroidota; class Rhodothermia; order Rhodothermales; family UBA10348; genus JABDJZ01. The sequence goes on from JBLHLC010000026.1 coordinate 39,567, forward strand.
AGTACGACTTCATCGGGGTAGAAGAACGGCGCTTGAGCCAGCAGCACATCCTTGGGCAGGTCGACCACGACAGGCCCAGGCCGTCCGGTGCGGGCAATGTGATAGGCCGCCTTGACGGTTGCCGCCAGGTTGTTCACGTCACGCACCAAAAAACTGTGCTTGGTGATGGAACGGGTGACACCGATGGTGTCGCACTCCTGGAATGCATCGTTCCCGATCAGCGCGGTTGGCACCTGGCCCGTGAAAACCACGATCGGGATCGAATCCATGAAGGCATCCGCGATGCCCGTCACACAGTTGGTGGCTCCCGGTCCGCTGGTAACCAGCACCGTACCCACTTTGCCCGTGGCTTTCGCGTACCCCTCGGCGGCGTGTGTGCCGCCCTGCTCATGCCTGACCAGCACGTGCTTGAATTTGGGCTTCAGTCGGTGCAGCTCGTCATAGATCTTGATGACGGCTCCCCCCGGATGCCCAAATACGAACTCGACGCCTTCCGCCTCCAGACTCTTGATGAGGATCTCTGCACCAGAACAGGTTTCGGTCGGGATCTCTGCGTCCGCGACATGTCCGTCGCCCTGAACGGAAGCGATGTGGAAGTGTGTTGCCGTAGTCATCTTTGGGTGTGCTATTGAGCCAGCGTTGGCTGAGGGGTGGTCGAGGGAGCGTTCTGGAAGTCTGGAATCTTCAGCACGGCACCTTCAGAGGCACTGGTCACGAAGTAGGTATAGCGTTCCAGGTAACCGCCTTTGATGCGGGGCCGGAACGGGGGGAGAGCGGCGAGGCGTCTTGTAATTTCTTCTTCGTCCACGAGGAGTTCGACGGCATTGTCCTCGATGGAAATCCGGATCATGTCTCCGGCTTCTACAGCAGCAATTGCGCCACCCGAGGCCGCCTCGGGAGAGCAATGGCCTATTGACAGGCCACGCGTTCCACCGGAGAAACGACCATCGGTGATCATGGCCACCGACCGGTCCAGCCCCAAGCCCGCGAGTGCGGAAGTGGGCGTCAGCATCTCTGGCATTCCGGGGCCTCCGCGTGGGCCTTCATACCGGATGACCACGACGTCGCCTTTCTGGACCTCGTCCCCCAGGATGCCGGCTACGGCTTCGTCCTGAGACTCGTAGATGCGGGCCGGCCCCTCGAAATTGAACATGTGCTCGGCGACGGCTCCTGTTTTTACCACGGCACCACGCGGTGCAAGGTTGCCGAAGAGAACCGAAAGTCCGCCGGTAGTCCTGAAAGGCGCCTTGGTGCTCCGGATGACCAGCGGATTTCTGTTCTTGGCCTTGGCCAAAGAGTCGGCGAGTGTGCCTCCTGCAACTGTTGGCCGGTCCGCATTGAGGAGCCCAGCCCTGTGAAGCTCCAGAAGAATGGCAGGCACGCCTCCAGCGTTGTCTACGTCCTCCATGTGCACGTTCGGCGTAGCAGGCGAGACCTTGCACAGGTACGGGATGCGCTTGGAGATCTCGTTGATGCGCTCCAGGTCGTAGGGGATGCCGGCTTCCTGAGCGGCTGCCAGGAGGTGCAGGATGGTGTTGGTGGATCCGCCCATGGCCATGTCCAGGGCAAACGCGTCGTCCAGCGCCTCGATGGTTACGACCTTTCGGGCCGTCAGCCCTTCATCGACCAGGTTGACGATGCGTCCGGCTGCGGCGCGCGCCAATTCGTGGCGCCGCGGGTCAACGGCCAGGATGCTGCCGTTGCCGGGAAGAGCCAGGCCAAGCGCCTCCATGATGCAGTTCATCGAGTTGGCTGTGAACATACCCGAACAGGAGCCGCATGTCGGACAACCAAACTGCTCAAGCGTCAGCAATTCTTTCGCGTCGATGGAGCCTGATTTGAACTTACTGACGCCCTCGAATACCGAGATCAGGTCGATCTTCTTGCCATCCGGTGTCACTCCGGCCTTCATCGGGCCGCCCGAGACAAAGATTGTGGGGACATCCAGGCGCAGGGCGCCCATCAGCATACCCGGGACAATCTTGTCGCAGTTGGGGATGCATACCAGGCCGTCCAGCCAGTGTGCAGCAGTGACGGTTTCGACTGAGTCTGCTATCAACTCGCGCGACGGAAGCGAGTATCGCATGCCAATGTGACCCATCGCGATCCCATCGTCCACTCCGATGGTGTTGAACTCGAACGGCACACCGCCTGCGTCGCGGACGGCCTCCTTGACGACCCTCCCGAATTCCTGCAGGTGTACATGGCCCGGTATCAGGTCGATGTAGGAATTACAGATGCCGATGAACGGCTTGTCGAAGTCGGAGTCGTCCCGGATAGCTCCCGTGGCCCGGAGAAGCGACCTGTGGGGTGCGCGCTCGTAGCCGGCCTTTACGGTATCGCTGCGTCTGGGCTTGTTCATGAGATGGGGTTTCGGGTGTCTGCCGACCCGATAACCGTCTCTTATTGCCTAGGACTGGTGCGGATCGACTGGTGGGTCAGAGTAGAATGAGCCCGAGAATACCGAGCACGACGAGGACGCTGGCTAGAAGCGCCAGGGTGTCGGTAATAAGTCGATCGGCGGCAGGTGCCAGTGCCCGAACAGTGGCCTGCGAGGCGCGCTGATAACGGAAGTAGTCGGGCATGGGGTTGACACTGTCTGACGATGAAGGGCCGAATAAACAGGTTTTTGATTGTTTTTCCAATCATTCGCTGGCAGCGAAATGCATGAAAGCGCTTCCGGGCCTGCTGCGAAAATTCGCGCCATCATAGGACATGGAATGGAAGGCGCTTTTTGGGGGTTCATTTTATTTTGTAAACGCTTCCTGTTTGTTAGCAAAGTTATATCATATCGCCAATTTTCTTGACTTACTTAAGTAAACCCGTAGCATAAACTAAAGAATTGCCATGAAGGCCCTACTGGCTCTCCTAGTCCTGCTGCTGACCGCCGGAATCACTCCGGATTGGCCAGACGGCACCAGATGCACCCGCGGTTGCCTCCACTGAGGTCGCGCCCGTACCTGCGGCCGCAGAAGCGCAGGTGGCCCGAAGCAGACGAGGCTCCATCCGCCCAGGCGGCGCTCGCCGCTGCGGAAGACGTCCAGAACAACCTCAACTTCGTCTGGACCATCCTTGCGGCCATCCTGGTCCTGTTCATGCAGGCTGGCTTCGCGCTACTGGAAACCGGGTTCACCCGATCCAAGAATGCGGTCAACATCATCATGAAGAACGTGATGGACATGTCCGTTGGCACGTTGGTGTTCTTCACGCTCGGATTTGGCCTGATGTTCGGCACGACCGCGGGCGGTTGGCTTGGCACGGACGGCTTCTTCCTTAGCGGCCTGACCGACGATCCGTGGAACCTTGCCTTCTTTGTATTCCAGGCTGTGTTCGCTGCAACGGCTGCTACCATCGTTTCGGGCGCAGTGGCAGAACGAACCAAGTTCACGGGTTACCTGATCTTCTCCGTGATCATCACAGGACTGATCTACGCCGTGTTCGGCTCCTGGGCCTGGGGTAGCCTCTTCAACGGCGAAGGCTGGTTGGAAGGCCTTGGGTTCATCGACTTCGCAGGATCGACGATGGTTCACTCCGTGGGCGGATGGGCTGCCCTGGCGGGTGCCCTCGTAGTGGGTGCACGCGTTGGCAAATACGATGACGGCGGCAAGCCCCGCCACATCCCTGGTCACAGCCTCCCGCTGGCAGCGCTGGGCGTCTTCATCCTCTTCTTTGGATGGTTCGGTTTCAACGCCGGATCCACTACGACCGGTAATACGGACATTGCGCTCATCGCCATCAATACGCTTGTGGCCGCTGCAGCCGGGTCCACCGCCGCCATGTTGTTCACGTGGATCCGGAGCGGCAAGCCCGACGCCCCAATGACGCTCAACGGCGTATTGGCCGGCCTCGTCGGCGTCACGGCTGGCTGCGCCAACCTCAGCCCGGCCTTTGCCATCCTCACCGGTGCGATTGCTGGCGTCGTTGTTGTGCTGGCTTCCGGGTTCCTGGAGCGCTTTGTGGATGACCCAGTCGGCGCCGTCGCTGTTCACGGTGCCTGCGGTTCATGGGGCACGCTCGCGGCTGGCCTCTTCAACACCGGCGACATGTTCAACATGTCCATCGTCGGTGTCCAGTTGATTGGTATCGCAGCGGCGTTCGTGTGGACGTTCGGCACCTCCTATGTCATCTTCCGCATCATCTCGGCGACTGTTGGCCTCCGCGTCAATGGCTTGCTCGAAGAGATCGGCCTCGACATCCACGAGCACGCCTCGGAAGCCTACCCCGAGTTCCTCCCGACGGACGAACTGACTCTGGCCGAGATCTAATCCAGTCCCGGGCGCGGGGGAGGTGGGGAGCCTCCTGCCCAACTTTCCACCCCACCCAGACCCTGAAAATCACATCTATTATGCACTTACGCTTCCTTACCACCCTCTTCCTGCTCGCCCTTGTCGTGGCTCCAGCCACGCAGGCCCAGGAGTTCTCCCTTGGCTCCGACGTCTACAGCCGCTACATCTGGCGCGGCCATGACTTTGGCGAGTCCACCAGTGTCCAGCCGGCCCTTGCCTTCTCCATTGGAGGACTTGAGATCGGAACATGGGCTTCCTACTCCATCTCTGCCGACGGTGCCGGTGCCGGTGCCGGTGCCGGTGAGCATGACCTCTGGGCGAGTTATTCCGTTGAGACCGCAACCGCAGGTTCGTTCTCCGTGGGCGTCACAGACTACTACTTCCCCGCTCCTGACGGACTTGGCTTCTTTGAGTTTGACGGTGACGGCGAAGGCGCTCACTGGATTGAGCCTTTCGTTTCCTACACGGGACCGAAGTCACTTCCCATCAGCCTGTCTGCAGCCTTCTTCGCGCACAACGACCCGGACAACTCCGCCTACCTCCAGGCGTCCATCCCGTTCTCGACGGAAGGTACAGACCTGGCCTTCACCGTCGGTGCCGTCACCGGCGAGAGCGGGTTCTACGGGACGGACGGCTTCGCTGTTGTGAACCTGGGACTCTCGGCCTCCAAAGAGATTGAACTGACCGACAAGTTCTCCATCCCCGTTTCTGTCAGCTACATCCTCAATCCGGAAACAGAGCGGACCTTCCTGGTCTTCGGCATCAGTTTCTAAAGCAGTTTCCCTGCGATGAACCGGGGGGCCGGTAGCATCTGAGACTGGCCCCCGGTTCATTTTTGTCGCTGCGGGCTTGCGCATCCGTTCGCTGGCAGCGTATTATTGAAGCAGCTCATCAAGAAGGGTGGAGGGTGCAGGCCCTACGATACCCTGGCAACCCCGGCGTCATGTCTCCCAGACTACGACGCGGGAAGGTGCCAACTCCTGCCTCAACTCCGAGAAATCGGGAACGGGGATAGATGAGCGGGAGACCAACAGTCTTTGCGCTGTATACCTCTTCCGCTTCACTCCGCGGACGAGGTTTTTTTATACCTCGACCGCAGAGTGACTGGCTTCGCAGCCAGATCTGAACCGAGGGGCTGGGCTTGTTGATGAGCGTCCATATCAACTCATCAACTTCAGCATATGTCTACCAACGGACAGCCCCAGCGCTTCGAAACCCTTCAGCTCCACGCAGGCCAAACTCCGGCTGCTGGTTCCAACGCGCGCGCAGTGCCCATCGTGGCCTCGACGTCGTTCACCTTCGATTCTGCCGAGCACGGCGCAGACCTCTTCGCGCTCCGCAAATTCGGAAACATCTACAGCCGGATCATGAATCCGACTACCGATGTCTTCGAGCAGCGCATTGCGGCGCTTGAGGGCGGCGTCGCTGCCCTGGCCACCTCCAGCGGACAGGCCGCCCAGTTGCTGGCCCTGACCACGCTGGCCGAGGCCGGAGACAACATCGTTTCGACCAGTTTTCTCTACGGCGGCACGTTCAACCAGTTCAAGGTCACCTTCCCGAGGCTGGGCATCGACGTCCGCTTCGTGGATGGCGACGACCCGGCGGGCTTCGAGGCGCTGATCGACGAGCGGACCAAGGCGCTATACGTGGAGACCATCGGCAACCCAAGATTCAACATCCCGGACTTCGAGGCGCTGGCGGAAGTGGCAAACCGCAACGGCGTCCCTCTGGTGGTGGACAACACGTTTGGCGCGGGCGGCTACCTCTTCAGGCCTCTTGAGCATGGTGCGCACATCGTTACTGCAAGCGCCACCAAATGGATTGGCGGCCACGGAACCACCATCGGTGGCGTCATCGTGGACGGCGGGACTTTCCCATGGAATAATGGCCGCTTCCCCGGCTTTACCGAACCGGCGCCCGGTTACCACGGCCTGAAGTTCTGGGATACGTTTGGGCCGGACGGTGTAGTCGGAGCCAACGTGGCATTCATCATCCGTGCCCGCGTGGAGGGCCTCCGGGACATCGGCGCCTGCCAGAACCCGTTTGGCTCCTTCCTCCTGTTGCAGGGCCTTGAGACGCTTTCCCTGAGGGTCCAGCGTGCCTGCGACAACGCACACGAACTGGCGCTCTGGCTCAAGGCCCGCCCGGAAGTGGAGTGGGTCAGCTACCCCGGACTGAGCGACCACCCGTACCACGAGGCGGCCACCAAGTACCTGAGAAACGGCTATGGCGGAGTGCTTTCGTTTGGCGTGCGCGGCGGCCTTGAGGCCGGACAGGCCTTCGTGAACAGCGTCAAACTCGCCAGTCATGTGGCCAATGTCGGCGATGCCAAGACGCTGGTCATCCACCCGTCCAGTACCACGCATCAGCAGCTCTCGGCAAGCGAGCAGATCACCTCTGGCGTAACGCCTGACCTGATCCGTGTCTCCGTTGGCATCGAACACATCGAAGACATCTATGCCGACTTCGCACAGGCCCTCGAGACCGTACCGGAGCTGGTTTAGCCATGTGTAGCGAGTCCATCGGTGTGATTGCCCTGGCGCCTGCCGCCTCTGACGCACGCGTGCTTGTCTTGCCTGAGCTCCGGCTCGAGTCGGGACGCATGCTGCGGCAGGTGCCTGTGTCGTACCAGACGTGGGGCGCCCTGAACAAACGCGGGGACAACGTGGTGGTGATCTGCCACGCCCTCACCGGCGACACGAACGCTGCCGCCTGGTGGCCCAAACTGGTGGGCCCAGGCAGGGCGGTGGACACGGACAAGCTGTTCGTGATCTGCGCCAACACGCTGGGGTCTCCGTATGGCAGCGCGTCCCCCATCACGCTGAACGTGGATACCGGCCAAAACTTTGGCTCCGCCTTTCCGGGTGTCACCATCCGGGATACCGTGACGGCACACCGCGTCCTTCTCCGGCACCTGGGCGTCAAGCGGGTGGCGTCCGTGATCGGCGGATCCATGGGCGGCATGCTTGCTCTGGAGTGGGGCTTCCATCGGGACCTGGTGCGATCCTTCGTGGTCATTGCCGCGGGTGGCCAGCACTCCCCGTGGAGTATTGCGTGGGGCGAAGCGCAGCGCCAGGCCATCTATGCCGATCCCGATTATCAGGACGGCGCCTACCCGGAGGACCGCCCTCCGGTCCGGGGCCTGTCTGTGGCAAGGATGATGGCCATGGTTTCGTACAGGTCTTCCGGAGAATTTGCCGACCGATTCGGCCGTTCGCGGTCGGCCGACGGCTTTGAAGTGGAATCATACCTCCACCATCAGGGCTCGAAGCTCAACGGCCGGTTCGATGCCAACTGCTACGTGTCCCTCACGCAGCAAATGGATACTCACGACGTTGGGCGTGGCCGTGGCGGCTACGAAAAGGCACTGGACTCCCTCCCGCAACCCGCCCTTGTGGTGGGTATCCGTTCAGACGTCCTCTACCCGTTACACGAGCAGGTCGAGCTTGCATCGCTCCTGCCCGGTGGCCGGCTCGAGGTGCTCTCCAGTCCGTTTGGCCACGACAGTTTCCTTGTTGATCACGCCGGCTTGGCCGAGATCGTCCTCCCCTTTCTCAATCAGTTCGTTTACCCGTATTCCTGACATGAAGACCCAAACCAAACTGGCTCTTGCCGGGCAACGCGTTGACGTTGCGTACAACGCCATTGTCCCCCCTATCTACCAGACGGCGACCTTCCGGTTTGAGGATGTGGGGGTCACAAAGGGTTACGACTATACACGGAGTGGTAACCCCACGCGGGCGGCGCTTGAGGACGCGCTCGCCAATCTGGACGGCGGCGTCGGGGCAGTTGCCGTATCAACGGGAATGGCCGCCGTAAGCACCACTTTGGCGCTTCTGGATGCGGGCTCCCGCGTGGTGTGCAGCCACGACTGTTACGGCGGCACCGAACGGTTGCTGACCCATTTTCAGGACCAGGGCAAGCTCGTTGTGGATTTTGTGGATCTGAGCGATGAAATCGCGCTTCGAAAGGCGCTCTCCACACCCACCGCTCTGGTGTGGATCGAGACCCCGTCCAACCCCCTGCTGAGGATCACGGACGTCGCACTTGTGGCGCGCGTGGCACATGAGGCTGGCGCGCTTGTGGCCGTGGACAACACCTTCCTCTCGCCCGTTTTCCAACTGCCCATTTCGCTTGGCGCAGATCTGGTCACCTATTCGACCACCAAGTACCTCAACGGGCACTCTGACGTGGTTGGCGGCGCCATCGTAGCGGCGACGGAGGAACTGAACGACCGCATCCAGTTCACCGCAAACTGTCTGGGCACTGTAGCGCAGCCGTTCGATTGCTGGCTGGTCCTCAGGGGCATGAAGACCCTTCCGCTTCGGTTGGCACGTCATGCCGAAAACGCCGATGCCGTGGCCAGGCATCTGGATGCGCACCCCGCAGTAAGCAAGGTGTACTACCCCGGCCTGGAAGACCACGAAGGACACGAACTGGCCAGCAGCCAGCAGTACGGGTTTGGCGGCATGGTATCGTTCAAACTTGCGGGAGACTGGGAGGCCGTTAAGCGGCTGCTGATGGGCACACGGGTCTTCGCACTGGCCGAATCTCTCGGAGGCGTCGAGTCCCTGATCGAGCACCCGTCAAGCATGAGTCACGCATCCATGAGGGAGGAAGCGCGCCTGGAAGCGGGCATCACCGACGACGTGATCAGGCTCTCGGTCGGTATCGAATCCATCGACGATCTGCTCGCCGACCTGGATGCTGCTTTGGAGGCGGCGATACCTGAGGCCCTGGCTAACGCCTTGGTGGCGGCATAGGCCTCAGACCCCGTTTCGGGGGCACACGGGTCGTAGCGTGCAGGTCTCACAGGCGGGCTTGCGGGCATCGCACACCTGTCGGCCGTGGAGGATTATGGCGTGGCCCAGGAACGTCCACGCGTCCTGCGGAAATGCTGCCCGAAGGTCTCGCTCTACCTTAACAGGATCGGTTTGCTTGGTGAAACCCAACCGGAAGGCCAGCCGCTTCACGTGCGTATCCACCACGAAGCCTTCGGCTTTTCCGAACCACGTGCCCAGGACCACATTGGCAGTCTTCCGAGCGACCCCCGGGAGTCTCAGGAGGTCGTCCATTGTGTCCGGGACCTGGCCGTTGTATTCGTCCATGAGCATGCGCGCGGCGCCCAGGACGTTCTTGGCCTTGTTACGGAAAAAGCCGGTTGAGCGTATTTCTTCCTGAAACGTCTCGAGGTCTGCGGCGGCGAAGTCCGCTACCGATCGGTACTTGAGGAATAGCTGCACTGTGACGCGATTCACATTCACATCCGTGGTTTGCGCGGACATGATTGTGGCGAAGAGCAACTCGTGAGCGGTCCCGTGATCCAGCGCACAGTTGGCTTCCGGATAGAGCTGGTGCAGTTCGGCGGTTATCTGTTCGGTTCGGTCCACGTGGGCAGGGTCGTGATGGTCGAGGCGTCTTTCACAGAAGAATAGGGCTGAGAGTACAGTCCGTTGCCTCAAACGGCCGAAATAACCCTCCCCATAAAGTATTGTTACACAACGATTTGCATAACAAAATTTATCATTCCGCTTGCTTAAGGGTCCCTTTGTTAGCAGGTTTATCCGCGACGAGCGCGGGAGGCTCATGGACTATTTCCGGCTTCCCAGCCCGTAGCAGGTCTCGATTCTCCATTCCTTTTCGCCCCTTGCGGGCACCGAATCATGAACTCAAAGACCCTTATTGGCGCCGTGCTCGGCGGCCTCACCCTCTTCGCGGCTGGATTCGTTTTCTACGTCCTTCTGCTTGGTGACTATTTCGCTGCAGACATGGGAAGGGCCACGCCCGAATTAGTCTTCATTGTGGCTGGCGAGATCGTTATGGGCTACCTGCTGACCCGGATTCTGAGTGCCGTCGGCGCCGCGGACATTGCTGGTGGTGCAAAGGCCGGTGCCATGGTTGGCTTTCTGATTGCCCTCGGAACGGGACTGATTGAATACGGGGCAAGTGGGATCATGGACCTCACCCACTACCTGGCCGATGCCGCGGTCTGGGCCGTGCGTTATGGGCTGGCCGGAGCCGTGGTCGCCTGGTGGACCGGGCGAGACGCCGGGTCCTGACGGGACTTCAGTTGGTGACTTTGGGCAGGCGGCCCGGCCATTCATGTGGCCGGCCGCCTGTTCTGTTTTAGTCGACTTTCAGTAGCCACTCTAGTTGATCACCCATCCGGGCGCGCCAAGAGGCCTCGCTATGAGTGGCCCCGTCATACTCGCGTATTTGAAAGTCACGGCCTTCCTGCCTCCCCTCCCCCAGCAGCCATTCCCTGATGGCCTCATGGGTGGGTCCGTACTGGGTATCCAGGCCTTCGGAGCCATAGTCGAAAAAGAGCCGCGCACCGGCTGGCATGGTATCGCCATCCGCTATGTCCCGAACTACATAGGGCGTAGTGTCCGCGTCCGAGCCAGCCTCGCCCAGGGAGGCGAGCACATTGGGGGAGAGCGGGAAGTGACTGGACACACAACCGCATGCGCTGAACTCGTCCGGGTGCTCTTTGACCAGGTAGAAGGAAATCAGTCCGCCCATGGATGACCCCATCGTGAACGTGTCCTCTGGCCCCGTGAGCGTTCGAAACTCGGCATCGATGCGCGGCATCAACTCCTCGGTCAGGAATTGTGCGTAGGAGGGTCCATCGTGCCACGGCGAGTATTCCTGCAGTCGCCGGGACGTGTTCCAAAGCCCCACCACTATAGCGGGCTCAAAGAGTCCCTCGTTGACGCCCTTGCTCATGGCCTCGTCGATTCCCCAATCCACGCCCGTGTTCGCGAGTCGGGGGTCAAAGAGGTTTTGGCCGTCGTGCATATACAGGACACGGTATCGCCTGGTGGGGTTATCGTCATACCCTTCCGGAAGCCAGATTTCCACATGGCGGGTCTCTATGAGAAACTCTGAGGCAACGTCCGTCCAGTAGACCAACCGCCCCTTGACTCCTGAGCCGGTGGTGTCTGCGAGGTATTCGGCCGTGTCGCGCTTGAAGTCGACGATTTCGTGCGTTGGCGACTGGTCGCTGTCGGCAATCAGCCGGAAGTTGGGCATGACGGTGCCAGATGGGCCCAGCCCCTCGTGATCCCATGACCCCAGGGTGAACTTGTATTCGAACTCAAAACCGGGCTCAACCGATACGGTAGCGGTGCGCCTGGCACCTTTGCCATCCATCGGGAATATGGCAGGGTCCCACGGGCCGAGCACCGGGAGATTGCCAGTCAGATAGACGGTCGGCGCGTCCTCGGGGACCATGGCCGTCACGCGGATTTTGTGACCCGTGATGGTGTCCTGCTGGTCGGAACCGTCCTTGTCTGAGCACCCCGCGAGGCCTATCACGCTCAGCAGAAGGAGGAAAACGGTTAGTCGGTTCATCTTGGGCCGCCGTCTATTCCTGGGGGATCAGTGGGAGAAGTCTGGAGTCGGCAAGGGCCGCCAGCCGATGCCCCATTCCGGCTAGAAAGTCCTTGTTGGAGGCAAAAGACATGAACGTCTGCACGCTTTTGTGACGAACAAGAAGCACCTGATCCCACCGTTCGTCCGTCGGACCAATGAGGTAGTGTCCGCCAGCCCCCACAAATTGCACGTCTCCGCCAGAAGCCTGCAGAAATGGAACGGTGTGTTCGGCGTACAGCCGGTAGGCTTCAGCACCCGTGATGGGGCTCTCGGGCCTGAGATCGGGAAACTCTGAGTAGTCCGCCTCCTCCCGAAACCGCAGAAAATTGAGCATGACGATCTCGCCCTGAATTCCCCTCATCAGGAAGTCTCGGCCCGCCTCCTGCGTGACCTCCAGGTAGGCTTTTTCAGGTTCTGCTGTCATCGTGGTTGACTTGTTGGACGGCCGGCGGCGAGCCTCAAGGTAAATACTGACCAACGCCTTGCTACATTCTGTTTCCACGCAATCCGCCAGACCATGACCCTCCGACTCTGCATCGTCCTGCTCCTTTGTGCCCTCCCGGCCCAAGCGCAGGATGCCGTAATTCGCGCCGGCACCGTTATCCATACCGACACCGGATCCAGTTCCGCGGATCAGAGGATCACGGTAACCGCAGGACGCATCAGCGGCATTGAAAAGTGGTCCGGACGGATGACCGATGACGTGATTGATCTGCGCGATCGCTATGTCATGCCCGGGATGATGGACGCTCATTCCCACGTAGCCCTCGTCGTGGATGAGCGCGTGGACGGAGGCAATTATTATGTGACCGGCCTCCTGAACCCCACGCCATTCCGTGCCGTCCAGGGTGTGGCCAACGCCAGAGACCTGCTTGAATCCGGCTTCACCACGATTCGCGACATCGGCAACAACGGCAACTACGCAGACGTGGCCATCAAGAAGGGCATCGACAGCGGCATCATTCCCGGGCCTCACATGGAAACGTCGGGCAGGATCATCGCCCCGTTCGGCGGGCAGTTTTTCCTTCAGCCCGAAAAACCCGGACTCGGGAATCCCGAGTATTATTTCGCCGATGGCGTGGATGACATCGTGAAGGCCGTTCGCCAGAACCTGCACTTCGGGTCCACCTTCATCAAATTGGTTGTTGACGACCAGCGCTACATCTACTCGGTGGACGAAATTCGCGCCGCTGTGACCGAAGCCGAGCGAGCGGGTACCTATGTAGCCGCCCACTGCTGGACAGAACAGGGCGCCCGAAACGCCATCGCTGCTGGTGTCAGATCCATCGAACATGGCGTCCATATGCCCGACGACGTCCTGCAAGCGGCCAAGGATGCAGGCGTGTTTCTGGTTGGAACGGAGTTCACGCTTGAAGGCCTTGCCCACTCCCTGCCAGGCGATGACCTTTCCGCGTTCCAGGCGGAGCACGACATGTTCGTGGACCGGCTGCGACGGGCTTACGCGTTGGGTGTGGACATCGTGTACGGATCAGACGCCGTTTTCTGGGATCCCAAAATGGGTCGGGGTCACGTGACGCTGGACGTGTTGAACAGTTGGCGTGAGGCTGGCGTGTCCAACGCCGACCAACTCAAGGCCATGACGACCACAGCTGCGCGGCTGCTCAGGCTGGAGAAGGACCGTGGTGGGCTTGGAAGTGGTCTGGCCGCTGATCTCGTGGCGATGCCTTCCAACCCGTTGGATGACACGAATGCGCTTTACAAGATCGATTTCGTGATGCAAAACGGGAAGGTTGTTCGGCATCCCGGGAGCCACTGAGACCGTTCTTTAGACATGGAAGACCAAGCGACTGTCACTCAACTCTTGGTTGCTGCCCGCGCGGGGGACCGACGGTCCATCGACCGGCTATTCCCGATTGTCTATCAGGAGCTCCGCAATAAGGCGAGTCTTCAAAAGCGTGGACACGCTGGTCCGGCGACGATGAACACGACGGCTATTGTCCACGAGGCGTACATAAAACTGGCCGACCAGACCTCTCCCGACTGGGAGAACCGGGTACATTTTTTTGCCGTAGCTGCCAAGGCCATGCGCCACGTGTACCTGGACTACGCCAAACACAAGAGTCGGCAAAAGCGGGGTGGCGACGCTGTCCATACCGATGTCGACTCCGGGTTCATCGCCGACGCCCTCCCTGACATTGACCACGAGAGCGCAGAAAAACTCGTGGCTTTGGACGCTGCGCTGAAAAAACTCCAGGCTACCAACACCCGCATGGCACAAGTAGTGGAATGTCGCTTTTTTGGTGGGATGACCGTCCCAGAGACGGCTGAGGCGCTCGGCGTGTCTCCAGCCACGGTCAAGCGCGATTGGACCATGGCGCAGGTGCTCCTCTACAAGGAACTGTCTTGAACGGCTTCCCCGAGGACCGGGCCACGCGATTGGGCGAACTTCTTCTTGAGGCGCTGGAACTGGAAGGTGAGGCCCGTGAGGCCTTTATTGATCGTGCGTGTAGCGGAGAAGAGAAGAACGAACTACGGGACCTGATCGTATCCTACAGCGAAGCCAGCGGCTTCTTTCAATCACTCGCCTCGGATCTAGCATTGCCCCATTCCGACACAGCCGACCCGACCCCAGGAACTGACGAGTTCCTCGGACGGACCTTCGGTCAATACAAGATTACATCGGTAGTTGGACGCGGCGGTATGGGTGTGGTGTATGGCGCGGAGGACACGCGACTGCGGCGTCCCGCAGCCCTCAAGTTTCTCCCCCGGCCTGTGGGGACGGACCAGAAGAGCCGGGATCGATTCCTTCGAGAGGCCCGCTCTGCGTCCGCGCTGGACCATCCGAATATCTGCACCATCTACGAGGTCAATGAGTCCTCGGACGGCGAGACGTATATCGCCATGGCCCTCTACGACGGAGAGACGCTCCAGGACCTGATTTCGCGCGGCCCCGTTCCGGCTGACCGTGCCGTGGTTATAGCGGAGCAGATCGCGCAGGGTCTGGCGGCTGCCCACGCGCGTGGCATCATCCATCGGGATGTGAAGCCCGGAAATGTGATGCTAACCGCGGACGGCGGAGTCAAGCTTCTGGATTTCGGCCTCGCCAAGGGCGAAGACAGCGCGCTCATCACCCAGGACGGCGCGATGCTCGGCACCGCAGCCTACATGTCGCCGGAGCAGGCCGCAGGCACCCAGTCGGACCACCGTGCTGACATCTGGGCCTTTGGTGTCCTCTTCTACGAGATGCTCGCTGGTCGAAGGCCGTTCCCCGGGGCATACCCCCAAGCCGTCATTTACGGAATCCTAAATAGCGAGCCCGAGCCGCTCACGGCCATAGCTCCCGGAGTGCCCATTCAGTTGGCCGGAATCGTTGCGCGGGCCCTGGCAAAGGACCTGGCACTCAGATTCTCGTCCTGCAAGGACATCCTCCTGGAACTGGAGACCCTGAAGACAAGGCAGGAATCTCGGGAAGAGGCGCGCCAGTTCGTCTCTGCCCTGCCGACCGTGGAAGAAGAACCCGACGAAGTTCAGGAGGACACCACCCTCCACATTCTCTGCGTGGATGACGAGCCCGAGCTTGAACTGCTCATGCAGCAACGCTTCAGGAAAAACATCCGCGCCGGTGACTGGAAGTTCGTCTTCGCTCTCAACGGAGAAGATGCCCTTCAGAAGCTGGAGGGGCACCCGCAGATCGGTCTGATCCTGACTGATCTGAATATGCCCCGCATGGACGGGCTGACGCTATTGACAAAACTTGCAGACCTCCCGCGACCAACCCGAACTGTCGTCGTGTCCGCGTACGGCGACCTGGAAAAGATTCGCACCGCCATGAACCGCGGGGCCTTCGATTTCGTGACCAAACCCATCGACTTCAAAGATCTGGAGACCACGATCCGAAAAGCGGCCGATGACCTGTCCCTGCTTCGGCAGGCCGTGAATGCCCGTCACCAACTGGCTTCGGTAGCCCAGGAGCGGGACGTGGCCAGAAAGATCCAGGAGGCCATGACGCCGGGCCAGTTTCCGGTCATGGACGGCGCGGAAGTCTATGGTTTCAGTGCACCTGCCCGTGACGTCTCGGGAACGTTCTTTGACACGTTTGCCATCGGCGATGACCGACTTGCCCTTGTCCAGGGTGACGTATCCGGGAGAGGCGTGTCGTCCGCCCTCTTGATGGCGATGGCGCAGACCTTCCTCAAGAGCTACTTGTCCGATGGCGTTTCGCCGGCTGATGCGCTGCGGAAACTCCACGCGCTACCGATCGCCGAAGGACTTCCCCATCTCGGGCTGCGGGCTGTTGTCGCAGTCCTGAATCCTTCCACGGGAGCGGTCTCCGTTGCGAACGCCGGGCACACCTCACCGTTGGTACGGTCAGAGTCCGGTGAAATCCGGCTTCTGCTGAAAAATGACCAACTCGTCTGGATTGGCAAAGGTGATTTCGGTGTTCTGGACACTGCCATGGAAGCGGGGGACCTCCTGCTGCTGACCTCCTCCGGCATCGCCGAAAGCAAGGGAGAGGACGGCTCGGAGTTCACTCTGGAGCGCCTCGCGGCCGGTCTCAAGGCGTTGGACTCGCCTTCGCCGAAGGAAGTAATTCGGCAAGTGGTTCGCGAAGTCTACGATCACCTCGGCGACGCGGAACCGTCCGAGGACCTGACGCTGCTCACGGTCCAGAGGACTTAGGTCCCCCGAACGCGGTCAGGCATCGGCTAAGCGAGTCCACCGTCTATCGCCTAACGAACGACTGAATCTTGTCCTTGAGAGCGACGAAGTCGATGGGCTTCGATATATACCCGTCGCAGTCCAGGAATTTTGCCTGACCCCTGAATTCTTCGTTGTCGTACGCGGTCATCATGCAAACCGGCACCGGCGGCGGGACGCTCTTGATTTCCTTGAGCAATTCGAGCCCCGTCATGCCCGGCATGTTTATGTCCGAGAGGACCAGGACAACGTCGGCCATGTCTTCCTTGTCCATTTTGGCCAGCGCCTCCTCTCCGGAAAATGCATAGACCAACTCAATCTCGCCCCGGCGTATCTCCTTCCGGAAGCGAAGGTTGAACAGGGGCTCGACGTCTCTTTCGTCGTCTACAATCAGGACTTTCATGAGGGAATACTCGATTGCTGTGGCAATGAAATTAAGAACTCCGCGCTGCCGCTGGGAGCGGTGCCCGCGGTCATGGTGCCTCCGTGCCCTTTGGTGACAATATCATGACTGAGACTGAGGCCCAACCCTGTGCCTTCGCCCGTGGCCTTGGTCGTAAAGAAGGGTTCGAAGATCTTCTCCCGGATGTCCGTCGGAATGCCGGGACCGTTGTCTGAGATACGAATCTGCACGCTCTCTTGCGAGCGGGCGGTTGAGACTGACACCGTCGGGTCTTCAGCATCACGGAGCGCGTCAAAGGCGTTGTTCAGCAGGTTGAGAATCACCCTGCCCAACTCCTGAGGAAGGACAGAGAGCGTCCCGGCATCGGCAGCAAACTCCCGCACCACCTCGGTACGAAAACCCTCACTTCTTGCCCGCATCCCGTGCCAGGCACGGTCGATGTATTCGTTGATGAAGGTGTTGGGTACCCAGGCTGGACTGAAACCCGCCCCCCTCCGTACCACGAGCCGCTACGTGTACAAGAAATACTGCCTGCCTGCGAAAGGGTTGGGAAATCATGCGGGGGCCCGGGCCTGTACGCAAAAGGCACCTCATCCGCCAGAGCCTTGCTGCGCCTCCAACACTCCGATCCGGCGGCGAGCCTCTTCGACGCGGGGCTGAAGCCGGGGGTCCGTGGGAGTGACTCATACAATGACCAAGTCATTTTTGTGCCGGACGCGTACCTCGTGGTCAAGTTTGGGGCGCATTTATCCCGCTAGCTTCCGCTCTCGATTTCGGCTTTCATAGCCAGTGCCCTCTCGTTGCCCGGATCTATCTGCAGCAATGCGTTTATCTGGGCCAAGGCACTCGGCTTCTTTCCAGTCTCAAGAAAGGCGCGGGCAAGAAGGAGGCGCGCGTTGGCATTGGCCGGATCCATCCGCACAGCGTGTCCGAGAAGGCCTACCGCATCTTCGAAATTCCCCGACTGCATGTAGACCAGAGCCAGATTGAAGCCAGGAATCACGTTGCCGACCTTCTGAGCCTCCAGGACGGCGCGCGTCAGGAGACGTTCGGCATCCGCCAGGTCACCGGCTCGCGCTCGGATCATCCCGAGATTCGTGAGTGCATCCACATAGTCCGGGTCGAGCTTCAGGGCCTCCGACGCTGCAGCATCCGCCTCTTCCAGCCTCCCGGCCGACATCAGCACGGCCGAAAGGCCATTATGGGCTTCCTTGGACCCCGCTTCCTCCTCAATAGCCCTGCTATAGATCTCCTCCGCCTCGGCAAGACTTCCCGCTCCGTGGAGGAATCGGCCGTAGTCGTTCATTACCGCAACCGAGGCCGGCGCTAAGCCGAGCGCCTTCCGATAGAACGTCCGGACTTCCTCGGGGGAGCCAAAGCTCTGTTCCAACGCGCGAGCCTGGCTATGGTACCTCTCCGCATCCGTCGTGTCCGACTCCGGGGCGAGGCTCAGCGGAGCTGGGGCCACATCTCCATCTCCAGCCTCAGGCAAGGCCGGTGCATACATAGGGGCCTCGGAAGACGGCGTCGACTGACACCCCGCCAGCACCACGGCGGCAAACAACATCACACGAATAGACATTCCAGATCTTCAATGGAGAGACATCCTCAAACGGCAAAACATCCACACTCGCTGATCGGAGCCTCAGCGAGCGCGGGATTTCGATGGTGAATCGCGTTTGTCTACCGCGTGTTTCCAAGTACCCTCCGAATAGCTCTCGAAGCAATCGCTCAACGATTTCGAACCGGCCTCCGGTATCGAACAGGTGCGGGCGGCTCGGTCTTGAACTCCACCTTCTCCGTCTCAAGCAAGCGTAGCGCCTCGTGCACCGCCGCCTCCAGTTGAGGATCGTGGCCGGCGATGACTTCGGCGGGGTTGTGGCGCACTTCTATGTCCGGCGCCACGCCGTCGCCTTCAACGGCCCAGTTGCCGTCCACGTCCACGAAGCCTCCGCGCGGTGCGACGAAGCTGCCGCCGTCGATCAGGGGAGGCGTGTCCCACGTGCCCACAAGGCCACCCCACGTCAGCGTGCCGACGAGCGGCCCGATCCCGTAATCGCGGAAGAAATAGGGAAGCAGGTCACCACCAGACCCCGCCCAAGGTGATGATCATCACCTTGGGCCCGTAGAGCCCGGCCATCGGCTGGGTCCACATCTTCCGGTCGCCAGCGCGGGAGTTGAAGTAGCCGTGCAACTCCCGAGACATGACGTCAACGAAGTAGTCCGCCGCCGAGCCACCGCCGTTGTTTCGCTCGTCTATCACCGCGCCCTGTTTGTCCTGCTGCGCGAAGTACATGCGGTTGAAATTCGAGTAGCCGCCGCCCCCCGTGTTCGGAAGCCAGACCTAGGCCAGACGGCCGTCCGAAAGCTCATCCACCTTGCGGCGGTTGCCCTCCACCCAGGCCCACGTTCTCAGTTGGTTTTCGCTGGATACCGGCTGGATGGTCAGCTCCCGGGCGCCCGTCATCCCGGGGCGGTCATTGACGTTGATCGAGATGGTCCTGCCTCTCGTCCCCTCCAGAAGACTGTAGGGGTTCATGTCTGCCGATACCTCGTGACCTTCGATGGCCACCAGAAAGTCACCTTCTGCCACATCCAGTCCGGGAGCGGAAAGCGGTCCGCTGACCCCCGGCGTCCAGGACTCGCCAGAGAAAATCCGCGTCAGTTTGACGCCGCCGCCTTCGCGAGCCAGATTTGCCCCATGGAAGCCCGTCTGCGGATCCTCGATGTCGGGATAGTCCCCTCCGCGCACAAAGGAGTGGCCGACTGCTATTTCGCCGGAGACAATGTCCAGGAGGTAGTTGAAGTCGGAGCGGTGGTTGACGCTCTCGAGCCAGGGCGAGTACCACGACCAGACCTCGTCCCAGGGTGCGCCGTGGGTGTTGTCCACGTACAGAAAGTCCCGCATGAACCGCCATCCGTCCGCGAGCATCTGAGCCCATTCGGCCTTCGGATCAATCTGAATCCTCCTGAATTCCGGCCGCCAGTCGAGGGAATTTTACGCGGACCTGTGGAAGACGATTCTGGACGGGAAGCTCTGGAAAGGAGAGCGGGTGAATCGGCGGAAGGATGGTTCCTTCTATGGGGCGCTTCCGGGATCGGGAGGCCATCGAGGATCGCGTCCGCACTAGGCGACCCATGGTCGCTACGGGCCAGGCCTGACGTGCGGCGGATCGGGCGCGGTTTCAGTCCGGGGGCCACGCCTCAATCAGACCTGATCGCACCGCATACCTCACGAGGCCGGCAATCTCGTGGATGCCCAACAATTGCATGATGTGGCGTCGATGAGCGTCAATAGTGCGCACGCTCAGCGAGAGCTTGTCTGCGATCTCCTTCGAACTCAAACCTTCCGCGACCAACTGCAACACCTGACGCTGGCGCACCGAGAGTGCATCGCTGCTCGGCTCACCCAGTGAGCGTCCGGACATCACGGAATCCAAGACAACTCGCGAAATGGCAGGAGACAAAAACATCTGGTCCCGCCTGACGGCATCCATGGCGACCATCAGATCCGCCAAGGTTGAGTCCTTTAGCAAATACGCCCGAGCACCAGCCTTGATGGCCTTGATGACAAACAGCTCCTGGTCAAGCATGGAGATGACTAGTACTCGCGTATCGGGGAAATCCGAAGTCAGCCGCGCGGTTGCCTCAAGCCCGTTCATTCCGGGCATTGAGATGCCTACCAGGGCCCCGACTCGAAATCTGCGGACTGGTTCATCGACCAGCATCCGGTCCTGTCGGATGCCAAGATCATGCTTACGCACTACTCGGCCCAGCTGCTGTTCTCGGACGAAGCCCGCGCCGCGTTTGTGGAGCCGGATCTGCACCCGATCCCGACTTACGAAGGGTGAGTCCGGCAACCTTGCCCGCTCCGTGTCGTTTTCGGGCCAATGGATGACCTCCTACGTGAGAAGCTAGCCAACCTCCCCAAGAAGCCCGGTGTGTATCAGCACAAGGATGCTGAGGGCAAGGTGCTTTACGTTGGCAAGGCCAAGAACCTGCGCAACAGGGTCAACTCCTACTTCAAGGCGGCGGGCCATAGGGAAGGCAGGCTACGGGCGCTCGTCAGCAAGGTGGTGGATGTTGACATCATCGTCACCGACACGGAGCCGGAGGCGCTCATCCTGGAGAACAACCTCATCAAGAGGCTGAAGCCCAGGTACAATGTCAACCTGAAGGACGACAAGTCTTATCCGTACATCGTCGTCAAGAAGGAGCCTTTCCCCCGGGTTTTTCCTACGCGTCGTGTTCGGAAGGATGGATCCAGGTACTTCGGTCCGTACGCGGACGTGAAGAGCATGCGGCTCATGCTGGACACCATCCGCTCCATTTTCAAGCTGCGGACCTGCTCGCTGAACCTCTCGCCCAAGCCGATTGCGGACGGCAAGTACTCGCTATGCCTGCAGTACCACATCAAGAAGTGCGAGGGCGGGTGCGTCGGGCTTGAAACCGAGGCGCATTACGACAACACGATCCGGCAGGTCGAACAACTGCTGAATGGCAAGACGGGGACGCTGATCCGTCTGCTCCGGGATGAGATGAAGGACCAGGCG
>JBLHLC010000027.1:0-60199 GCA_047619685.1 Rhodothermales bacterium
GGGAGAACGAACTGGAGATCATCCCGCTCAGCTTCGATGTGCGCCACACCTTCTCCAGCACACTGAACCTGGCCAACTCTGGCAGCTGGAGCGTGGGCGTGATTACCCAATATACCACCGGTTACCCCTATACGCCGCTCCTCATCGACCAGAAGATTGACCAACTGCCCAACCAGGAACGCAAGCCAGGCAACTTCAAGATGGACCTGACGGCCTCCAAGGACATCCGCGTCGGTGAGCGCGCTCGGCTGCGGGTGTTCGCGAAAGTGTTCAACGTGCTCGATCACCTCAACGAACGCTTCGTCTTCAACGATACCGGGCGCGCGACGTACTCGCTGGCCGAACAGCGTGGCCAGTACGCCTCCTACGACTCCGCGATCGCCCTCGGGCTGCCGGGCATTCATACGCCTGACGAGTACCAATCCCGCCCCCAGTATTTCTCCAGACCTCGTGAGGTCCGTGTGGGCGCAACCCTCAACTTTTGATGCGGGAAATTTCAGTGATAGAATTGATTCGGCGTGGGTCGGGTGTCTTTGCGCTTGCCCTTATCGGGCTCGTCTTCTCAGCCGGTCTGGCCTTCGGTCAGGACCGCGAACGGGGCATGGACTACCGGCAACTGCGTAGCTGGATAGCTGCACAGAGCAACAAGTCGGGTGCCATGGCGGTGGCCGATTGTTTTGAGGATCTGACGGATCGGCGGTCTGTGATTCTCAACGGAAACCGGATCACTACTCAGATTCTGAACTTCGGGTCTATTTCCAGCCCTGGAAACACCATCACGGACATTGTCTGGAATGGCCTGGGGTACGGATACGAGTTCGGCCCGATAGTAGCTGCTGAGGTAATTGACGAGGGGCATCGAGATCCCAAAAGCGTCCAGAAGCGAGACGAGAACGGGAACGTGGTCCTGGACGCCCAGGGCAATCCCGTGTGGGTCATGCACATTGTCACCGAGGGGCTTGTCTCCAGCGGCGATATCTCTCCAGATCAGTCTGAGGTCTGGGGCTGGCAACCCACACCCTGTGCACAGCCTGTGGGAACGTTTCAGGGCCTTGAGGTCGTGAACCCCAACTCGGACGAGATCCCGGTCTCCGATGCCCGTGACACCGACCTGGACGGGCGGCCCGACTCCTGGCCTACATCCTGGTACAACGAAATCCTCAAGGAGTACGTCTGGCCGGGTGCCCTCCAGCAAGGATCATCCAACGCAGACAAGGAGGCGCTGTACTTCATCAACGACTACAGCAACAGGGAATTTCAGTACTACCCATTCCCCAGCGACTCAACCAAGCGGGGACTGGGCCTTGAGACCGAAGTGCGCCTCTATCAATGGGCCAACCCGTTGGCGGAAGATGCCATCTTCCTGGTGTACAAGATCACGAACAAGAGCGAGAAGGACCTGGACAAGGTCACCTTCGGCATGTGGGGCGACCCGCACGTCGGAGGTCCCGGGGACTGGTCCGACGACCTGGCTTTTTTCGACCAGACACGCAATATGGTGTTCGCCTGGGATTTCGACGGGCGTTCAGACATCGCGGGCCGCGTCCCCGGCTATTTCGGGTACAAGTTTCTGGAGTCTCCGGGACTTGGCAACGAGATTATTGGCAACGTCGCCTATGAGGGAGACGGCATCGACAACGACGATGACGGCATGGTCGATGAGTCCTGGACAGACGGCATCGACAACGATGGCGACTGGGACCCCGAAAGAGATGACGTAGGACTGGACGGCATCCCTGGGACCGGAGATCCCGGCGAAGGCGACGGCGTCCCGACGACCGGCGACCAGTTCGACATCACGAAACCGGGCGAGCCCAACTACGAGTTCACCGACATTGACGAAAGCGACATGATCGGGCTGACGTCGTTTGCCTCTCCCCGATTCGCTGGAAACCGTGCTTCGGACGATGAGCGTCTTTGGGGTTTCCTGGAGCCCGGCAAGTTCGACAGCGTGCCCTCCGAAGCTGGCGACTACGTGTTCCTGTACGGATCCGGCAGTTTCCCGCTGCGAGCAGGCGAAACCAAGCGTTTCTCCATCGCCCTTCTAGTGGGCGAAAATCTTGCCGACCTCCGCCTGAATGCCGAGACCGCTCAGCAGATTTTTGACGTTGGCTACAGGTTCGCGCGCCCCCCGGACAAGCCCATCGTGCAGGCAGTGCCCGGTGACGGCAAAGTCACTCTTTATTGGGATGATCGCGCAGAGAAGAGCGTGGATCCCCTTTCCAGAGATCGAGACTTTGAGGGCTACGTGATCTATCGGTCTACGGACCACGAATTCAGCGATCAGCAGACGATCACGGACATAAACGGCTCCAAATTTCTCTTCCGGCCCCTGAAGTCAAAACTGGGGGTCGACGCCCGCTTTGACCTCATCAACGGACTGAGCGGACCCTCCCCTATTCCTTTCCCCAAACGCGGCGTGGCCTACAATCTGGGAGACGACACCGGACTCTTCCATACGTTTGTCGACGACAACGGGATCGTAAACGGACAGACCTATTACTACACCGTGGTGGCCTACGACCGGGGGTTTGCGGACGGGAACGAGACGTTCGTAAACGGGATTCCTCCCAGCGAGACATCCAAGACGATCACGTTCAACCCGGTAAACGACGAGTACATCTTCGACGTAAACACCGTGGCGGTGACACCAAGACCTGTCGCGGCAGGGTTTGTGGCGCCGATGATCGGCGCAGCAGGTGGCCTTACGCACGCCTCCGGACAGGCCACGGGTAACATCAGCCTCCGCGTGGTAGACCAAATGGCCATCCGCAACGGAGGGTCGTACAGCCTGGACTTTTCGACAGTTGGTGGCGCGACAACCTATTCGGTAACCAACCACGTGCCAGTGGTTGACACGCTACGGGCGGTGGCGGGCAAGACGTCCTCCCTGGGTGTCAAGAATGTGATCAGGGACGGGTTCATCCTCACCAAGAGCGGTGTGCAGTTGACCGAAAACGTCGACTACACACTGAACGCTGATCTGGGGTCGGTGCTGCTCTTGGCCTCTGGCTCTGTGGCCGATGGCGATGAGCTTGTGGCACGTTTCAAGTATCGACCGCTGGCCGGAAGCAGCTACCTGTCAAGCGAAGAGGGCAACCTGGTCTTTGACGGGATTCACGTGTTTGTGGAGGACGACGACCTGGCCATCGACTCACTGCAAACAGGCTGGTCTCAAGGCGGAGACGGCATCTTGTTCGACGCATCTGTTGCCCGGTCCGGGCCCGGCCGCATCGGGCAGCCTTTCGACTACGAGATCACGTTCTCGGACTCGCCCGTCGGAACCGGTTTTTCGAACAACGTGCCGATACCGTTTACGGTGGTCAATCTGACCCAGGCCAATCAGCAGTTGGAGGTCTTCGTACCGGATCTCAACCGGAACAACGCCTGGGATACCAACGAGTCCATCATTTTCCTGGAGACGGTGGACGGCACGCTGACGGCCACCTGGCAAGTCCTGTTCACGGACTCGGGCACCAAGCCCGGCGCGGGAGATGTATTCTTTATCAGGACCATCAAGCCCTTCGTAAATGACGCCTTCTCCTTCTCCACGGTCGGCGCAACGGACGACGCCTCGCTGACCTCTGAGGAGATCGACAACTGCGCCAACCTTGACCCCAGCGACCCGCGCTACGACGAGTTTGGCGAGTGTATCTACGCGGTACCAAACCCCTACGTCGCAACAAATGAGATCGAGCCCCGGAACCCCATTTCGCGGGCGGCTCGTGGAGACCGGCGCATGTACTTCGCAGGCGTACCTGCCAAGGCGACCATCCGCATCTTCACGCTCGCCGGCGAACTGGTGGACACCATCGTGAGGGACAGCCCGGTTGACGACGGCAAGGCCTTCTGGGACCTTCGAACCAAGGACAACATGAACATTGCCTACGGGCTCTACATCTTCCACGTGGAGTGGGAGACGGGGAGCTACATCGGCAAGTTCGCGGTCATCAAATAAGTCTGGACTTATGCGCACATCAGCCATATCCGTACTCGTTGTGGCCGCACTGCTTGGTGCAGCCCCAGTAGCGGCTCAAACCTTCGGCGACTCAGGCGGAGGGACGAAAACCATCTCCAAGGTAGCCACGACGGCCGGTCAGTTTCTGAAGCTCGGAGTGGGCGCGCGTGCCATTGGCATGGGCGGCTCCTTCGTGGCGGAAGCCTCCGACCTCTCCGCCATGTACTGGAATCCGGCGGGGCTGGCCCGCATGGGCGGTTCCGGCATCCAGTTTAATCACACCCAGTATCTGGCAGACGTCTCCTACAGCGTGGCCGCCTTTGGAATCAACCTGGGTGCGGCGGGAGCCATCGGCGCGTCGCTGATATACCTGGACTCCGGCGACATGGCTGTGCGCACCACGGCCAGGCCGACGGGAACGGGCGAACGCTTCAAGGCCCAGGATCTGGCCCTTCAGCTGACGTACGGGCGAAACCTGACGGACCGTTTCTCCCTTGGCGCCAACCTGAAGTTCATTCGTGAGCAGATCTGGCACTCCTCCGCCTCCGCTCTGGCCTTTGATGTGGGGGTCCTGTTCACCACGCCTTTCCGGGACCTGCGGCTTGGTGCAAGCATGGCCAATTTTGGTCCCAAGATGCAGATGACGGGGCGTGACATTCTCTTCAGCACGGATCCGAGCCTGACCGAGTCCGGCAACGTCGAGATCGTCAACGCGGAGTTCCTCACGGATGCCCATCCCCTTCCGCTCATCTTCCGGGTTGGGTTGGCCTGGGACGCGATCTCCACGTCCAATCACCGTCTTGTAGTGCTTACAGACGCTGCGCATCCAAACGACAACAGTGAGTACCTGAGTATGGGCGGCGAGTACTCCTTCCGGGACCTTGTCTTCCTGCGGGGCGGATTCCGCAACGTCTTCGAGACGGATGGCGAGCAGGGCCTGACCCTTGGCGGGGGGCTCAACATCCGGGTGGATCGTTCTGTCCGGGCCCGGATTGATTATGCGTTCGCAGACTTCGGCATCCTTGAGCAGACACACTGGTACACGTTCAACCTGATTTTCTGACGCGCGCACGCATGGCCCAACGACTCCTGTTCTGTCTCCTGCTGACCTCATTCCTGGTGATAGACGGCCAGGCGCAGATGCTGGATGACATCGCCGAACTGCGTACTCCGTTGGGGGCCCAGAGCGTTGACATTGTCGGTAAACGGGCGGTTCACTCCGTCGTCAGCGAGGCCGTTTTGGTGCCCTTTACCGGCATCGCTGTCGAGGCCTACTCGAAAGACGCCGGGATCTCGGCGCAGGTGCGCATCGAGGAGAACGGGGTTTGGGGTGACTGGCATGCCATGTCGATCGTTCGATCGGCCGTCGGCGATGGTCTGGTCGCGGGCTACCGGGGCAGCGTTCGAACCGGACCCGCTCGATTCGAGGTGCGCTTCACGGTAGCCAATGAGACCTCCCTGGAGGTCCGTGACGCCGGTACGTTCGACAACCGGAGTGATGAAGACGGACTGCCCGTTGTCAGCGGCCTGAAGCCGATTGCGGCCAAAACCACAGGAATCATCATTCCTCCGCCGCTGATCACGCGGGCGGAGTGGGGAGCCAAAGCCTTCATTGGCACGCCGTCACGGTTGGCCAATCCGACGCATGAATACATGACGTTTCATCACGCGGCGGGGTACTCGGCCGCAACGCGTGCGCAGGGCTTGGCGCAGATGCGGGCCATCCAGGAACTGCACCAGGATATTCGCGGCTGGAGCGACATCGGCTATCAATTCCTGATTGACCAAGGCGGCAACCTTTATCAGGGTCGCCCTTTCCTGAACAACGCCACCTCATTGAGTGATCTTCCGGTTTTTGCTCTCGGAGCCCACGTGGGTGGGGCTAACACCGGAAACATCGGGGTCTCGATTCTGGGCTGCTACCATCCGCCCGAGGGAGGCAACTGCATAGACCAGATCACGCCGGAAGCGTACGACACCTACGTCACGCTCTTTGCCTTTCTGAGCGAGCGTTATGGCGTGCCTGCCTCCCAGATTCGGGGCCATCGGGATTTTTCGTCCACGGCCTGCCCCGGCGACAACAACTACGTACTCCTCCCCAGCCTGCGGAGGGATGTGGGAGAACTCCTCCTGACAGGGAACGCGGCCATCGCGGAAGCAACGCTGACCGCGGCGTCTGATGCCGACGGCATCGTAACCGTGTCCTGGGAGTTCCTGGCGGATTTTGGTGTAGCCAGCCACAGGATTGAAAGGTGGGTTTCCGATGCGCGGGAAGCGGTGCTCCTGTCCGGACCTGGCGCAACGGCCTCCAGCCTCGCCGACGGCACGGTGGTAACCAACGACCCCGTTTCCTACAGACTCTACGTCACCGACAGCGACGGCCGCGAGCAGCGTGTGGCCATCGTGGAGGTGACCATAGAGACCCCCACACGCCACGCCATGGCCGAGGTGTTTCCGAATCCCGCCTCCGGCATGGTTCGTTTCCGCTATTTCCTCCCAAGCGAAGGCCGCGTGACCCTCGAGGTCTTCGACACGGCCGGACGGTCGGTGACACGGCTGGTTGAAGACGTACAAGACGGCGACAGTTGGTATGCCGTACCCTTTGATACCCAAGGGCTGCCGGGCGGCGTCTACTTCTACAGAGTCCTGGTAGAGGGCTTTGCAGGGATTGCCTTCGACAAGACCGGCACATTGGTCGTTAATCCTTAGGGACAGTAAAGAGTCAGCATTCCGTGAGAACCCCGTCCGCACGCTTTCAGGCCATTCGGCTTCCCTTGCTCGCTGTAATTCTGGCAGTCCTGGTTTTGCCAGGATGCAAGACCCTCCAACAGTTCTCTGCGCTCAAGTCCGTTGACTTCAGCCTCAACAGCGTGAACAACGTTGTGCTTGCGGGTCTGAACCTGGATCGGGTGCGATCCTACCAGGACCTCAACCTGCTTGACGCCGCGAAGCTGGCCGCGGCATTCTCGCGCAAAGACCTCCCGCTTAGCTTTACCGTCAACCTGGCCGCAACCAACCCCGCGGACAACCCGGTGAGTGCGCGGATGGTTGGGATGGACTGGTCGCTGCTCCTGGACGACCGCGAGACTATATCTGGCACGTTCAACGACCCGATGGACCTGCCGCCGGGCGTGGAGGTGGGTATCCCGATCACCGTGCAACTGAACCTCATCCAGTTCTTTGACCAGTCCGCTGGCGACCTGTTTGAGTTGGTGCAGGCCATCGCAGGTCAGAATGGGTCGCCCAAGCGGATTGCGATCAAGGCGCGGCCTACGATCAACACACCCATCGGGCCCATCCGTTATCCAAACGCCATTACGGTGATCAGCCGGGAGGTTGGCAGTTGAAACTGACCTTTTGCGGTGCCGCCCGGACCGTAACTGGCTCCAAACATCTGCTTGAGCTGGAATCGGGGCACAAGATTCTCATGGACTGCGGCCTCTTCCAGGGGCGCCGGTCCGAGTCTGACAGGCTGAATCGGGAGTTCCTTTTCAATCCTGCCGAAATCGACGTCGTGCTGTTGTCGCATGCGCACATCGATCACGCGGGGCTGTTGCCCAAGCTTTGGAAGGATGGCTTCCGGGGCAAGGTGTACTGCACCCACGCCACCTACAGCCTCTCAACGCTGCTTTTGATGGACAGCGCCCACATCCAGCAGAGTGATGTGCGGTTCGTCAACAAGCGGAACAAGAAGCGTAATCGCCCGGCCGTGACTCCGCTTTACGGGCGGGAGGACGCGGAGGGGATACTTAACCTCTTTGTGGGCGTGGGTTATCGCCAGAGCTTTTCACCGGTGCCCGGCGTGACGGTCGAGTATCGGGACGCGGGTCACATCCTGGGCTCTGCGTCCATGGTGCTCACCATCACCGAACGTGGAAAGACTAAGAAGCTGGGCTTTTCCGGTGATGTAGGGAATCCTGGACGTCCCATCTTGCGGGATCCACAGGGTATGGAGGACTGTGATTGGTTGATCTGCGAGTCCACCTATGGCGGAAAAGTGCATGAACCGGCAGCCAAGGCCAAGTCTCGGCTGCTGGACGTAATCACTCGCACGGTCGAGCGTGGCGGACGCGTCATCATCCCGGCATTCTCTGTGGGCCGAACGCAGGAAATCGTGTACGCGCTGGACCAGCTATGGAACGAAGGGCATTTTCGGGATGTGCCTGTTTACGTGGACAGCCCCCTTGCCGTAAACGCCACCGGCGTATTCCTTTCCCACCCGGAGTGTTATGACGCCAAGCTCCATGAGTACATGCTCACCGACGATAACCCTTGGGGGTTCGATCGGTTGACCTACGTACGGGATGTTGCCGTATCCAAGAGTCTGAACGACACCCGGGTGCCCATGGTCATCATCTCGGCGTCGGGCATGTGTGAGGCAGGCCGCATCCTGCACCACCTGAAGAACAATATCTCCGACAGTCGCAATACGGTCATGATGGTCGGATACTGCGCAGATCACACCCTTGGGAAACGCATCATCGACAAGAGTCCCGAGGTCCGGATCTTCGGCGATACGTATACACTCCGAGCCGAGGTCGCAGTGATGAACAGCTTCTCTGCTCATGCGGACGAGCCCGGGATTCTGGACTTCGTCGGGAAAATGGACAGGGACCGACTCCAGCAGGTTTTCCTGGTTCACGGTGCTCCCCAGCGACAGGATCTCATGGCCGGTGCCATGGGTCGGGCCGGTTATGACCGCGTATCTATCCCAGACTTCGGCGACTCGGTGGAGCTCTGACGTGGAGTGCGCTTGACCGGTGGACGCGACTTCGCGGCGTCGGGCAATCCCTCCCAGTATCCAATCCACCCCGGCGCGCGAAGGAGACGCTCGGCGTGCGGCGCAGGTCTGGCTTTGGACAGCAGGTAGCCCTGCCCGTATCCGAAGCCCAGATCCCGCAGTCGCTGAAGCTGCTCCTCAGTTTCGATTCCTTCCCCCACCAACCCCAGTCCCAGGGCACCTGACAGCTTTGCGATGGTGCCGAGGATGTGGTGGCTTCGGTTGTCTGTGTTTGCAGGATCCAGCAGGGAGCGGTCCGTCTTGATGGTGTCCACCGGAAGGGAATGGAGCAGATTCAAGGACGAGAACCCCGTTCCGAAGTCGTCTACGCTCAGTCGCACGCCAATCGCCTTAAGGGCATCGAGTCGCCCGGCGGCAGCAGCAGGGTCCGACATGAGCAAGTGCTCGGTGATCTCGATTTCGAGTGCACCGGGCGGCAGCTGAAACTCCGCGACAGCACTCCGGACAGTCTCCTGATACTCCGTGGTGAGCACCGTATCGCTGGAACTGTTTATGTGCATGACCAGGTCCGCGTGCTTGGGATTTGCCGCGAGCCAGCACGAAAGTTGCGCTGCGGCTTCCCGAACCACCCAGCGGTCAATCTCTCCCAGGACGCCCATCTCGGTGGCCACGGGCAGAAACTCATCTGGCATCAGGAGTCCGAGCTCGCTGTGGTTCCACCGCACCAAAGCCTCAAAACCGGCAAGCCTCCCGTCGGTGAGACGCACGATGGGCTGGTAGTACAGCTCCAACTCGTGATTGAGGACCGCGGCGGTCAGGTCGGAACCGAGGCGAAAACGGCGCTTCACGGTCTCATGCATGGCCTCCGAGAACACCACGAACGTCCCTCTTGCCCGGCGTTTGGCCTCGTACATGGCCGTGTCGGCATCCCGGAGCAACTCATCCGGCTCGAGATAACGCATATCCCCCATCACGATGCCCATGGACGCCGAGCATGGGAGATCATTTCCCGACACCCGAAAAGGCATATTCAATGCCGTAGCAAGCCGGTCCATGGCCTGGCGAGTCTCATACTCACTTCCTGTGTCCGCGATGAGAACGGCAAATTCGTCCCCGCCGATTCGGGCCACAAAATCTTCTGCCCGCAGGCTGGATCGAATTCTCGCTGCCGCCTGCAAGAGCAGGGCGTCGCCCACGGCATGCCCCAAGGAGTCATTGACCAGCTTGAACTGGTCCATGTCAATGAACACGAGGGCAAAGGCCTCCTTTTCCTCGTCCCTGCGCCGGATAGCCTCTCGGACTCGTTCGTCAAGAACCTTTCGATTGGGCAGATCGGTCAGTGCGTCTGCCCGGGCCTGGTGGCGGAGCTGGCGCTCCAGCTTGACGGTCTCCGTAACATCGCGGCCTACCACGAGCATCCCCGACGTTTCCCCTGCACCGTCCCTCATCAGGCTGACAACCGCGTCCACGAAGACCACCTGTTTGTCTCTGGAGCGAATTCGGAGCCTGCCCTTCCAGGTGCCATGATTGATCAGGGCGTGAACTGCCTCCTGCTCCTGGTTGGCGTGTAGCCAGCGGAACGGCGCGACTCTCACCAGACGGCGTCCCTCGGCTTCGGCTGGCGAAAAGCCGGTCAGGCTCTCGGCGCCGCCGTTCCAATAGGTGATCTGCAGCTCTTGATCCAGGACGACCACCGCGTCCCGGACGTGTGTCAGAATGTCGGCCTGCGTGCGAACACGCTCGCGGGTGGCGTTTCGCTCGGTCACGTCTCTGATCAGCGCCAGCGACCCAAGCGTTTTCCCGTCGTTGCCGCTGACGGGCACTCGGATGGTCTCCGCGTCGAAGGCGGTGCCATCCTTTCTTCGGTACTTGATATTGAAAGTTGTCGGGCCGCTCTCATCGGCATCGATCGATCCGCTGAGGCCTTCCTCACTCTCGGCGAACAGAAAACTCCCGTCCTTTCCCAGCGCTTCGGCAGAATGGTAGCCAAAGATCCGGCCAAAGGCGGGGTTGACCGCAACTATGGTCCGATCCGGCTTGGCAAAAATGGCGGCGTGCGGGATGGCGCGGTAAATGGCCTCAAACTCGGCCTTGCGCCGGGCAAGCTCCTGGGCCTGCGCATGTTCTGATGTCACGTCATCGACGACGTAGGAGAACCGCGGGGCTCCGGATACGTCATCAATCACGTTGACGGTCACATTCAGCCATCGCTCCCGCACCCGAGTCTCAAACCGAACGGGCCTGCGCTCGGCCAGGGCGCGTCCGCAGGCGCGTTCCCAGCGACCGGCGTCGGGAAGGTGGCCGACGACCCCGGGTTCGCCTGCAGAACTACTGGGGTGCAGCAGGCCGAGAAACTCGATGGCCGAAGCATTTGCGGACAGATGGACCAGATGGCCGTTCCGAAGGGACAGGATGCCCATCAGGAAAGGAGTACCGTCAAAAAACGCTCTCAACGCAGCTTCTCGCCGGCGGATTTGGTCTCCTTGACGGTTCCTCTCCGTCACATCGCGGAAGATTCCCGCCAAAACTGTCTCGCTCCCGTGTTGAGTACGGGTTACGCTGAGTTCGATGCTGAAAGTGACTCCGTCGGGCCGAATCCCCTCGTCCAGGATGAGCTTCTGTGGCCCCGTTCCAGAGGTGGGGCCAGCGGCGGCAGCACCGGGGGCACCTTCCGTCTCGATGCGATCAGGTGCCTTGAGAAATCCCGGCAGGTAGAAGCGAATATCCTCGCCAACCGGCGCCCCAGCCAAACCCAGCATCTGCTGCGCCGCATGGTTCATGGACAGGATCCTTCCGGAGTCCGAGCAGGTGGCCACGCCGTCGGCGGAGACCTCGACAATGCTATTCAGTCTTCCTTCAACGGATAGAATGCGCTCCTGCGCGATGGACTGCTCAAGGACCGAGCCCACCCATTGGGCCAGCAGCGAGACAAAGTCGACGTCCGCGGGCGAAAAGCCCTGGCTACGCGGTTCCGGCGAACTGAAACTCACGGTCCCTACCAGTCGCCCCTCCAAGAAGACGGGCGCACCGATGTAGCATTCGCATCCAAAGGCTTCAAAAGCGGGGTGCGCCGCATGTTCGGAATTTCCGACGTGCTCTATTGCAACAGCCCGACCGTGACGTTCGGCCAGATCGCCGTCGGTGTCCTCCAGGGCGAACTTCTGTCCCTCGAAGAGTTCGGCTTCTGGCGGCCAGTAGTGCACCACCTGGAACGCATCGACCCCAATGCGACCGAGTACACCCAGTTTGAGCTCAAGAAGCGCACAGGCCCTCTGGAGGCCTCTTATGATCCGATCCTGGTCCGAGCCGGTTGTCGCAGCGAGTTCGCTCAGAAGGTGCATCCGGTCATCCCTTCCGCGGAGGTCACCTGCAATGCGGCGCAGCTCCGAGACATCGCGAGCAATGCCGTGGAAGCCCGTTACCGTGCCTTCGTCCAGAAGCAACTGGACATGCTGACCGACCCAGATGCGCTTCCCGTCCCGGCGCACGGCGGGGAATTCGTGGTACGTCTGGAGAGTGCCCTTCCGGGCCTGCTCGGCATAAAAGCGGTACGTCTCGGCTCTGGCCTCCGGTGCCACCCAGACCAGATAATGCGAACCAATCAGGCTCTCTGGAGAAAAACCCAGGACGTCCTGAACACGGGCGTTCACAAACGTAACCCTTCCCGAAGCGTCGGCCTGATAGACGACGTCTCCGGAGAGGTTTACGAATTGCTCAAACTGTTCGCGTTGAAGATGGACCAGCGATTGGCTCATGCTCGGGGCACCGGGTAGTGCCGTAGTGGCGGATTTACTCCCTCTCGGGATCGGCCACCGAGCCAGCTTCTTTAGGCCGGACTCATCTCAACGAACTGACAGGTGAGGAGAGAATGATCTCCTCTTCCGCACCTTGGCGTGCCTAGCGTTTGGAGAGAAAGCTCTTCAAAAGCCCACCACCGAGCGATGTCAGTTCGTCCGTGACGCTTCCGTCTCCGTCAGCATCCAGCATCCCCATGATGCCACCCAAAGCGGGCGCCTTGTTGACCAAAGACTCCTTCTCCTGGCCCAGCAGTCCAGCCAGCGCACCCGCATCAAGTCCCTGGTCCTTCTTGGCTTTTCCAAGGGCCCCCATTACCATCGGAGCGAGCATGGCCATCAGTTTCGCCGACTGACCAAGGTCGAGGCCGGAAGCCTGCCCGACGGCACTCTCAACGCCGGATTATTTTCCTCCGAATACATGCTTCAGGATACCCGCGCCCTGGGAGGCCTGGGAGTTTTCGCGCCCGCCGCCCAGCATCCCTGCGGCCGCGCCGAGAAGTCCGCCGAGGGGGCTGCTGGAGCCTCCACCGCCACCAAAGACACCGAGAAGTCCACCGACATCGTCAAGAATGGAGCCGTCATGATCGCGGTCCAGCGCCGAGGCCAGAGCGGAGGCTCCTTCTGGAGACGCGGCGGCGTTGCGCGCCAAGCCTCCCAATAGGGCAGGAATTGCGGCCTGAACGGCTTTCTGCGTGACGTCTGGTGATGCGCCGACGGCTTGGGCGAGCTGGCTGAGCTGACCGCCCCCCAGTTGAGAAAGAAGCAGATCTGTAATGCCCGACATAGTGGGTTACCTGTTGAACTTAGAAGATTTGGTGGGTAGGGGCAGTCAAGCCGGCTGCCAAGCCAGCGATAGCCTAATTATTTCTATATCTGATTTTCTCGGACTCAATTCCAGTGTTTCAAGGTCCAGCAAGTCCACCTCAAAGGTGTCGCGGAGATCGGCCAACGCGTCCTCCAATGCCGTTTCCAGTTCGGCCATATCGCCCTGCAACACCTGGAGCTTATCTACGGCAAAACCAATGTCGCCTTTCTCTTTCTGCGCCCGGCCAAATCGGCGCGCCGCCCGGGTGACCCCCGAAAGCGTGCCCCTGCTCACCCGCTTTCGCCCAAGGAAACTGCCCAGGATGGTCGAACCAATATCCAGAATCGAAGACATCTTCTGCTCTTCGTACTGGCTCTCCTCCCTGGACACCCGCTCCTGGGCGGTGGCAATCCTCTTCTCCAGCCGGTCAATCTTGGTGTCGTATCTCTGCCGAAGCTTTTCGATCTCTGTGTCCCGCAACTCGCGCGCCTTGTGGCGGAGGCGCATGCGGAACTCCGCCTCGGACTCTCCGGGGCGAGACGTTTCTTTCAACGGCTTGCAACGAAGGAGTGTGATGGTGGCCGTTCGGTAGAGCGCCGTCTTGGCTGAGGTCTTCCACGATTTGTGGGTGGCCACACGAAGGGCTTCCGAAGGGGCTGGCAGGAAGTCCGTCTCGTCATCCGGCTCCCCGGACAAACGCACCTGCTCCAATCCCTGGGCTCCCTCCCACAGGTCGGCATCCCGAGGGTCTGCGAGCAGGGTTACGTCTTTCCACGCGTCCACGCCCCAACTGGCCCTCACATAGTGCAGACGCGCTTGCAAAAGCAGGCGCGCTTCCAGACGGGTATGTTTTTCTCCCAGCGAGCCTTCAAGGAAAACTTCGTCGATGCCCATCGGGACCATCGGCCGCCGATTTGCCCTTGATCCCGCATTTTCGGGCTCCGATGCCTGCTGACTCACCAGGCGAGCGGGCAAGCCAGTGTCCCCCGTTGTCGGAACATTCTCGTCCGGATCGAGCGTGGTGCGCGCCAGTGCACAGGCCCGGTCCAGCGTGAGCGGACCGGCCAGATAAGAAAGCACCCACCGCGTATGGAACAGGACCGGCCCGTCTTCATGCACATTGTGGAGCATGAAACGCCGTTGGCCCAGGCCTGACAACATGGCGTCCACCTCGGCGCGATCAAATCCGCCGGCGCCCGAGGCACCCTCGAGGCCGTCCAGGACACGCATCTTGTCGCGCTCGGTCTGGAGACGCCCCAGCATCCAGGTCCCGGCATTGGACAGCGCCTTGTAGTCCAGATCCACGGGATTCTGCGTAGCAAGGACGACCCCGACGCCAAACGCTCGCGCTTGCTTGAGCAATGTCAAGAGCGGCTGTTTGGAGGGCGGATTGGCTGTCGGCGGGAGGTAGCCGAAAACCTCATCCATATAAATCAGGGCGCGCAAACTCCCGGTGCCGGCCTGACTCCGCATCCAGGCCACAACCTCGTTGAGCAGGCGCGTGACAAAGAACATCCTCTCGGAGTCCGAGAGGTGGGCAAGATAGAGGACGGAGTGGCGCGGCTTCCCGGTCGGTCCGTACAGGAGGTCCGGGATCGAGAGCGGTACGCCCTCCCTCCAGGCGCTGAAACTGGGCGAAGCAAGCAGGTTGTTCAGCGCCATCGCCAGCCCTGTCCGGTCCTTGGAAGGAAAGAACGATTCCAGGTCGATGACGCCTACCGAATCAAACGGCGGTTTTTGAACCACACCGATGAGGTCGGAGAGCGAGAGTTCGCGGCCGTCTCCCCATGCCCACGCAAGGATGGTGGACAGGAAAATATGCTCCCTGGAGCGAATCGGATCCGGGTCAATCCCTAGCAGCGTCAGGAGACTGGACACTGTGCCCAGGATCTGCGTCCGTTCCGCCTCAGGGTCCGCATCCGCCGACGAGGGCTTGCCCAGAGAACCCAGGAGCGACATCGGGACGCCCTTGCTTGCCCCCGGGGTGTAGAGTTTGAAGTCTACCGCTTCCTTGAGTCGTCGTATGCGGTCTCCGTCCTGGCCCCACCCGGCAATGCCGTTCCTCCAGAGGGAAGCCGTCTTGGCGGCGAACTCGTCTGGAGTCTGGCCCTTTCGGGCGGCAGCCCCCTCGTCAATCCAGGGTCGAAAATCCTCGGTGCGAAGCTCGGGAAACGTGAGCAGGAGATTGGTCAGGTCTCCCTTGACGTCAATCGCGATCGAGGGAATCCCGTCGATGGCCGCCTCCTCGAGAATGCCTATCGCCAGTCCGGTTTTTCCGCTTCCGGTCATCCCGACAATGACGCCGTGCGTAGTCAGGTCCTTGGAATCGTACAGGACCGGCCTGTCCGTGGGGTCCGCGGCCGGACCATCAATTTCGCGTCCCACGTAGAACGCGCCGAGTTTTTCGAATGACTGTGCGCTGTCTTCCGCCATAAATCTCACGAGACCTTGGTAACGCGAAAAAGCCACCGACATTGCCGGCGGCCTCTCGCCTGGGGTATTCGTACGGGTATTCTCACAGGACAGAACCAAAATCCTGTGCCGAAAAACGCCGCGATTAACTAGGACGCTGTTGAATAAGTGGAGTATGCCAGGCTACGAGCGCCGGAATGCGAGATGTAAGGCGGCCTGACGAGTAATGGCACCGCCATTGCGAGGAGGGGCAACGCAGCAGATGGCTTTCCGCCGCCGTAGAATGGCGTGCGCCACTTATCCAACAGGCGTCTAGTGGGTCACGACCTTGGGCATACCCTTGGCCTGAGCAACCCAGCCTGCCACTTGTCCAGCGCCCGGAAGCTGACGGACAAGTTTCTTGTCTGCATTGACTTCAGCCATTTTGGCGTGAAGGTTGGCTGCGTTGCGTTGCGCCAGCTCAGGCACGGTATCGACGCCGGCCGCCTCAAGGAGCTCCGAATATTCGCCACCAACACCCTTGATCCGCATGAGATCGGCATGGTTGACGAAGCGAAGGATCCGGCTGTGGTCGATGCCGGACTTGGCCTCGATCTCCTTGCGCCCGTTGGAGGTACAGCACATTTCCAGGAAGGACTCGGTACTTCCGATTCCTGCGCCCTTGAGCTTCTCCGCGAAGGCCGGGCCGATCCCTTCGATGTCAGTCAGTTTTGCCATGTTCGTGTTGGCTTGTGATCAGTGAGTGGTCACGCTTCCAGATCTGGAATCCGAACAACCTGACGGGGATAAATCACATCGGGGTTTTTGATAACCTCCAGATTCTCTTCGAACAGCTCCTTGTACTTCATGGCGTCGCCATAATGTGCCTTGGCAATCCTTGAGAGGGAGCCCCCGCTCTTGATAGTATAGTAGTTCACCTGCACCGGTGCAGGAAATGTCAGGGCCGAATCATCTACACGCTCAACGCCTTTGACGTTGCCCGCGATGAGAGCCGCTTTTTCCTTGGATGCCTGAGAGTCAGCCTCTCCGCTCAAGGTTACCACACCATCGTCCTCGGTGACTTCGATGGAGATCAGTTTGTCGCCCAGCGAACTCGCCAGCAACTCCTTGATCTCTTCAGATTTGTCACCACCCTTGAAGATGTCGACGCCGACGTTTTTCAGAAAGCTAATCAGTCCGATAATTATCTGTAGAATGTATTGGTTCGGGTCGTAATTGTCAGACCAGATCATACGCCCGCCACAGGCTACCCATGACCCGGGAATTCCCCAGAATTCTCTCGTTGAAGTACCGGCAGTGCAGTTTCCCCCGGGAGTACGCGCCTGCCAAGGGTTGAAACCAGAACAGGCCGGACATCTCTGTCCGGCCTGTGGGTCCGAAAACGGGCGGTGGGGTGTTTAGCTGCATCCGATGCTGCGTTGCCCGTTCCGACTATACCTCCTTCCAGGTAACTCTTACTTCACCAGCGACATGGTCCGGGCGATGCTCTGATCTCCGGTGTCAAGCCGGTAGATGTAGAGACCACTCTGCAAGCCCGACGCGTCCATCGTCACTGCGTGGGTCCCGGCCCCGAACATTCCGTTTGCCAGTTGGGCCACTCTCCTACCCAAGGGTCTCGACTGTTGCTTTCCGTTATCCGGATAGTGGAACCGATCGCAGGATGCGCTCGGCGGCAGCCTTTGGATTAGTGAGGGCCCCAATCTTCCGGCTTCGATTTGTACATCGGCGACGAGCTACTGAGAGGCGCGACCGTCTGGGCGCCTTGCCGAAAAACGATCTCTCCCGATTGTCTCGGGGACCCCTGCGGGCTCGTCATATGATGGGTACGGAGCTAAACCCAAAATTTGCGACATCCGTCACCACAGATCGGCCGGCTACTGCCTGTTATCGGACTTACTGCCGCATGGGTATCGGCTCGCCAAAGAGCACATACGTCCCACAAATGGCGAATTTGGGCCAATAGAAAGGCCGGACGACATTGCTGTCGCCCGGCCAAACTCGTGTCCGCAATCTTTCCGCTACTTCAGCAGCAGCATCACCTTATCCAGCGATCCCGCCTCGGTTCGCAGCCTGTAGATGTACGGACCGCTGGGAAGGGCGCCCGCGTTGAACCCGACTTCGTGCTGTCCACCGGGCACAACACCGTCAATCAGGGTCGCCACCTGTCGCCCAACTACGTCGTGCACGGTAAGCGTGACACGCCCGCTGGCCGGTAGACCGAATGAAATGGTCGTCCGCGGGTTGAACGGATTGGGGTAATTCTGATTCAGAGAGACCGCGGACGGAATCTCGACCGGCTTGTCTGCCGATGTCGAGACCGACGATCCGATTGCCACCGTCTCGGTGCCTCCTCCGGCCGGTCCGACAACCAGCGAGGTTCCGTCGGGACTCACCGCGACGATTCCGATCTGCTGGTTTCGGAGAGTAACCGGAACCCACAGAGGAAGCGTGGAGCGATCACTCGGAAGTTCGAATACACCGCCACCCCAGGTGGCTACATACATGGACCCCGTCTCGGTTGGTGAAGAGTCCTCCGGGCCGAAGGCAATAGACCTGACCTCCTTGAACTGCCCGAGTCCGCTTGAAGCATCGTTCCACGTCACGCCGCTGTCCTGCGAGAAGAAAATCCCCCGAGATGTCCCGGCCCACAGTGTGGACGGCGACAACTCCGGATCGAACTCAAGGTCAAAGACGTGAATGGAGCCGTCGTTGGGCATCGCGGGACCGGAGACCTTGGTCCAGGACTCCCCATAGTCATTGCTCCGATACACGCCGTCGCCGAAGGTGCCCGCGTACACACGGCCAGCAACGGTCGGATCCGTCGCAAACGTCCACGGAGTATGTGACGCCCCGCCAGGGAGGCGGCCTGCGAAGTCCCAGTACGCGCCCCCAACCAGTCGCCACACCTGGCCGTCATCAGCCGAGATAAAGATCGTGCCGTCTACCGGCGACTCGTCGATGGCGTAGACCGTGGTCAGCGTGGGGCCGCCGAAATCGACCGGCGTATAGCTGCGCCCGCCATTTGAACTGGTGTGAAGCCCGCCCCAACCCGCCGTAGCGACATAGGTGATCCCGGAGGATGACACCAGGATGTCGTTCACGAAGAGATTCGTCGGGAGGTCGTCCTCTACCAGCGTCCAGCGTCCCCCGATGTATCCTGGGATGTTGCGGTAAAGACCCGCGTTGTGCGTCCCCACAAAGGTCTCCACCACACCCAACGCATTCACATAGAAGTCAATCGCCTGCACGACGGTGTTCGTCGGGAATCGGATGGGTCTATCGAACGTGATGCTGGCCGTTGCGGAGTTGTCGAGCGGATTCACGTCGGCGGGACTGACCGCCGTAATAGTGGCCGTGTTTGTACCGGTCCCAGACGCCGCCAGGCCAACCAGGACCTGGTAGGACAAAGTGGCGGTCTCGCCGGATGCAAGCCCAACACCGGACCACGTTAACGTGGCTCCTGACCCGCCTGTCGAACCGAATGCACCTTCGCTGATCACCTCGGCACAGATACACGTCAACGTGGCCGGGAGCACATCGGTCACTTCGACGCCCGAGGCCGTCGCGACGCCATTGTTGGTCACCGCCACCGTAAAGACGACGATGTCGCCGGCAATAGCGGTAGAAGAGCTCATCCACTTGCTGATGGCCAGGTCAGTTTGGGTGGGATCGTCGATTTGTGTTTCGATCTCCTGGAAGAAGATGGTCTCACGATTCGTGAAGGACCAATTCCCGGTCCCGCCCAGATTTGTAAGTACCGCGCCGGTTGCACCTGCGAGGTCTATATCAAGCGCATCGCCAGGGGCCACCGTCGGAGTTCCGCCAAAGACAAAGACATTGTAGTTGGCGCTCGGCGTGATGTTGAATCGATCGTTTCCTGCATTCCCGTTCAGAACAGGGTCGATTGTCAGGCCCGAATCCAGCTCGGTAAGTGTGACCGTGTCATTACCCAGGCCCAGGTTGACCACAAGGGTCGCGCTCGGATTCCTGTAGGTAACGGACTCGGCAGAGTCTCCGTCGATGAACGAGAAGCCGTTCCCGATTATGCCGTCGTCAGACATCACCACGGTTTCCGATCCCGCCGTAAACGTAAAGATGCGGTTGACGGCCACGAGTAAGTCGATAATGGGATCCAGCCCGGTATATGTGACGATCAAATTACCGTCGACCTCGACCCGGCCATCGTTCTCGTTTTCAAAGACGTGCTCGACGGTCGTCAGGCCCGTTCCACCCACCAGGGTGATGCTGTCAAAACCTAGTCCAGCGTTAAAGACAATGCCGCTGGCTCCGATGAGGCCCAGGAGGTCCAGATTGATTTCCAACGTGTCATTCCCGCTGGTCCCAAGGACCACGACGGAAGTAACCCCACCCGGGGTCCCTCGAAATATTTCGACTCCATTCTGAACGATCACCATCTGCCCACCATCCAGGAAGATCCGGGTCGCGGTAGCGGTCCCTACCCCACTAAGATTCCCGTGAATGGTTACCGTTGCCGCTGAGGTGGAATTATCAAATGCAGCCTGCGCGCTGGGGAAATACGCAATCGATCCGCTTGGGGCGCTGAAGAAACCCAGGGACGGACTAGTGGAGCTCGCGTACGGCTGAAGCGAGATCTCATCAATCACCGCAAGGGACGAGATATTCAGCACGAACACCGTGGCGCCGCTAAAGCTCGCGTTGGTTTCCGAGACCGTGCTGTTGCCCACCTGCATGGTGACGCCCATCGGAATGTTGATGTAACTGTTCCCCGTCACAAGTCCGCCGGTATCATCAGCTCCGGATTCATCGCTAAGTACCGCGACGCCGAGTCCGGGCTGGGTCCCGTACACGTTGTGAGTCCCACCAGGGAGGTCCTCGAGACGGTTGCCCGTGACGATAACGCCCGCACCGGCCGTGGCTCCAACGGTGCTGAACACGAACACGCCTGCGCCACCTGAAAATCCGTTGTACACGGCACTCCCGCCCAGGTCAAAGATGCGGTTGTTCAGAATCTGGAGACCTGTGATCGCGCCACGGCTGGGGACAGTCCCGCCTCCGACGGCCCAGACACCATAGCTATAGGAGTATCTGAGGCTGTTGGGATTGGAGTTTGATAACCCGTGTATCAGGTTGTTCTGAATGGTCACGCCGTCTGTAGCCGCAAACATCTTGACGCCAGTCCAGGTTGAAGCGTCTCCCTTGATGTCGAAGCCGTCGATCTCTACGCCGTCCGACGTGATCGAGAAGCCTACCGGGAATCCGCTCGCGTCCAGGATGGATTCCGAAAAGGCACCGGCAAGGCGTCCAACGCCCGAAATACCGGCCTTGGCGCCATTGATGGTGATCGCCTTGTCCACGCTCACCGATTCAGCGTAGGTCCCCGATAGCACCTGAATGGTGTCGCCTGCGAATGACCGGTCGACCGCCCATTGAATGGTGCGGCATGGATTCGCTGGGTTCGTACACAGATTCAGGGAATCGGTGCCGCCATCGTCCACGTAGCGCGTCTGATTGATCGGGTAGTATGCCGTACTCGAAATGCCGACGGCCGGGAGCACCAACTGGTGCTCGTCATCTCTTTTGTTGAAGGGAGCCAGGGAAGTCTCGTTTACGCCGCCAAGTCCGTCCAATTGTTTGACAAGGACCTCCACGTTCGTAAAGGCCGCCGCGGTCTCGACCACAAAGCTGTCGTCCGTGTGCATGACGGCACCCATGAACAGGTTCTCGTAGGTGTTCAGGAGAATCTGCCCGCCGGTATCGATCCGGCCGGAGTCGTCATCCTGCATCAGAGCGACTCCCAGTCCCGGCTGCGGCCAGAGGATGTGGGTGCCGTTGGCCAGGTCCGCGAACTGGTTCTCCGAGATCAGTGCGCCAGTGCCACTCCCGTTTCCAAGGAGGCTGAAAAGGAAGATGCCCGCGCCGCCAGACACGTGGCCGCTCGGCAGGCTGGCGCCGCCAAGGTCGTAGATGCGGTTGTACAGTATGGAAAGGTGGGACAGGCTGCCGCGCGATCCCACGGTGCCTCCACCGAGACCCCAGATCCCGTAGCTGTACGAGAACGAATTTGAGTTCGGGTTCTCATCCGCCATTCCGTGAATGAAATTGTTCTGGATGCTGATGAGATCCCTCGTCCCAAACATCCGGATCCCGGCCCAGGTATCGTCGTCCCCAAGGATGTCGAATCCTTCGATAGTGACCTGCATCTGCCTGCACGTCGAAACCGAAGGCGAGACCTCTCACGTCCAGAATTGACTCGGCCCCAGAACCCGCGCTCCGGGAGTCCACAGATATCCCTGTGCCGGCTCCCGCAATGGTTACCGACTTGTTCACGACCACGGATTCGGCATATGTGCCTGCCGCAACGGAAACAGTCCCGCCGGCCCCGACCAGGCCAATAGCGTGGCCTATAGTGAGGCAGGCCGTCCCTGACGTCAGACAGAGACCGACATCAGCGCCCGAAGGGCTGACATAGACTGTCTGAGCGTTCGCGGACGACGCGAATACGAAGGCGATCAGGAGGACTCCGAAGAGTACCTAGCCACGACGAACGGCGACACTGGCGGGTGTCACCGTCGGAACGGTTCTGGCAAGCATGTACATCGACACGAAATCGGCGATGATCCGAACTCAATGGCGGTAGAGGTCGGCGCCGGCTATCCGTGCTATTGTTGAGGGTGAAGCCCGGGTACCAAAAAAGATTGGATGTGAAAGCGAAAGTATCCGGTGCTTTCGTCTACGATATTAAAATTAGGATTCGCGTTTTGACCAGCCAGTTTTTTTCAATCTTTTTACAGGAATACCCGCAATCTATTCCAGCCCAATAACTTACAAGGTGTTTTTTTATTTCACTTTATTTCGCGAATCCGATCGCAAAGGTCAAATCAGGGACTCGGGGGCGAACTCCGCCGGGTCGAATGTGGGCGCGGGGAACTGCGGGTCCATGGACTCCAGTGTATTCACGATGAGCTGGGCAATAGCCAGGTTTCGATACCAGCGGGTCTCGGCCGGGATCACGTACCAGGGCGCCGTCTTCGTCGAGCAACGGCCAATCGCCACCTCGTAGGCTTCCATGTACGCTTGCCACAAAGCTCTCTCCTGCAAGTCTCCCGGATTAAACTTCCAGTGCTTGTCCGGGCGTCCGAGCCTCCGCCGCAAGCGCTCGAGCTGGTAGTCCTTGGATATGTTGAGCATGATCTTCAGCACGCGGGTTCCCGTTCCGTGCAGGAGCTGCTCAAACTGGTTGATTTGATCGTATCTGGCGTCAATTGCGGCCGGCGAGGCCCAGCCGTGGACACGTACGATCAGGACATCTTCGTAGTGGGACCGGTTGAAGATCCCTATCTGGCCTTTCGGAGGCACCTCACGATGGACACGCCACAAGTAGTCCCGGGCCAGCTCCCGCTTTGAGGGAGCCTTGAAACTCCTGACCCACACGCCCTGTGGGTTTACACCCTCCGTGACGGCACGAATCGTACTGTCCTTCCCGCCCGTGTCCATGGCCTGAAGAACAACAAGGAGGGCTTGGTTCGATTCTGCATACAGACGCTCCTGCAGATCTGCCATGCGCCCGCGGAGGTCGGATAGCAGCGCTTTGCTCTCTTTTTTGGAGAGGTGTAGGCCGTTTGTCCCTGCCGGATTGAGCTCGGCCAGTTTGAACGAACTCTGGGGCTCGACTCGGTGAACTTCTGGATTGAGCATGTTTGCCGATCTGGGAGATGTATGAATCATGATGATACCAGCTTTACGGTATCCAGTCCATGCCGATACAACGAGAAACGGTGTATCCAAATGTGTTTCGATCCTCACGTGAACCACTCCGATCCTGAATCAGGTTGTTGGCTCGCTTGGCTCTCTCAGGCCGGGGTAGAAATCAACC
Source organism: Rhodothermales bacterium (assembly GCA_047619685.1). Taxonomy (GTDB): domain Bacteria; phylum Bacteroidota; class Rhodothermia; order Rhodothermales; family UBA10348; genus JABDJZ01. The sequence goes on from JBLHLC010000027.1 coordinate 23,569, forward strand.
CGTCTGTCTCTGAGAACGAGCTTCGCAGGGCCGTTCGCGCACTGGCCGGCAAACGGCTGTGGTTCCAAGCCAATCCGGGCCAGAAGCCGACTCCCGAGACGCTCAGGAGAGGAAGCACCCGCAGTGCTGTCCGACGGCGATCGGGCTCGGCAGAACCTCCGCTTCCGGTGAGAACAGCATGAGCCCAATCCACTTGTGCAAGCTCGTTTCGAGCCTCCTTCCTCTGATAGCCTTGCTGGCCTCCCCCTGGGCCGACGCCCAAGCTTCCTGGATCGGGACCCGCGGCGAGTCGTCATGGCAGTCCGTGGCCAACCATGGTGAATTGGGCAGGCTCCGAACCGTGCGCCTGACGGCGATGGACGGGCTGCCCACGAACATGATCAAGGACCTCATGCGGGACCCCAGCGGCCTCCTCTGGATGGCGACGGACCAGGGACTCGTCTACTACGACGGAAAGAACTTCGAGACCTACACGCTTGCAAACGGCCTGGGCAGCAACTTCGCGAAGGGCGTCTTTATGGCTCGAACAGGCAGAACCTTCGCCATCACGGACATGGCCGTGCTCGAGGTCCATCGTGTGGGAGGGGAATTCACGTTCTCGGAAGTGGCATCAGGCTCTGACGTGCGGAAGGCCGATCAATTGTACTACCCCAAATTCTTCTTTGAGGACGCATCCTCGCGGTTGTGGGGATCGGACGCTCGAGGTCTATTCCGACTTCGGCCCGGGCAGAGTCCGAAGCTTTACATCCTTCCGGAGTATTCCTGGCCCGACTCTTTCACGCGGACCTATCGTCTGGTGGAGATGGAGGACGGGAGACTCGTCGTGAGCGCAGAGCCGGGATACCTCTTCGTTTATGACGAATCAGGTGACACCTTCGTCCCGATCGAAATGACTGCGGACTTTGGGAAGATCCACGACATCGAATACCGCGGGGGCACAGCCGTTCTCCTCGGCACGGACCTGGGCGTCTACTCCGTGCAGTTGGACGGAAGTGGACGAATCGAGAGACTCCCGTCCCCGAAGGCAGTCCACGAACTTCATTTTACTGAAGACGGCGCGCTCGTTATTGGCACATCTTCGACCGGCCTGTACATCCTTGGGTCGGAGAACACATTGCGGAAGGTGGACGCCTTCACTGGATCGACTGTCAACGGCATCATAAGCGACGATGAGGGAAACCTGTTTGTCGCCGGGGACGACGGGATGACCATCATCTACATGCCGTTCTTCCAGGCCCTCTATTCTGGCCCGAACTCCGGCCTGGCTCCCCTCTCCACGACATTTGAGGGGGATGTACTGGCCATTGAGGCCGAAACGGCAGTCCGCTATCACGTTGCTCTCCAGGACCAACGGAGCGTCCTAGTTGGCCCCGTTACCAACATGAGTGCAGCCGCGTCCAAGGGCCAGGCGGTCTGGGTTGGCACCTCGACCGGCGGGGTGCTCCGGTACATTGACCGGAAGAAGCAGTTTGAATTGGTTCTCGACTCGGACCAGCCGATCAAACGTATCGCGGTGGACGCGGAGGGCACGGCCTGGATACTTCAGATTGCGGGCGCTGGAATAGTCCGGGTCACGGCCGATGGGACCATGTCCCAGATCACCGAGGGACTTCCCAGGGTCCTGAACATGGTCAAAGTGATCGGCGGAGAGTTGTATCTGGCCGGGACTGGGCGAACCGACTACCTGCACAAATTCGACCGCCAAAGCGGCACTTTCCAGAACCTGTCCGACGTGCAGAACACCCGCTGGTTACACGTTGTAGACCTTGACTTCGGAGCAAACGGTGACATTTGGCTTGGCACAGACCAAGGCCTCCTCGTGCAGACGAGTGGTGGTTTGGAGGTTCCGGAGGGCACCGGCCATCTCTTGGGATCGACCGTCACTGGTGTGGCGGTCGACGAATTCGATTCCGTCTGGTTTGGAATCGCACGAGGCTTCTTCCGATATCAAGGCGGCAACATCGCGGCTTTTGACCTGACAGATGGCCTTCCAAACATCACGGCCGCGGTCGGTTCAATCCACGTGGACGCGCTTGGGCGAGCCTGGCTGGGTTCGGTGACTGGACATGCGGTTTGGCAGCACCCGGTTTCCTCCCTCAGACCAACGCCCTCCCCGCACATCCAGCGCGTATCGGGGAACGCGGAGTGGGACATCGCGCAGAACAGACTCACGCTCCCCAACAACGGCGTTGCCAACCTCTACCTCACCACCCCATCGTTCCCGAGCGACGGCCTCGAATACCGGTTCTCGTTCGATGACGGCGCAGAGTGGCATTTGGCCGATGACAACCTGATTGTACTGGACGGGTTTTCGTCCGGGATCTACCAAATCGGCGTTTCCTCCAGGCAGCACGGATTCGGATGGAGCCGTCCGACCTCTGTGACACTCACCGTCCGCTCGAGTTGGTACTGGTCCAAGTGGGCCGTCAGCCTGAATCTGGCTTTGATGGCAGCCATTCTCCTTTTCGGCAACAACGTGGTCCAGGCCACCAAGAAACGTCGGGAGGCCGAGCGGGCGTTGCGTGATCGGGCGGTCGAATTGACCGTAGCCAAGAAAGACCTTGAGCGCACAGTAACCGAACTTGAACGGGCAAAATTCGCTGCCGAGGAAGCTGTTCGTGCCAAGAGCGCTTTCCTCGCAAACATGAGCCATGAGATCCGGACCCCGATGAATGGGGTCATCGGGATGACGAGTCTCCTTGCCGAGACTGTCTTGAATGCAGAGCAGACCGAGTACGTTCAGATCGTCCGAAACTCCGGGCAGTCGCTGCTCGGAATCATCAATGACATTCTGGATTTTTCGAAGATCGATGCCGGCCAACTCGAACTTGACGAACGGGATTTCAGCATTCTTGAGGTCCTGGAGGACTCCATTCGGACCATGAGCCAAAGCGCCAGTTCGAAGGGAGTCGAGTTGACCCACTTTGTTGACTTGGCCGTGCCGAGGCTTCGTGGCGATGCAGGACGTATCCGTCAGGTCCTTGTCAACCTCCTCTCCAACGCCGTCAAGTTCACGGAGGCCGGTCATGTCTCGGTGACAGTCGAGGGTCGAGCAACCCAGGACGGCCGGTACCGATTGACCTGCCTGGTTGAAGACACAGGAATCGGCGTCCCGGCAGAGAGGATGGAAGCCATCTTCGATGCCTTCGCCCAAGTGGACGCCTCCACAACTCGCAAGTACGGAGGCACGGGTTTGGGGCTGCCTATCTGCCGGCAACTGGTCAGACGCATGGGCGGAGAACTGAAGGCTCGCAGCGTTCTGGGTACGGGTTCAGAGTTTTCTTTCGACATTGACGTGGCGCTCGCGCCGGGGCCGGACCCCGTTGCTGTGGAGACGCCGGCGGAAGTGCGGGTCGTACTCGTGGAATCCAAGTCGCTGGTCCGCAGAATGGTGCGGTCCATGATTCGGGATTCGGTCGCCCAAATCTGGACTGTGGAGTCGGTCTCGGAACTCTCGACGGTCCCTTTCGACGCGGATGTCGTGCTCCTCGGGTCAGTTTGCGATGCGGAGCCGGACAAATCCAGGGCCCTCGCCCAATCTCTGGTTCAGCCGGGGACTCGAATCGTCCGCCTGGGCAGGCTGGGAGAGCCCTGCCGGGACGTCTTTGAGCACTGGCTGCATCGGCCGCCAGGAACGAAAGTGCTTAAAGACGCTGTCCTGGGTATCCAAAAGAAGCGTGCCTGCGTGTCCGAGCCTCCGGAGGCTAGGCCGGTTGGACTCCAACCTCGCATTCTGATAGCCGAGGACAATCCGGTCAACCAAAAGGTGGCCATGAAGATGATTGAGAGATTGGGCCTGCAGGCAGATCTGGTGGTTGATGGACAGAAGGCCATAATCGCCGCAGCCTCCCAGGAGTACGATTGCATCCTTATGGATGTCCAAATGCCGATCATGGACGGCCTGGAGGCGACCCGCCGCATCCGGGCGGAAGACCGTCCCGCCAGGAAGAGTCCCCGAATCATTGCGATGACCGCCAACGCAACCTCTCAGGACAAAGACGCATGCCTTCTGGCCGGTATGGATGACTACGTGTCGAAGCCGGTTCGCCTGGATGACCTTCGCCGCGTTCTGGCCGTGCTAAGACCTGCAGTTGAGCCCGCTTGAGCCCCGACAAGCATAGTGTGACACCCGGCTGGCACACCCGTTTGCGACCTTGCGGGCATGAAGGACTACAACACCATTGCCGCGTTTGACGTGGAAACCACCGGCAAGAACCCGGCGGCAGACCAGATAGTGGAGATATCGATCTCGACGACGACCAGTTCGGATTTGTGGGGAGCGCTTCAGGCGGGGGTGACCGATGACTTCCACGCTCGCCTGAAGCCGGATGTCCCCGTTTCGCCCGGCGCGCAGGCCGTTCATGGAATCTCGGACGCCGATCTGGCCAATGAGGCATCTTTCAAGGAGCTAGCCGACCAGATTGAGGGTTTACTTATGTCTGCGGACATCCTCATGGGGTATAACGTCGGGTTCGACATCCGTTTTCTGGAGGCTGAATTCCAGCGGATTGGCCGCACGCTTGATTTGTCGTCCAAGCTGGTCGTGGATCCCTTGCGTATCTGGCATACCCAAGAGCCGAGAAAGCTGGAGAACGCCTTCGAGCGCTTTGTTGGCGGCACCTTCTCCGATGCCCACTCGGCTCTTGCGGATACCAAGGCCGTGATGGGAGTCCTGTGTGGCATGCGTGAGGAGTTCGACCTCCATGATTCCGGCTGGGATGAACTGGCCGAAATGACCTCCCCGGATCGACGATTCTGGGTCGGTACCTCCCATCATCTGAAGTGGGAAGCGGGCCAGGTCGTGCTCGGGTTCGGGAAATACGAAGGACGTCCCCTCTTTGAGGTCGGACAACTGGACGCCGACTATCTCCGGTGGGTGCGGGAGTCGAATTTCCCAAAACACGTTCAGAACCTCTGCAAGGGGGCCGTCTCCGGAATCGAGGCGAAAGCCTTCAGGCAGAAGGTGGCAGACTTCTTTGGTGAACCGGAACCGGAAACTGCCCCTGCCTGATTGGTTGAGCTATCTTTGGCCGCATGCGAGTGCATCGAGTTTACGACGTCCACCTACCACCAGCGGAGCACGCGGCAGATGGCACTGCTCCCGCCCCCACCCGGTAAGCGCTTGGGCCTGGTCCTGGCACTTTTTATCGTGGGCTTTCTGGCCACCCTTGAGGTTTCGGCTCAATCTGCCCAGCGTTCCACGCAACCCCGGCCGACCGGGGTCTCAGCAGCCGAGCTTATAGCAGACCTGGCTTCCCAGGCGCAAGGACAGGAAAACTGAACGGCTGGACCTCCGGATATGCGCAGGCAAGGCCCGCGGGTTTTTCGGCCGTGCACGTTCGGCAGACCTCCGCATTTGCCGGCTGGGTACACCCGAAACCCGATTGGCAGGACGCTGAGTTGGACGAACTCGGATACCGACTTCCCCAGCGTCTCTGGGGGCAGGGCCTGGCCACGGAATTGGCTACAGGAATGATCTTCCACGCCTTCGCGGAGTGGAAGAGGCCGACCGTGGTGGCTCGAACGCTGCTGGCCAACCTTGGCTCTCGGCGCGTGATGGAGAAGGCTGGTATGACGCGCGAGTTCGAATTCGTCTATCCCCAATCGGTCCTCCCCGGATGGGCTGAAGAGGCCCGCAGGGCCGTACGCTACAGAAAAGACACACTTTCGGGTTAGTATTTCGATCTGGCGGCAAAACTCCGGTGCCTCCTTCAAGTAAGCCGGGTAGATCTTTAAACACACCAAGACCATGAAGCGCTTGATTTCCTTGACGGTCATGACCCTTGTACTCGGGGTTGTATCCTTTCAGTCTGCATTCGCACAGGGCCGGGCAACTCCAGAGCAAATGCGCGAACGATCGACCGCACAGATCGATGAGACCATAACTGCGCTCGACCTCTCGGGCGACAAAGCCGAGTCCGTCAAGGCGATCCTGGTCGCGCAATCTGAAAAACGATTTGAGATGATGGGTGCCCGCGGCGACGGTCAGCGCGGAGGGGGCCAAGGCGGAGCGCGGCAGGGCGAGGGCGCAGCGGGTCAAGGGCAGGGCGCAGGGCGGCAGGGCCAGGGCGGTCGTGGCGGCATGCGTGAGCAAATGACGGCGCTGGACCTCGAGACCACCACCCTGCTAACCGAGATGCTCACCGAGGCCGAACTGGTAAAGTACCTCGAGTTGGTTGCCAGCCGCCGGCCTGTCGGCCGCAGAGGGGCTGGCACCCTGAACTAGCGTTTGGAGTTGTCCTACCGCACCACGCTGATTGGCGTGGTGCGGAGGCCACCGCGCATTGATCGCTCGGAAATGAAGTAGAGACCCGGAGCCACCCGTCTACCTGACTGGTCGGTCAAGTCCCAGCCGGAGCCATCCCGGAGGACGCGGATTCGCTGTCCCAGGATGTTATAGACTTCGAGCGGGCCGCTTTCGCCCATGATTGTTACGTGGCTGCTGGCCGGGTTGGGGTATACCACGGGGCCCTCGTTTCCGCCGCCCGGGACCGATTCGGGCCTGGGAAATGCGTCTGAAGCAAGCGACGTCCCGATATCGAGTCTCAGGGAATCCATCAGTTCCGGGGCGTTTCTGACGCGGTCGTACATCCCGCCGAACCGATCTACTGCGTCCGTCTGATAGGTCCTCAAATCGGCGACGAAACGCGGGGCCAGACTCTGATATCTGAAGCGTACGTCCAATTGGTAGGCTCCCCTTGGCACACCTACCCGATAGACCACCACGTCTGCGCCCGTCCCTTCGCCCATAGTGGATGCGTTAAAATCGGCGTCCTCGCGGGCCATCCCACGGGGCTGCGTCTCATCGTACCACGGTCCGGTGCTCGTCCAGCCGGTCGGTGGGATACGGTTGTCCTTGAGGTACTGGGACGCGCGGAGCAGACCGTACACTGGCTCCCCAGCAGGATTGCCCATGATTGACTGGTATATCTGAACCTGATCCTCGGAGCGGATCACCGTCTGATGCGGCTCGAAGCCTTGGTCCAGATGGGTTAGTTCGCCCGTTTCGGGATCGAATGCGCCGGATCGGAAGGCCTCGGATCCATCCGGCCTCAAAAGCGCCAGGTCCAACCACGCGCGTCTGCTCGGGTAGCCAGTGGGGAGCTTGTGGCCCGAAAGGTTCTGAACCCGAATGGCCACCTCCAGGGTATCGCCGTCCCATCGAGCCGACGCCGATAGCTCCGCGGCAGATCTGAGATTCCGCCGGGTCCGGGCAATGGTCGAGTCGAAGTGGACAGGATCGGCGGTTACCCCCAACTGCGTTCCGTTGTCACGTAAGATCGTCAGCATGTGGGCATTCCCGCCGACGAACTCGTGTCTATAGAACGGCTCGCGCGCATCTAGGCCACGGGGCGTATTGGAGATTGCGACCGCCGAGGACTCGGTAGGCATGTGACAGCCCTGACACTCTGAACCTTGGGCCGCATAGTCTGAGTTGAGCCACTCGAGGTAGGGCGTCTGCTCCGGCAGGCTGCCGACGACACTACCGGACTCGTCCACCGAGTTGGTGAACAGGGTGTGGCAGGTCGCGCACAACGCCGAACTCCCCATGTGCTCACCGAACCGGGGTTCGTACCCGCTGAGGGCCAACATCGGCCAGGCATAGGGCTCCGTGTACGGACCGAAAATGGTCTGCTGGTCCCCGACCTCGAATCCGCCCGAGAAGCTGGCTTCCGTGCCCAGATTGCCCGGCTGAATTTGGTGACAGACTGTGCAGCTGACTCCGTCCAGGGCGAGCGGGTCCTGCAGCATCTGTTCGATCGAATATTTTGTGGCGCCGTCGGCCAGTGCCTGCGTCCGGCCCATGGGCGCATGGCAGGTGGTGCACTTGTCCTCGATGACCTCCTTCAGACCCGGGTTCGCTGCGACCTCGGCACTCACCTTCGCCAGCCAAAACGGATCCTTGGCCGCATTCGCCATCATGGTGCTTCGCCAGAATGTAGGCGGGGAAATGTCGTGTCCGTCGGCATCACGCAGTGCGGGCTCTTCCGGTTTGTCGGGAAGGTGGCAGCTTGCGCAATTCCCGGAGGCCGCAAAGAGGTCACTCTGTGCCCGGGGCAGGTCTGTGGACCGGTAGGTGGCGGCCAGCAGAAGGGCGGCGACTACTGGAACCAGAATCAGAAATAAGGGGCTTGTCGGCTTGTGCATCGAAAAGGCATCACATACCCCCGGAGTATCGACAGAGGATCCTCAGACCATAGGGCCGGAGCCCGCGTCTCCGTCACCGCCGTCTCCTCCCAATCCCTCCAGTTGAAGCTGGGGCGGCGTCAGGAGTTCTACCGCGGACAGTCGCCGCGGTACCGCATCGACCGGCTCAACCGCGATCACCTCCTTTGAGGAGCCACTGCCAAGGTCCTTGAACCTGCGAGCGGACACCAACACACGGGATTCCAGCGTCCCTGCGGCCTTGTTGTAGTTGCCGACGGCCGTGTTAAGGCCAGACCCAACTCGTGCAAAATGCTCGGCCATGACGCAGATTCGATCGTACAATTCCTGACCCAACGAGCTGATCTTGCGGGCGCTCTCTGCGACCTGCTCCTGCTTCCAACCATACGCGACGGCACGCAGGAGCGCGATGAGCGTCATGGGAGTCGCGACGATCACATTGTTGTTGATCCCGTATTCGAAGAGCGTCGGGTCTGTCTGAAGCGCCGCGTAGTAGAATGACTCGCCGGGCAGAAAAAGCACGACCATATCCGGGGTGCTGTCGAACTGATCGAAGTAGGCTTTGGCACCGAGCTTCCGGATGTGCTCCTTCAACTGGGACACGTGGCGGCCTGCCTGGAATGCCTTCGCATCCGGGTCCTCCGTCTCAATGCCCTCCAGGTAGGCCTCAAGCGGGACCTTGGCGTCTACCACGATGATGCGATCTGCCGGTAGACGGACGATGAGATCCGGTCGGATCCGCCCATCGTCCGTTTGAACGGTCGGTTGTTCATCGAAATCGCAGTAGCTGACCATGCCGGCAAGCTCCACTACCCTGCGGAGCTGAATCTCTCCCCAACGACCTCTGACAGCCGGTTTCCGAAGCGCGTTCACCAGATTCGCAGTCTCCTTCTGGAGATTGGCCTGCGAGGCCGAAAGGCTTTTGACCTGTTCCGTGAGTGCGACGTACGCCTCCGCACGGTCCTTTTCCACGGCCGCGATGTGACTCTGGACGGCCTCGAGTGACTTGCCAAGAGGCTGAACCAGCTGCTGCATTTTGAGACGGCCTTGTTCAGTCCGCTCATCCGCCTGGGATACCAGGTGTCCGAACTGACTTTTTGCCAATTCCAGAAACGACTTGTTGTTCTGGTCCAGAGCCCGCCGGGACAGGGCGTCCATCTCCTTGATCCATTGATCCTGGGCTTGGCGAAGCGTGTCGATCTTTTCCTGGTCCGCCCGACGCTCCACATTTCGTGCGGTTCGTTCTGCCGTCAAGGCCCGGTCGAGATCTGTATTGGTGTCGCGCACGGTCTCCAACTGGGAACGCAGGTACGCCGCCTGCTCGGTGCGCTCGTTCAGAATTGTGCCAACGCGCGTTGCCGAGGCCCGCAGGAATAGCCAAGTCAGCAGCCCTCCCATAAGGATGCCCCCAATGCCCCATACTATCCAGTCTGCTGACCCCATGCCTTCGATGCCCTTTACGGTGACGGTTTCCGAAAAGGTAACCTAGGGGCTACGGGTGCCACCTAAATGTCATACCCCGAAAGATCAATGTCGATGGGTTTTCCTCAGTCCCGGATGGTCCAAAAAGAAAACGCCGCCTTGCGAATGCAGGACGGCGTTTTCGAGGTCAGACAGAAACCTGGAATCGGACCCCTCTTCCGATCCCGGATCAATCCGTCAAACCCGGACCTGAGACAGTTCCGGTGTCTCACCCGTGTCTCACACATGTCTCACGTGAGACACTTCAATCGCTACCTGTGATTTGCTCTAGGTTGACACACATAGCGGTTGTGTTGGCTGGAGCGCTGGTGATACATGCTTCGGAAGAAATCTGGGACAGGGCCTGCTCAGCACCCATGCCCGGAGTTACCGCCAAAACTGCGGCCAACGCTCCAGTTACATGTGGCACTGCAAACGACGTACCCGATCCCACCAGAAGCTCGATTTTCTTCCGTGAAATCCGACCAAGCGAAAGGATGTCTTCTCCGGGAGCCAGAATGTCTACCGTTGACCCGTAATTGGAGAACCAGGAGTGCTTGCCGGCCGGGCCGTGCGATCCCACGGTGATCACGCCCTCCGCATGCGCCGGGGTTACGTTTGCGGCCTCCAAACCGTCATTTCCAGAGGACACGACTACAATCACGCCTTCGTTGGCGGCATGCGTCAACGCTTCATCGAGGGCTGTTTTCCAAGGCCCTCCGATGTACGCGCCGAAACTGACGGACATGATCATGTCCTTGGTTCTGTTCGCCTGCTTTCGCTCGATGATGGTGTTGACGGCATCGATAGCAATTGACATGCTGGTCATCCCGTACTTGTTGAGCACCACCATGTTATGGACGGGCACTCCAGGTGCTACACCAACCACACCCGTGTCGTTGTCCTCCGCCCCTGCCGTGCCGGCGATGTGGTAGCCATGGGTGAATTGGTCTTTCCCCATTTTCTCTGTGAACTCAATTTCTTCCACCAGATTGACGTCATCCTCATTTACTCTCGTATCCAAGACATAGAGCTCAATGTTGGAATAGTCTAAACCGAGGATTGGAGCCCCTACGTACGGAATGCTCCAGGGAGTCGTCTGATTGTCGCCCGCCGGGCTCATCACCACACTTTCTGACTGAACCCTCAAATCCGGCTCAATTTGCGCGAGTTCGGGCTGCGCGAGCAGGTACGTGAGCGCGGGCATAACGATATCGTCGTCCTTTGACAGCCCAAATCTTTCTTGAATCCCCGCTTTGTCAAACTTGACCGCCGCCGAGAGTTCGGTCGTCTGGCCAGCCAGATTATGTCTCTCCAGGAACCCATGCCTCTCCAGGAAGCCGTGGCGCTCGAGAAACCCGTGAGCGTCCCCGAGGGGGTCCATAAACGTGATAATGATCCGAATTTCGTCCGGATCGTCCTTTCCGGCCTCGGTCCGGAGCGCGGTCTGGCCGAGCAGCTGCCCGTTGATCAGCTTCGCGTCGCCCAGGACCTGTTCTTCTAGCGTAAACGGCTCAAACTCAGGGGAGGCGATGGGATCAAGACAACCGGAAAGAGCGATCGTCGCGACGCCAATCGCGACAAATTGATAACAGTATCTCATTCCAAAGGTGGGGCTGGTTGAGGAGAGGAAGCCTGCCATTATGTACAAACTCAATGCCATTTCAAAACCCGGATCGGGGCCGGAAGAGTTTTTCCACACCCGCAGAGCATTGTTTTATAAAGACTTATTGCGAATATTGACAAGGATCGGGCAACATTTTGTGTCGTGTCGCCTAAATGAACCTGAGGTTCCGCCCGGAGCGGTAAGGTTTTTGAATGGCGGTTAAGCCTCAAAGGATTCATTATATGTTTATTCCTCTCCTCATCGGCGCTCTTGTCTCGCTTGGAGCAGCGGACTCGAGTACACTCTCGCTTGATCCAGATAAATCAATCGACCAATTCGTCGTTGATGCCTGGTCCAGCGCTGAGGGACTACCCCAGAGTGCCGTTCGAGCGATCCACCAAACGACGGACGGGTATCTGTGGCTGGGCACACAGTCTGGCCTGGTCCGGTTTAACGGCCTCGACTTCACGTCCTACGAAGCGGACAAGGCTTTCAGTTCTACTGCGATTCTCAGTCTGGGGGAAGACGCGGATGGACACCTCTGGGTCGGAACCCACGATGGGCTGGTCCTGGTGACTGGACTTGAGGCCACGCCCCTGCCTCTGCTGCCGGAAAGGACATATGTCGGCGCGATCTCGCGGGCTGCGGATGGCAGCATGCTTGTGGGGACCTGGACTTCGGGCCTGTATCGCTGCTCGCTTTCAGCCTGCAATCCTGTTGTCCCAGTGGACCCAAGCGAATTTGAGGAGGTCCAGGCCATTGTTCTGGACGACGGTCGAACGTGGGTCGGTACGGACGCCGGCATTTTTGTGATCGGTTCGGAGCGGCTCGAACTCGTGGCCGGCACAGAGACCCTCTCCGTATCTGCGATGGCCTCGGATGCGAAGGGCGGCCTGGTTGTGGCCAGCCGACCTGGCCCGGTATTTCGGGTTGAGTTCGGGACGCCCCCTGTGGTACTGACACACCTCGACGGAATTCCCAAGGAGACGGTCTTCAGCATGGTCCTGGACTCAAGCGAGAGCCTTTGGCTCGGGCTGGACCCAATGGGCCTGGTCCGCATCTCCGACGGTCAGGCCGACACCTACACCAAGAAACTCCCCGGAGGCCGGGTCTTGGCCATTTACGAGGACAAGGAGGGCAGTCTGTGGGTCGGAACCCAGGCTGCTGGCCTCTTGCGGCTTCGGGACGGGGCATTCACGACCATAGACGCTTCTTCGGGTTTGAGGGAGGAGAACGTTACGACGCTCTTTGAAGCAAACGATGGGTCCATTCTGGCTGGCACCTTCGGCGGCGGCCTCAGCCGCGTTGATCCAAGCCATCTGGAGGCCCTTTCGGTCTACCCGAATCTGCCCTCGATGAACATCACGGGCGTCCTCGGGAACGATCAGGGCACGTTGTGGGTGGCCTCCATCGACGCGGGCGTGCAGAAGTTGACGGAACGGGGTTCCAGCCGCATCATGGGCCTCCCCTCCAGGTCCATCTACGCCCTCCACCTGGACGGGTCCGGAGACCTGTGGGTCGGGACGGATGAGGGCCTCGCCCACGTCACCGAAAACGGGACCAGAGTTCTCACGGTAGATGACGGGCTAGGCTCCAATTCCATCGTGGAGATCGAGGACGATTCTCAGGGAACGATCTGGGTGGGGACCTATGGCGGCGGCCTCACGGAGTTTGCCGCAGATGGAAGCACCAGGACCTTCACGGTTGAGGACGGCCTGGGAACGGACATTATCAGCGCACTCCACTACGATGACGACGGTGTGCTTTGGATAGGCACCATCGAGGGCGGCCTGAGCACGCTTATGGACGGCCGCGTGCAGACCTTCTCTGTGCGGGACGGACTGTTTGACCGCACCGTGTTTCAGATTCTAGAGGACGACCTGGGGAGTTTGTGGATGGGCTCCAACCGTGGTGTGACCCGCGTCAAAAAAGAGGCGATTCACGCGTATGCCGCGGGACGCCTGCCCACCATCCCCCATGAGTCCTTCGGAACACATGACGGCCTCCGGTCAACCGAAATAAATGGCGGCGCACACCCTGCGGGCTGGAAAAGCGCCGATGGGCGACTCTGGTTTCCCACAGTTGCTGGCGTCGCCGTTGTCGACCCCTCAGACCTCAGGCCCAACCTGGTCCCTCCACCGGTTGTCATCGAGCGCATCGAGGCAAACGGCATCGCTCTTCCGCTCGTCTCGGATCTCATCCTCGAGCCGGGGACACGCCGGGTTGAGTTCAAATTCTCCGCTCTCAGTCTGATCGACGCGGCCGCCGTCACGTATCACTACAAATTGGAGGGCGACAAAGAGTGGACGAAAGCCATGGCCGGCAACACGGCCACCTACACCTTCCTCAAGCCGGGCGAATACGTTTTTCAGGTTTCCGCTGCGAATAGCGACGGCTTATGGAACGAAGACGGCGCCTCTATCCCCTTCCGTCTGAAGCCCTATGTCTACCAGACCGGTTGGTTCTGGATGCTCGTGGCTTCAGTTGGCTTTCTCCTTGGGGCCTGGGCAATCCATTTCAGAACGCGGCAACTGACTGGGCAGCGGGAGGAGTTGGAACGAATGGTGGAAGATCGGACGCGAGACGTCATGACCGCCAAAGACCAGGTTCAAGCCCAATCTGACGCCCTCCGCCTTTCCCTCCGCGAAAAGGACGTGCTCCTTCGGGAAGTACACCACCGAGTCAAGAACAACCTGCAGATGATATCGAGTCTGCTCCAACTTCAATCGCAGGAGGTTCAGGATCCTGGCGTCAAACAGCTGTTTCAGGAATGCCGAAATCGGATCTACTCGTTCTCCATGGTCCACGAACGTCTTTACAAGGCAAAGGACATGGCGGCCTTCGATTTCGTTGATTACTTGAGTGGGTTGGCAGACCAGCTGGTTCGATCACACGAAGGGAGCGATCAGAAGGTCGAGCTTTTTGTCAACGTGGGAACTGGCGACATGGACGTTGACAAGGCGATTCCGTGCGGCCTTATTGTGACCGAGTTTGTGACGAACGCACTGCGCCATGCGTTCGAAGACAGGAGGAACGGCACTATTTCTGTCGATTTCGTGCGCAATGGCGCAGCGGGAGTATTGACAGTTGAAGACGACGGCTCAGGCATCCCCGGGGAATACCCCTGGGCGGGTCGAGAAGGCCTGGGACTAAAGCTGGTAGCCGCGCTGGTGACCAGGCTTCATGGCGAATTGGTCATCGAAAGGAGACCAATCGGAGGCACTCGCTGCGAGGTACGCTTCCCTGTAGGTGACCTTTCCGCATCACTTTTTGCCCCTCGAGAGGAAGCGACAGTATGACGATGCGCAACCGTGTCATGATTGCCGAGGACGAGGTCTTCACTGCTCTCGAGCTCCAATTCCACCTGGAGCAGCTCGGGTACGAGGTGGTTGACCTTGTTTCGTCCGGAGAGAAGGCCATCGAGCGCGCATTGGAGCTGCGCCCGGACCTCCTCATGATGGACGTCAGGTTGGAGGGTGAGATCGACGGGATTGATGCCTTTCGTGCCATTCGTCGCGAACACGATGTCCCGGTGATTTTCCTTACGGCGTTTGGCGACGAAGAGACCATCTCCCGCGCCAAGGAATGCGGCGCCTTTGGGTACATCCTCAAGCCGTTCAAGGAGCGCGAACTCCGCGCCATGATCGAGGTCGCGCTGAACCGCCACGAGCGGCTGCACGACCTGCAGAAGAGCCACGACGACCTCCAGGAGATCCTGGACGGGCTCCGGGTCGGCACGGCCATGACAGACGAAGCGGGCCGGATAACCTTTATCAGTCGCATCGCCTCTCACCTGCTGGGTCTTGTGGAGGAAAAGGCAAGGGGCCAGATGTGGTACGACGTCTTGCCACTTGGAGAGGCGACGCTGCAGTCGCTCAAGGACATCGCGTCATCCGCCGAACCTGCGCCGTCCGAGAAGGTCTCGGCGACGGTCCGGCATCGAAACGGCCGATCCTTTTTCATGGAAGTGGAAGTCCAGAGAGACCCGAGGAATCGACTCCGCCGGATTTTTGTCTTCTACGACGTGACGGAGGTACATGATCTTCGCCGCCAACTGAACGAAGACTCTCAATACCACGACCTCATTGGCGAGAGTTTGCCGATGCTGGACTTGTTCCGCCAGATCGATTCCGTCGCGGGTCTGGACACGACGGTACTGATTGAGGGTGAAACCGGGACAGGAAAGGAACTTGTGGCCCGGGCCATCCACCGCACAAGCCGCAGATCCAAGGGACCGTTCATCGCCGTGAACTGCGCCGCGTTGACGGAATCGCTTGCGGCGAGTCAGCTCTTTGGTCACAAGAAAGGATCGTTTACGGGGGCGCTCAGTGACGAACGAGGTTTCTTCGGTGCGGCAACCCGCGGTACCCTCTTCCTGGATGAGATTGGAGATATCCCGCTGGACGTCCAGGTAAACCTGCTCCGGGTTCTGGAAGAGCGCAGCGTGACCCGTATCGGAGAGACGCATCCGCGTCCGGTTGATGTCCGCATTGTGGCGGCGTCACACCGCAGCCTTTTGGAGGAAGTAGAGGCGGGTCGGTTCAGAGCTGATCTCCTGTACCGTATTCGCGTAGCGCGCATTGACCTCCCCCCACTCAGGGAGCGAAAGGGCGATATTCCGATCCTGGTCCAGAACTTCCTGTCCAAGTTCTCGACGCGAATTGGAAAAGATGTGACCGGCATTGGCTCGTCTGTGATGCGCGGCTTTATTGACTATCCGTGGCCCGGGAATGTCCGCGAACTCAGAAACGCCGTCGAGTATTCTGTCATCAGATCTACCGGGTCCGTCATCCAGTCGGAGGACGTGCCGCCCGAGCTGAGGAGTGCGAACGTAGAAGTCCCCGCTCTGAACAGCAACAACACCCGCGAGCGGCTCGTGGCGGCCCTGAACCACACGAACGGGAATCGGAAGGCCGCGGCGGAGTTACTCGGGATCAGCCGGGCAACCCTGTACCGTCGCCTGGCGGATGCGGAAATCGAGTAGGATTGCGACACGGCTGTGTTTCACTCGTGCGCGTCCCGAGACACTGTGACACATCGTTTGGTTGGCCGATTATCTTGAATCGCCGAAAAAAGCCTGATTTCGGTCAATCCTGCTTTATGGCACAGAGTTCGCAGCGGGTTTGGGTGTATCCCTGTGTTTCACCTCCCTTACCACTGATATGTTCGACGCGGACCCCCACCCCGCGGTCAACGGTTTTGTGGCAGTGCACGAGTCATACTCGCGAACTGTTATCTGCAGCACCGAACAACGGCCGGCTCCAAGAAGAAGACCAGAAAGCAAACCGACCCCCGTCTACGGGAGAGATCGATCTCCAGAGCCCAACCGAGGGTTTCTACTCGAGGGTACCCATTCCCGTTCGAATAGTGGCGAGGCTACGACGCTTCCTCCCATAATCGCCGTAGTTGGGGCCAACAGTACCAGCCGCGAACACTTGCTCTCAGCACGGATGGCCGATTGCCTGGCTGCGCGCGGCCTTCGGGTGGCCGTCACCAGACTTACCGGGGCCAGGCGGACGATTTTCCGGGAGAGCTGCAATTGGATCTCTGCGGGAGATCTGTCGGACTATGGGTATGTTTCAACCCGTACCTGCGACCCGCGAGAGCTGGCCAAACTGTTCTCGGTTCAGATGACGGATATCGCGGGCTACACACCAGACGTGGTAGTGATTGAACTTTGTGGCACGCTCTGGCGCCAGGACGTACGATCCATGCTGAAGATTATCGGACGTTCGTCATCGGCGACGGGCGTCGTACTCTCGGCCACCGAACCCGCGGCCGCTGCGTTGGGGATCGGTATGGTCGCCAGCGCCGGGTTGGGTGTGGCCGCCCTGTGGACGCCCCGTGCGGATTGCGGTGCCCTACGTCGGGATTCCCGCGTACAGGCTGCTCGAGTGCCGGTGTGTGGTCGTGGAGACTTCGCCGCCGCTGCCCGCGCCGTCACGACGCACTTGAGACGCAGTTGGGTACCGCTGGACAATGGCCTCCACAATTACGCTTCGTTGGAGGGGGGAGTTGCCGCCTGACTTCTGATACCATGTGTTCGAAATTAGGTCGCGTAGTGAACCTCCTTCCTGCAGACCTACCTCCGGGAAGCTAGTGGGTGGTGCCCCGGAGCCATACAAGGGCTCGACCGGATAGCCGGCCGGGCCCTTCCTTTGTTGAAGGTGCCTTCCGGGCGACGTCCATGGGGAGGATGAATTTCCATACTTCTCCCTCCTACAGGCCAATTGAAGCGGCAGGGTTGGGGAACACGATTCCGGTGCGACGGACCCCTATTGCAATAACGGCTATTAACTAGTTCTGAGCAAGCCGCGATGCCCCGAAGAGTCCGTCAGCCGACTGTAGAATTTTTCCCCGCAACTTCTGTGGGTAGTCGACCGGAAGCCCGTCTATGAAGGCACTGGTTATGGCGGCGGCAGACGCCGTCTGGTGTCCCCCGAGTGTGGCGGCCAACCAGCGCGTCGGGAAGAAGATGTCCCCCGTGGTCTGTATCTCCAGCGCCAGATCCAGCGCCGGGCGCAGGTACTTCTCCGCACTTCTGGCGCGGAGCGGGTGGTTCAGGTATGCCACGCCGTCCAACACCCGCGACTCATTCGCCCGGTTTTCAACCGACGCCAGAGACTCAAAAAACTTATTCCGCTCGCTGGCAGCGGAAGCTACCGCGGGGAGAATCGCCTCCAGACGCGCCTTGCGGTCCGGGTCTTCCATCCGAGTCACCTGTTGGGCCAGCAGGGAGTCCGCACCCCGCACGTCCCTCACGGCCAGTTCAAGCGCCATCTGAGCGAAGTCCCATTCAGACAGCGATAGATTCGCGATGGCCTCTTCTCCGCTCCAGATTCGCTGGAGCCGCGCAACGCCCTCTTCGGACTGCACGACATCGATCCAGGACTCGAAGTGGCTATGCCGCTCACCGGGAGCGTCCGTGCCCTCAAGCGCTGCCAGAAAGACCCCCTCCAGCCGTGGAGCAAGGCGCAGCCGCTTGTCCGGCAGCAGGAACCTCCAATAGGCGGTCCTCAGGTTGCCGGCCACGCGCTGGCGAATCAATTCGACTGGTTCGGTCGCGACGGCATCCATCGCCGACCCGATAAACGCGTCCGGCTCCAGATCCCCCGCCAAGACAGCCTCCCATAACGTCAGCCAGGCGGCCCCGCGATTGACGGGATCCTCAAGCCTGGAGGCCTCCTCCAGGAGGAGAAGCAGCCGATCGCGATCCAATCTGTACGCGCCGTAACCGATGCCGTCCGCATTCGGAAGGATGAACGTGCTACCTGCCGGAAGCAGATCACCGGAAACGGCCCTGATTGGTGCTCCATCCGGTCCGCCAATCAGTGCTATGTGTTCTTGAGGCCAGGTTCGGCCAGCGCCCCAGGTGTCGGTTTCGGCTACCACCAGGCGGTCTTCGACGACCCGCATGAAGATCTCCGGCCTCCCCGGCTCGTTTACCCACGACTCGCTCCAGACGGCTAAGTCATGGTCCGACCTGGCATCCAGAATGGAAATCAGGTCCGGCCAGGTGGCATTGCCAAAGGCGAAGGTGTTCAGATACTCCTGAAGCCCGCCCCGGAACGCCGCGGGCCCGACAAGGCTCTCCAGCTTGCGCATCACGATGGGCGCCTTCTGATAGATGATCGCTCCGTACAGGGCGCCGGCCTCGTTCAGGTTCTGGAGGTCCTGCCGAATGGGGTTTGCGCCGGGCGTGCGATCCACACCGTAGGCAGAAGGGTAGTGCGCGAGCAGAAAGCGGAGGTCGTGGTCCACCTCGGGGAAGGACGGCCGCACAATCTTGGCTGCCATGAAGTTGGCGAAGACTTCCTTGGTCCAGACGTCGTTGAACCAATCCATGGTCACGAGGTCGCCAAACCACATGTGCGCGGTCTCGTGCGAAATCAGGCTTGCGCGCCCCAGAAGTCTACCCTGGGGAGGATTCTCGTCCAACATCAGGCTGCTGGATCGGTAGAGCACCGCTCCGGGATGCTCCATCCCTCCAAACTGGAAGGACGGAATGAGGACGAAATCGAATTTCTCGAAGGGGTAGGACACCCCGGTATAGTCTTCCAGCCAGCTCAGGGCCTTGCCGTGGAGGTCGAAGATGGCCTCCGCGTTCCGCTCGACCTTTGCGGCATCGGACTCCCGATGGTACATCGTCATCGGACGCCCGTCGCGCTCGGCGGTAACCGCTTCAAACCGTCCGGCGGCGAAGGAGAAGAGGTAGCTGGAGATCGGGTCGGTGGGTGAGAATGTGTATCGCGCGACGGATTCCCCCGAGGCCGTGTGCTCTTCCCGCTTTCCGGAGCCATTTGAGACGGCCACCCAATCCTGCGGTATGTCCAACGTCAGAAGCCAGCGCGCCTTCATATTCGGCTGGTCGAATACGGGCACCGCCATCCTTGCCCTGTCCGGGACAAAAAGTGCATACAGGTACCCGTCGTTTCGATTCAGGGACGCGTCTCCGGCCTCGAAGTCAATCACAACCGAATCCCTGCGCGAAGCGGATCCTGGGGGGGGCGGGGGCAGCGGAATTACCAGATGCTCGTTCACATGGCGAAAGCTCGCCTCCGCGCCATTCACCCGGACGCGGGTCGCCGTGTCGGGGACGAAGTCCAGAACCACCTCGGAGAGTCCCGTATGGCTGAAAGAGACCGCCATTTGGCCGCCGATGGGCCGGGTCCGATCCTCGGGTACTCCCAAGGTCAGATCGTACTCCACCTCCGTAATTGTAGCGGCGCGATGCTCGGCAAGCGCGAGCGCTACTCCGGATTCAGGCAGAGGCGTTTCGCACCCCGCTGCAACTACCAAAAGCGCGAGGGCCAGCGCGGCCAGAACAGACGATTGCCTACCGCTCACGAACCGGACTGCGTTACGATTTCGCCCGGAGTGGCACGAGGAGGTTCCACCGAGATCTTCGCCCGGGGTCTTGCGGCGTTCGCTGTCTGTGCCGCCTCATCGAAATAGGGCTGCGGCGGGAAGGGGGCGGTTGGCCGGGGGGGGCCAGGGGCCACCGGCTGGGGCTGGGCGTACTGCGTCGGCTGAGGCTGCGCGTACTGCGTCGGCTGAGGCTGCGCGTACTGCGCCGCGCCGTAGGTCCCCGTAGCCGCTGCGGCTGCCGGCCTGGCCACATCCGGGGGCACAAATATCTCGGCCTCACGGGCGGGCTGGAATACGACAGCCGGCGTGGAGTGGTAGCGCATGTAGCTCGAGGACATCGGAGTCACAGGAAGGCGCTCGGGCTCCTCTCCAATGCTGGGCTGATTTACAAAACTCGAAGCGGCGACTCCCCCTCCGAATCCTGCAAACAGAAATGTGCTGGTGAGAAGGATGGCATATCGGGCGATCCTGCCCGGCCACTCCAGTCCATCAGGCTCGCCGCGGGCTGCGAGATCCAGCAATCCGTCGTAGATGCCGTAAATGGTCACGTAGATGTACTTGGGTATCGGATCCAGGTAATCGACACCCGCCATCTGGCCACCCGGCCACGGGACGTAGGACACGACGAGGTCAAACGCGATCACGACAAGAGCAGACAAAAGCCCGACCTTGGCGCCAAGCAGGAGGCCTCGGGTAGATTCGAGCCTGTTTCCGTTTGCCTTGGCCTGCAGGGTCCCGGCTACAAAACCGCCCATAACCACGCCCAGACATAACAAACCATTCACCGACCGAATCGGCGAAATAGAAAACAGGAGGACAACAACAACGCCCGTGATCAGCGGTCCCACGGCGTTTTCTCAAATGTGCAAAGGAGCGGGTTCTGGCTCGCTCCGCTTGCGGGTGTACATCGGCCCGAACATCGGAATAAGAAGCACGGACATCCTTGCTAACAATCTGTAATAAAAAGGGTTCGCGTTCGCAAATCCTAGTTTTTCTTTCGTAAACGTGAAAGAATTGCGCCCAAACCACCCCTGAGACCCCCGAGTTGCCCCGCTCCTTCCACGTATATGTTGTCGAACTGGACCTCGGCGTGCTTGAACGCGCGGCCTTTCGCAAGCGGAATCCGCAATACAGGCCGGGTAAGCGGTGTGCCTACGTGGGAAGTTCGGTGCGCCCGCCAGACGTGCGATTCGACCAACACAAGGCGGGATACAAGGCAAACCGCTTCGCGCGCGAATTTGGCGTCCGCGTTATCCCGGAGTTGGTGACCAGGTACAATCCGATTCCGTCCCGGAAGGACGCCGTCGAGATTGAGGAGTACCTGGCTGAGCGCCTGCGGTCAGAGGGCTGGGGAATCTGGCAAGGCTAGTGGCGCGCGCTGCTTGTTCGGCGACCCTCTAGACGTGCCCCGGCGGCAGAATTGGGCTCACCTCTCCTCTGCTCAATTTGTCCTGGTACTCGGACCAGTTCATACTGGGAAGTCCTGAGTCCACCTCCCGCATGCTGATGCAGGCGTTCACGGGGCACACCAGGGAGCACAGATTGCAGCCGACACAGGTGTCCTTCTTGATCTCATACCGATTGACGTACCCCTGTCCGGCGCCTGCCACAACGGTCTTGCGTCCGGACTGAAGAATTGCGGTGTCACCGGCGCCTCCTGAGAGGAAATCCGCCTCCGAAATCTGCGTCATCTCGATGGATTGATGCGCCCCATCCTCGCAGGCTATGTAGCACAGCCCGCAGTGGATACACGCATCCTGATCAATGTCCGCGACCACCTTGTAGGACAGGTCCAGCTGATTCCAGTTGCCAACCCGCGGAATGCTCGCGCCCACAAAATCGTCCAGCTTCTCGAATCCCTTCTCGCGCATCCAATTCACGAGTCCGGACTCCAACTGCTCCACTATCCGGAAGCCGTAGTGCATGGCAGCGGTACAGACCTGCACGCTCTGCGCGCCCAGGAGCATGAACTCCACCGCGTCCTGCCACGTCTGTATCCCTCCGATGCCCGAGACTGGCAGTCCGATGTCCGGATCGGAAGCAATTTGGTGCACCATGTTGAGGGCGATGGGCTTGACGGCAGGGCCACAATACCCCCCGTGAGACCCACGACCGGCAACCTGCGGCTGCGGCGCCAGGGTGTCCAGGTCAACCCCGATAATGGAGTTGATCGTGTTGATGAGGGATATGGCGTCGGCGTTGGCCTGCTTTGCGGCACGGCCCGGACCCCTTACGTCGGTCACATTGGGCGTGAGTTTTACGAAGACAGGGGTCCGCGCCACCTCTTTGGCCCACTCGGTCACCATTTGGGTGTACTCAGGCACCTGCCCGACAGCCGAGCCCATGCCCCGCTCACTCATCCCGTGCGGGCATCCGAAGTTCAATTCCAGCCCATCGCAGCCCGTGTCTTCGACGCGTTTGATGATATCGTGCCACGCCTCGCGGTTGGACTCCACCATCAGGCTGACCAGCACCGCATGATCTGGGAATTCCCGTTTGATGTCGCGGATCTCCCTGAGGTTGTCCTCCAGGGAGCGGTCGGTGATGAGCTCGATGTTGTTGAAGCCCATCATTTTACGGCCGTCGTAGTCCACGGCCCCGTACCGGGAACTGACATTAACCGCGGCCGGGTCGTGCCCGAGGGTCTTCCATACCACCCCACCCCACCCCGCCTCGAACGCGCGGCGGACCTGGTACGCCGAATTCGTTGGCGGCGCGGATGCCAGCCAGAACGGATTGGGACTCTTGATCCCGGCTACATTGGCAGTGATGTCTGGCTTCTTCATGCGTTCAGATACTGGTCAATCTTGCGGGCGGCGACTTTTCCATCCTGGACTGCGTCCACGATCTCGGCCCCGCCGCTGACGCAGTCACCGCCCAGGAACACACCTTCGCCCAGGGGACCAAGGTCCTCCAGAATGCGGCTTTGGCCCAGCGCCATGATGACCATGTCACACGGGATGTCGCGCTCTGGCCCGTTGTCGCTGAGAACTCCGGGCGTGACGGGCTGCACCCTCAGGGCGTTGACCTCACCATCGCCCAGGAACGCTGTTGGCCTCACGAACCACTCGAAGGCCACGCCATCGCTCTTGGCAAGGTCGTATTCGTACGCGAACGCAGACATGCTCTCGGGACCGCGCCGGTAGGCAATCGTCACGGACGCCGCACCCAGCCGAACGGCCTGAGTGGCCACATCCACGGCCGTATTCCCCGCCCCGACCACTACCACGTGCTGGCCAACCTCGCACTCGGACAACGGGGCGGTGTGGGCCGGAAAGATAAAATCGAGCGCCTCCACGATTCCCGGCAGGTCTGCGCCCGGAAGATCAAGAACATTGGTGGGACCCAGGCCTACCGCCACCATGAGGGCATCGTATTCCTCGTGGAGAGCGCGCAGGCCATCGCGATCCACGTAATGTCCCAGGCGGATGTCTACCCCGATATCCACAATGGGCTCAATTTCGCTCAATGCGAACTCCGTCGAGACCTTGTACGGCGCCAGGCCGAGCGTATTGAGTCCACCGGGAACGTGTCTGGCTTCAAAGACCGTCACCGCGTGACCTGAACGTCGAAGTTCGAAGGCGCAGCTCAGCCCAGCGGGCCCGCTGCCCACGATCGCTACCCGCTTCCCCGTATCCGGGCCAGCCTCGAAAAACCGGATACCCTTCTCGGCGGCAGCGTCGGTCGCGAAACGCTGGAGTCGCCCAATCTGGACGGGATCCTTGAGAAGCGTCCGGTCCACACAGGCACCCTCGCACAGCACCTCCGTGGGACACGCCCTGGCGCAAGAACCGCCAAAGATGTTCTCATCCAGGATGGTCTCTGCCGCACCCAATGCGTTGTCATGCTGGATCTGCCGGATGAACCTGGGCACGTCTATGCCCGTCGGGCACGACCTGGTGCAGGGCGCATCGTAGCAGTAGAGGCACCGCCCGGCCTCCGCCACGGCCTGATCCCACGAAAAGGCCGGGTGCAAGTCCGCAAAATTCTCCGCCAGCACCTCCGGCGACAAATGCGTTTTTCGAATAGCCATTTCTCAGGACATCCAGTTTGCGGCGCCAGAGGCCACCCACTTCGTCGTGACCTTCTTGGCCTTGCTCCAGAAGTCGATGGCCGTTTCTCCCGTGATGTCGCCACCTCCGAAAGCAGAATCATTCCAGCCGCCGAAGGCGAACGGCTCGCGCGGAACCGGCACGCCTATGTTGATTCCAATCATGCCCGCGCTGGCATGGTCCGCAAAATACTGGGCGGTGCCGCCGGACGACGTGTAGATGGCCGCGGCGTTTCCGTACGGATTTGCGTTCTCGATGGCCAGCGCCTCCTCCAGCGTGTCGCAGCGGATGATGGTCAGCGTGGGTCCGAAGATCTCCTCACACGAGGCCTCGTGGTCCGGCTGCGCGTGGTCGATGATGGAGGCCCCAAGAAAGCGCCCTCCTGCGGGCGCATCAGCGGCTACGTTTTGGCGACCGTCCAGAATCAGGCTGGCACCACCTTCTTCTGCTCTCTCCAGGTAACCCGAGATCCGATCGAAGGCCACTTCCGAGATGATCGCGCCGATATCGCGCCCTCCAACCAGGCTCGCCATTTTGTCCCGAATCCGTTCGATGATGTGGTCGCAATCGCCCACAGCCACCAGCACGGATGCCGCCATGCAGCGTTGGCCGGCGCAGCCCGTCACGGAATCGGTCACATTGGCCGCCGTCATCTCCGGATCTGCGTCCGGGACCACGATGAGATGGTTCTTGGCTCCACCCATCGCCCTAACGCGCTTCCCGGCGGCGGATCCGCGCGAAAAGACCAGCTTCGCCACGCGGGTCGAGCCCACGAAACCGACGGCACCGATGCCCGGGTGATCACAGATGGCTTCGACGATCTCCCGATCTCCGTGTACCACGTTGAAAATGCCATCCGGCAAACCTGCCTCCTTGAGCAATCGGGCAATCTCCATCCCGCTCAAAGGAGTCTGCTCCGATGGTTTCAGGATGAAGGCGTTGCCCAGGCCGATCGCCATGGGAATCATCCATAACGGGACCATAAAGGGGAAATTGAAGGGGGTGATGCCGGCCACCACGCCAACGGGCTTCCGGCTGGTCCGGCACTCGACCCCGGCGCTCACTTCCATCACGCGTCCCGTGGCGATCTGCGGCAGGCTGACACCAAATTCCACGCACTCAACGGCGCGCAGGACACTGCCGCGAGACTCGGCCATCGTCTTGCCGTTCTCCAGCGTGACGACTTCGCACAACCGCTCGAGGTCGCGTTCGATCAATGCCTTGAATCGGTAGAGCACCTGGACTCTGTCCTTCATCGGGATGGCAGCCCATGCTGGCTGCGCCGCCGCGGCCGCCTTCACCGCGGCATCCAGTTCAGAAGCGCGCGAGAGGGGCACATCGATGATGACCTTGCCGACGCCGGGCGCGATGACGGGCAGAAACCGGTCGGTGGTACTCTGAACTTCCTGTCCACCGATGATATTTGAGAGAACGGACTGTTCGACAAGGGTACTCATGCTTCAACCTCTCTGGGTGTTCGGGCTTGCAGGCCCGCATACTCTCTGGACAGCCACTTTCCGCGACCCGCTTCTCCGACGACACGGTAGTCGTCCACAATGACTTCTCCCCTGGACAGGGTCGTGCGGGCAAAACCCGCGAGCTCCCAGCCTTCATAGGGTGACCAGTCCGCGTTCGTCTCCATGTCTGCCGGATTCACGGTCAACTTCTTGTCCGGGTGAATGATGGCCAGGTCCGCGTCTGCACCCACCTGAATGGCACCCTTTCTGGGATAGAGGCCCATGATGCGGGCAGGGTCTGTGGAAAGCTTGCGGGACATGGTCTCGATGTCGATGCGCCCCTTCAACACGCCGTGGGTATACAGAACGGGCAGTAACGTCTCCAGGCCCGGCATGCCCATCGGGATCTTGGTCCAGTCCCCTTCCCACATGGCCTTCTGCTCCCGAGTGAAGGTGCAGGTGTCCGTGGAAACGACCGAAACGTCGCCGTCCTTGAGGCCTTCCCAGAGCCTGACCACATCGGCGGGCTTTTTCAACTGCGGGCAACACGCAAACAGGTGCCCGTCCTCGCGATCGAAGACCGAATCATCCAGAACCAGGTATTGGACGCATGTCTCGGCCAGGACCGGCACGCCACGCGCCTTGGCAGCCTTGATGATCTCGGTCCCTTCGGCCGTTGACATATGGACGATGTATAGCTGACCGCCCGTGACCTCCGACCACTTGACTGCCCGCTGAATGGCCTCTGACTCAATGAAATTGGGCCGCGTCATCCGGTGGAGACGCGCGCCATACTTGGCCATCAGTTCTGGCGTGTGGTGCCGCTCGATCAGTTCGTCCAGCACACGACTGGATTCGGCGTGCACCAGGAGCATCGCCCCCAGATCACGCATTTTCTCCAGGGTACCGAACATGGCCCGGTCATCGGACTGCCAGCCCTCCGACTCATAGATCATGAACTCCTTGAAGGTCGTGAATCCGCGATCCACCATCCCCTCGATCTGATCCTTGTGTTCGTCCCACCGGGTGATGCAGATATGGAAGGTGTAGTCGATGAGCGACTTGCCTTCGGCCTTCTTGAGCCAATTGTCGGCCGCGTCACCCAGCGAATCGCCCTCGTACGGAATGGCGAAATCAATCAGGGTGGTGACGCCCCCGCGGGCCCCCGCCCGCGTGCCTGTGTAGTAGTCGTCCGAAGACGTCGTGCCGCAGAACGGCAGCGCCAGGTGGACGTGCACATCCAGCACGCCGGGAATGACGAAATGGCCGCCCGCGTCTATGGTGTTTGCGCCCGCAAGGTCATTTCCAATGGCTGCGATGCGTTCTCCCTGGATGCCCAGGTCAGCCTCGATGATGCCGCCCGGTGTCACCAGGCGACCGCTCCGAATGACGGTATCGTACATGTCTACCTCCCTCCTGCTACTTCAAACGCCGCATCCAGCACATCGATGGCGAAGTCGGCGTCCTCTGCCGTGATACACATGGGCGGCTTGATGCGCAGCACGCTGCCGAACTGACCGCCCTTTCCGATGAGCACCCCGTGCTCGCGACACTCCTCAAGAACAAGCGCCGTGGCTTCCTTGGCCGGTGCCTTGGTTTCTCTGTCGGTAACCAGCTCAAGGCCCAGCATGAGGCCCTGTCCGCGGACGTCGCCGATCAATTCATGACGGTCCATCAGTGCGCGCAGGCCTTCCATGAGCCGAGCCCCAATCACGCGGGAGTTCTCCTGAAGGCCGTCCTCCTCAATCACGTCCATCACGGCGAGGCCGGCGGCCATGCTGACCGGGTTTCCGCCGTAGGTATTGAAGTGGAGACGGCTAGTGAACGCCTCCGCGATCTCCCGCCTCGTCGTCACGGCTGCCAGTGGGATGCCGTTACCGATTCCCTTCGCCATGGTCACAATGTCCGGGACCACGTCCGAGTGTTGGAAGCCCCAATAGTGGTCGCCGGTGCGTCCAAAGCCTGTTTGTACCTCGTCCGAAATACACAGGCCCTCGTGCTCGCGAATGATTCCGTAGGCCTCCTTCAGGTAAGACGAATCTCCGAAGGTGGCTCCTCCCACTCCCTGAATGGGTTCGGCGATGAACCCCGCGACCTTGCCCGGCGTCGTGAACCGGATCAACTCCCGAAGCTCTTCCGCGGACTTTGCGGCTATTTCTGCGCGCGTACCCTCAAACGGATTCCTGTACGGATCCGGGCACATGGCGTGATGGATGCGGTGTCCGCTCGGGATGTTGTGCTTCCATGCTTGGTGCGAGGTCAGGCCCATCGACGCGGAAGACATGCCGTGGTACCCGTTCCGAAGGGCCACCATGTCCGTATTCCCCGTAAACGACCTGGCCATGTTGACGGCCAATTCATTGGCCTCCGACCCTGAGTTGACGAAGTAGGTCACGTCCAGGCCCTCGGGCATCTTGGACGCCACTTTCTCCGCCAGCAGCGGGAGGTTCGGATGCAGGTAAATGGTGGTCGCATGCTGAATGTGACGGAGTTGCTCGGCGATGGCCTCCATCACCTTGGGGTGTCTGTGACCCACACTCACCGTGACGATCCCGGCCAGCATGTCCAGATAGCGAGCGCCCTTCTCGTCGAATAGCCATTGCATGAAGCCATCCACCACCATGATGGGCTCTTTGTACAGCATGAACAGCGAGGGGTGCACGTACCGCTGCCTCAGGGCAGCGACTTCGTCTCGCGATGGACCGCTGTAGGCGGGCGGTGTGTAGTTGCATGGCGGCATGGCCACGCCAGTCGAGACGTTCATTCTGCATTCTCAGGGCTAAGGCCGTCGTGGCCGGGTACTGGATAGAGTCGGGTCAGGATCACGTATACGAGTCCTGAGAGAAAGAGGCTGACAAACCAGGCATAGGTGTACAGCTCGGAAAAGAATACGGGGACGGCCACCGAGCCGCCGGAGGCCTGTGCGATGAACCCGGGCACATTGGGCGCGATCCCCGCGGCCAGAGCCACCAGAGCGCGCCAATTGAAACCGCTCCCCCCGTAGGAATAGCGGCCTTCCGTCGAGTAGAGGTCGTCAATGGAAAGCCGGGCCCGTCGCACCAGGTAATAGTCGGCCAGCATGATTCCACCGATGGCCCCCAATAGGGAGCTGTACCCGATGAGCCAGGTAAAAATGTAGTTGCCGAGATCGTTGTAGAGCTTCCAGGGGAAGATCAGGATTCCGATGACCCCGGTGATCAGTGCGCCGCGCCGGAAGGTGATCTTCGAGGGGGCCAGATTGGCGAAATCGTTCGCCGGGGATACGACGTTGGCGGCGATGTTGGTTGACAGCGTGGCGATGGTCAGCGCAAAGAGCGCGAACCCGACCACGATGGGGCTCTCGAAGCGCCCCAGAAGGAGCACCGGGTCCCAAATGGCCTCGCCGAACACGATCACCGTGGCACTTGTAACCGCAATCCCGATGAACGAGAAAAGTGTCATCGTCGCGGGAAGGCCGATGAGCTGCCCCGCCACCTGGTCTTTCTGACTGAAGGCGTACCGGGTAAAGTCCGGGATATTGAGCGACAGTGTTGCCCAGAATCCGACCATGGCAGTCAGGTTCGGCCAGAACGCGGCCCAGAAGTCAAATTCACTGGAGGCACTCCCGCGCACGGCCTCCACCGTGGCTGCCGACAGAATGACAGAGAGGCCACCGCCCGCGTTGATTCCCCAGGCCAGGAGGCCGAGGCCAATGGCAATGAGAAACGGCGCAGCCAGCGTTTCCAGCCACTTGATGGTGTCGATACCCGCAAGGATCACCGCGATGTTGATGCACCAGAACACCAGGAAGCTCGCCAATTGGCCCAGAGACAAGCCGAGCACGGGAATCATGTCGGCCGCACCCGCGGGTTCAAAACCGAAAATGACGGAATTGAGCGTGTAGATGGCCGAACCGCCAATCCAGGTCTGGATGCCGAACCAGCCGCAGGCCACCATGGCCCGCATCATGGCGGGCACATTGGCGCCGACCGTGCCGAATGAAGACCGGAGAAGTACCGGAAACGGAATGCCGTAGCGGGTACCCGCGTGGGCGTTCAGAATCATGGGGACCAGGACGATCAGATTGCCGAGCATGATCGTCATCATGGCCTGGCTCCAGGACATCCCCTGCGAAATCAGGCCGGCCGCGAGCGTGTACGTCGGGATACAGACCGCCATGCCCACCCAGAGGGAGGCGATATTCCAGGTTCGCCACGACCGCTGATGTGCCAGTACCGGCGCCAGGTCAGCATTGTAGAGCGAAGGCGACGGGGTTGCCGGGGCCTTGGCCTCGATATCCTGCCGGTTGGGAGTATTGGAGACTGAATTCATACGCTGGATCAACGGGTTCTGGCGGCAACGCGCCCGTCTGGGCGCCCTCAGGGTCTGGGTACCGACCTATTTTCTGGCCGTGGCCTCATAGGTGTCCGGACGCCTGTCCCGATAGAATTGCCAGACGTTTCTGACCTCGCGAATCAGATCCAGGTCGAGATCCGCCACCACGATGGCATCGTCTGACCGCGGGCCTTCCGCAATGATTTGGCCTCGCGGATCGGCGAAATACGAGTTGCCGTAGAACTCACCGAAATTCCAGGGCGGCTCGGTACCGGGGCGGTTGATGGCCCCCACATAGAAGATGTTCGCGCAGGCGGCCGCGGGCTGCTCCAGTTTCCAGAGGTATTCCGACAGCCCGGCCACGGTAGCCGACGGGTTGAACACGATCTCCGCGCCGCCCAGCCCCAATTCACGCCACCCCTCGGGAAAGTGCCGGTCATAGCAGATGTACACGCCAACCTTGCCGACCGCGGTGTCGAAAACGGGATAGCCCAGATTGCCGGGACGGAAGTAGAATTTCTCCCAGAAGCCCGGGTGGCAATGCGGGATATGGATCTTCCGGAATTTGCCCAGATACGTTCCGTCCGCGTCGATAACCGCCGCCGTGTTGTAGTAGACGCCCGTCAGGTCCTCCTCATACATCGGGACGACCAGGACCATCGAATGCTTCTTGGCCAGTTCTTGCATCAAACGGGTCGTGGGGCCGTCCGGGATGCGCTCCGTGGTGTCGTACCACTTGATGTCCTGCTCACAGCAGAAGTAGGGTCCATAGAAAATCTCCTGCATACACAGGACCTGGACCCCTTTTGCGGCAGCCTCCTCGATGAGCGTGACGTGTTTGTCAATCATCGACTGCTTGATCCTGGCGACGGACCAGGACGGGTCTCCTGTGAGTGTAGCCTGAATCAGGCCTGCGCGGACGGGACGAGCCAAAGCGGTATCTCCGGATAGGGCGACGGACGGCTGAACCCCATATTGTACCTGTGCCCTAGGTAAAAAACGGGGTGAAACTGCCAATTTAGCCGAGCCCGGCGGAAACGCAAGGGAGTAGAGTCAGGAAGCCGGTAGATCGATGAGAAAGCCGGCTGATCCATGCTTGGGAGCGCAAACCCGTTGCCGAACACACAGGGGTTCCGTTCCTTGAGGCAACAGCTCCCCAATGCCATGGCCGACCGACGAACCTTCCTGCGTCACGCTTTATCGGCGGGTGCCGGCCTCTGGCTGGCGCCGGACCTGGTCCTCGCGGACCCGTATCGCCCGGCTTTCCATTTGTCGGCCTCCGGACTGCCGGGACTCGGCGCTCCCGTGCGTATTCGCGGGCGCCTGACGGCCGGCGGACGGCCGGTACCTGGTGTCGCCCTCTCGGACGGCTACGACGTGACCCGCACCGGGGCGGATGGCACCTACGAGCTTTTGTCTTCGGACAGGCAGCGGTTTGTGTTCATGACGGTTCCGGCCGGGTACGAAATCCCGGTGTCGTCTACAGGCACGGCCGCGTTTTATCAGCCCATTTTAGCCAACTGGGCAGGCGAGATGGCTGCTGACTTCGCACTCACGCCGGGGCGCGGACCGGCCGGCGGAGCCTCGCACGCGTTTCTCGCTGTTGGCGACACCCAGACGCAAACGCGATTCGAAATGGCGCGGCTTCATGCCGAGTCTGTGCCGGATATGCGCCGAACGGTTGAGCACCTCGGCGGGCGGGCGGCCTTCGGCCTGGCCGTGGGCGATATCATGTTTGACGACCTCTCGCTCTACCCCGACTACGAGGAAGCCGTCCGCAAGGTGGGGCTTCCCTTCTTTCAGGCCGTGGGCAACCATGACCTGGACCAGGATGCCGGCACCGACCCGGACTCCGTCAGGACTTTCGAGCGCAGATTCGGGCCGTCGTATTATTCCTTCGATCGCGGCGAAGTGCATTACGTCGTGCTGGATGACGTCATGTGGCACGCCAGCGGATACATAGGACATATTGGCGCCGAGCAGGTGGCCTGGCTATCGCGAGATCTGGGACTGGTGGAAGCCGGAAGGACCGTGGTGGTTTTCCTCCACATTCCGGGCATGTCGAAGCAGGAATTCAGGAACGGGCGTTCGGGGGCCTCAATCACGACTTCCGTGACCAACCGGGAACTGCTCTATCGGATGCTGGAGCCCTTCAACGCCCACCTGATCTCCGGCCACACCCACGAAAACGAGCACGTATTCGAGGGCGGTGTACACGAACATGTCCTGGGCACCACCTGCGGCGCGTGGTGGACAGACCAGATCTGCCATGACGGCACGCCGAACGGGTACGCGGTCTACGAGGTGTCCGGCTCCCAGGTGAGTTGGCGTTACAAGAGCACCGACCTGCCACGTTCCGCGCAAATGAGGCTCTACGCGGCCGGTTCAGATCCGGCGTTTCCTACCGAAATCATGGCCAACGTCTGGGATTGGGATCCGGCGTGGGAGGTGGTCTGGCTGGAGGACGGCGTTCAGCGGGGCGTTCTTGAGCCGCGAATTGGCCTGGACCCGCTGGCTGTGGCGCGATTTGACGGCCCGAACGTGCCTAGCCATCGCACGTGGGTGCAGCCTGCGCCGACCGAGCATCTGCTGCGCGCGGACACCACCGGCGCCTCGGGCTCGGTGGTGGTCCAGGCCACCGACCGGTTCGGGCGGGTCTACACGTCGCAGTTGTCTTAGAGTAGTGCGCCGTTCTGTTTGGCACTTAAGCGTTGGCCTAAGTAGAATACGTTGTCCCAATTCTACTTCCGTGACCCTCAAAAGGGGGGCGAAAGTGGAATTGCCGCCCGTGTTCCACTTCCGTGCGGTCAATTAGGGGGATTTGGTGGACTTGGGATCCCTTATTCCACTCCGGCGCATCGAGCGTCCGCTTATGTCCACCTTCAGGCTGGGGCGATGTCCTCACGTCTGCTTGAGAGAACAAGCCCAAACAAGCTCCCTCAACTACGGCGCACTACGCTAGAAGGGCAGTTCCGGGTCGCCGAGGGCGCCGGGGTCGCCGAGGGCGCCGAGGGCGCCGGGGTCGCCGGGCGCGGAGTCTCCGGGCGCGGGGCCTCCCGGTGCGGGGTCGTCGGCCAACCCACCTGCCGGCGATTCAGCCTCAGCCAGCAAGGCCAGGGCACTCAGGTCCTCGGCCGTAACCGGAATATGCGCGTTGTTGTGTGTGGACCAGATGGCGGTGTGCACCTGCTCCGCGCCGGCAAGTAAGGTGAGCGCGCTGGCGTACTCCATTACCTGGTGGCCGTGTTTTACCACGAGATCGGTGCCGGAGATGGCGTCGGTCTTATAGTCCACCACGTGCCAGACTCCGTTCAGCAGATAGGCCAGGTCGATCTTGCCCGAATGGATGGTCTCCACCCCGTCGACCGAATCCGCGTAGGTGTACGGCAACTCGGCGTACACGGACTCGGCCCGCCCCAGCGATGCCCACACCGGTGAATCCATGAAGGCCATCGCCGCTCTGGCGGCGTCGCCACCGCGTTGGGCCCGGTTGGCGGTCTGAATGGTATCCGCGGCGTGGCGCGCGGCCACTTTCTCCACCCAGCTTCGCTCCAGGGGCTTCTCCCTGTTCTGGACAAGTGACTCGAACAAGAGATGCACCAGATTGCCGAAGCTCTTGCCGCGTCCCTCCCCTGTCGGCGCGAACCCGGTGCCTTCCCCTCCCCACTCGCTGGCCGTCGATTCCCGGTAGCTGGGTTCGTGAAGGCGCGTGCGCTGCTCCTCCAATGCGAGAATCTCAGCCTCCAGGCGCTCTACCTCGCCGAGTGGGATGGGCCTGACCGCGGCCGGTGCATCGCCCCCCAGAAACGCCGGAGCCTCCCAGATAGCCTTGGCGAAGGGATCCCAAGGGCCCTCCACCTTGGACTGGTACGAAATCAGCAGGAGCTGCTCCGCACGGGTTCCGGCTACGTAGGCCAGCCGCAGTTCCTCCGCCTGTTGCAGTTCGATGTCTCTGACCGCCCGCGTTTTCCAGTTGGGCGTCCAGGCCAGGATGTCACCGCGCCCATTCTTGACCTGGGCCGCCAGTGTGGCCTCGCGCCCCGATCGATCCACGTAGATATCGTTGTCAGGCGTCCTGGCCCAATGTGGGTCGGCGAGGATCACGACTTTTGCCTCCAGTCCCTTGGCCTGATGGACCGTCATCAGCCGTACGGCCTTGCCCTCCAGGGCATCCAGCGTCAGTTGTTCGGCCTCGATGTCGTCGTCCGAGAGCCGGTGAAGTTCGTCGATCACCTCCGGCCAGGTCATACCGCTCGCGTCCCATGCCCTGACCAGGGCCAGTATTCGGATGAGCGAACCGGCCAGACCCGCGCCCCCCTCCCGAACGGCCAGTCCCGGGAGCACGCCGTAGTCTCGCATCCACCCTTCAATGGCGTTGGCCGGTGCCGCGACTCCGAGCCTTGCCTGGAGGTCGTTGATCATCAGCAGCCCGGAGGCCAGCGCATCCCCAGGGATAACGGTACCGCCTTCCCTGAGGGGCATGCTCAGGGATCCGCCCGCCTCCTTGAAGTCCATGAGGTCGGTATCGCTGATGCCGCAGAGAGGCCCCCGCAGGAAAGCCAGAAGCGCGACGGAATCCTGCTTGAGAACGGCATCCAGGGGGTCCAGAATCAGGCGCAGGCTCTCCACCTTGCCGAGCGTCTTGCCGCCCGAGATGGAATAGGGAATCTCGAGCGCATTCAGGGACTCCACGAAGGTGGACATGTAGGTGGCGGTCCGAAAAAGAACCATCACGTCCCCATATTCAACCGGCTGGTCGAAGGCGGACTCTCGCCCATCATCCAGCTTCAGACATCCGTTCCTGACAATCTGCGAGATCGCGGCGGCTACCAGAGGGGCTTCCTTCCCCACCAGATCCCCGCGCTTCTTGTACGTCTGCTCCGGTATGGCGATGCGGACGACCGGATGCACCGGCGCGCCCTTGGGCGAAGACCTGAAGGCCACCAGATCTTCCCATTTGGCCTGTCCGGGCGGCATGAGCGGATCGGAAAACGCCGGCATCAAAGCCTTGTTCACAAAGCCGCACAGCCGGGGATCGGACCGAAAGTTGGTGGTCAGGGCAATCGACTCTCCCCCGTTGGCCAGGAGAACCTCCTCAAAACGGTGGAACACGTCCACGTCCGCCCGCCGGAAGCGGTAGATGGACTGCTTGTCGTCGCCGACGATAAACAGCGACCCGGGTGCCGGTTCGCACTTCCACGGATTCGTCTCGTCCCGGTTGGTGGAACTCAGAAAGAGCAGGATCTCAGCCTGGACCGGGTCCGTGTCCTGAAACTCGTCTACCAGAATGTGCGAGAACTTGCGCGCAAAGTGCTCCCGGTTCTCCTTGGAGCGCACCAACATTCTTCGGGCGCCCCAGAGCAGGTCATCAAACGTCTGCTCGCCACGGCGCCGCCGGGTGTTTGAGTACTCTGTGACCGCCTCCTGGACAAACTGGCCTGCGTCAAAGAAGACGTAGTCCCGCCACTCCGCGAGCGCCGGCTCCACCTGCTCCTGAACAAACCCCCCAATGGTCTCCTTTACCTGCTTCGCGAGCACGTATAGGTCCGACTGCCGAGCGCCCCATCTGCTCATGGTCACAGAGGCAGAACCCAGCCGCGCGGCCTGAGACAGCAGTTTTGCCTTGGCGGGAGGCGTATCGAGCGTCTGGCGTTGAAGGAAGCGGTCAATGGCCCGCACCTTCTGGAGCATATCGTCCTCATTGTCGACGCCGGCTGTCTGCTCAATGATCTCGGTCACAAACGTCACGACCGCGTCCACAGATCGCTGCAGGTCCGGTAGCGGGGGTCGCAGGGTGAGGCCGTCCAGACCCACGTCCTCGTTGTTGGCGCAGTTGGAGAAGAACTCGAACAGGTCCTCGGGATCGAGGTCCACCGCCTCAAAGCGTTCTATCCAGCGAGCGGCCGATCGCGCCACGAACCCACCCCAGAAACGACGACGGTGGGCGATGACGAGGCCCGGATCCACATGGGCAAAGTCCGGCGAGAGACCCGCCTCAAACGGACGTTCCCGCAGAAGCCGCCCACAGAATGCGTGGACCGTGCCAACGAAAATATGCTCCATCTGGCGCTCAGCCGCCCGCAGGTGCTCGAGCTCTTGCGCCCACGCCTCGGCTTCTGCGTCCGTGCAGACCGCGGACAGGTGTTGCACTTTTTCGATCCGGGCTGCGAGCGCCTCGGCAAACCGGACACGTAGCTCCCCCGCCGCCTTGATGGTGAACGTAATCGAGGCGATCTGCCGGGCGGGTACCCCGCTTCGAACCAACGCCACCATCCGATCCACCAGCGAGCGGGTCTTCCCGCTCCCTGCGCCGGCTCGCACCACCAGGTTTTTGTCCAACACGATGACTGGATCCGCCGAAATCGGCTGATCAAGTCCCTCTCTGCCCCGAATAATCTCTCGTGCGGGCTCGTCAGGAGGTAAAGAAGCGGTCTTGTCCACACTCAATTCCAGTTCGTTCATTTCCGCTTCCGACTCAAATACTTCTCGGCATACGTCCAGCCCTTGGCCGCTTCAGCAGGTTGCGAGGCGGGCTGGCCATCGCCGCCGGCGTTTGGCTCTGAAAGACCGTCCAGCTTGACCTGAATCTCTCCTCTTCGGCTTCGGAGGTCTCCACAAACCCGCCTGAAATCACACCACTTGCAATGATTGTTCGGATCCACCGAGGCGCCAAATGACCCTTGCTTGGCGAGGTTCAAATACCCTCC
>JBLHLC010000028.1:0-55981 GCA_047619685.1 Rhodothermales bacterium
CTGTACTCGTAGTTGGTCCCGATCGGGTAGTAATCCCAGTTCAGGCCGTTGATCATGAAAGGCGCCCCATCGACCATGAGCCGGGTTCCACTGGCGTCCTTTACGACGTGTACGGACTCAACTTCGGACGCTGTCGGCGCCCCCGTTTCGGGACTCGAACAGCCGGTCGCGATGAGGCTGGTAAGCAGCAGGATTCGGGGTTTTATCACGGGACTCATGCCTCCAAACGTAAATGCGCACCGGATTGGCGCAGGATTCAAACATTACCGACGGAACCACACCGTCCTGTGCCCGATTATACGGGCTTCCAAAGGCCACGCCGGAGAGGTGGGTGAGTGGCTGAAACCACAGGTTTGCTAAACCTGCGTACGCGGTAACGTGTACCGAGGGTTCGAATCCCTCCCTCTCCGCGACCGCGAAAAGCCCCTGGTGCACTGCATCGGGGGCTTTTTGCGTTCTACGATCATGCGGTCACCGGGGCTTGAGCGTTCCCTCCTCTCCGCGTTTCCAGTTCGGCCCGGATTTCGTGTGCCCGCGCCTCCGTAATCGGGAATCTGGCAACGGCCCAGATCGCTATCGCTGAGGCGACGAACGGGACGCCAGCATCAAAGACACGAAGCAGGAAGATGGTGCTGTCGGCCTGGCCGCCACCCAGTTCGACGTCGAAACCAGTGGCATTCAGCAGGTATCCACCGCCCGCAAGCGCTGCGGCCATACCCAATTTGACGACCCACCAGTAAATGGAGCCGTACATCCCTTCCCGCCGCTCGTGCGTGGACAACTCGTCCAGGTCGACGACGTCCGCTACCATCGATGGCATCAGCGTGAACAGGCCGCCCAGGCCAAAGGCCATGAGGGGAGCCGGGATCACTATCAGCCACGGGATTTCAGGGTTGTAGCAAACCCATTTGAGGGCGTATCCCACCATCGAGACCGCTGTCGTGACGAAGAACGCCCTCCTTTTGCCAACTTTTGTCCCCAGCCAGGTTGAAATGACCACGACTCCGAAGAGCGCGATTCCCTGGACGGTACCGGACAAGCCGGCCCACGTTGCTCCGGCAAGTTGGTCTCCTCCAAATACATAGTAGATGATGACGTAGAACTGGAATGACGAGATTAGCATGAACCCGTTGAACACCAGAAACGTCGCCACGCAAAGCAGCACAAAGGGCTTTGTCTTGAGGACCAGAGCGAAACCACCGAAGAAGTCGGCCATGGTGCCAACAATTCCCTGGCCCTGCATCTTCAGTTCCCGAGCGGCAGCCTCCTCTGCTGTTTCTGAGAATCGCTCCCTTAGGAAGATGGCGGGCAGAACGCCGATCCCGATCACTACGACGGCGATGATGATGGCCAACCCGGCGGCACCTTCCTTCTGGCTGGCAAAGAACCCCTCGTAGGTCATGATGAGGAGAAACCACGGTGCGACTACGAACGCCAGCTGTCCGACGAAATTCTGGACGCCCATCAAGCGGGTCCGCTCGTGGTAGTCAGGCGTGAGCTCGTATCCAAGGGCCACCCACGGGGTCGCGAACACCGTGTAGGCCAGATAGAAAATGATCGAGCCTATGAGGAAATAGACGAAGTACCAGTTCTCAGTCTTGCCGTCCGGCATCTGCCACAGGAGGGCCAATAGAATGCCCGAGGCAATCGCGCCTACGAAAATGTACGGGCGTCTTCGCCCCCATTTGGTCCGGGTGTTGTCGGAGATGTATCCCATCAGGGGATCCGTCAACGCGTCGGTCAGGCGCGGCAAGGCGCCCAGCAGACCAACCAAAGCCGGGTTCATTCCGAAGCCAAGATTGAGCACGATCATCATGCCCACCATTGCCTGGCCGAGCAGGTTGTTGGCGAAACCGCCCAAACCATAGATCAGCTTGTGACCGAACGATACCCGGTCCTCTGGGGCGGTCTCGTAGTGCGTGGAAGTACTCATTATCGGTGGAATGATGGGGAGTGGAGAGAGCGGCCTGTCAGACGCTGATTCGGCCTGTGCCCGCGCTTGGCTGCAAATGATAAAATCCGGGTCTGGAAACCCAGTGGTCCAAAGCGAGGGTAGCGGCGCCCACGGCGACGGCCTGCGGTCCCAACGAACTTCCCAGTATTGAAACGCGCTTGCCGGACTGCGTCAGCACGCAGGTGCTTACGGTCTCCCGAACTTGGTCCAGCACCAGTTGCCGAACGCGCATCAAGCTGCCGCTCAGAACGATCATGCGCGGATCCATGACGTTGACGAAACCGGCCAGAGCGCGTCCAAGGTGGCCCGCGGCCTCTCGGATGACCAGCTGACCGAGTTCGTCCCCTCTGACTGCTGCATCCTGTACGGTTTGAAGAGAGAGCGTGGCGGGGACGAGCGAACTCGCTGGGAACCCCGGGAGCAATTGGCGAGACCGATTCTCCAGCGCCTCTCCACCCATGAGTGTAACCAGGCAGCCCTTTAGCCCGCAGACGCAGTCCGGACCGTGGGGGTCGGCGGGGATGTGACCAAATTCCCCGGCTAGCCCTCTTCCGCCCCGGTAGACCCGGCCATCCAGGATGTAGCCGGCGCCAACACCGTAACCGGCCTTGACGTACATAAAATCCCTGACCCCGCGGCCTGCACCCCACCACATCTCTGCGAGGGCCCCAAGGTTTGCGTCGTTTTCGATGTATGCGCGAACGCCAAACCAGCCTCCCAGCGATTCACCGACGTTTTGGTCCTTCCAACCCGGGAGGACTACGTTTGACATTACACCCGGTGCATCGGCATCCACCGGTCCCGGCGCTCCAACCCCCACGGCAATCAGTCCTGCGTGACTGACATCGTTGGCCTCGAGCATCTCTTCGCAGAGGCTCTTCATCAGCGCCATGGTGCCGTCCGGGTCGTTTCTAACGCCGTGGTTTCGATGGTTCCACCCCAAGACGTGACCCGCCAGGTCCATCAGAACAACGGACACGTGCGTTGCACCTATGTCAATCCCCAGGACGTGGCGGTGATCATCCTGAAATTCCAGCACTTCCGGCCGGCGTCCACCACTGGACTCGCCTTGACCCACTGCAACCACGTAGCCAGTCTCGAGAAGATCACGGACGATTTCGGTTACCGTCGATCTGGATAGTCCCAATCGTCGCGCGATATCCGCACGTGAGATGTGCCGCTCACGCCAGATGAGGTGCATCACGCGATCCGCCAATGGCGGACCGTCGGAGTAACCCGACAAGCTGCTTCCCAGGTGGGACAGACCTAGTGCTCTTGAATCGGACATGGAGGGGATCTGGACTCGGCTTGTCGTCCGGGACAGATCCTTTCAGGCTGTCGATCAGGACGTGATACTTTGTTCGCATTCCGAACAGAGTTACCGACCAGCAGACTCTTTGTCAAGAGTCCGTCATATTCTACATGCAGCTGGGCAAATACCGCCCGGATTCACCAGCCCACATCAGTGTAGAGCGCCTTTCTGTTTGGCACTTGGTTGGCCTAAAAATACGTTCTCCCAATTCTACTTCCGTGACCCTCAACAGGGGTGCGAAAGTGGAATTGCCGCCCGTGTTCCACTTCCGTGCGGTCAATTTGGGGGATTTGGTGGAATTGGAATCCCTTATTCCACTCCGGCGCACCGAGCCGGAGCGTCCGCTTATGTCCACCTTCAGGCTGGGGCGATGTCCTCACGTCTGCTTGAGAGAACAAGCCCAAACAAGCTCCCTCAACTACGCCGCACCACGCTAGCCCAGCGCGTCGGCCCCGGAGGTGATCTCGATCAGCTCCTTGGTGATGGCGTCCTGCCTGGCACGGTTGTACTTGAGCTTGAGCTCTTT
This sequence comes from Rhodothermales bacterium, assembly GCA_047619685.1. Classification (GTDB taxonomy): domain Bacteria; phylum Bacteroidota; class Rhodothermia; order Rhodothermales; family UBA10348; genus JABDJZ01. The sequence goes on from JBLHLC010000028.1 coordinate 3,793, forward strand.
GAGCAGATCCTCGGCATTGTTGGTGGCACTGTCCATGGCCACCATTCGCGCGCCCTGCTCCGCCGCGTTGGACTCTAGGAGGGCACGCCAAACTTGGAAGTTCAGGTACTTCGGGACCAGCTGGTCCAGGATGGTCGCGGCGTCCGGCTCAAAGAGGTAGTCCACCGAAGCCCGTCCGGCGTTCTCGTCAACTTCCTCCCGCTCCTCCATGACCGGCGTCAGGAAGTGCTCTCTCGGAATCGGAAGAAAGGGCTCCACCACCCGATTCTGGGAGATGGTGTTCTTGAACTCGTTGTAGATCAGGAAGACCTGGTCCCACTTTCGGGTCCGGTAACCCTCAGTTGCAACATCGGCCACCGTGCTCGCTGTCTGGAACGAGAGTTTGTCAAAGGCACCACGGTGGTCGCCGATCAACTGATAACCGCGTCGTGCAAAATGCTCATGCCCCTTTCGGCCAACACAGACGAGATACAGGTCGCCGTTCTCGTGCTCGGCGGCATACGTCTCACGGATGGTCTTTTCGGCAACCTTGATCAGGTTGTTGTTGAACCCCCCGGCCAGGCCTCGATCTGCCGTAACGATCACCAGAAGGACACCCGGTGAGACATCCTCAAGGCTGAAGAGCGGGTGACTCGCCGGATCCACATGGCGCTTCAGATGGCTGATGACCTCGCCAATCTTGAATGCGTACGGGCGCGCATGGAAGATGCCTTCCTGCGCCTTCCGCAGCTTGGCAGCGGCCACCATCTTCATGGCCCGGGTCACCTGCTGGGTGTTTTTTACCGAACCAATTCGGGTGCGTATGTCTCTGAGGCTCATCCGTCTAGGACGTCTTGAGTGCTGCGAGGTCCCTTGCGACCTGTTCCAGTGTCGCTCCGGCTTCGTCGGAGGTCTTTCCGCTATCCTTGATCCCAGCCAGCACGTCAGAATGTTTCAGGCGAAGGCGCTCCAGGAAGTCTGCTTCGAACTCCTTGACACCGTCGGCCGGAATGGCATCCAGCAGGCCCTTGGTTGCGACGTAAATGATGGCAACCTGCTCCTCCACCGGTACCGGCGCGTAGAGTCCCTGCTTCAGGATCTCCACCAGGCGGGCGCCTCGTGTGAGCTGACGTTGCGTAGCCGGATCCAGGTCGGAACCGAACTTGGAGAACGCCTCCAACTCGCGGTACTGCGCCAGGTCAAGCCGAAGCGTACCCGAGACCTTCTTCATGGCCTTGGTCTGGGCGTTTCCACCCACACGCGATACCGAAATACCCACGTTGATGGCGGGGCGGACGCCGGCGTTGAAGAGGTTGGACTCCAGGAAAATCTGACCGTCGGTGATGGAGATCACGTTGGTCGGGATGTACGCAGAAACGTCACCCGCCTGGGTCTCAATCACGGGGAGGGCAGTGAGCGAGCCGCCACCCTTAACCATGCCCTTCAGCGAGTCCGGGATGTCGTTCATGCTCTGAGCGACGGCATCTGTCGAGTTGATCTTTGCCGCGCGCTCAAGAAGCCGGGAATGGAGATAGAAAACGTCTCCGGGGTACGCCTCACGCCCTGGAGGACGGCGCAGAAGCAGTGAAACCTCGCGATAGGCCACAGCCTGCTTGGAGAGATCGTCGTAGATCACCAGCGCGTGGCGACCCGTGTCGCGGAAGAACTCGCCCAGACACGCACCGGCGTAGGGAGCAATAAACTGCAGCGGTGCCGGGTTGGACGCAGACGCGTTCACGATCGTCGTGTACTCCATGGCGCCATGCTCCTCGAGAGCGCGCTGCACCTGAGCAACCGTAGAGTTCTTCTGACCGATGGCCACATAGATACAGAAGACAGGTTTGTCCGTCTGATGCGTGGCCTTCTGGCTGATAATGGTATCGACCAGCACCGAGGTCTTTCCGGTCTGACGGTCGCCAATGACCAACTCGCGCTGACCACGACCAATCGGGATCATGGAGTCGATGGCCTTGATACCCGTCTGAAGGGGCTCAGCCACCGGCTCACGGTAGATAACCGACGGCGCCTTGCGCTCCAGCGGCATCTCGTAGGTGTCCCCGGCGATCGGGCCACGACCATCCACCGGCACACCCAGCGGATTGATCACGCGGCCGAGCATGCCCTCGCCTACGGCAATGGAGGCAATACGCTTGGTACGGCGCACTTCGTCGCCCTCCCTGACCGCATCGACTTCACTGAAGAGGACCGCTCCGACGTTGTCTTCCTCAAGGTTGAGCACCATGCCCGTTACCCCGCCAGCGGGAAACTCAAGAAGTTCGCCAGCCTGGACCTTGGAAAGTCCGTAGATGCGGGCGATTCCGTCTCCAACCTGAAGAACAGTGCCGACCTCGTAAACATCAGTGCTCGCTTCGAAGCCACCGAGTTCGCGCTTCAGGACTGCAGTGACCTCATCCGGTCGAATTGCCGTTGCCATCGCGTATACAATTATTGGGCTTCTGTGCCCAGATTAGTTCAGTAAGGCGCCTTCCATCATCCTCTCGCGCAAAGACGCAAGACGATTGGAGATGCTGCCGTCGTAGACCGTGTCGCCCACCTGGACGACAACGCCGCCGATGAGGGACTCGTCAGTTGAGACACTCAAGCGGACACGCTTGGACAGGCGTTTCTCGAGCGAGGAAGCGATGGCCTTCTTGTCTTCGTCCGAAAGCGAACGTGCGCTTCGAACGGAGACTTCGGCTATCCCTTCTTCGTCATTACGAATCGCCTGGTAGGCCGCCATCACACCGGCAACTTCCCCCTCGCGACGTTTCTCCACCAGAAGATGGATCATGCGAAGCGGGAGAGGTCCGATGCGATCTGCGAACAACGCATCCACGACAGACTTCTTCTTCTCCCGAGAAATCACCGGACTTCCGAAGAAGCGGGTCAACTCGGGCGAATCGACCAGAGCAGCACGAATCTGCGCCACATCCTGATCGGTTGCTTCGATGGACCCCGCCGTGGCGGTTTCCTCGTGCAAAGCCTGCGCGTACCTGCGCGCAACCGTGAGATCACTCATTGCCGGAAGGTCAGTTGCGCGGTAGGTCGTTGAGGAAGTCCGTCACGAGTTTCCGCTGTTTGGAGTCGTCAATGCTGGACCCCAGGACCCGCTCAGCGGCCTGGAGAGCCAGATCGGCGACTTCGTTGCGGAGACTCTGCAGGGCAGAATCGCGCTCGCGCCCGATCTCAGCCTGTGCAGATGCCTGCAATTGACGAATCTGTGACTTGGTTTTTTCGACTTCCTCGGTACGCAGGACTTCGGCCGTGTCGCGCGCTTCCCTGAGGATGCGCTGTGACGCGACGTCTGCCTCGCGGCGAGCCTTGTCGTTGTCTGCCTGGATCTGACGTGCCTCGGCCAGTGCCTTTTGGGCCTGGTCGATGGACGCCTGGATCGTCGTTTCCCGTTCGTCCAGAGCCGATGTTATCGGGCCCCAGGCAAACATCCTCAGGACAACCATGAGGATTGAAAACGTGATTAGTATCCAGATTGCCAGGCCCGTATTGGGGGCCAACAGATCTGCAGCCAGGATCAGTGTCATGGTCTATTGGGTCACGGGCCGGTCCAGTAAGGACCGACCGATTTGCCGGTGGCGATTTACTTGGTCGCGAGGATGATGCAGATAACCAGACCGAAAAGCGCCGCACCCTCAATAAGGGCAGCTGCGATAATCATCGAGGTCCGGATATCACCTGCGGCCTCCGGCTGGCGGGCTGAGCCTTCCATTGCCGGGCCGGCAAGACGGCCAATGCCTAGGCCGGCTCCAAGTACGACAAGACCAGCACCAAGTCCTGCTCCCAGGTAAGCCAAAGCTGTCGGTTCCATTGTATCAGTTGTGTTCTTCTGTGGTTGAAAAGAGGAGGCCTAGCTCGCGTGTGCGAGTTCGTGCGCTCCCGCATGAATTTCGGGAGTCTCACCGTGTCCGCCACTCTCGTGGGCGTGGTGGTCATCATGATCGTGCTCGGCAACGGCCATGCCGATGAAGAGCGCCGATAGCAAAGTGAAGACGTACGCCTGGATGAAGGAAACCAACAGTTCCAGGCAGTAGATAAAGAGTGCAAACGCTACGCTCACCACGGAGACGCCATAGCCGGCCGCATCGCCGAAGAGGTTCGCAAAGGAAAAGATGAGTCCGATCAGGCTGAGTATCACCAGATGACCCGCGGTCATGTTGGCGAAGAGCCGGATGGCCAGGGCAAATGGCTTGGTAAACAGACCCAGAATCTCGACCGGGATCAGGATGGGCTTTACTGCCAGGGGCACGCCGGGCGGATTGAAGATGTGCCGCCAGTGATCGCGTGATCCGCCCAACTGCGTCAGGACGAATGTGATGGTGGCCAATACCGCGGTGACCATGATGTTGGCCGTGGCCGTCACGCCAAACGGGACCAGACCAAGAAGGTTTGCCGTCAGGATGAAGAAGAAAGCGGTCAACAGGTAAGGCAGGTACTTGTCCGTCTTGTCGCCCAGGTTGGGGCGCGCGATTTCGTCCCGAACAAATAGAATGAGCGTCTCCAGCATATTCTGGAGCCGACCCTTGGGTGCTGTTTCCCGCCCAACGCCCTTCTTGTAGCGACCGGCGATGCTGATGAACGTAATGGCTACGATCAGCATCGAGAACCAGGCAAACAGCAGTTGCCGGGTAACGGACATATCCACAACCACCGTACCGCCGGCCGGCGGGGTCAGGGCCGCGTAGTAGTAGTCGTGCCTGCCCTCCGACGCTGCGTGGTCTTCGGCCGGCTCAGCATGCGTGTCTTCCGTGGCGGATGCGTCCGCATCGGCGCTGTGGTCATCGACACCTTCCGCGTGGTCGTCGGCTGGCGCAGCTTCGTGTCCGTCGTCCGCCCACTCGGGGAGGTAATGACCGGACAAAACCGCGGCGGTCGAGCTCCAGAAGAAATCAACGCCTAGTCCCCCTTCCGCGTCTCGCATCACAAAGATGCGAGGCAGCTCAATGTGGAAGCCGTGGGTGAAGTCCCAGTAGTATCCGTCAGCCGAGTGACTGACGACATCCAGTTCTTCTCCCTCCTCTGACCACGCTGAAGCGGAGCCGGGGGTCATGGCCAACACCACGAGGGCGGCCGTAAGCGCTGAGCCGAGGCGGATTGTTCTGATCATGAACGCTGGACTAACTGTCTAGTCTGCTGCCGGTGCAGCATGACAACTTCTATGGTCAGTGCGATGGCGAACACCGCAAAGAAACTGGAAACAAAGGCCGCGAGGTCTACCGCCACGAACACGATCACCAGCGTTATCGCAGTCAGCGCGATGAACAAGCGGGCAACCATGCCTCCGAAGGCAACCACCATGAAGGTCTGGTAAGACCGCCTCAGTGCTACCCGATACGTGAAGAAGCTGACGCCTCCATAGATCACCCCGAAGCCGATGCCGAGAGTGAGACCTAGTACGAATCCGTCAGTGAAATCCACGAAGCTGGGGCCTCATCACGGGCGCAGTGCCCTGATTTTCGAGTAGTTGATCATTTTACGTCAGCCCCCTTGGAGGGGATGTTCGGGAGGGGTGAATTATGAATGAACGGACCCCGACTTACGGATGAAATACCTGTGAAAGGACTCGGGACGGCCACTTTTATTCACTCTCTCCATTTTTCCTCCCACTCATCCAGTTTGGCATCATCCCGCCAGTCGTCACTCTCCCACTCCTTGTACTTCTGTCCGGGCCGCCTGTTTTGGGTCTCCAGATTCATGCGCTTGACCACTCGGGCCAGTTGCAGAAAGAAGGCAACGATCCCCACAACGGATCCAACCAACAGATACCGAGGTGACGTTCCGAGCCATCGGTCCAGGGCATATCCGATGCCAATGTAGATGAGCATGGCACCGGCCAACTGCCATCCGACACTCAAATACGGATTGGATAGTCCCGTGCTCTTCTGCCAGTGAGGCCGGGGGGCGCCGGCGTCGTTCTCGGACTTATTTGGATCTTTCAAGAACCGGTTCGGCATTCCCCTTACCGGGATGACCGTCCCCCATCATGGCCTTTCTGGACGCATCCAGGCGGCCCATGGTGCAACTACCTTCAAACTTGGCGCCTTCCTCTACCACCAGGCGGCCCGTCCGGATGCTGCCATCCACGACAGCCGTAGACTTGAGTAGAAGTCGATCCTCGACAACGACCTCGCCCGTGATGGCACCTGCGATGTCTGCATTCTTGGCCGTCAACGTGCCGTCGATGACACCCTTGTCTGCAACGATGACTTTGCCTTCCACGACAAGGTCCCCGGTGATCCGGCCGTTGATTCTGACATCGGTACTGGATCGAAGAGTGCCTTCGACTTCTGAGCCCTCGCCAATGAGGTTGATGGAGCACATGTCCGGTGCACTGAGTGTCTTCGCCATTATGATTGCGGTCTGAAGTGTCTCGAGGAGGGGAACGGTGCCATTATAAGTCCAACAGGTATGCCATGGGGTCCTGGGCCAGGCCGTCGCGCCACAATTCAAAATGAAGATGGGGCCCGGACGTCACTTCCCCCGTGTTTCCGGAGATTGTGATTGGCTCTCGGGCCGACACACGATCTCCGGCACGCTTCAACAGGCGCTGGTTGTGCTTGTACACCGACAAGTACCCGCCGGTGTGCTGAACCGCCAGGACGTATCCACCGTCATGCGTCCAATCGGCCATGACGACGTAGCCGGCGCTTACCGCCCTTACCACAGTGCCTGCTGTCACGGCAATGTCCAGCGCGTAGTGGCCGATCTCAGGAACGAATCCGCGGGTCATGAACCCGTCGACTGGAGGAAGGACCGGGAATCGCGGCGCCGACAGGCCTGACCCGGATCCCATGACGACAGGAAGAAAATCCCCGTCCCCCAGCGAGCCAACCAGCGAGACAGAGGGCTGGCCACCATCCTCCCACCCTTCGGACGTCTGACTGGGCTCAGCGGCAAGACCGTCCGTATCCGAGTCCCCCGACTCAGGCGGAACATCGCCGGATATGGGGGTGACGCGCCCCAGCATCAGATCCTTCAGGTGATCCAGGTAGGCCGTCTGTGTCTGCAAAGAGTCCTCCAGTGCCTGAAGACGGTCGGCGTTCATCCGGGCGTCTTCTCTCATGTCGGAGGTCGCCAGGCCGGGGATCATGCCTCGGACGGGCGTCATGACTACAAGCAGGAGCAGCACCAGACCGACGACCAAAGCAAAGGCACCAACCATCCAAATAATCTGGGCCGGATGGATGCGATAGCGGCGCGGGGTTTCCAGCCCATCTTCATCCAGAAGGATGACATCCAGCGCGTGGCCGGCGTTGCGCATGAAATCGGCGAGAAACGAGAACATCCGATTGGGGCAATTCGTGGGATTGCCGCTCAACGAGTCCGCAAAGAGGCCGGTTCCGACTGGCTTCCATTGACGGACAAGTTCGCCAGGACTATATTGGCGGGCTCTGCATTATTCAGTCAGGCTATTGGACGCGGATCGATCCGCGTAGAAGCATGCCCCAGCATAAGTCAGCCGCAAAACGTGTGCGGCAAACAGAAAAGAAACGTACCGCCAATCGTCTGCACCGCAGTCGCATGCGGACGATGATGAAGAAGCTCAACGAGATTGAGGTGAAGGAAGAGGCCACCGCCTTCTTGAATGTGGTGAAGTCCTACCTGGACCGGCTCGCATCCAAGCGGATCATCCACAAGAACAAGGCTTCCAATTACAAGAGCGATCTGGATCGCAGGGTTAACTCCCTCTAGGTTCAGGACGTTCTGGATAGGGCCTCATGGCCCGGTTGCTTTAAAAAGCTCGGCTCCCGCGGGGGGCCGGGCTTTTTTTGTTGTTCGCTCATTGAGTATTGGGCGGAGCGTCCGATCCTGAAGGTCTATGCGGTGGCCCATACTGGGATGGTAACGCTCGTGAGTCTCAAAACAGTACGGCGTCGGGCCCCAAAAGGCCTTAAAACGCCGATTGGACTTTGTGGCACAGGAATTGGAATAGCTCGACTTGACCAGACCTGCATTCACTCAACACCACATGGTGTTATGCTCAAGATTGTTCGACTACTAGCCTTACTGCTCACCATCGGCACGCTTGGTGCGGGGAGTGCCCAGGCACAGAGTAACCAGTTTCGGGACTCCCGCGGGCACATCGGCGTCGCCTATGGTCTATTCACCTACCACGGCCCGATCAATCTCCTCCAGCGGCGTTCGAGTTCGAACTTCGTTCGAGAGAGCGACCCCGCCGCTGTTTTTCTGGGCTCGTTTCCCATACGTGGTGATCGCTTCTATTTCCGGGCGATGGTCGCGCTGACCAATTTCTCTCAGACGGACGGAGAGCGCCTGGTGGCGAGCCAACCGGCGCCTTCCAAGAATGAGTTCCTGACCCGTTCGCTCTTGCTGTTCGAGCCGGAGATTGTGATGACCCTGCTGCCCGGGTCCAAGTCTCGCGTCCTGCCATACATCTTCACGGGCTTCGGCGGCATGGTTGCAGATCCCTTCCGCTCCGAGCCCAAGGTTGATTTTCCTGGCACCGGGGTCCCTGGTCCCGAGCGTTCCGTCTATTATGTGCCCGTCGGTTTTGGCGTAGACGTGGCGATCAATGGATGCTGGTCCGTGTTTGGCGAAGCCAGTTGGCGCTTTGACCTCAACTATGTCTGGAGAAACGAGTCGGACTTTGATGCGCACAATACGTCCCTGGTGATGGGCGGTCTCCGGATGTGCCTCAACCGCCGTCGAGCGCGGGCGCCCGAACCCTCCAGGATTCCTGCCCCCCTGACCATTCCAGCCTACGCCCCTCCTCTCCCGGAGTCGCCGTTGATCTGTCCGCTGGTCGAATTGAACTCCGTGTTCTTCGAGTATGGAAGCGCCGAATTGAGCCTTGAGGCTCGCAATCTTCTGGATGAGAACGCGGAGGCTCTCATCATCAATGAGGCGTGTTGCGTTGAAATTATCGGGTACACGGACCGCGACGACTCGGGCATTGACGCGCTGCGCATGTCCAGGGCGCGGGCTGAGGCTGTCTTCAACTACTACGTCCGCTCAGGTCTGCCGGCCGAGATGTTCACCGTAACGGCGGAGGGATACGGCGAGGCGTGCGGGAAGGCCAAGGATACCCTTGGGCCGGGATGCCCCAGAGCCAGACGTGTTGACTCTCTGCCCTTCGACTGCGGTCGCATCGGACGAAACACCATTATCAACTCCTTCCGGTCCAACCGGTACGGGAACGAAGAGTAAGCGCAGGCAACAGTGATTGAAGGGCGGCGTTCTCGCGAGGAACGTCGCCTTTCCTTTTTCCGCCATGCCCGGTTTTGACAAGAATGCCCAGCAGCGCCTGGCGAGGGCTTTGAAGCACCGAGCCACCGAGCTTGGTTTTATGGCGTGCGGCATTTCAGAGGCGACCCAACTGGACCAGGAAGCACGGGACCTGGAGACCTGGCTTCAGGAGGGCAGGCACGGCACGATGAAGTGGATGGAGAACCACTTCGACAAACGGATCGACCCTCGCAAACTCGTGCCGGGCGCGAAAACAGTCATCTCGGTACTCGACAACTACTACCACCCTGGACCGTTGGACGAACCGGGCGCGCCTGCATCTCGGGTTGCCGTGCAGACCGCCGCCGGTGAGGCCGCCCGGATCAGTCGCTACGCGTGGGGAGACGACTACCACTCCGTGATGAAGCTCCGCCTGGCCGAGCTCTACTCCTGGCTCGATGATCAGGCAGGCGGCATATCAGGGCGCGTTTTTGTGGATTCTGCCCCCGTCATGGACAAAGCGTGGGCGCGACGCAGCGGTCTGGGCTGGGTTGGCAAACACACCAACCTCATCACCCGGCAGGCGGGATCCTGGTACTTCATAGGGGAGATGATCGTGGACGTCCCTCTACCCGCGGACGGACCGGACACCGATCATTGCGGCTCCTGCACACGGTGTCTGGACGCCTGCCCGACCGGTGCCATCACCGCTCCGTACGAACTGGACGCCGAGCGCTGCATCTCCTATCTCACCATCGAATACCGAGGCGAAGAACTCCCCGAGGAAACAGCCGGCCAGATGGGTAACTGGATCTACGGGTGCGATGTGTGCCAGGACGTTTGCCCCTGGAACCGCTTCAAGAAGCCCTCGCAGGAGACCGCATACGCGCCCAGACCAGCGCTACCCGACGCGTCCATTTCGGAATGGGAGGAGCTTGAAATCGAGGCCTTCCGAACTCATTTTCGCGGAAGTGCGATCAAGCGCGCCAAGTACGACGGTTTTATGCGAAACGTCCGGAACGCTGCTCGGAACCGTAGCCGGGGAACTGGCGAGTAGCCTCCTAGCCTCGGCGTACCTGCGGCATGCGAGGCGCGGCAGCGTCGACGGTACGTGCCACAGGGAGTCTCAGCCGGAAGGTCGAACCGACATTCTTGGTGCTTCTAACCTCAATCTCGCCGTCCATCAGGTGGACCAGCTTCTTGACGAGGGCCAAACCCAGACCCGTCCCCTCGAACTTTCTGTTTTTCCAGTCTTCCTCCTGAGTGAAGGCCTCAAACAGTTGATCCTGGAATTCCTCCGCGATTCCCACACCGGTATCCTCGATCTCGATCTCGACGTGGTGTCGTTGATGCCGAGTCCGCACGGTGACCGATCCCTCTTCGGTGAACTTGACGGCGTTTGACAGCAGGTTGGTCATAACCTGCTCGAGTCGGTGGGGGTCTCCGGTCACCTTGGGGTCTCGGCTGTCCAGTTGCAGGTGCATCCGGACTCCTTTCTCCCTCAGCGTTGGGGCCGTCTTCTGGGCCGCCTTCCTGATGACGTTGTGGATGGCCACGGGGACCTTTCGGAGCGTGACATCACCCATCTCGAGGTTGGAAACCTCAAAAAGGTCCTGCACCAACTCCAAGAGACGCCTGGAACGGTCTCCGATGGCCTTGACGAACTCGTGGACTTCTCCCGGCAGGCTCTCGCCCAGCCGGTCTTCCGTTTCTGCGATCTCACGCTCCAGAAGCTGCGAGTATCCGTGGACTGCACCAAGGGGGGTCCGAATCTCGTGACTCAAAGTCGCGATAAACCCTGTCTTGCGGCGTACCGAAAGTTCGGCTTGCTGCTTGGCCTCCAGGAGCATTTCCTCGGCGCGTTTCCGCTCCGAAATATCCGTCAACGTGCCGGAGACGGTGCTGAATCCTGTCGGATCGGGATTCGGTGCGGCCTGCTCCAGCACCCAGCGGATGCTGCCATCGGCGTGCCGAACCCGGTAGGTTATTCTGCTGTCGTGACCTTGCTCAAGTGTGCGGTCGTGTGCCCGCACCATGGCGCGATCTTCGGGATGGACGATGGACTCGACCCAATCCATGGCCTCGTTGTGGAGGTCGGTAAACTCTGAGCCGGCGCGTCCGGTGATAGCGTGAACCTGATCTGTCACAAACAGGTAGCGGCGGGCACCGTCGTCGCCAAAGGCAAATCCAAAGAGCGCATTCTCGACCGCGGCGACTACCATCCGGTAGCGACTGCCTATCTCGATCCAGGACCAAAGGGTCTCGAAGACTTCCTGCAGTTTCTTGAGGAACGAGCGCTCCCGGGGTGTCCAAGCCTTTCGTGTTTCGTGCTCGCCTTGAAGGCGCTCCAATGCCAGGTAGGCGTCAAATCCGCCGCCGGCGTTGCCCAACCGAAGCCAGATGGCCTCGTGAATATCGATAACGGAGGCCAGTGCCGCCGCTTCAGCGTCGTCATCCGGGCCTACGTAGAGTTCGTCGCTCGGGCCCATGGTGACCAGAACCTCGCGGTCGCCGCCATACTTCTGCTTGGTGAATCCGGCTGTTGCGGTCCACATCGCCCGGGTAAGGGGAGAGGAAGCGGCCGGATCACTGAATACCACACGGACCCTGTCGGCCCCTGCGGCTTCTCCAATAATGCGTGCTGCCGAATCCAGGAATACGTTTTCGTCCGGAGAGGCCGTGGCAATCTCGCGAAGGGTGGCTGCCGCCACGTCATAGCGCGTTTTGGGGTCGTCCCAGCCATCCCGACCACTCAGGGCATTCACCATGACGGTGCACCCTGCCCTTCGGGACTCGCGGTACACGGGACTGACGGATACGGTGGCGCGCTGGATGAGACCAGACGCCGTTTCAAAGGACGCCTCAACGCCTCTGGCCGCATCGCCATCGGAAAGGCAGCGTCGGATGACGTTTGCGGCCTCCAGATCGAAGCCCGGAGCCTCGTCCACCATGCGCTCAATCCAACCATCCGCAGTGGTGATACCCACCATTTCGCGAATTCGGTTGTTCATATATCTGGTACTACCCGAAGCGTCCACATAGAGCATCCCTACGGGACTCTGGTCGATGGCTCTCTTGATAGCATGGGTCAGATCGGCATCGGGCCCGTGCAGCTCCAATCGGGCCAAGTCGAAAACGACCGCCTCGACCTCGTAGGCCTCACTGAAGTACAGGTGCATCTCGGCACGCCGCACGACACCATCCCTGGACTGATACTGAAATGTGATTGCCTGCTTGCCCGAGGCGGTCACGGTCCGAATGGCTTCTTCGACTCGGGAAAGATCTTCCGAAACGACGACTCTCGACCAGAACCGTGTGCCTACGATCTCGGAGTCGACATATCCGCTCTTGCGGGCCCCCTCCTTGTTGATGGCCAAAACGGTTCCATCGGTCTGCATCCGCAGCACGATGGCCGGCATTTTGTCCAGCAAGGTGGCAAACATGCCGCCTGGTTCTGGCTCGTCTTCAATGGCTTCAGGCTCGTACCCGATCAACACCCAGCCCTGACCTTCAAACAACCTGACCGCCTGCAAAAACAGGCCTCCTTTCTTCAAGGGCAAGGTTTCGGACGTATCGGGAGCCATCTCCCGCAACATCATGTTGACTTCGTCGGGCACGGCGAGGCCCTCTTCCCAGTCCCAGCACAAACGCGCGAAGGGGTTGAGAGTCAGGATCACGCCCGTCGAATCCACTTCCGCAAAAGCGAACTCTTTCAGGTCTGCGAGCTCATGCAGCGCGTCGGCGCTGAGGGCAGAGACTTGCATCCACTTGGGTGATGCCATGGGCCGATCCGATCCTGTTGAGGTGATGCCTCACTGCCTATCGAAAAGAGTGCCAATCCCGTTTCAAGACTTTTCTTTTGGAACCACGACCCAAATCCAGAGCAACCCGGACACTACCTGGAGAACGGCCAGGAGGATGATCACCTCCCGAAGAACGAATACCTCCGTATCCAGGAGCAAGCCTGCCACCAGAATGGCGATCGAATCCGCTCCCATCACCGCCAGCCATTCCGTCGCGAAAACCCGACCCCGCCACCGGTCCTCCGTCCTTTCCTGAAGCAGCACATTCGAGAGAACCCAGTTGGCTCCGGACGCCGCATGCGCCAACAAGACCAAGACTGCGATCCAGTAGGTCCACGGCAAGAAGCCCGCCGCCAGGTAGCAGAGTCCGCTGAATGCCACACCAGCACCAATGATAGCTGGCCAGTGCGTGCGGTTTTTGGCCAGGGCGCGCGCCACAATCGGACCAATGCCTGTGCCGACCCCACGCGCGGCAAACAGGATTCCGATGGCAACGGAAGCCTGTGTAGGACTCATGGCCTCCCCCATCAGCGCGAGGGTGAATACAAGACCGCCCCCGGCGATGGCCCAGTTGGCCTTCGCCAAAGCCATGCGGCCGATTTCCGGGAAGCGGACCATATGCCTCCACCCCTCAAGGACGTCGTGGGCCGCCGTCCGAAGAAGTCCGCCACCTCGTTTGATCGGGTCGGTGGCCTGCGGAATCACGGTCCGCCAGATAAACCAGGCTGAGACCAGATAGGTGAGCGAGTCCAGGATGAATACCGCTTTGAGACCCAACAATGCTGTCGCGAAACCTCCGGCGGCTGCACCCAAGGCCAGGAGCGTGGACCATGTGGCCGCCATCAACGCGTTGGCGGTTACCAGCTCGTTTGGCTTGACGATGTTTGGCAAGGACGCGTTCTGGGCGGGCCGGAACACCGATCCCACCACGGTCTGGGCCACGATGAACACATACAACACGAGGACATCGCTGCTCTCGTCAATAAGCAGGAACCCAAGGACCACAACGGCTCGAATCAGGTCTGCCGCAATCATCACCCTGCGGCGATTGAAGCGGTCCACGAGAAGGCCTGCCACCGGCGATGCCAGTCCGGAAGGCAAAAACTTGGAGATGAATACGGCCCCGAGAGCCAACTCCGAACCGGTCAGATCCAGAATGAGGGCATACAGGGCGATGGTGTTGAACCAATCCCCAAACAGAGACACCACGTTCCCAAGCCACAGCCTCCGGAACATGGTGTTGGTCCGGACAAGCTCAATGTAACCAACCTCCCTGCCCTCAGGCTTTGCAAGCGCCGTCGCGCTCACGCGGTGTCTTGGCCCGGCTCAGCTTCCGAAGCAGCGCCCGTTTCAGGCCTGAGAAGAGGAAAGAGAATCACGTCCCGAATGGAATCAGAGTTCGTCATGAGCATGGTCAGCCTGTCGATTCCGATCCCAAGACCAGCAGTGGGCGGCATGCCGTATTCCAGGGCTCGGAGGTAGTCCTCATCGATTGCCATGGCCTCGTCATCTCCGGCGGCATGAAGCCGATCCTGCGCCTCGAAACGGCTTCGCTGGTCGTCCGGGTCATTCAACTCGCTGAACGCATTGCAGATCTCTTTTCCACCAACGATTGCCTCGAAGCGTTCCACCAGTCCCGGCGTCGTTCTGTGGCGTTTGGCAAGCGGACTCAACTCAACTGGATAGTCCGTAATGAAGGTGGGCTGGATCAGCGTGGGCTCCACAAACTCGCCAAAAATCTCGTCGATCAACTTCCCAACCCCCATGGAACTGTCCACGGAAAGGCCGAGATCCTCGGCGATGGCAACCAGTTCGTCGCGCGACCGTCCGTAGAGGTCGTACCCCGTTCGCTCTTCGATCGCTTTGAAAATGGGGATCCGTTTCCACGGACGCTCGAAAGAGATCGTGTGCTCTCCAAACTGGACGACGGGAGAGCCGTGGAGAGCCGTGGCGATCGTCTCTACCAGTTCTTCCACCAGATCCATCATCCAGTCGTAGTCCCGATAAGCGACGTACAACTCCATCATGGTGAACTCCGGGTTGTGGAACCGACTCAGTCCCTCGTTCCGGAAGTCCTTGGCTATTTCGTACACACCCTCGAAGCCGCCGACAATAAGTCGTTTGAGGTAGAGCTCGTCCGCGATGCGCAAAAAGAGCGGCATGTCCAGCGCGTTGTGGTGCGTCGTAAAAGGCCGCGCGGCTGCCCCACCGTAGATGGGCTGGAGGGCAGGCGTTTCAACCTCCAGGTATTCACGCTCATCCAGGAAGCGCCTCATGGTGGAGACCAGTTTGGCGCGCTGGCGGAAAGTCTCCTTGACCTTCGGATTGATGACCAGATCCACATACCGGTGACGGTAGCGGAATTCCTTGTCCGTCACCTCGTTGAAGACCTGCCCATCCTGTTCTTTGACCACCGGCAGCGGCCGCAGGGCCTTGGCCAGGAGAACCACGCGCTCCGCGTGCACGGAGACTTCGCCCATCTTGGTCCGAAAGGCATACCCTTCGATTCCCAGGATGTCCCCTATGTCCAGGAGGCGCTTGAAGATTGTGTTGTAGAACTCGTCCTCCAGGTCATCCCGCCTGACGTACACCTGGATTTGGCCCTGCCCGTCCTGCAAATGGAAGAAAGAGGCCTTCCCCATAATCCGGCGGGACATCATTCGGCCGGCAATGCTAACCTTGAAGGGCCCGGGGCCCCCGGTTTCCGGATCCGGTTGATGCTCCCCGTCGCTGAAATCAGCCAGAATCTGGGCCGAGCGATGCGTTACCTCCCACGAATGGGGATACGGATCTATGCCGGCTTCTTCGAGCTGGGTCCGCTCTTCACGGCGGCGTAATTCCTGTTCGGTGTGATCCAGGCTCATGACTTGCAGGGCTGTTGACTGAGAGGAGTATACTTGTTCAACAGCCCCCTACGGTCTATGTGGACGAACGACCATGGGCAGAGGGTCCAGGGGCTGGTCGCCCAGGGCGGGGGACGTTGCGTCGCCCCTCATGTTTGGTGTGTCTACGCGGCTGATGGCGTCGAGGACTTCGAAGCCCTCCACCAGCTCGCCGTATACAGTGTACTGACCGTCCAGCCACGGCACGCCGCCTTCGGTCTTGTAAACTTCCCGATGACCGGCCGGAAACTTGAACGGAGCTCGATCCCTCTGGCTGAACTGCTGCTCAATCGAGTCCAGCTCCTCATCGGTATATTTCCGCCCAACGACGATGTAGAACTGACTCCCGTTCGAGGCCATTTCGGGGTTTCCCTGGCCCTGTCGGGCCGCGGCAAGCGCACCCCGCTTGTGAAACAGCTCCGGGCGCATCTCCGCTGGAATCTTGTAGTCGGGACCGCCAAGGCCATTGTTGAGCGGGCTTCCATCTTTGGAATTCGGATCTCCGCCCTGAATCATGAAGCCAGGTATGACGCGGTGCCAAAGGCTGCCGTTGAAGTATCCCTCGTCAGCCAGTTTGCGGAAGTTGTCCGAATGCAGGGGGGTCTGGTCGGACAGACGAACCACCAGCGTTCCGAGTTGAGTTTCTACAGAGTACTCGTTCGAAATCTGCTGCTCGCAACCTATCAGGGTTGCAGCCAGGAGAACTAGAAGAATCGAAGTGCGAAGCATGGAATTCAGGAGCCTAGCTGGAGCGTTTGTGCCAAATATCTGGCAATGGCAATGCGGAGGAGACGTTCCTGATCAGATTCAGAAAGGACCGGGACCGTCTTGACCCTCTCCCATCCTGACTCACCGGGTTCCGGTTCTGCCTCTCGTCGCCGATAGACCCCGATCGTGGACAGCACCAGGTAGGTGCCCTCCATGATGAGGTCCTGTTTCATTTCCTTTTTCAGACGTACGGAAAAGTCGCCATCACGGGAATGAATGCCTATCAAGAACAGAAGAGATTCTACGGAGGGGTCCCGGCCGTAGCGTTCTTCAGCCCAACCACAGACCCGTGACCACGAGGCTTCCTCAGCGTCTGGATCACCCAGGAGTTCTACAATGGACTCGACCGAGGCGGTCATACTTCGTCAGACGCCGGGGGCACCGGCAACGCCTCAATCACGCGATCCAGGATATCCATCGCGTCTGCGCTGGACAGCCGAGCCGTCTTTCGAGCGATCCGAACAGTCTCCGTGACCAGAGCAACGTAGCTGGTGATGAGATGCGGCGCGCGTTCACCAAGCAATTCCACATGCAGGCCCACCGTCTCCGTATCTCCCCTTACAACAGGACCCGTCAGGGCCCGATCCGGACCCCGATCCCGAATATTCTGAACCGTCCCCTCAAGCAACGGCTGGAGCATCGAAACGATCTCCTGTTCTCCAAGGGAGGTCGTTTGGAGTATTTCTCGGGCGATAGAAGCTATGGTGACCGCAAAATTGGAAGTGACAGAGGCAGCCAGATGTATCGCGACCTTGTCCGACGTCGAAACCTGGACGACCCGAGACTCAGCCTTTTCAAAGAAGCCCCGGGCCATGCGACACGCAGATTCGTCTCCTTCTACGGTGACGTAACAGCCCTTTAGCGCGTCCGGCCGGGCCGGACCCGGAAATGACTGAAGGGGATGGGCGGCGGCTGTGGACGCGCCCAGGCGCTTGAGGGACGAGAGCGCTTCAGCAAGCTGGACTCCTGAGGTATGGATCACGGTCTTGTCCTTCCAGTCTACCTCTGTCTCCGATAGCTCCTGCGCGACGCCGGAAATGTGGCCGTCAGGGATGGCAATCAGGATCAGGTCCGACGCCTGGCAAGCGGCGTCGAGCTCCAACTCGCTATCGGCGCCGATTTCAGCTGCCAGAGCAGCGGCTCTGGCGCTTGTGGGTGTGCGACCAAACACACCGATCGGCCTCCAGTCCTGTTTCAGCAGGCTCAGTCCGACTGACGACCCGACGGCGCCCGCTCCGATCAGCGTGAATCTTGGAGGACGCCGACCACCCATCAGGTTGAGATTAGGGCGCCGATAAACCCAGGAGCATTCGCCTCGGGATTTGTCATGGCCGTGATTCTGATGTTCGTCGCTCTCCGATGCAAGGCAGCGATTAGTGCCACCAGGACAGCGCCCTTGCCGTCAACCTGTATCGCGCTCGAGTTCATGTACTGCATCAGTCCGGAGACGTCCTTGGCCTCAAGCAGGGCAGACAGTTCGGCCATGGATTCCTCGGTAGCTTCGGCAATGTCTGCACAGGCCACGACAAGCGTGGCGCGGTTGTACATGATCTCGCCGATAGCGTGGCCCAACTCCCGACAGAGGTCCGGACTTTCGGCCCCCATCACGATCGGGACAACACTGAAGTCTCCAAGCACCGTCTGTAGAAACGGCAACTGGACATCAATGCCGTGCGGATGAAAGTGGCCCTCATCGCCTACAAAAATATCGTCGTCCTCGTCGCACAACTCGTCGCGCAGTTCTGCGCTAACCGGCACCTCTCCCAGTGGAGTCTGGTATCGGTCCAGGCTGCAGACGTTGATCCGCTCGAACTCGCCGGCGTGGCTCGGGGACACGACAATGACGTTTTCGTAGTGCTCGTTTCGAATCGCACCAAAGATGCCTGCCGACACGGGGCCGCCGGCCAGGAGATTGGAATCGGGCACAATAACAGAATGCACGATCCCGAAGACTTCTTCCTTGGGAGCGGCGGCGAGGAGACGTTCGATCTGGCTGCGCAGGGGAGCCCCCTGCGTCGCGTACACGGCTTGCGCCTGTATTTTCACAGTGTTATTTGGTTGATGATCCAGGTCTACTCAGAGATTTAAGCACGTCCAACAAGACCGGTTGGTCCTCGAGGGCACTTACGAGCCCATGAGAGTCGGTCGGATAGGACGGCCTCCATTCAATTGTCGCGAGAACTGGCGTGGGTCTCGCAAGCTCCGCGAGAACTTCCGGATTCATGGCTTCCGCGAACCCGTCACCGTACTGCCCAAACCCGTTCAGGATAAACCCCAGCGGATGAATCCCCTGAACCAACATCATGCGTTGTGTCATCAGGCAGTGATTCAACGTACCACGCGCAGTCCGGCCGACTATCACCGACGGAAGGCCCATGCGCTCCAGGAGGTCCACCATGAAGAACCTATCCGCAATCGGCACCAGAACACCACCACCGTCCACAATAACGAACTCGTGTCGGGATCGAAGCTCTTCAAACGCACCCAGGATCTCATCCAGTACAACAGGACGACCTTCCACCCGGCTCGCCACATAGGGCGCCGCCATGGTCTCGAACCTGACTGGGTGGGTCAGGTGGGCGGGATCGTCCACGCCAAATCCAGCCATTGAAATCAGGGACGATGCCCCCGACCCCCCCGTAGTGATCGGGGTCATCATGGTGGCGTCCACGCCGAGTTTCCTCAGCAAGCCAACCAACCCCAAGCCCACCAGCGTCTGACCGACCCCGCGAGAGCTTCCAACAAGAAACAGGCCGTCTGCCATCAAAGGGCTAACCGGGAGACAAGGCGCAAAGGTAGGCCGACAACCATCCGCCAGCAAGCGCTGGCACTACGCAGCCAGCACCTTATCTGCGATGTCGGTTTGTCCGGCCCGCTATTCAATTTGGTTGCCGGAACGTGTTACGAAGACATGGCGTGCGACTTCTCGACCCAGGCTTCTCTCGCCGGAGTCCAGCACGATGTCCATTGCACCGTCAAACGGCTCGATCCCGACGATGGTCACCTTGCTGCCCGGAAGAAGTCCCGCCTCTTCCAGGTAGTCCAGCATGTCGGAATTTCCGTCAGAGACGTGGTGTACCACGACATGGCTGCCGGGCTCGACTTCGGCGAGCGACTCCGTGATCGACTCCTCGATGCGTCCGTCCCGGGTCGGAATAGGGTGACCGTGCGGATCGTGTGTCGGAAAGCCCAACATCTGGTCGATACGCTCCTCGAATTGCTCGGATATATGGTGCTCGAGACGCTCGGCCTCTTCATGCATCTGACCCCACGAGAAACCCATTACTTCCTTGAGGTACGTTTCCAGGAGGCGGTGATGACGAATGATTTCAAGCGCCACCTTGGTACCTGCCTCGGTAAGGCGGACTCCATGGTAGGAGGCATAGTCGACCAACCCCATCTTTGTGAGGCGCTTCATCATATTGGTCACGGAGGCCGAGGATACGCCGGCAACGCCTGCGATCTCGTTCGTGGCCACACGGCCGCTGCCCTGTAGTTTGTAAATGGTCTTGAGGTAGTCTTCTACAGCCTGACTGAGCATGCGAGAGGCGGGGACTCTGATTTGTTAGCCCCGGCTAAAACAGAGGTCTGGCTGATTGGATCCGTAAGATCAGGATTGATCGCCGCCGTCGGGTGTTCGAGATTGCGACACTCAAAACATGGTGCTTATGCGTGCTTTCATTCCCCTGGGCCTCTTCCTCCTCATGATCGGCTGCAGTGCCTCCGATCCGCTGATGAGACCCTCCCTGGTTTCGCTCCATCAGCCGGCTCCGGATTCCTTCCAGGTTGAGATGATGACCAGCGAAGGGCCGTTTTCCTTGCGCCTCTACCGAGAGTGGTCCCCCCTTGCGGTTGACAGGGCTTATTACCTTTTCGAAAACAACTTCTACGAAGGGGCGCGCTTCTATCGTGTGGTCGAAAATTTCGTGGCCCAATTCGGCGGCTCGGGCGACCCTCTTATGGATGCGCAATGGCGCGAGATGCCGATCAACGACGAACCGGTAAGGACCAGCAATGTCCGCGGGACCCTTTCCTTTGCCCGCGCCGGCGCCAGGACGCGGTCGTTTACCATGTTCGTCAACCTGAAGGATAACCAGTTTCTGGATGCCGACAGGGGCGCCGCCAACGTCACAGGCTTCCCTCCGATTGGAAGGGTCGTCCATGGCATGGACGTGGTGGACCGGCTCTTTAGCGGCTACCGGGATGCCCCCATGCGCACGGATCTGAGCAGCGTCGTTCTTGCGGCCGAGTACCCCGAATTGGATTCGATTTCAGTGACTTCCATCGGGCGTACCTGGTAGACCAGGGAATCCCGGTATTTAGGGTCGAGGCGGGCGGACGATACCGGACGGGTATACCCCTATCCCGTTGTCATGCCCCTATTCCTCTCCAATCAGTTGGTCCGCGCCGCCAGGTTCGGACTCCTGCTGGTCGTGCTCGGCGGCACGAACCCTGCGTTCGGACAGCATCAAGAGCATAAAGAGCACGACCAGTCCGATGCTTTTTGGGCGGCAAAGGCACGCAATCACACGGGCCGTTACTTCATTTCTGCGGGAGAACTGAAGGCACAGAGCCCGGCCGACCTCGACGATTTGGGGGAGTGGAGCGCCGTCATCGAGTGGCCGCACGTTCCGGTTTCCGGGGCCAATCTGCCTGACGGGCGGGTCATCACCTGGTCCTCCAATGAGGCAGACTCTTTCCCTGCTGGGCCCGAGTTCACGTTTGCCGCAACCTGGAATCTGGAGACGGGGGCGTTCGTGGAGACGCCCAACCATGTCCATGACATGTTCTGCTCGCACACGGTCCTGCTGGCCGATGGCCGCTTGCTGGTCAACGGCGGCCGCAACCATGTCAAGACCACGAGCATTTTCGATTTCACGACCAACTCCTGGTCTCAAGCGGCGTCCATGAACCACGGGCGTTGGTACCCAACTACCGTTGCCATGCCGGACGGCACGGTCTTTACTGCCTCTGGTAGCGGGCAGCCGAACGCCGAGAACACGGCGGAGCTGCTAACGGAGGGATCGGGTTGGAGCGTCCTCGAGAACGTTGACTGGACACCCATCGCCCAGGCGCTGGGATTCGAGTCCTTCTGGTGGCCCCACCTGTTTGTCGACCCGGCCGGAGACCTCTTCCATGCCGGTCCGACGGATCGAATGAGTCGAGTCACGACGGGTGGCGAGGGATCGTTGACAGACTTGGGGTCCTGGCTTCCCGACGCCTGGTACTCGAAGCACGCGGCCGTCGCGATGTACGATGAAGGAAAGATCCTGATTGCAGGTGGTGCAGGAACCGCGTTGGCAGATCCCAGCAGCAATCGGGCGTTGATCATGGACATCAACGGGCCGACCCCCGTGGTGACCGAAATCGGCCCGATGGCACACCCCCGCCGCTTTGCCAGTGCGGTAGTACTTCCAAATGGAGAAGTTCTGGTGGTTGGGGGCAACACCACCGGGTTCAAGTTCTCCGACGATGGGACCGTTTTGCCCGCGGAAATATGGAATCCCCAGACGCTGGAGTGGCGGACGGTCGCCAGTATTTCGGAACCCCGAAATTACCATTCGATCGCACTGCTCCTGGAAGACGGCACCGTGCTTTCTGCCGGTGGTGGGCTGTGCGGCGGCGGCTGCAGCGCGAATCATCAGGACGGGCAGACCTTCTCGCCGCCTTACCTGTTTGACGCAGCAGGCGTCGCGCAGATACGGCCATCCATTACGGACGCTCCTGGAGCCATTGGGTATTCCCAGACGTTTACGGCCGTCGCCTCGGGAGACGTGGCCTACTTCAGCCTGGTGAAAGCCTCGGCCACGACGCATGCCGTCAATACGGACCAGCGATTCCTGCGCATGGAAATTGAGTCCACGGTCGGGAACGCCCACCAGTTGACATCACACGCGAACAGAAACGTGCTGACGCCCGGCTACTGGATGATGTTTGCTGTAGACTCGAATGGTGTGCCGTCGAAAGCCCACTCGATTCTGATTTCGCTGGACTTGTCGCTCTCTCTGCTCCCGCTTTCCAACCAGATTTCTCTGGAAGCGGAGACCGTGTCTGTTCAAATCAACAGTGCCGTGCCGGATGGCCAGACGGTCTCTTACGCCGTCACCGGCCTCCCACCCGGCTTGGCCATCAACCCGGCCACAGGACTGATCTCGGGGACGACCGGGGTCGGCTCGGCCGGACTCTACGAAGTCGACGTGACGGCATCAGCCGATGGCATGACCGACGAGGGTTCCTTCCGGTGGTCCGTGAGAGCCGGGGGAACCGGTCAAATCCTTCGTGAATGGTGGACAGGAGTTGGAGGAAACGACATCTCTGATCTGACGGAGAGCTCGCGGTACCCGAACAGTCCGTCCAGCACCAGTTACCCTACCTCGTTCGAAGCTCCGAGCAACTGGTCCGATTCCTATGGAACCCGGATGCGCGGATTCCTGCACCCATTGGAGACAGGAACATACCGATTCTGGATTGCGACAGACAACCAGGGCGAGCTCCTCCTGAGCACCTCGTCGAGTCCCTCCGATGCGCAAATCATTGCGTCAGTACCGGGTTGGGTCTCCTCTCGGGAGTGGGACAAGTTCTCCGAACAGCAGTCCGCCGAGGTCTTTCTGGAGGCCGGCCGGCTCTATTACATCGAAGCCCTCCACAAGGAAGGCGGTGGAGGAGACAACCTTGCTGTGGCATGGGAGACGCCGAGCCGACTTCAGGAAGTGATCCCGGGTTCATTCCTCTCGCCGTTCAATGGCGCCCCAGCAATGGCGACGCCCCCCGATCAGGTCCATCTGATGGGAGCGACGGTGAGTCTTGCAATTCAGGCCAGCGACCCGGAGGGGGACGTACTCTCCTACGCCGCCTCAGGCCTCCCCACCGGACTGGCCATCGACCCCAACTCTGGCGTGATTTCGGGCACGGTGACCCAGGCGGGCATCTTCATTTCGAGCGTCTCCGCCGGTGACGCCTCGACCGTGACCACCGTGACTTTTGACTGGACCGTGGAGTCCAACCTCGCGCCGCTGGAGGTTGTGGCAGTGTCTTCCTGGCCGGTCCGTACCAACGACGTCGCCGACCTTGGCTTGACCGTCTCCGGTCCACCGGTGACCAGCGTGGATTGGTCTTTTGGCGACGGGACGTCCCTGTCTGGTGGAGAGTCCGTCAGTCATGCATATTCCGCGCCCGGTCGTTATTCGGTGACAGCGGTGGTCCACGCGGACGGTGAATCCGCACAGGTCAGCTTTTTCCAGAACGTACACGCCCCCCTCGCGGCCCAGCAGCCCACTCGGTCTTCCAGCGTCGTGGTAGACCAAACCGGCAGAGTCTGGAACGTGAACCCGGACAACAACTCAGTCACCGTCACAGACGCCGGCGGCCTCTCGACCCTCGCCGAGATTCCGGTTGGCATCGAGCCGTCCAGCCTTGCCATTTCGAGTACGGGCAACGTCTTCGTGGTCAACACCGGCTCGGCTGATATCTCGGTCCTGTCCAGTTCGTCGTTGACGCAGCAAGGGTCTTTCGACCTGCCGCGTGGCTCGAGGCCCCATGGTCTGGTCCTGACGCGTGATGCCAATACGGCCTTTGTCACCTTGGAGGCTTCCGGGAAACTGGCGCGCATCGACATGATCAGCGGTGCAATCAATCTCAGTTCTCCCCAGGGGCCATGGCTGCGAGGCCTCTCGCTGACCGGAGACGAGAATCAGGTCATTGTGACGCGGTTTGTCACCCCACCGGTTCCGGGCGAGAGCACCCAGTCCGTATCCACTGCGGGTGGTGGTGAAATCCTGTTCTTCCGAGCGGCAGACCTCTCTCTGGATAACACTGTCACACTTGCCTACAACGATGTCACGGACACGCCGGACGGCGCGCGCGGCATCGCCAATTATCTGGCAATGCCCACTATCAGCCCGGACGGCGCCCGGCTCTGGATCCCGTCCAAATTCGACAACATTTTTCGAGGCGGCCTGCGGGACGGCCTTAGCCGTGAACATGATCGAATGGTCCGCGGCGGGCTCTCCGTGATAGACCTGACGACGGGCGCGGAGATTGTGGCCGAGCGGCTGGACATCGACGACCAGAGTCATCCCGTGGCTTCGGTCTTCGGACCGCGCGGAAACGTGTTGTTTGTCGCGCACGCAGGGAGCCGATCCGTCACGGTCATCGACCCAACATTGGGGCAGGCCATTACCCGAATCAGTACCGGCCTTGCTCCCACGGGACTCGCCATGTCGGCCAGCGGCAGGACGCTGTATGTCCACAATTACCTGGACCGAAGCATGCAGTCCTTCGACGTCAGGGAACTCACGGAAGGAGGAGCCGGCATCGAGGTGTTACCGCGGGGTACCGTGTCCACCGTGACGGTGGAGTCTCTGTTGGCCGAACTCCTGAAGGGAAAACAACTGTTCAACGATTCTTTCGACGACCGGCTCTCCGGCCAGGACTATCTCTCTTGCGCTTCCTGCCACGCGGGGGGCGCACAGGATGGCAGAGTCTGGGACTTTACCGATGGCGGTGAGGGACTGAGAAACACCATCGATCTCCGCGGCCGCGCCGGGACAGACCACGGCCCGGTCCACTGGACGGCTAACTTTGACGAAATCCACGATTTCGAAAACGACATCAGGGCCGTTTTCGGTGGAACGGGGCTCATGTCTGACCAGGATTTTACTGCGACACAGAATACCCTCGGCCCCTTGAAGGCAGGACGCAGTGCCGACCTGGACGCCCTCTCCGCATACGTTACGAGTCTTGCAAACGCAGGAACCAGCCCATTCCGCAACCCCGATGGCACCCTGACGGCGCAGGCACTGACAGGGCTTGAAGTATTCCGAAATGCGGACTGTGCGTCCTGCCACAGCGGGAGACGATTTACGGACAGTCCCCTCCTGGTGCTTCACGACATCGGGACCCTACGCGCCAGCAGCGGCAGCCGGCTTGGTGGGGTCCTCACCGGCCTCGACACACCAACCCTCCGCGGCCTTTGGTCCTCTGGCCCGTACCTGCACGACGGCTCGGCAGCCACCATCGGCGATGCCGTCCAGGCCCACGACGGCGTCACCCTGTCGGCGGCAGAAGTCTCCGCCCTGGTTGCGTACCTCCAGAGCATCGACGACGATGAAATCGCGGCACCCAACACCGGTGAGCCGCCGACAATGGCGAGTGTTGCCGAGCAGAGTTCGCTCCTGAATACACCGGTCACGCTTGCGTTGTCAGCCACCGAACCGGACGGCGATGCGGTTGTCTTTACGGCCGGCGGCCTGCCCTCGGGTCTGGATATCTCCCCCGATGGCGTGATCTCCGGGACACCAACAGCCTCCGGAGTGTTCTCCGTCACGGCACGCGCCACCGACGTCGATGGCTCGGACGCGGTGCAGTTTATCTGGAGGGTGACCCAGACGGAAGTGCCCGTCGTTTCGACCTGTTACCTGGTTGCGGACAACAGTAGCGCCCCCGACGTGGTCACCATGTTGGTGGATGGCGTGGAGACTCTGATCGGCCCAACCGGCACATCGGACATCGAAGGTATTGCCTACAGTTCAGCGCTCGGAGTCCTGTTTGCGGCCAATGCCGACCGACTCGGGTCGATCAGCCTGGGAGACGGCTCCTTCAATCCGCTGGCGCGATTTGGGTCCGGAGACGGCGCAGCAGGAGGAGGGCGGGCGTTCGAGGATGTCGATGGCCTGGCGTTTGATCGCCAGTCCGGCACTCTTTTCGGGTCGGTATCCAATCCAGGAGAGGAGGACTTCCTGATTGCGATTGATCCTCTTTCCGGGATAGCGATCGCCAATTTTTTTGGTGCGGGAGTAGATTACATCGTTGTGGAATCCGCCGCGGGCGTCAACAACCTCGATGACATTGCCGTAGACCCGGGCACCTCCGTCCTCTACGCCGTGGGCACGGGCGGTGGAGCAACGCGGCTGTTCACGATCGACGCAGGTAGCGGCGAAACGTCGGTGATCGGAGTCCTCAACCAGGAGGTGGAAGGCCTCGGATTCACCTCGGATGGACGTCTTTTCGGGACAACCGGAGACGACGGTCGAACCGTGGTCGAGATAGACAAACAGACAGGCTCCGTGGCTACCATCGCCACGATTGGTGCCGGTGGGACCGACTATGAGTCCATCGACTGCCTTGGACCGGACGCCCAGCAGGTGTTCGCCGGGCGCGTGTTTGAAGACGTGGACGCAGACGGAGCATTCGGCGCCCTTGATGCGGGTTACGGCGGCGCCAGAATCGATCTGTACCGGGACACTAACGCCGACGGTGCAATAGACGGGAGCGACACGTTTCTTCGGTTTGTGACCACCGCGACCGACGGGACCTACCAGATGCTGCTTGGCGGCTTGGGGAGTTTTGCGGCGAGGGTTGACTACACGTCCATGCCGCTGGGGGCAACGCCGTTGGCCCAGAATATTGCCGCGGCCACCTATACCAGCATGGGACAGGTGGACGATGACAATCTGTTTCCTTTCGCGCTGGACCGGACCAACAGCGATCTATTCTGCTACCTGGTAGCTGATGAAGGAAGTGGACTCGGCGATGGGGACGTCCTCACGCGGATCAATAAGGGTTCGTTGATTGAGACCGCTATTGGCCCGACGGGTACGTCGGTGGTGGAAGCCATCGCATTCGATCCCCAACAGACCACCCTGTATGCCGCGAACGGGACACGGTTTGGACGCATCGACCTGACCACTGGACTCTTCACGGAGATCGGCGAGTTCGGACAGGGAAGAGGCTCGGCGGGTAATGTTCAGTTCACGGATATAGACGGACTGACGTTCGACCCAACCACGGGCGTCCTCTACGGATCTGTGAGGAGAAGCGGGGCACCTGACCTTCTCATCCAGATTGACCCCGCTACAGGCCAAGCCGCGGCCGGAGCTTTTGGGGGCGACGACTACGTGGTGGTTGAGGCCATCGACTCCAGGACGGATGTGGATGACATCGCGATCGATCCAATGGATGGACTCATGTATGCAATCCTCAACGCGGACTCCGGGGGCGGCAGACTCGCTGTGGTGGACCGCGAGACCGGCGCGACGACGCTCGTACAGGACCTGAACGATGGGTCCCTGGAGGGCCTCACCTTCGACGGCGACGGAACCCTGTTGGCTACGCGCGGAAGCAGCTTCCAGGAGATCGTGGTCTTGAGTCGGGCAAACGGCTCCATCTCGGTGCTCACATCGATCGGAGTTGGGGGGCACCAGGACTACGAAGCCATTTCGTGCCTCACCAACCAGACCAACACCACCAGCGGCAGAGTGTATGCCGATGCAAACGGATCCGGTGGCTTTGATTCGCGGGACGTGGTATTGCCAGGCGTGTCCGTTGGCCTGTTCCGGGACGTGGACGAAGACGGCGGGCTCTCAGAGGGCGATGTCCTCTTGAGCTCCGAAACAACTGATTTCTCGGGAGGCTACTCCTTCCGAACGGCTTCCAATGGCTCGTTTGTGATTGCGGCGGTAGAAAGCGAGTACTTCTCTGGCGCGCGCGTCCACGGTGTTTCCTTTAGCTCCTTTGGGGAAATGGACCCGGACAATGACTTCGTGATGTCCCTTGGTTCTGCCACCTCCGCGGCGGCCCCCGTGGTCCTTCCCGAAGCGTTTTCCCTCAAAGCCGCCTATCCAAACCCGTTCAATCCGATCACTACGATAGGATTCGAGCTACCCAGTTCTGTTCACGTCAGAATTGACGTTTTCGACCTGACCGGCAGGCTGGCGGGGATGCTTGTTGACGATGTGATGTCTGCGGGCACTCACCAGGTGCGCTTCGACGCCTCTCGTCTTCCGAGCGGGATCTATTTCTACCGGATGATTTCGGACGGACAGGTGCAGACCAAATCCGTGGTGCTCCTACGCTGATGTAGTGCGCCGTAGTTGAGGGAGCTTGTTTGGGCTTGTTCTCTCAAGCAGACGTGAGGACATCGCCCCAGCCTGAAGGTGGACCTAAGCGGACGCTCGATGCGCCGGAGTGGAATAATGGATCCCAATTCCACCAAATCCGCCGAATTGACCGCACGGAAGCGGAACACGGGCGGCAATTCCACTTTCGCACCCCTGTTGCCGGGTCACGGAAGTAGAATTGGGAGAACGTATTCTACTTAGGCCAACGCTCAAGTGCCAAACCGAACAGCGCACTACACTGGGAGGGATTCGACCCTCTCCTTGGAGGGACTGGCTACCGCGTTGGGGAGACCCAATGCATACGCCTCCAATACCAGGTCTGCCCTTTCTTCCATCGTGAAGCGGGAGGCGTTGAGGACCAGGTCATAGTGTTCTGCATCCTGGATCTGCTGCCGAAAGTGATAACTCACAAAGTCTGCCCTCTCGGCATCCCTGGTGACCACCTCCGATCGGGCCTCTTCCGTACTCAGATCGGCATAACCGCTGATTCTCGCGACGCGCCAGTCCAGGGGTGCGGTTACCCTGACTCGTAGTGCCTGCTCGACCGGTAGCGCCGGTTGGCCCCCTGCCCACAATAATGGCCGAGCCATGGAGAGAAATTGTTCGAATTACGCGGATCAGACTCCTGAAGTACTGAACGTTCGAGTTCGAGAAACCTACAATTAGCCCCCTGAGCGCTTCGTCGATTTGCCCGCGCCTGTGCTCGTCCACGGTGGCCAGGACCCTCTCGTCTCCGCCGGCTTCCTTGGCTATTGCGTGGACCAGGTCACGGTCCCAGACTGTATACCCTGTCCGTTCACCCACCATCCGAGCCAGGGCGGCGCCTTGCGCGCCGAATGATCGGGAAACCGTTATCAGCGGGCGCCAAACAGCCTGATATTTGGCCTTGTTGCCCAGCGCCCAGGTCCTCATCTGGTCGGCAATAATCCGTTCAAGAGATCGATTTGTGGTCATATCGATTGCCTCCGTCTGGTCTTCTTGGGGTGCCTCTGTATCGTACGAGTCGCCCTCTCCAGAAGTTGTAAGGGATTCCCTGCGGAGTGGCCCCTTGTTCCGGGATCCGTCGCGACACCGGACCGACACCGCGAGACTCTGAGCGATTCCGGCGCAGGCGTGCAGGATCAGGACTCTCCGGAACGCTCGTAGACCCGGACGTAGTCGACTTCCATTCTCATCGGGAATATCGAATCGTCAATTTGGCCGCCACCGCGACCCCACATCCCTCCGACCGCCAGGTTGAGGATGACGTGGAAGGGTTGGTCAAACGGCCACGGACGCCAACCCGTGCCTTCGTTGACGTAGGTGAAGTACGGGGAGTCATCCATGAAGATCGTCAGGTAGTCTGGCGTCCACTCCAGCGTGTAGACGTGGAACTCCTGATCTACCGTCTTGCCTTCAATACTACCCTTTCGCTGCTCCCAGTTGATCCAGTAGTACGCTTTGTTGTGGACGGTCCCGTGTACCGTGTTCATGTCGTAGCCGACATGCTCCATGATGTCGATTTCGCCCGAGTTGGGCCAGGCGTCGCACGTCTCGCTCCCCTGCCAGTCCTCGTTTTCCTTGCATCGGGTGGCGTACGTGTAGGGGTTGGTCGGTAGCATCCAGATTGCAGGCCAGGAGCCGTGTCCCGCTGGAATCTTTGCGCGCGCCTCCACCTTCCCGTAGAGGAAATCTCCTTTGCCCTGGGAATGAATGCGCCCTGAGGTGTACTCGGCTCCGGCGTGTGTTTCCTTGAAGGCTTCCAGCACGAGATTCCCGTTTTCCACGCGCACGTTTTCGGGCCGGTCCGTGTAGGTCTGATCCTCGTCATTCACCTTGCGGGCGGGCCAGATATCGATGCTCCAACGGGCATCATCGGGCGCGCCTTCATAATCAAATTCGTCGTTCCAGACCATCTCCCAGGTGCGCGTGTCCACCTGCTGCCGTCTGACCACCAGCGCACTCAGAATCGGCTCCCCGGCGGAGGCCTCGAACGTGATGTTGAGTTCGCCGTCGGTCACTTCGATGGCGGTAGCGACACGGTCAAGTGCCGAGATGTGTTTGCCGTCCCTGGCGTGTCGAACGTCCAGGTCCAGGACAACCGGCTCGCCCTCGGCAAAGACCGTGAAGACCCGGGCTCCGGACGCGATATCGAATGGCTCCGCGAACCTGAAATTGACATCGTAGGTGCCGTTTTCAACCGCTTTGCCCACCTGAAAGTCACCGATGCGGTAGCTCAGGTAGAGCGTGCTGTCCTGGGCTCCCTTGGAGACCGGCATCTGGCCTGCTCGGCCACCGGTAATGGCCTCATCAGCCATGTAATGCACACCGTCAAGCCCGTGGTAGGCGCCCCCGCCTGCGTTGACCGCCCAGTCCACCCTGCCGGCCAGGTACTGCAGGTCCGCAAGCCCTGACCCAATGGCGCTGGAGGTCCCGGACTGGGCCGGCTCGGATTGCTGCTGGGCACATCCGGCAGACAGGCAGGCAAAAAGAATCAAAGACGCAAAAACGCCACTCTCAAAATCCCGAACGATCATCGATTCACTAGGTCAGCTGCTAAACAATTCGCCAGTATATCGGATTCTGAGGCGCCAGACCGCCAATTCTTTGAGTGGAGCCGCCGCCCTCTATCCGCGATCCGCGGCCCGCGGCCCGAACGGAAGCATTCAGATCACGGCACGTCATGCCCTTTCGACGCTCGCCAGATCTCGAACCATTGTTGCCGTGAGAGGCTCAGTGATTCGGCCTCAACCGCCGCCTTCACGCGCTCCGCTTTTCCCGTCCCGAGAACAGGAATGATGCGCGCCGGATGGCGCATAAGCCAGGCCAGCGCAACCTGGTCCACTGCGGCTCCCCCCAAATCTAGCCCGACGGCCTCCAGCGTGGTTCGCACACGGGATGCCTGAGAATCCTGGCCCTGAAATAGACGCCCTCCTCCGAGCGTAGACCAGGCCATGGGAGCCCGTCCCAGGCGCAGGCACTGGTCCAGCGTTCCGTCGTGCATCGCCTCGAATTCTAGGACTGAACACTCGACCTGATTGGTCACCAGGGGCAGCGGTAGGCTGGCCTGCAGAAGCTCGAACTGCGATGGGCTGAAATTTGACACCCCAAAGTGGCGCACTTTCCCTGCGGAGTGAAGTGCCATGAATGCCCGCGCAACCTCGTCCGGGTCCATGAGAGGATCCGGGCGGTGCACCAGCAGAAGGTCAACGTGATCCGTTCCTATCCGGGTGAGCGACCGTTCCAGCGATGAGATCAGGTGTTCGGCGCTGGTGTCGTAGTGGCCGATGACGTGGCTCGGATACTTCTCGGAAACCACCTTGATGTCACACTTGGTGACTATCTGCATCTGGTTGCGAATGCCTGGCGACAGCGCCAAGGCCTCTCCAAAAAGACGCTCGGACTCGTAGCCCCCGTAAATGTCTGCCTCGTCGAATGTGGAGACACCCAGGGCGAGACAATCTTGGACGAAGCGCAGGCGTTCCGACGGGGTATAGCCCCATTCCGACAGGCGCCACAACCCAGCCACCAGGCGGGAGAACGTAGGTCCACCGTCGCAGAGGGTGATGGATGAGGATTGGGAGAGCACGGGAATGTTCAAAGCCATTTTCGACGGCGGAAATAGAATACCAGACTCACGCCTATGGCAGCCATCGCGGCGAGCGCGACAGGATAGCTATACTTCCAACCGAGTTCCGGCATGTCGGCGAAGTTCATTCCGTAGACGCCGGCAATGAACGTGAGAGGGATGAAAATCGTCCCGACGATCGTCAGGAACTTCATGATCTCGTTCATCCGGTTCGAGATGCTGGCCATATACAGGTCATGCAGCGAACTCACTACGTCGCGGAGTGACTCGACAATGTCGATTACCTGGACCACGTGGTCATAGGCGTCTCTGAGGAAGACGTGCGTTTCGGTTTCGATCCGAGGATCATCGCCCCGGGCCAGAGAGGACACGACCTCTCGGAGCGGCCAGACGGCACGACGGATCATGATCAGGTTTGAGCGCTGCGCCCGTAGCCGGGCCGGAACGCCATCGCCCGGACCTTCCAGCACCAGGTCCTCCAGTGCTTCCAACTCCTCGGATACCCGCTCAAGGACGACAAAATAGTGGTCCACGATGACGTCCATGAGGGCGTAGGCCAAATAGTCCGCGCCGGCCTCCCTGATCCGGCCGGGTGACGAGCGCAAACGCTCCCGAACTGGCCCGAACACATCCCCTTCCCGCTCCTGAAAAGAGATCAGGAAGCCAGAGCCCAGTACCAGGCTCACCTGCTCCGAGGTCACCTCAGTGCCCAGACCGCCCTGGAGCATTCGCACCGTCAGGAAAAGGTGGTCCGCATGGGCATCCATTTTAGCGCGTTGGTGCGTCGAAGCGATGTCCTCGAGCGTCAGGCGATGGAGGCCGAACCGTTTGCCGATGGCTTGAAGCAGGTCGGTGTCATGACTGGCATTGACGTTCAGCCAGAGCACACCGCCTGGGCGAATTGGCGGAACGCCTTCCAGCCCGGACGGGTGTTCCTCCCGGAGGCCTTTGGCGTCATATATCATGACCTCGATGGAGGCCTTCGCCGTCGGAGCATGGTGCCCCCTGTCCAGCGAACCCGGCGATTTCCCGACTTTGTGTGCCCGCGAGCGAACGTATCGACTCATTTTCCCTTGATGTTAAGATGCTCGGACAGTTGTGACACGCAAGGCATTCTCAGGCAAACGGGTCTTCCAGCGATCTGCTTTGCGCGGTAAAGAGCTCGGCTCCATTCTCCGTGATCAACATATCGTCCTCCAGGCGAATTCCGAACTCACCCCTGATGTAGATCCCGGGCTCATCACTGAACGTCATGCCTGGCTCCAGCGGCATGGTATTGCCCTTGACCAGATAGGGCCATTCATGACCGTCCATACCCATTCCGTGGCCAACCCGGTGCGTGAAGTACTTGTAGTCCGGACCAAAGCCGGCCGCCGTGATCAGGTCCCGCGCGGCCGCGTCGACCGCTTCGGCGGGGACGCCAGGGCCGGCCGCCGCCAGGGCCGCAGATTGGGCCGCCAACTCGATCTCGAAGACCTCCTTCATGCGGTCCGAGGCCGTACCCAACACAAACGTGCGACTGATATCCGACCGGTAGCCCTCCACAGAGCAGCCGCCGTCGATCAACAGGATTGTGCCCTCACGGACCACCTGCGGCGTGATGGAGCCGTGAGGAAGGGCTGAGTATTCGCCCACCTGCACGCCGGCCCCGCCGGAAAAGCCTTGCTGGGTGTGAGCCAGGGAGACAAGCCCGGCGAAGTCGTTCTGGGTCATGCCCTCCTGGAGCGACTCGTAAGCCGCCTTGTACGCGGCCAGCGTGACCTCCGAGGCCAGCCGCATGAGCTCGATTTCGTGTGCATCCTTGATCACTCTACAACCGGCGGTGATCGGATCCCCACTAACCAGCGTCACGTGCGAGGCGGTCTTGGCCAGTCCGTTCGAGAATCGGAACTGCACGGTTTCCTCGACGCCCACCAGACCGTTTGCGAGTCCGAGGTCGCGCAGTCCGGCGGCGACCTTCTCCCATGGACTCTCGTGTTCCTGCCAAGTCCGTATGTCCGTTGTACCGCCCAGCGGTCCTTTTGCCAGCTGCTCACCCGCGCGCTCTTCCTCAAAGGCCGGGCACACCAGGAACGGGCGCCCGGTGCGCGGGATGATGACAGTGAACAGGCGCTCTCCGCCTCCCCAACCAATGTTGGTGAAGTACATCAACGATGTCCCCCCCGTGAGCATCAATGCGTCCATCCCATTCTGCTCCATCAACTGAACGGCCCGGTCTACCCGGCCTTGACGCTCGACAGTGGTAATGGGCCGGGCCCGCGCGGCCTGGGAGGTCAGCGCGGCAATGGACGGTGGGAGACCTTCAGACGACGCGGGACTGCAGCCGGCTACGGCCGATCCGGCGAGAGCCAGTGAGGAGGTACCCAAGAAACGGCGGCGTGAGATCATCGGACTGGGGCCTGGTTGGGGAATGATGGAGATGCGACCCAACCCGTTCGCCGGAAGGCGAGGGGCGGGTTGGATTCCCAAAGTAGACCCCGCCCTCAGAAATAGCTGGCAAACCCAACCTGAAAGCCACCAAGGCGTGCAGGATTGCCCAGCAAGTCCCGTATCCAATGATGGCGGTAGTTCAGCTTGAAGATGGTCTCCGAGTTAGGCCTGAGGCTCAGTCCAAGAACCAGCGCCCGGACATCGTCGTGAATCTTGGACCCGGACCCGAATGTGCCTCGGTTGTAGTCTACGTACTCGGCTCGCAAAGCCCCGGCCACCGTCACTCCTTCCAGGCTGCCGATGCTGCCCGTATGTACTGGTATGCTGACATCGAGGAAGGCGCCGATTTGTTCGTCGCCGAAGAACTCTCCCAGGTCGTCAGGCACATCGACCCAGGCCACGACCGCCTCACCCTGGATGGTCACCGACGCCTGTTCGGTGCGAAAATCCACGGCAAGAAGCCGTACGGCGCGCTTCTCTGCGACGGCCTCGCCCTCAATCTGCCAGTTGTTGTAGACACCGCCATACCAGGAAAGCCCCACCTTGCCCAAGTCCGGCGTGGAAAGCTCCAGCCTCGCCGTGATCGAGGGCTTGCCGTTGTTGTCTTCTTCGAACGTCTCCTCGCTCTTGCCGCTTGGAATATGGGTGCGGCCCTGGCTGTTGTTGACGATGCCTGCACCAAGCCCGTTGACCAGATAGACCTGATACGCGGCGTTAATGCCGGAGACATCCGCGTGCCCGTGAAGTCCG
Source organism: Rhodothermales bacterium (assembly GCA_047619685.1). Classification (GTDB taxonomy): domain Bacteria; phylum Bacteroidota; class Rhodothermia; order Rhodothermales; family UBA10348; genus JABDJZ01. The sequence continues at coordinate 39,068 of JBLHLC010000028.1, forward strand.
AAACCGACCTCCGAAAGCGTAGAGGGAATGATCTCGGTAGATGCCAACGGCCTGTCGATGAATTCCCACTTGGGGCTGTCGTGGTTCTGATTGAATAGGCCGATGGGCGGCAGCAAGATTCCTGCCCGAAGGCTCAGTTCTGGCGAAAGCCTGAAGTCGATGAGGGCCGTTTCGAGGGCAATTTCCTCGGTCCCGTGCTCGAATTCGAGTTCGGATATGAATGACACGCGCGTTCCCATCTTGGAATACAGGAAGATGTTGAATCGCCTCAATTCCATCGAGAACCCTTCCGAGACACCATCCTCGGAGAAGTAGTTCGTGTTGCCTTCCAGGTATCCCCCGATCGCGGTGGATCCAGAGCCGGCGCTCGTTACGAATGGCCGATCATAGACCGGGTCGGTCTGCCCCATTGCGGATTCCGTCGCGGAGAAAACGACCATCAGGGCGCCCAGAGCAGATGTGAGCAAGCGGCGGCTGAGCGGTCGCCGGAAAATTGGTGTTCTCATCATCGAACTCGGATATAGAGTGCGCCGTCTTGTTGGCGGACGGGATACGTTTCCAGGTCGCGAGGTGCCGGTCCTCCCAGAAGCTTGCCCTCCATCGTGTAGCGGCTGCCATGACACGGGCATTCCAGTTCTGTGCCCCCCGGCTCCACTGTGCATCCCCGGTGGGTACACCTGAGCGAGATTGCCAGCGGGGCGCCCGATTCTATGGTGACCAGTACGGGAGCGCGGTCGCCGCCGAGGTCCACCATCACCCAGGGTCGGCCTTCCAACTCCGAAAGCAGAAGTTCAAACTCGTCTTCCACCATCCGGCCTGTCGCATAGGACAGTCCAGCACAGGCAGAGAGTAGCGTCGAGCACCCAGCGGCCAGGGCGCCAGTGCCGAGGGAGTACAGGAACTCCTTGCGGTTCATCGCGCTCATAAGGACTCGAGGAATCTTATCAGCCGCTCTGCTTCCGCGTTTGAGAGGGTTTCGAAGGCGGCGGAACTCACGCTGGCTTCCCCGCCATGCAGCAGGATTGCCTCTCGCAGCGTGCCTGCCCTCCCGTCGTGGAGATACCGCGCCGAGCCTCCCTGAGAGTCCGCGGCCAGGCCGATTCCCCAAAGCGGCGCCGTCCGCCACTCGCTAGTCAGGGCGGTCCCTTCGGTATAACCATCATCCAAGCCGACCCCCATATCGTGCATCAAGAGGTCGGTGTAGGGGTGGATCTCCACCCGGCTGAGAGCCGCGATGTCGGATTCTCCCGTAGTCAGTCTCGGCACATGACAGGATGCACATCCGATGGCTTCAAAAATCTGCTCACCTTCCAGGACTTCGCCATTTATCTGCTCCCTGCGAGGCGGCACCTTCAGGGTTCGCAGATAGAACACCACGCTGGCCAGTTCGGACGAACCCACTTCGGGGTCGGGGACCGTGTCGCCGCTTCCCGTCCCGACGGTCTGATTGGCAAGTTCTACGGGGTTTGCGTCTGTCGTAATCCCCATGTCCTGGAGGTAGGCGTTGGCGGTTTGATGAAGCAGATTGAGAGCGCCGGCCTTCTTGCCGAAACGCCCGATATACCTCCCGGCCTGCTCCACGCGGTCGGCCAGGTCCAGTGGGAAGTCGGGCGCCTCGATCCAATTTGGAACCCCGGAAATCCCGTCGCCATCGGCATCCGTTGGATCCGCAAGCGCCAGCAGGGTTAGGTCGGAGATGGCCTCCAGGTAGCCCAGGCCGGTTACGGCGGGTGGCATGAGTTGAGTTACTCCCGTGGCCTCGGCAGGAACGGTCTCCGCTTGGTAACCGTCGATTGCCCGATGCTGAAGTTGAGGCCCTCCCTGTGCGCGCATGGCACTAAACAGGCCACCCTCAAAGCGCCCAAAGCGCGTCAGTGTTGTCACTTCATGGCCCTTGCCGTCCCCGATATGGCATCCTTCGCACGAGGCGGCTACAAATAGGGGTCCCAACCCATCCGCGGGCGCGAAAACACGGGCGAACAGTTCGTCGCCGACAAGGTGACTCGCCAGTTGGGCGCCCGACAAATCCTCTATCGGCCCCGCCAGTGCCTCGTTGTCTGGAGGGCCGGCGGGCAGCACCGTGTCGCAACCTGCCACAGCCAATGCCGCCAGGGCGACGCCGATGCTCAAATAAGAACGCATGTAATTGAATATTTAGCCACGACTAAAATTTAAATTAGACATGACCATAAAGCAAATTCGGATCATCGGGCGGGTGATTCGGTTTGCGAGCACGCACGTCTTTGTTTGACCACCCGCCCGCGCCGCGGGAGAGATCGGCCTCAACTGGAGCAGCGAAGCCCTCAGTCTCAAACTCCTCGGATCTCTTCGCTTCCATGACGACCCGCCGCGTTCCGCTTCTCCTGGCCCTGATTCTTATCGGCGGCGTTTCTCAAGCCAGCGCCCAAACCCAGGTCGACCTACCCGTGACCTTCGAGGATGGCGCGGTTGCGTATACCCTGACCGACTTTGATGGCACCGCAAGCGTCCTGGGTCCCGACCCTGCGAATGCTGCAAACATGGTGGCCGTCACGACGAAGTCCGCCGGCGCTGCGCCCTGGGCGGGAACGACCATTGGCACCCAGTTTGGGTTTGCTTCCCGGATCCCGTTTACGGCATCCGCCGCGACCATGAGCATCAACGTGTACTCGCCGCTGGCGGGCATTCCCGTCAGACTCAAGGCAGAGGATCATAGGGATGTCACCCTGACCGTCGAAACCGAGGCAACAACCACCGTTGCCAACGCCTGGGAGGTTCTTGTCTTCGACTTCAGCAACGTGGCTCCCGGCACAAACCCCTTCAATCCCGCCACGAGCTTTGACAAGGTGTCGATCTTCTTCAACTTCGGTACAGCTGGTGCCAATAGGGTCTATGACTGGGACCGGGTGACATTTGGCACAAGACGGAGTGTTGGTGTGGAGGACCTGGATCCCAGTATTCCACACAGCGCGGCGATCACAGGCTCCTACCCTTCTCCGTTCGATGATGCATCCACGATCCTTTACAGCCTTGATCGGGCAGGGCTTGTGGATGTGTCCGTATACACCATTCAGGGTAAGAAGCTGAGACGTTGTTCTCGGGCCCAGCCGCGGCCGGTGACCACACCGCAGTCTGGAAGCCCGAAGGCGTGGCTGCCGGCGTCTACTTTGTCAGTATGCAGTCCGATTCGGGTTCGAGTACAAGGAAGCTTGTCTTGGTTCGATAGGCCGACCCTGCACCCTCCAAGTTGACCGCATGCTGAGCCTCTCGGTGACTCGATATTTCCTACCTGCATCGGGACTGGCAAGCCTGCTCCTGTTGGCTGGCTGCGCAAACCCGGCTCCACCTCTCGAAGTCAGATCGTTCGCCTGGAACCAGGATGCGCGCTGGGAGGCCTATGAGCAGACGTTTGCCGAGGCGCGGAAGGCCGGATGCGCAGAGGTGCTTCCGGTTGCGCACAACGCCTTGTCCCGTGTCGATTCGCTCGTTGCGTCCCTTCAAGATCGAAGCGCCCCATCCAGCGACCCCAGCCTCGACGAGCTCGAGGAAGCGTTCTTTCAGGCGGCGCCGCTGGTTGGCGTCTGTCGTGACGAGTTGCCGGGGTACCAACGCCTACAAAGCCGCCTGCGCACCGAGGTCAAGCGACTTTCCCAAAACTGGGACCTGACCGCGAGGAAAGATCGAGAGCGCCTGTACCGATTGATGTATGGCACCCGGGCGGCGCTTGAGGAGGCGATTCTGCAGGGACCGTTGGAAGATGCCGACGCCGTGGTGACCGGGTCTGCCAAGGTCAACCCCGCGGTGCCATCCGCCCAACTGTTTGGCGTCACCATCCAGAGCGGGGACATCCTTCTTTCGCGCGGTGGGGCGGCCGCCTCGGCCCTCATCGCCCGCGGGAACGACTTCCCAGGCAACTTCTCTCATGTGGCCATTGCGCATGTGGACCCTGAGTCGGGGGAGGCTTCGGTCGTGGAGGCCCATATCGAGAGCGGCGTTGTCCCCGCGCATGCCGAAACCTACCTGGCGGACAAGAAACTCCGCATCCTTGTGGTTCGGGCCAGAAGCGACCATCCGGCAGTTGTTGCGGTGCCGTCGCTCCCGCACCAGGCTGCCCAGAATGCCCTGGCAGAGGCGAATGGTCGTCACATCCCCTACGACTTCGCCATGGACTGGAGGAATCACGAGAGCATGTTTTGCTCCGAAGTGGTCTTCTCCGCCTTCGAGAGCCAGGGCATGAACCTCTGGATGGCGATGTCGCGGATTTCGGCGCCAGGACTGGCGCGGTGGCTGGGCCAGATCGGCGTCGAGCACTTTGAGACGCATGAGCCTTCCGACATCGTCTATGACCCTCAACTTGAAGTGGTCGCCGAGTGGGCGAATCCCGAAACGCTCTGGAAGGACCACGTCGATAATGCCGTCATCGATGTCCTTCTGGAGGGCGCTGACCGCGGTGACGAGTTGTCTTTCAGCCGCATCAAGTGGCCGCTTGCTGCGGTCGGCAAGGGGTGGAGTTGGGTTCTCAACCGGTTCGGCAAGATCGGGCCCGTTCCGGAAGGCATGAGCGCGGCCTCGGCCCTCAGGATTCAGCGGTTCTCGAGTGTCCACGCCGAGTTGGTGTCGGAGACCATGGAGCGGGCTGACGCCTATCGCGAGGCCAATGGGTACCGACCGCCGTACTGGGATCTGCTTGAACTCGTTCGGGATGCGCGGCGCGCTTCGGAGCCGTAGGTCCAGACCAAAGCCTGCGCCGCGGAGCATGGGCGTTGGGGGTGACGTGCCTGAGTCAGTGTACTTGATCCACACCCCCCCCGGAAAATGAGCTCCGCCATGAAACACTTCTTCTCCACCCTCTTGATTGCGGCCGTTACGGTGACGGCTTGCGATTCGGGATCCGCCATGGATGACGTCGCCGACACCGGTAGTACCGGCAGCACCGAGAATCTGCCTGACGTCTTCGCCCGCTTCTACGACAACGTCACGGTCTACGTAGACGGAAGCAACATCGTCCTCGAATCCGACGGCGTGCCCGATCACGACAGCCCGTACTTCTCCGGCACGCGCTACGAGGTCTATGACGGCAACAACCCGAGTTTCAATCTGAACCCCAACCGGATCAGCGAGCAGTCCTTCACCTTCCGGATTCCGCTGAACCCGGCAGAGGCCTCGTCCAAGTCCGCGACGCCGCTGGGCGCAATCGGCGTAGCCGTCAACGGCGTGGCCATCTTCAATCAGTATGCCGGACCCAACCAGCCCCTCACGAACGAAATCGACTCGTTCGACCAGTACAACGGCCACCCGCAGCAAACGGGCGTCTATCACTACCACGTGGAACCCCTGAACCTGACGCTCCAGAATGGTGGCGATGCGCTGGTAGGCTTCCTTCTGGACGGATTCCCGGTCTACGGCCCGGTAGAAAACGGGCAGGCGGTGACCAACTCTGACCTGGACACCTACCACGGGCATGATGGTGTCACGACGGACTACCCGGCCGGGATCTATCACTATCACATCACCTCGCAGGACCCCTATATCAACGGCAGCGGGTTCTTTGGCGCGGCTGGCACTGTAGCCCAGTAGCTGCCATGACGTATCTCATCACGTTCCTGCTCCTGATGGCCTCCGGCACCGCCGGGCGGACCTCACCAGCGCCGGTCGAGCCTTCTGCCGTGGAAGCCTCGGACAGCCGGGTGCGACGGGATGGTCGTGCCATGTTGTTTGCCGAGACTCCGCTTACCGGAACGCTGACGGAGAGATGGCCCGATGGCTCGGTGAAGTCGGTGACATCATTCGTTGACGGACTGACCCAAGGCGAGGCGCACGGATGGTATCCTGACGGGACGGATTCGTTTGTCCGCTCTTACGGGAGCGGCCGGAAAACAGGAATCCATCTTGGCTGGTGGGAGGATGGCTCTCCGAAGTTCGAATTCAACTTTGTCGGAGGAGAACACGAGGGTGCGGCACGCGAATGGTTTCGGAGTGGTATTCTCTACCGCGAGTTCAACTACGTGGAAGGCCACGAATCGGGATCCCAAAAGATGTGGTACGAAGACGGATCCCTCCGTGCCAACTACGTGGTCCGCGATGGCCGCCGCTATGGACTCATCGGCACCAAACCCTGCACCTGAGCCATGACCCGATTCCTGCCGCTGGTTTGCGCACTCGCCCTGTGCGCATGTAGTCCGGAGACATCCGAACTGCCATACTACCGAACGGCGAGTCTCACGCCCGAGTGGCTCAACCAGAACGAGGCGCAAGCTGCCCACGAAATCGGGGACTTCGCCCTCGTGAATCAGGACGGTGACAGCGTGACTGGCCAAGACCTGGAAGGACAGGTCTACGTTGCCAACTTCTTCTTCGTGCGCTGCACAGCGATTTGCCCGACCATGCGGAGCAACCTCGGCAAGGTTCAGGATGCGTTCGCAGATGACCCGGGCGTCAAGCTGATCTCGCACACGATCGACCCGGAATCGGACTCGGTCTCAATCCTGAGAGGTTATGCCGCACTCAATAAGATCAAGAGCGGGAAATGGCATCTGCTCACAGGCTCTCATGACGAGATCTATGGTCTGGCCCGCGATTCCTACTTCGCGGAGCTTGATGACCTGGGGACTGGCTTTCTGCACACGGAGAACTTCTACCTGGTGGATGGCCAGGGTCATCTCCGCGGCGTGTACAACGGGACCCTGGAGTTTGACGTGGAGCGATTGGTAGAGGATATTCGGGTCCTGCGCCACCGTGCATGAGGCCGGGGGCCTACGCCTCGTTGTCCCCGCGCCTGCCGCCATCCTTTCGACCCCGGACAGGTGCTTGCCCGGGACGGTCACCCGCTATGAACGTGTGCAGGATCGGACTGAATCCCTGAATGGGGTTGAGTGATCGGACGGTATCCCGTACTACGTAGACGGTTTTGAGACGCGGCCGGGAAACGGGATCAGGAATCCGCATCATGAGAAACCAGGCGCCCGCTCTGAGGATGAACCCCACCAGAAAGAGTGACTTGAGCCCCTCCAGGAGCCAGATCGGATAGAACCCCGAACTGCTCACCAGTATGCCCGCCAACACTCCCCCAAGCAATGAGCCGACGGCCCCAAAAACACCACCAAGGGCAGCCTGCATGGCAAAGAATACCGTTTTCCCGTCTTGGGGGGCCAGGCGCATCATCAGGTTTCCCGTCGCCAATGTGAAGCCTCCCCATGCAAAGCCGCCGGTCACGCTGAGCAGCGGAAACAGGTAGAAGCCAAGGCCCGTGCCGTCGGTCAGCAGCCACCAGAGCGGTTGGAAGGCCACGGTGAGGCCGGCCAGGGTCATAACCTGCCGATCCCCAAACCTGTCACAGATCCCGCCCCAGACCCGCTGCCCCATCAAATTCGAGATCGTGGCGAGCGCTGCAAATGCCATCACCGCCTGCACGCTGACGTGTGCTTCCCGAATCATGTAGACCGTGTAGAAGGGGCCCACGAACCAAATTGAAAACCCCCATCCTGCCCCAAAAACCAGGTACCGTCGGTACGTCGAATCCGTGAGTGGGGCCTTCATGCGTCCAAAGAGCCCACCGGCGGGACTGCCCGCGAGGGTCGGCTCGGGTTGTCTTGCCAGATACCGGATGCTGATCACGCGCGAGGCGACACCCAGTGCGAAAAACGCCAGGAATATTGGAATTGGGTCCGCTGGGGCAACATGAATCGCCCATCCAGCCAGGACCGCAGTCAATGCCCCAAACGCATTCGAAAGGAAGTTTCGCAGCCCGAAGTAGCGTCCACGCAGACGGGCGGGAATGAGGTCACTGATCCAACTTGTCCAGGCCGCCACTGCGAAGGCCGTGGCGGCCTGCTGTAGTCCGAGCACAATCATGACCACCACAAGGGCGGCCTTGGGCGAAAGCCACAGCACGGCCCCCACGGTGACAATCCATAATGCCGCGTCTACGACCGCCGCGTAGAGAAGAATTCCCTTTCGCCGTCCACCCTGTCGGCGGATGGCCTCCGCCCCCGCCGGATGCAGGAGGCCGCCTAGAAGCGGCAGGGCCGCCACCAGGCCGATCTGTGGCGCCGTTGCGCCGAGAGCAAGGAGGAATGCGGTCAGAAACGGACCGGCGGTCAGCGTCGCATACTGCGCCGCGAAGATCGCGTCGATCGTGCTGATCCGCATGGATCTACGTACCGACTCGTCAACGCCTCCTGTGTCTTCGGTCACTTCCATAGCGCCCAAACGCGGGACGGAGAACGCGGTTGCCCGACAACCCGCTGCGAACCTCACGACTGATTCCGCGAGCGCGTATCGTGTGGTCGGCGCATCGCGTCTCCGAACAACCATCCTATCCATTCGGCGCGACCCAAACTCGCAGCCTCCTTTTTCCGATGCAAAGACGAGATTTCCTGAAGGGCGCCGTTGTGGCAAGCGTTGGCGTAGTTGGTTTAGGCTGTTCGGCGATCCGGCAAACCACCTCGGGACTCGCAGCGGAGGGTCTCATAACTCCGTTCGATCTCCGCTGCGAATCCCTCGACGATCCTCTTGGGATCGACTCGGTGCGTCCGCGCCTCAGCTGGAAACTCAAGGCCATCGCCGAGGCACGCAACCAGACCCAGTCTGCCTACCGGATCTCGGTGGCCAGTTCTGAAGCCGGGCTCGCCACGGGCGTTGCCGACCTATGGGACAGCGGCTGGGTGGTTTCCCCGCAGCAACTCCATATCGAGTACGCCGGACGGGCACTCGCGAGCGGAGAGCGTGCATTCTGGCGAGTACAGGTTCGGGATGGCGACGGCCTGGAATCACTTCCCAGCGCTGGCTATTGGTGGGAGATGGGCCTACCTCGCCCTGAGGACTGGCAGGGACAGTGGATCTCGGATGGCAAGGCCCTCCCCGCCACAGACCAGGCGCACTTCCAGGACGACCCGGCCCCGCTGTTTCGCCGCCCGTTCCGCATCGACAAACCCGTACGACGAGCCCGTCTGTACGCTGCCGGACTGGGCTACTACGAGTGCCGTCTCAACGGCCAAAAAGTCTCAGATCACGCACTCGACCCCGCATGGACGAGCTTCGAGAGCCGGGTCTTCTACACCACGCACGACGTGACGGCCTCGCTCCGGGAGGGAGAGAACGTGCTCGGCGCGCTGGTCGGCAACGGCTGGTACAACCCCCTTCCCTTGCGCATGTGGGGGCGAATCAACCTGCGGGAGCATCTGCCGGTCGGACGTCCCACTCTGATGGCCCAGCTCGTCGTCGAATTCGAAGACGGCACCACTATAAGGATCGCAACCGACCCGGCGTGGCGGGTCTCCGAAGGCCCCATTGTTCGAAACAGCGTCTTCCTGGGCGAGGAGTACGACGCTCGGCTCGAGCAGAGCGGCTGGGATGAGCCCGGATTCGACGATTCCGACTGGAGAGCGGCCTCCCCTGCCAAGGCAACCGACCACACGCCTGGAGCGCTTTGCGCAATGCCCATCCCGCCGATACGGGTGACGGCAACCCTCCACCCCGTCAGCCTGGTCGAGGTCTCGCCGGGCGTGTACATCTTTGATCTGGGCCAGAACTTCGCCGGCTGGGTCCGGCTTCGAGTCCAGGGGCCGCGAGGAACGAAGGTCATCATGCGCACCGGAGAACTCCTGTATCCAGACGGCACGCTCAACCCGATGACCGCCGTCGCGGGGCAGATCAAGGGGCTGAACACCGATGGCACCCCCCGCGGTGGACCGGGATCTCCCGAAATCGCGTGGCAATCAGACTCCTACGTCCTGCGGGGCGGCGGGCCGGAGGAATACACCCCCCGTTTTACATTCCACGGCTTCCGGTACGTGGAGGTCACCGGATTCCCGGGTGTCCCGACGCTGGATTCCATCGAGGGGCTTCGGCTGAACACCGACGTCCCGTCCAATGGGTCGTTTTCCTGCTCAAACGAGCGGTTCAACCAGATCCAGCGCATGGTCGAGTGGACCTTCCTCAGCAACCTGTTCAGCGTGCAGTCAGACTGTCCGGCGCGCGAGAAATTCCAGTACGGCGGGGACATCGTAGCGTCCAGCGAAATGGCGCTTCTCAACTTCGACATGGCCACGTTCTATGCCAAGACCGTGTCGGATCATGCCGATGCGGTTCGCGGCGATGGGTGGTTCACGGAGACCGCCCCCTACGTGGGCATCTCGGCGGAGAACTACGTAAAGGACGCCGGGCCCATCGGGTGGGGACTCGCACATCCCGTCCTCGTTGCCCAATTGTACCAGTATTACGGGGACCGGCGCATCGTCCAGGAGCATTTCGAGGCGGCGCGCACCTGGGTTGACCTCCTCGAGCAGTATTCCGATGGCTACATCATTGATCGGTGCATCGGCGACCACGAAAGCCTGGACCCGAAACCCATTGAGTTGATTGCCACGGCCCAGTTCCATCTGGCCGCATCCCTGGTGGCCGGTTTTGCGGACACCCTCCAGCGCCCGGAGGACGCCGCTCATTACCGGCAACTGGCCGCGCAAATCAAGACGGCCTTCGTCGAACACTTCCTGGAGCCCGGCACCGGCCGCTTCGGAATCGGAACGCAGGCCGCTCAGTCTGCGGCCCTCTACCTGGGATTGACGCCAAATGGAGAGTTCGACCGGGCCGTCAAACACATGGTTGACGAGGTGCTCGTCACGCATGGCGGCCACATCGCAACCGGCATTTTCGGCACGAAGTACCTCCTCAATGCCCTCACTGACACCGGACATTCTGAGGTGGCCTATCGGATGGTTGACCAGCCCGACTATCCCGGATGGGGCCACATGCTTGAACAGGGGGCGACCACGCTTTGGGAGACCTGGGCCCAGAGCGACAACGTCTATTCCCAGAATCACCCCATGTTCAGCGCGGTCAGCGAGTGGTTCTTCAAGGGTCTGGGTGGAATCAAGCCTGTTGATTCTGCCGCCGGCTTCGACCGGTTTCTCATCGAGCCGTCTACCGTGTCTGCCTTGGACTGGGTAGGTGTGAGCTACGAGTCCGTGCGCGGGACCATCGGGAGTCGCTGGCGCAGAGAGGACGATGTGCTGTACTTCGACCTGGAGATACCGGTGAACACCACCGCCGTGGTTCGACTGCCAGCGCGTGACGTCGCATTGGTCCAGGAGAGCGGCCGGGCCGTTTCCGAGGTGCCTTTCATGCGGCCGGTGATGGCCCCCGACGGCCAGGCCCTCCGCTTGGAACTAGGCTCAGGGCGCTACGCTTTCGTGGTACGCTCTTCGTGAGGCTCCGGGGAATCGCCTTGGCCTGCCCGCCAGATCGGTACGTCTCCCAAGTGGACTGCCAGCCAGGTCATCCCGGCGGTCACAACTACGAAAGCAACGGCCCCGAGCGCATAGGAATTGCCTGCGATGCGATCGACCATATCCAGAGCACCGTGGGTGGCCAGCAGCCATCCCAGTATCAGTAGCGAGCGCCCAATCCAAATACGCATGACCTTAGTGGGTGGCGGCGGCCCGGACGGGCTTGAGTCACCCGATTGTTTACTGCGGTAAAATACGCCAGCGAAGTCTGAAGCGGCGTAGGGCAATCCCTGCACGAGGTGCGCTCAGTCACTACCCTCGCCGCCACGCCCCTCCTATCAAAACGAGAGCGCCGGCAACGCAGACGCCGAAAAAGAGGCCTTCCAGGCTGCCCAGAACAATCTGCGTCGTCTGCCCAAAGTGATCCTCCCCGAAGAAGCGCCCCAACCCGCCCAGCTGCAATCTGGACTCAGGGAACGTCGTGGCCAGCAATTCCAGACTGCCACCCATGAGACGCCCGCCGGCAGCCGGCAGAAGCGCTCCGGCCAATGCTGTGGCAAGGCCGGCCCCAAGTATGGGACGCCACGTTGCAACGCGGGCCGGATCCCCGCCCAGCCGCGCACCCAGGGCCAGAAATGCCCCCAGGACGGCCCCTTCCAGGCCTCCCGTCACCTGCGTGGGCGCGCTCCCCAGAATCAGATGGAAGGCGTCCACTCCAACGAGCTTCGCCATAGCTCCAACCACCAGTCCGCCAAGGGCAGCTCCCAGAACACTACAGCGGACCCGTCCGCGCGTGACCAGCCAGGCCCCCGCAATTCCGAGGCTCACGCCAAACCCGCCTACCAGGCCGACAATGACGTTCAGACCCAGAAGCACCAGCAGCACCGAGGCCGTACCCAGTTCGACATCCGCCGGCGTGTAGGCCAGGCCAGTCCCGTAAAGAAGTCCACCCAAGACGCCCGAGAACGCGCCGCCGAGCGTTCCTGCTGCTACCCAGAGGCGGGCCTGCGCGAAGGAGGGTGTGAGGTCTGCGATAGACTTTAGTGGAATCGCAGCCGGGCTCGTGCCCTCAGTCACCGCCTCAACGGCGGCAACAAATCGGTAGCCGTGCGATGGCACCGTCTGTATGAATCTGGGGTTGGCGGCGTCATCGCCCAGCTTCCCCCGAATCGTCTTGATGCACTGCGTGAGCGCCGAATCGCTCACCACCACGTCGTGCCAGACCTCCTCAAAGAGCCTGTCCTTGGACAGCAGTTGGCCATGCTCGCGCACCAGGAGCACGAGCGCGTCGAAATACCGCGCACTGAGCTCAACTGGCTCATCTCCCTTCCGCAGCTGGCGGTTGGACGTCTCGATGGTGAAGTCACCGAACCGATAATTCTGGTCTTCCGGAGAGGCCACGTAGATTTCGCAGTTCGCGTGCGGTTTCACAAAGTTGGCAGTAGACATTAAGTCCCATTCGACCCACCTGCAAAGGGTGGTGGCGATACTGACCGACGAATCTCGTTACATCATGAAGGGCTCACCAGGGCCTCATACCATGCTCATGCCACTCACAAGTCCCCCTGATAGATTGGAAGCCTAACCAAGACACGCAGGTACGACAATGACCCAAAATATTGAGAACGGAGACGCGTCAGGCATGAGCCGGTGGAGACTGATAGGCTGGTCCGCGGCGGCGCTCCTACTGCTACTCCCCCTGGTCGCCATGCAATTCACCGATGAAGTGGTCTGGGATCTGACCGACTTCGTGGTGTTCGGCGCCATGCTGGGGGGCGTCGGGCTGGCGTTCGAGTTCGCATCGAGACTGTCGGGCAAGGCTCCAAACAAGGCTGCCTATAAAACGGGCTTCGGCATTGCGCTTCTGGCCGCGTTCCTTCTCTTCTGGGTGAACGGCGCCGTCGGCATCATCGGGTCAGAGGACAACGACGCGAATCTGATGTACTACGGGATAATTCTGGTTGCCGTTGTGGGTGCGCTTATCGCGCGGTTCGAGCCGCGGGGAATGGCGCTGGCCATGACCGTTACCGCCGGGGCGCAGGTCCTGGCATTCGTTATCGCGCTCGCTGCCGGATGGGGGTTCACTGGGCCGATCACGCTGTTCTTTGGTGCGCTGTGGGCCGGATCAGCGTCGCTGTTTCGGCAGGCGGCGAAGGAGGCATCCGGCGAGCGCTAGGGGGCTGTTGCCGACGAGACCGGTATGCCTCTCCTTGTCTGGGGTTCTGACTGGAGGCTTGAAACGGAACCGAATGCAACACTCGGCAGATGGCAACACGCCCTGACAACTCCTTGACATTTCGCCCCCCGAATCGCCATACAATGCAGACACCCTCCTCCACTCCCCGTGCGGTTCTCCCCAATCACCCGTCAGGTTGTCTTCTTCGCGCTGGCCGTCCTCGTGCCGGCGGCGATGATGGTGGCTGTTGGTGTCGCCTTGATGCAGAAGGAGTCCGAACTCGCCGGGCGGAGGGCCGTTGACAGCCGCACGCTCGTCGCGCGTCAGGTAGGCGATTCGCTCTTCGCCAATCTGGAGCTTGCCTACTCACTTGCCGATGGGGCGCTGGCAACTGAACGCTACACGGAGACTCGCCCGGCCGTTCTGATCCTGGGCCTCCACGAAGCAGGCTCCTTCCGGTCTCGCGCCGAGATCGGCGGAGGTGCCATCGCCCAAGGCTTTGACCGCTTCATGCGGGAGACCCAGTCGGCGGAGTCCGCCAAGGGCCCGGGTGCGTCGCTCTTGGCCTACCGGTCTCGCCTCGCGCGTACCACTGACTCAGTGGAGATTGGGTACCTGAACCAGCGCATCGGCCGTGCCCTCCGGCAAACGGGCCGAGCGACTGAGTCCGAAGCAGCCTGGCGAGAAATGCTGGGCCTTTCCTCCACGATTCACGACGACTTCGGGGTGCCCTTTGCCTATTACGGAGCCAATGAGCTTCTGGAGGCAGAATCGACACGCGTCGCAACACGCCTGGCGCGGGATCTTCGCCAGAACAGGTGGATCAGTGGGACGGGCCTCGCCTTTCTCGCTGACCTCGTCCCATCCGGGCCGGAACTCACAGCACTTCGGGAGGAACACACCCTGGCCCGATACGCCGCTGCGCTCCGGCCACCTCGGGGTGCGGCCCTTTGGCAGCTTGATGCCACCTCCAGATGGCTGGTGCGCACTGAGGCCACCGACACGGCTCTAGTGGCTGCCATCCGGATCGATTCCCTCCGCGCCCTCTATCCCTCGTTGTTGGCGGGTGTCCAGGTGGGCATTCAGGAAACCGAGGATGAGCATCTTCTGACCCCCTACTTCCCTTCGCTGGTTGCGACTGTCCAGCCGGATGCGGTCGCGTTGCCAGGCAACCAGAACCGGTTCTTCCTCATCGGACTCGTCGCCTTTCTCGGGCTCACGGTCTTTGGCGGCTACCTCCTCTGGCGCGACATCCGTCGAGAGTCCCGACTGTCCGCGTTGCGTGCCCGGTTTGTGTCGTCGGTGTCCCACGAACTGCGTACACCGCTTACGTCGATCCGGCTGTTTGCGGAATCAATGCGGTCCGACGGCTCGACAGACGATGCCGAACGGGACCGTGGACTCGGTATCATTGCCGGCGAAAGTGAGCGGCTCACACGCATGCTGAACAACGTCTTGTCGACCTCCCAGATCGAGCAGGGCCGCATGACGTACCGCCGCGAGTCCGGCAACGTTGGTACCGTGGCGCGACGCGCCGCTGATGCGATGCAGTACGAGTTTGCGCCCAAGGGCGTGGACCTGAAGGTGGAGACTGAAGCCACGCCGGCTCTGCTGGACGCCGACGCCATTGAGCAGGCGGTGATCAACCTCCTTTCGAACGCGCTCAAGTACGGTTCAGCAGGGGGTGTTGTGGAACTCGCCTGCCGTCGAAACGGAACACACGCCATCGTGAGTGTGACTGATCACGGTCCCGGCATTCCGGCCGAGGAGCAGGGCGCCGTCTTCGAACGCTATTACCGCGCCACAGCGGAGAGCGGATCGAAGACGACAGGCGCCGGACTTGGACTGGCGCTCGTCAAGCATATTGTCGAAGGCCACGACGGCACAGTCCGTCTGGATAGCGAACCCGGCCTGGGCACCACCGTCACCATCGAAATCCCCCTGAACGCATGACTCATCGTGTGCTGATCATCGAGGACGATTTTGCGATTCGGCAGGGTCTGGAAATGGCGCTGCTAAAACGCGGGTACGAGGTGCGAACGGCGCCCGATGCCGAGGAAGGCGAGGAAGTGCTCAGCGAGTTCGGTCCTCACATTGTGGTGCTTGATCTGATGCTGCCTGGGCGGAGTGGGCTGGAACTGTGCAAGCGGCTCCGGACGAATGGGACCGATACCCCCATCCTCATGCTAACGGCTCGCAGTGACGAGTCCGACCGCGTGCTGGGACTCAATCTCGGAGCGGACGACTACGTCACCAAGCCCTTTTCGCTCGATGAACTGGAGGCCCGCATTCGGGCGCTCATCCGACGGTCTGCGCCAGGCGAACCCGACATCCAGGAACTCAAACTGGGCGCGGCCCGCATCGACTTCAAACAATACCGGGCGTGGAAGGACGATGAGGAGGTCCACCTTCCACCGAAAGCGTTCGGGCTACTCAAACATCTGGCAATGCAGCGAGGCGAAGTGGTGTCTCGCGACGCACTGCTCGAGGCCGTCTGGGGATTCGATGCGACGCCCACCACCCGCACGGTGGACACGCACATCGCCCAGGTCCGCGCGGCCATCGAGGACGACCCTGCCAATCCCATCTGGGTACGGACCGTGCACGGTGTGGGCTACATCCTGAACAGGGAGGCTTGACATGTCCCTGACATCTTGCGGGCGAAAGGTTTTCGCCGCGCGATTCCTGCTTGACATCCCGTTGCTCGCTCTGGGCCATTTTGAGGATGTAATCTCAATAACACCGGCGACATGAAACGATTTTGCTTCCTCCTTCTGCTGTTGCCTTTTGGTGTCAACGCGCAGGGCCAATCGGCTGAAGAACTGCTGCAACAGGCGTTAACCCTTGAGCGGTCTCAAGGGGACTATTCTGGGGCGATTGCGCTGTACAAACAGGTGTCGGAGACGGCTGGCGTGGAGCGGCGACTCGCGGGTAGGGCGCTTGTGCAGATGGCGCGGGCGTATGAGAATATGGGGCGGTCTGAGGCGGCGCGGACCTACCAACGGGTGCTTGCTGATTTTGGGGATATGCCGGAGTTGGCAACTGAGGCGCGGCAGGGCTACGCGCGGACCCGCAGGACCGAACCGGTTGACCGAACTCCCCTCGAAAGGGACGTCGTCAACCTCGTCGGCCAGGAGCGCTACTTCGAAGGGTGGGGCGCTTCTCTTTCGCCCAGCGGGAAGTTCCTATCGGGCGCGACCGAATACCCACCGGGGGTTCGATTCATTGAGGTGGAAACCGGAATCGTAACCGACATCCCTCTGGATCCGGAAGGCTATGGGGAGTTCTCGATCTTCTCCCCGGATGAGACCAAGGTGGCCTTGGGTTGGCATCGCTCAGAGCGAGAGCCGGAGGCAGAACGCTCTCTCTCCGACGCCATCATCGTGGATGTCGCCACTGGAAGTAGCCGCCGTGTCTTCGATATAGGCGAGTACTACGAGGACCCCTCTGTGCCTACACTGGCGAGACACTTTCCTGTTCATAGTTTAAGCTAGAACCGGTGCCGCGAGGCAGCCGGCGGGGGCGGATGAGGAA
>JBLHLC010000029.1:0-55170 GCA_047619685.1 Rhodothermales bacterium
ACATCATGGTGCACAATAAGTTAACCGTTTACGGACGGGAACTAGTCTGGTGAGCGTGGCGCCCCCTTTCAGAGCGTGATGGATTGCTCACGCACTCTGTGGGGGAATTCCCGACGCGAATTTGGATTTTGATCCTGCCGGGTGTTCCCGATATTCCAGCCCATGCGCGTTCCGTGTCTTCTCACCCTGCTCCTGCTTTTTGCTGGCCTCACATCCGTCAAGGCTCAGCAGACACGCCTGTACGTCAACTCCGGTGTGACTTTCACAACCGGCCCGGGAGACGTGGTGGACTGGTGGGGGCGGGCCCCTGCATTCGAAGTTGCGGTTGGAAGGCGTATCAAGGACAGGCTCGAGATCACCGCGGGTATTTGGCGAACGAACCTACCCATCAGCAAAGACAAACTGCTTCTTGCAGGCGGCGATATCAGGATTTCCGGTGGCGATTTTTCGGTGACGAGTTTCCAACTGGGAATCCGGCTCGAACTGGAGCGGGGAACGTGGTTTCGCCCGTATCTCCATGCAGGTGCGGGACTGCACATGATTTCGGTAAAGGAGTTGGCGCTGGTGGCCCAAAACCCCCAGGATGTCTGTGGGGAAGCCAGTTGCAACCTCACCTTTGCCCCCGCCGAGCGTCCAGACGAGACGGCCCCGGGTTTGCGGCTGGGCGCAGGTATTGCCTACTACCTCACCGATTCCATCTGGCTGTACGCGGAGCCGACTTACCATCTCATCTTCTCCGAGGAGCGCATCGGCCTCCTTCCCCTGAAACTGGGGCTCGCCTGGGCGCTCTGACAGGCGCCCGTATATGAAATACCGCATGCGCGTCTTATTTGTTGTCGTCCTGCTCGTCCTGAATTCCCAGGAAGTCGGCGCTCAGGCCCAGGACGATAGCCCGAGGCCGGTCCTGGTGGCCATGCCCATGACAGGGGGCCCCGTTCTGGACGGAGCCGTCATCGGTGACCCGTTCTGGGACACCGTTCCCGGTGATGGCGCCTTCTCCCAGACCCAGCCAGATGCCGGTCAAGCGGTTTCTGAACGCACGGAGATCCGGATTGCGTTCAACGCGGATACCTTGTTCGTGGCCGCTGTCCTCTATGATCGCGAGCGTGGCGGCATCATCACCTCGGATGCTCGACGCGATGCTTCGCTGGATGACACAGACAGCTTTCGGTTCATCCTGGATACTTATCGCGACGGGCAAAACGGGTTCGTGTTCGGCACGAGTCCCTCGGGGCTGGAATACGATGCGCAGGTTTCCAAAGAGGGGCAGGGCGGTTTTGGCAATGGACGTCAGCAAGGTGGGAGTGGCGCCGGGTTCAACATCAACTGGGATGGGTCCTGGCATGTGAGCGTGCAGACCGGTGAGTTCGGCTGGAGCGCGGAATTTGCCATTCCGTTCCGAACGCTGCGTTATCCCGGGGGCGATGTGCAATCCTGGGGACTCAATGCCCAGCGTGTCATTCGCCGGAAGAGCGAGAAGGCGTTCTGGGCGCCGTTGCCACGGGCGTGGGATCTCAACAGGGTCAGTGTTGCCGGTGTGCTGGAAGGCGTCCGTGTGCCTCGCCTCAGAAACGTCACGGTGACACCGTACCTGCTTGGTCGCGGGTCGAAGGACTATCAGATACCATCTTCGGATCGAGAGTTGGATTTTGGCGGGGATCTGAAGTACGGGATCACGCCCAGTTTGACGCTGGATGCTTCCTACAACACAGACTTCGCACAGGTCGAGGTTGACGAGCAGCAGGTTAATCTGGACAGATTCAGCCTGTTCTTTCCCGAAAAAAGGCCCTTCTTCCTGGAAAATGCCGGCCTCTTCGCCGTGGGCGAGCCCTCTGAGGTAGAGCTGTTCTTCAGCCGGCGCATTGGAATCCATGAAGGCACTCCGGTCCCGATTGTCGGAGGGTTGAGGCTCTCGGGACAGGTTGGAGAGACGCGCGTTGGTCTGCTGAGCATGCAGACCGGATCGGTTGACGGGCTGATCCACTCCAACAACTTCTCTGTTGTCAGGCTTCAGCGCGAGCTCAGGAATCGCTCCTCCGTGGGCGTCCTGGTCACAAGCCGGGAAGGAGTTGGAAGGGATGCGCCGGGGAACGACTTCAACCGCTTGGCATCCGTGGATGGGCGCCTCGGGATTGGTCGTTTCGGCATGCTGCAGGGCTTTGTGGCACGTACGGAGTCGCCCGGGAGCGAGACCGACTCATGGGCCGGCAACGTGGAAGCAAACTACCAGGACGAGGCCTGGCGATTCATCGCCACGTACACCCGCGTCGGGGTGGATTTTAATCCGGAGCTCGGATTCCTGAGAAGGAGTGCCTACCAGAAGATCATGCTGCTGGCGTTCAAGGCCATCCGGCCCGAGTCGTTTCTGAATATCTATGAAATGAGGCCGCACATAAGTTATAGGGGATATTGGGGCCTCGACAGTTTCCATGAAACCGGATTCCTGCACATAGACAGTCATTGGGAGTGGCCCGGCGGGCACGAGGTCCACACCGGCGTCAACTTCACCAAGGAAGGCGTTCGCGAGAGCTTCGACATTAAGGATGGCTTCGTGGTCCCGGCGGGCACCTACGACCATCAGGAGGCGCAGATAGTCGCCTTCACGAACCAGAGTCGGGGAGTGAGCCTCAACTCGAGAACGACGATTGGCGGCTTCTTTGGGGGCGACCGCGTTTCGTTCAACCCATCGGTCCGCGTCCGGCGTGGGGACACCTTCACGACAGAATTCGGCGTCAGCTACAACCGAATAAATCTCCCCGCAGGCAGCTTCACGACCAACCTGTATACCGCGCGCGTTTCATATTCGTTTACGCCAAGGCTGTATCTGCAATCCCTTTTGCAATACAGCGATCAGGCGGAAATATGGTCTGCGAATCTCCGATTGGGCCTTCTGAATGATGCCAACACCGGTCTTTTCGTCGTGCTGAACCAGACCAGCGACCTGGACGGGGCCCTGGATGAGGCACTCCGGCGCGGCATAACGGTGAAGTACTCTCGCCTTCTTGACGTCTACTAGGAACTCCTAGTCTTCCACCTTGACCATTTCCACCCGAAACTTGAGCGTGGAATAGGCGGGGATGGAGGAGCGACCGGCTGCGCCGTACGCCAGATGGGGAGGGATAATCAGGTTCCGAATTCCGCCTTCCCGCATTCCAACCAGCCCCTGGTCCCAACCCGCGATGACGGTGCCGACTCCAAGCGTGAAAACGATCGGCTGGCCGGAAAGCTCGCTTGAGTCAAAAACCTGCCCGTCTACGAACGTCCCCGTGTACCCCACGGCAACGAGTTTTCCATTGTCTGCCACGAGGCCTGTACCCTCGACAACGTCCTCCACCTCCACCTCCACGAGGATGTCCAGGACGGTCACGTCGTAGATCAGCGTAGCATTGGGGGGGATGGGACACGTGCCGTCAGTCAGGCATCGGCCCTGACTCCCAAATGCCAAATGTGGAGGAATCGTCAGGCGGCGCGTTCCTCCTACCAGCATCCCGTCCAGTCCCTCCAACCAGCCTTCAAGCACCTGGCCCGTCACCATAGTGAAATACCATGGGGTGCCCCGTTCATCTGTGGAGTCGAATTGAGTGCCGTTCTGGAGCTGGCCCGTGTAGAGCACTTTTAACGTTTGCCCGGGTCCGACTCTTTCGCCATCTCCGGGAGTCACGTCAACGATGAGGAGTTCTCCTTGCGGGTCAGAGTTCGCCGAGTCGCAGCCAGTCCAAACGAGGCAAAAACCAACAAGAGTAAGTATCGAAAGCGCGCGCATGGTATGCCCTTGAAGTGTGATAACGCGGCCGCAGGCTGCCGCCGAAAGTCCGGCATTTACGCGTCCGGACCACCTGGGTTCGGCGAATCGGGGCGGGCTTAACGTGATCCGGCCGCCAGCAACGCCGAACGGCCGGATCAGGACTCTGGACTAACCAAAAAAATCAGGACGCCTGAAGGCGCGCCAGGTCGGCAACGCTGGAGCGGACATGTGCTGCGGACTGGTCCAGCAGCGCCTGCTCGTCGGCCGTGAGTTCGACTTCGATGATCTCTTCCACGCCATTCCGGCCCAACCGGACGGGGGCGCCCATGAAGATGCCTTCATGCCCGTATTGACCCGTCAGCCAAACGGCGCACGGCAGCACACGGCCGGAATCGCGGACAATGGCTTCGACCATCTGGGCCGCAGCTGCACCGGGGGCGTACCACGCCGAGGTGCCCATGAGTTTCACAATCTCACCGCCGCCGTACTTGGTCCGGTCAACGATGGCGTCGATTTTTTCCTTCGACAACAGCTGCGGAAGCGGGATGCCACCGACGGTTGTGTAGGTCGGTAACGGCACCATGGTGTCGCCGTGACCACCCATCAGAAGAGCCTGAATGTCTCTTACGGACACGCCCAGTTCCATGGAAAGGAATGCGCGGTAGCGGGCGGTGTCCAGAACACCGGCCTGGCCGATGATTCTGTGGCTTGGGAAACCACTCGTCATGTAGGCCACATAACTCATCACGTCCAGCGGGTTCGAGACGACAATGATGATTGCGTTCGGGCTGTGAGCCACGAACTGCTCCGTCACAGACTTGACGATGGACGCGTTTTTGGCCAGAAGGTCGTCCCGGCTCATCCCGGGCTTGCGGGCAAGGCCAGCGGTGATCACACAGATATCGGAACCCGCCGTGTCTGCGTAATCATTGGTCCCCACGACTCTTGTGTCGAAGAGGTGGATAGGCGCGGACTCCTGCATGTCGAGGGCCTTGCCCTGGGGGAGTCCGTCCACGATGTCGATGAGGACAACCTCAGCAACAATGTCCATGCGGGCGACACATTCTGCGGCGGTTGCACCAACGTTTCCGGCGCCGACTACGGTGACTTTCATAGCTGCTCTGGCAATATCTAGGTTTTAAGGCGGAGGGTTGGCCTGCGAAGAGGCCGAGCGATCCAGGGAATCTCCGACAAGCAAGATTGGAAGCGAAGCATCGAGAGGCTGCCAATATTGTGCAAATAGCTGGGCCGAGTGCCAGATTTCAAATGAGGCAAAACTAGCCGCAGACAGGCAGGATGCGCCGCGCCAGAGGGGCCAAAAGCACACGCGACGAGCCTCAAGGGGCGATGTACGCCGATTGAACATGTCGGCACAGGCTTTGGAAGGCCCTTGGCAGACCGGACCTCCTCCATACCTGTAGTTGCAAGCCACTCAATGACCGCCAAATCCCGAATTCGCCTTTGGATCGCGGGCCTAGCCGTTGCCCTCACTGTCGTAGCCGTTCAGGGGGCAGCCGACATGGCATCCCTCGTAGGCCAACGTCAGGTGATGACCGCCGCAAGCTCCGACCTGGCAGCGCTCTCCCGATTTGACGCCCGAATTGCGGCGAGCAATGGACAGCGTCTTGAGCCAACTGACCCATCCTGGGCCGCATGGTCTGTGATGGCGGGCCCCGCCAGTGAGGCCGTTGATCGCGCCCGCTCCTGGCTGGATCGAATCGATCACGTGGCTTTGGGAGCAAATGGGCAGGAACGGACCAATGACCTTCGGTGGTACGTCCGCAAATCTGCCGCCGAGTTGAGATCTGCAGCGGCCACCACATCGCACGGCATGGCCGGCTCTTGGGAGCACCTTGCCCGGGGCTTGTTGCTTTCCTACATCCTGGTCTTCGCCGGCGCGGCCGGTGTGTATGTGCTTGGAATTATCCCAACGGCGGGCATCACCGTGGTCACCACACGCATGGCGCAGAAGCGGGAAGCCCGTCTTGCCGAGCTTCCTGGCTTGCAGCTGGCACACGTCAAACACGAACTGCGCACACCTTTGACAGTGATTCTGGCGTATGCAGCCGAACTCGAGTCCGCACTGGAGGGGGAATCCAAGGAGTTTGCCTCCACTATCCGCGACAGCGCGAATCGCCTGCATGACACGATCAGCGAACTGCTGACGTACGCAGAATTGACTGACGAGCGCACCTCGTTGACCTCCGAGCCTGTCGAAGTGCACGCCGTGGTCGAGCGGGTCATCGCTCGCATGCGTCCGCTGGCCTTCGAGAAAAGGCTCAGCTTTGTCTACCGTGCCACCAAGGCCGAGGCATGGGTTGACACGAATCCAGACGCCCTGGAGACGGCGATGGGACACCTGGTCGAGAACGCCCTCAAGTTTACCGAAGCCGGTTCGGTCGTTGTCTCCGTCGAGTCTGAGAACGAGCGCGTCCGCGTGTCAGTCGAAGACACCGGCAAGGGTTTCGACGAATCGCGTCTGGGAGAATTGGCGGGTCCATTTCGTCAGGGTTCCAGTGGAGACGCCAGACTGCACGAAGGAGTCGGCCTTGGGCTCACCATTGCCCGGCGTGTGGCCGAGTCCAGCGGCGGTCGGTTGACCGCCTCCAGCCTGGAAGACGTGGGCAGCCGGTTCACGATCACCTTGCCAAGATTGGCCAAGGGCGAGAGGGAACTGCAGCGCGCCGCCTAGGCGGTTGTCGAACCACGGGGTGGCTCAAGGTTTGGGGCGAAGGGCCCCTGCGACATCACGGTGACACAGGTTTGTGGTATGCTCTGGCAAGACGCGGTACCACATGGCTCTCGCAGAGCAGACTTTCGTTGTTGTTGACACAGAGACCACCGGTACTGATCCGGTGGACGACCGCATCATTGAGATCGGCGCTGTCAGGATCGTGTCGGGAGAGATTGTCGATCAGTTTGAGCAGTTGATCGACCCGGAGCGACCCGTTCCACGTTCGATCACAAGATTGACCGGGATTTCCAATGCCATGGTTTCCGGCAAGCCGACGGCAGGCCCCGCCATCGAGTCATTCCTGCGCTGGGTTGGCGATGCCCCTCTGGTAGCACACAACGCCGGTTTTGACCAGCGCTTCCTTGCCCTGGAGGCTTTGAGGACCTCGTCTGGCACCTTTGATGGTCCTTTCCTCTGCACGCTGAAGCTGGCGCGGAGGTTGCTTCCAGGGCTCCCTTCAAAAGGACTGGACTCGCTGCAGAAATTCTACGGACTCTCCATAGCCCGCAGGCACCGGGCCATGGATGACGCGGATCTGACGGCCAAGGTGCTCATCCGCCTCATGCCCCACGCGGAGTCCGCAGGCGCTAAAAATCTGGAGTCACTCCGTAAGCTCCAGGGGGGCAACTACGCCACAAGCGGTGCCGTCAGCAAGCGGCTGGAGAAACTCCGGACGGGGAAGATCGCCCAAGCACCCTGCGTCCCGGGCGTGTACCGCTTCGTGGACGGGAAAGGGAAACTTCTGTATGTGGGCAAGGCCAGGTCGCTGAGAGAGCGTCTGAGGCAATACGTCGTTGCGGTCGAGGCTCATCCCCCGCGCACCAGACGCATGATTGCCCAGGTCCACGACGTGAGCTGGGAGGTCTTTCCCACAGAGTTGCAGGCCATGCTGCATGAATCCCGGACGATCAAGTCGGAGCTACCGCCGCACAACCGCGCGCAGCGGACGTATCGGCGAAGACCCTTCTTGAGATTGCTGGAAGGACAGGTAACCTTGAAGACGGTGATTCGGCGCGACGAAGCTGAGTATTTCGGTCCTCTCTCCAATTCGATACTGGCGAAGGTGATTGCCGAGATCATGGACGCCTGCTTTGCCGTACGCTACACGAATCGCCCCGGGGTCCGGACCCCTCTGGACAGAGAACGACGACAGCATGCGCTCCGGGCGGCGGGGTGGCTGAAGGAGGCCACGGTGGATCCGGGCGATATGCACGGCTTTCTGGGCGGGGCGGTGGCCGCGATTTCCGCCAGACTGGACGAGGCCATGAGTATGGCTTCAACGGATTACGATTTCGAGGCCGCGGGGACTATTCGGGACTGGAAGGAGATGATTCAATCCAGATCACGCAGGGGCGGAAAACTTGCGGCACGAGTCTTCGACCAGGACACGGTCCTTGTATCGAATGCGCCGGGTCGGTCACCCGAGTTGACCGCGCTGCGAGACGGGATCCCGGTCGCATTCTCCGACTCGCTGGAAGACTTGCCCGAGATTATTCAGCGGGCCTCGCAGTGGGTGCCGCCGACCCACATCGGAGAGGCGGAGGCCGAGGACGCACACGTGGTGGCGCACTGGTCGCATCTGCACCGGTATCACCTTTCGGCCGTGGAAAGGAGGCCGGGTGAGGCCGACGGAGACTTCGCCGAGAGAATCCGCCAGACCCTGTCCGACTACCTCACGAAGGACTTGGCTTCGGCGTAGTCTCCGTAAGAAAAGGCCACACGCTCCTGTCCCTGTCGCCGTCGCCGTATTTCGCGTCTACTTGGATAAAAACTCTCGCCAGATAGGAGACAAGCGCGTCAAATCATGGTTGAATATCAGACACGCACTACCTCAGGTCCATGTCCACCCCAACGATTCTTTGCCTCGCCTCGTATTTCAAGGGCGAACGCCTAATGCGCGCGGCCAAGGCCGCAGGAGCCAACGTCATCCTCGTCACCCTGGAAAAACTGCGTGACGAGCCCTGGCCCCGGGACATGATAGACGAGATATTTCTGATGCCCAGCGTGCATGCGCAGCCGGACATCACCAATGCTGTGGCCTACCTGATGCGGGATCGGAAAATCGATCGGATCATCGCCATGGACGAGTACGACACCGTCACGGCCGCCTCCCTGCGCGAGTACCTCAGAATTCCGGGACTCGGAGAGACTACTGGTCGCCATTTTCGGGACAAGCTGGCGATGCGTGTCGAAGCGCGGGACTCCGGCATCCCGGTACCGCCCTTCGTGTCTGTCCTGAATTACGATGCCATCCGCCAATTCATGGCCCAGGTGCCGGGCCCCTGGCTACTCAAGCCACGCACGGAGGCGTCGGCGATGGGTATTCGGCGCATAGATTCGGAGGATCAGCTGTGGCCCATCCTGGAAGAGATGGGTGACAAGCAGTCCGGATTCCTCATGGAGGCTTTTGTGCCGGGCGACGTGTATCACGTGGATGCCATCACCTCCGGATCGGTGGTCGCCTTCGCGGCCGCCTCCCGGTACGGCCGGCCGCCGCTGGAAGTCTATCAGGGTGGGGGCGTTTTCGAGACCCGTACCGTGTCGTTGGCATCCAAGGAGGGGAAGGCGCTGCTGAAGGCCAATAAGCTGCTGCTGAAGAAGTTCGGTATGGTGCGCGGGGCTACGCACGCGGAGTTTATTCGTGGCGCCGAAGACGGCGTCTTTTACTTTCTGGAGGTCGCGGCGCGCGTCGGTGGCGCACACATTGATCTTCTGGTCGAAGAGGCCACCGGTGTCAATCTGTGGGAGGAATGGGCGCGGGTCGAGTTGGCCGACATCCGCAAGGAGAAGTACGCGGTCCAGGCCACGAAGACCAAAATGGCGGGCCTGCTTGTATGCCTGGCCACCACCCAACGGCCCGATCTGAGCGCATACTCCGACGCCGAAGTGGTGTGGCGTATGGACAAGAAGCAGCACGCGGGCCTTATCGCGGCCTCCGAGTCTGCTGAGCGCCTGGACGCTTTGATGACCGATTATGCCGAGCGTTTCGGCCGAGACTTTCTGGCCATCGCACCCCCGCTCACCAGCGAAGCGGAAATGCAGGACCTGGAGTAGGGTCAGCCCCTTTTTTTGTCCACGGCGCGCCAGTACAGGTCCATGTAACGTTGGGCGGAAGAACTCCAGGAGTTGTCCGTTGCCATGCCACGAATTTGCATGGCCCGCCAGGCCTCTTTGTCCCTGAAGAGGGCAATTGCGCGGTTAATCGTGGTCAGCAGGGCGAAGGCGGACGCGTCATAAAAAGAGAACCCGTTGCCTTGGCCGCCCAACTCATGCCAGTCATGTACCGTGTCGGCCAGGCCTCCGGTCTTGTGTACGATCGGAATCGTCCCGTAGGCCAACGAGTACATCTGGTTCAGTCCGCAGGGCTCGTAATGCGATGGCATCAGGAAGCAGTCTGAGCCTGCTTCAATGCGATGGGCCAAGGCATCGTCGTATCCAACATTAACGCCAACCAGCGCGGGGAATGCAGCCTGGGCTGCGTCGAAGAACTGTTCCAGGTTTTTCTGGCCGCTACCCAGAACGACCAACTGGAGCCGCCCCTCCTGGAGCAGCGAGCCGAGGATTGGCTGCAGAAGGTCGAATCCCTTCTGGTCGGTCAGCCTGGAAACGATGCCAAAGAGGGGGATTTCAGGGTCGTAGGGAAGCCCGAAATCGGCCAGAAGCGCCTTCTTGTTTTCCTCCTTGAGGTCCAGGCTCTCGGCCGAGTAATTGGTGTGGATATGCGCGTCCGTTTCTGGATTCCAGATGGCAGGGTCAATGCCGTTCAGGATACCAAAAAGGTCACCCCCCCGATCGCGCAGGACGCCATCCAGCCCGGCCCCGAATCGAGGGGTCTGAATCTCGTGCGCATAGGTTTCGCTGACGGTGCTGACAATGTCGGCGTAGACGATTCCAGTCTTCAGAAAGGAGAAGGCGCCGCTGGCCTCGTAGGGCCCGCCAGGGTACCAGCCTTTTTTGGGCAGGCCAGCGCGGTCGATGGACGCCTCGGGAAAGAGGCCCTGGTATCCGATGTTGTGGATAGAGAGGACGGAGGCGGTATTGGCGAAAAGGCCGTCCCAGCCATAAACCGACCGCGCCATGAGCGGCATAAGGGACGATTGCCAGTCGTTGCAGTGCAGAACATCCGGCGACCATCCGTACCGCTGCATGATCAGGAACGCGGCGTGCTGGAGGAGGATAAACCGCTCGTCTTCGTCGCGGTCACTCGTGTATACGGTCCCGCGGTGATAGTAGTGGGGACAGTCAATGAGGTACACCTCGACGGTACTCTCCGGAAGGTGCCCGTAGAACACGTTGACATGCTGCATCCTTCCGCCGATCGGCACTTGAAGGCCCTGGAGCTCCCCGGAAAAGACGAAGCCATAGTCGTCCACCCGAATCGAGTCGTAGAGGGGCATGAACATCTTCACCTCAGCCCCCAGCAGGGCGACGGCAGCCGGAAGCGCACCGCTTACGTCAGCCAGCCCGCCGGTCTTTGCATAGGGCACAGCTTCACTGGTACAAAATGCTACGCGCATGGGACTGGCGAGTGTTGGACTGCTTGAAGTAGGGGACGTGCTGATCTTGCAAGATATGGACGTCATCGGGCACACGCGCCGCACCGAGGCATTCCACCCAAGAAACAGACATTCCACGTCGGAAAGAAATGATTCCAGCCCCCGCATTGAGCACTCCGGTCCGTTTTACATCGCCCGAAGATCGGCTGACCACCATGCGTGGTGTCGGCAAAATCGGAGCGATGGAGTTCCTGGATCTGGGGGCTTCAGAGGAGGGGAGACCGGTTGGCGGCGTTCGATTTGGCAGAGGCCCCAAACACGTGACCCTTATTGCAGGCTCACACGCCGACGAACCCGTCGGTCCCGAAACGCTCGTGCGGTTCATCCAGCAAGCTTCCGCGCAGCCCGATGATTTTGCTCCTGCCGCCGAGGAGTTCACGATTCTCATCATTCCGCAGGTGAATCCGGATGGCGAAGCCCGGAATTGGTCCTGGATTGAGAAATGGCCGGACCTTGCCGCGTACCTGACCTCCGCGGTGCGGGAGTTGCCAGGGCGGGACGTCGAGTTCGGATACCCGGACCTGAGGTCAGAAAACCGGCTCGTGGCCAGCGCGATGAAGCAGATGGCTCCGCTCGTACTGCACATGTCGCTACACGGGATGGGATACTCGGACGGCGCCATGTTGTTGGTGGATCGGTTCTGGGCGTTCCGGACCCGGGTCCTCAGGGAGGGTTTCGCCGCGGCGGCAGCGGCCCGTGGTCTCCGACTACACGATCACAATCGACGAGGTGAGAAGGGCTTCTTCCAGATTGAGCCCGGGTTTACGACGACTCCGGAGGGGGCTGCGATGCGCGCCTACTTCGACTCCACCGGTCAGCCCGAGGTAGCCGCCCTTTTTCGGGACAGTTCCATGGAGTTCGCCAGGAGCCTGGGAGGAGATCCGTTGTGTGTGGTCACAGAACTGCCGCTTTTCCTGGTCGAGGGGCCCGCCGAGCCGGGCGTTCCCGTGGCCTATCTGAACTTCAGCAAAAGGAAACCCGCTCTGGTTGCCCGACTGTCGCAGGGAGAGTCGCCCGGCTCGGTCCTGGGTGCCGAACCCGTGTCCCACCTCGACCTGGCGACGGCCCTCGAAATCCAGTGGGAGAGCATCAAACTGTCACTTCAGACTGTTTCGGGACCTCGATAGTCCTGTTCTGTGGAGAGGAGAGGGGGATCGTGTTAATCTTTTGTTGTGAAAACGCTTTTACCCCATCCCGTAGGATCACTCCGTGAATTCGGGTTTTAAAGTTCAAAAGCCGCTCCCAGGGGCGCGCTTTCGTCAACTTTAAAAAAATCCAGTTTCGGTACACATATCATGATCACCAAGAAGATCAGCCCCAAGGGCACCTCAGTCCGCCTCACGTTCACCCTTCCCGCCGACGTTGCTTCTGCTGACGCCGCTGTTGTGGGCCAGTTCAACGATTGGGACGCCACGAAGGGCGCCATGAAGCTTGATGCCAAGCAAGGCGTCTGGAAAGGCGGCATCTCCGTCAAGCCAGGCACGCGCCACGAGTTTCGCTACGTTGTAGACGGCGGCACCTGGGTCAACGACGAGCAGGCCGACAGCTACGTTGCCAACGAGCACCTGGGTGACAACTGCGTAGTCGAGGCCTAGTCCCGGACAACACGCAGTTAGAGAGTTTTAGGGCGGGGCACAGCAGTGCCCCGCCCTTTTTTTTGGGTGTCCGGCGCGTCCGGACGAAAGGGTCCCCGCTCAGCCAGAGTCCTGGCCGGGGCCTGGCGCCGCCGGAATCGGCCGCCGAAGAGTGGCTGATTTTTGCGCAGATCGTAGAGCTCGATGATGAGCTGATGGTCGCCGACTTACGCTGAGGGAGTACCTGATTAGGCCGCGCGCGATTTCCGCCTCCGCCCAGACAGAATCGTCAGGCAAATGATGGTCGCATAGCCGCTCAGCAGCAAGAAAAGCAACCAGTTCTTGTTCGCGGTAATAACTACAAAGTCGGCTATTCCTGTCTTCCAGAAGATCCAGTGATCTGCAATAGACGAGGCTATGTTTGGATGTCCGGTTTCGAGAACAATGATGCCGTCGCCCGTATCCAGGTTCAACCGAGCCGCCGTGTTGATAGCCGGACCTCCGCTTCCATCGTGACCATGGATGAACACCCCATCGCCGGACCTGGCGAAAATGGTTGGGCCGAGCGCATGGATGCCGGTGTCACCGATGAATGCGTGGGCTGTATACATCGCTTCCAGCGATTCGGCCGAGAGTACCGCATTCGGACCCGTGTTGGCTTTCAGGAAAAGAGCCAGGTCGGAAACAGTAGAGTTGAGAGACGCAGCGGCGAGCGCCGTGAAAGTTGAGTATGCGACGACGTTCCCTTCCGAATCAAAGGAGGTAGCCCGATCCCCCGTGGAAGAATCCGTCCAAACAAACGTCGAATGATCCATGTGGAGCGGAGTCAGGACGGCATCGATCATGAACTCTTGAAATGGCTGGCCACTGACCTCCTCTATCACCAATTGCAGCAGGGTGTACGCCGCTCCGGAATACATGTATTGGCTCCCGGGCTCGATACCAACCCGCGCCTTGCCTTCCGACCAGGGCGCGTCGGCTGCTTGAGTGAGAGATTCTTCGATGGTCTGAACCGGTACTCCTGGTTCGAACCCCGCATAGCCCAGGTCATCGACGAAGCCGGCCGTGTGACTCAGCAGCCTCTTGACGGTGACCTCTTGGTTGTCGAACTCACTCTCGGGGAGGTGCCATCTGGTGAGGTACGCATCGACCGGTGTGTCCAGATCCAGCGCGCCCCGTTCGATGAGACTAAACACACCCCATGCGGTCACCCACTTACTCACCGAGGCCATGGCGAATACGGTGCTGTCGGTAACGGGCTTGTCTGTCGAATGAAAATAGCGACCGGCTATTTCGCCATCCTCAATGAGTACCAGAGCCATATTTCCGACGTACTCGCGCTCAACCGCTTGCTCGGCAGCACTGATAAAAGCCTGCGAGGTTTCTCCTGAAGTAATCCCGCGCAATACGAATCCCTCCGTAATACCGAACACCAAGAAGGCTGTCCAGCCCAAAATGGCGAGTAGAAATATGCTGATGGATTGGATTCTGTTCATCAAGTCCGGATTTGTTGAATAAGAGCACGAATGCCGGTGCCGCTAACACGAATGCACGTGCCGCTAAATCGACAAGCAGACTCCAGGGAAGTTGCTGTCTCGGCCAGGTCGGTCGCGTCTGGTTTGGACACCTGTCGGATTGAATCTGAAAAGCCACTCGCGCTAGCGCGTCACCGACCTGTTCAGCCGAAGAGGAACTGGACCACGTACACAGCCAGAAACATGGCGAAGACGTCGGCTATCAGACCCGCCGGCAGCGCGTGGCGGGTCTTCTTGACGTTGATGGCGCCGAAGTAGACGGCAATGACATAGAAGGTGGTTTCGGTCGAGCCAAACATGGTTGCCGCCATCTTGACGAGAATCGAGTCCGGTCCGTACTGGCCGATCATATCCAGGACAATGGCGGCGGAGCCTGAGCCGGTGAGTGGCCGCAGAATCATCATCGGGAGAACTTCCGCCGGAACGGCTATCCAGGCCAGAATTGGCCTCAGCCCCTCGATAACAAACTCTAGAGCCCCGGACGCTCGGAACATGGCGATGGCAAACAGGATGGCTACCAGGTAGGGGATAATGGTGACGGCCACCTTGAAGCCGCCCTTGGCACCCTCCACAAACTCCTCGTAGACCGGCACCTTCTTGTAGAGTCCGTAGAGCGGAAAGCCGACAATCAGGAGCGGGAGGACGAAGACGGAAAAGACCTCAATAAACGCGCGAAGTGTGTCCATTTCAGCGGCCCTCCCTCATTGGATTGGTAAGCCGATGTTTCTTCCGCTTGCTCAGGAGTTTCGCTGACATGATGGCGACTCCCAGCGACATTCCTGTAACAATCAGGATCGCGAAGATCAGTTGGTTAATCTGAAGCCCCATGATGGCAACCAGCAGGACCGGTGGTACCAACTGGACGCTGGCAGTATTCATGGCAAGCAGCATCACCATGGAGTCAGTGGCGGTGTCCGGTTCGGGATTGAGCTCCTGAAGTGATTCCATGGCCTTGATGCCGAGTGGCGTGGCCGCGTTGGCCAGTCCAAGCATGTTCGCAGACAGGTTCAGAACGATCATCGCGAAGGCAGGATGGTCCTTCGGGATATCCGGAAACAGCTTTCTGAGGACCGGCTGGGTCACTCGAACGACGATGTCGAGCATCCCGGCCTTTTCGGCAATCTGGATCATGCCCATCCACAGCGCCATCACGCCGATAAGCCCCAGCGCCAGGTTGACGGCAGTTTCGGCCATGTCAAACGCGGCCTGGACGATGGACTGCATCTTTGTAAACCTCACCGCCGGAAACGTCACGGTGGCGGTGGATGACGAGTCGACGCCGACGGTCCCCAGTTGGATGGGTCCCCGAAGGTCGTTATCTCGCGCCGAGGTGAATTGGCGAATCGTCGACAGCGGCATGGGCAGGTCCGCGTCTTGCGCAAAACGGATCTCCCGACCATCGGCCGTTTGCACCAGAGTCCCTTCAAAAGGACCGGGATGGACACCCGAAACCCCGTAGTTTTCCTCGAAGGAAGAAAACTGCACGGTCACGGGGACCGCACGGGCGTCAGGGTCATACCCTTGATGAAATTCGAGGTTGAGTGCGATGGGCTCCCCGTTGCGATGGACGTCCTTTGCCAGGTCCCGGAAGTCGGACACTATCGCAAACAGAAAACTGAACCCGATAAGGCCGGCCCAGATATAATTCAGCATGTATGCAGGGTGATTGAACAACGGGATGATAGGAAAGCTTTACGTGTCGTTCTTCTGGGAGCCGAGAGCACCGGAAAGAGCACACTGGCCGCGGCGCTGGGGCGGGAGACAGGCTGGCCCCTTGTGGCCGAGGCTGCGCGCACCTGGGCATCGCGCGTGAACCGACCGCTCACGGCTTTTGACGTGTCCACCATTGCCGCAATCCACCTTCAGGAGAGGCAGTCGGTGCTGCTGGCGGCCAACCACAGGGGCGTGGCTGGCATTCTGCTGGATACGGACCTGTTGGCCACACGGGTCTACGCGAGGCACTACCACCAAATTGACCCGGCGTGGCTTCGGGATGCGGCGGCGGCTTGCCGTGGAGACCTCTACCTATTGTGCGCCGATGACTTCCCATTTCGGTCCGAGGAGGGACAAAGGGGGGCGGAGACTGATCGTTCAGTCATTCAGGAGGCCATGCAACGAGCGGTAGCCGTATCGCAAGCATGGGTGGTTTGGATATCCGGGAGTCCAGAGGAACGCCTTGCCGCGGCGATGGAGGCGATTTCGGAATATGCAGAAACGAAAACCGCCGGAGCTGCAGAAAGCGGCTCCGGCGGTTCGGAAGAATCTTGAAAGGAGTACTCAGAAGGTGCCGACGAATACGGACTTATTCGTAGTGGCGCCTCCGGTCAGCGCAACGCCGGATCTTGAAGACTCAAGCAGCGCCGCAAGAACCGCAGCCGGCGAGGCCGTTGGGTTCTTCGACAGGTAGAGAGCCGCAGCGCCAGCCACATGTGGGGCGGCCATCGAGGTGCCGGACATCTTGACGGGGGTACCAAAGCCACCGAGCATCGGCGACAGCGACACCACGTCTGTCCCCGGAGCCAGGATGTCGACTTGGGGCCCCCAGTTTGAGTATGGCGCAAAATCGCCGTTCTGATCATGCGCACCGACGGTGATCACGCTCTCGACGTGGGCAGGCGTTACACCAGAGGAATTTATTCCCTGATTTCCAGCGGCCACAACAACCGTGGCCCCGAGCCCGACCAGGTACGCAACGCTTTCATCCAGAGCGGTGTAGCCCGGCGTCCCGATGTCCTCCCCAAGGGACAGGTTTACCACCATGGGCGTCGTCGGGTTTGCAAGGCGAGCTTTGATGATGTACTCGATTGCCGCGACAACAACGGACACGTCGGTCGAGCCGTTGTCCCCAAGAACCTTCAGGTTGTGGATCCTTGCTCCAGGAGCAACACCCACGAGTCCGTCGGCATTGTCCATGGCGGCTATGATGCCCGCTATGTGGGTGCCGTGGCCGTCGACGTCGGTCGGGTCAACAATGCCCGTCCCAAGGGAATCGCGGAAGTCGATGGATTCCACAATATTGATGTCGTCGTTGGTGACCCCGGAGTCAACGATGTACACGTCAACGTCTACGCTGCCCGCTCCATCGCCCGAGACGGTGGAGCTTTTGTCACCGCCGATATACGCGACGCTCCAGGGTATTTTCTGACCACTGTGGCCGGTCAACGAGGCTGATTCAGGCGTATCCACTGCGAAGTCAGGCTCCAGCCATTCGATTTCCGGGTCCGCTTGAAAGGCCGTAAGAATGCCCGCAAAGTCAGAGCCGCCGGTTGTGTCCGTAATCGTGACCGCAAATCCGCCGAAGGCTTCGCTGTACTCAAACCGCTCCATGAGTCGGTAGCGCTCAAACAGTCTGTAGCGCTCCAGGAGAGCGTACCGCTCCATCAGCCTGTAGGGTTTGATCTTGAAAATGATGCCCAGCTCATTTGGCCGCTTGCCAGCAGAGAACTGGTTTGTCCCTGTCCGTAGCGCTTTGTCCAGAAGATGGGCGTGGCGGAGCTTGGGGCCGACTTCAACCTCGGTTTGTGAGGCCTGATCGGAAGAACCGATGAGGGAGTCGCTGCAGCCTGCCAACAGGAGGCCAACAAAGGCCAAAGGAAGCACAAGGTGCCGGTAGAGCGAGGTCATAGGGGAAGTGGAAATGTGATAGGGACTCTTGCCTAGAGAGGGAGCAGCCTGCCGTTCCGCAACGGACCCAGTGACATGGCTGTGATGAAGCCTGTATCGGCACCTAGGCCCAACACCTTTAATTGCAGCCTCAAGAAAACTCGATAAAAGGCGAATGGCCCTTAAGAGAACACGCGCGACGGTCGAAACCCCATGGGTCAATCATGCGCGTGCCCATGCTGTCCAGAGCCCCAATTTTTCTCCTTGTTCTGCTGGTCTCCTGCCAGACCATCACAGAGCCGGATATTCTCGGCGATACAGATCCGCTGCCCGAGGCAACTGGCCTGCGGGTGCTGGGATATCACCCCTGGTGGTCAGGCGAGGCGTGGCGTGACTACGATTTTGACACCCTGGATGGCGTCTATTTTTTCTCACTGGAAGTCGGTCCGGATGGCCAGATCGTCAACGATCGGGGGTGGCCCAGCGCATGGCAGGATCTGATCGCGACGGCGCGCTCTACGGATACACCCATTATGCCGAGCGTGACGATCCTGGACGCCGACACCTACCTGCGTGTGTTCACAGACTCTGCTGCCACGGCCAATCTGACTGCGGAGTTGATCGATCTCGCCTCCGACGTTTCAGCAGACGGCGTCCATCTGGATTTCGAGATGTTTGAGCCCGTGACCCCGGCGGCCAGGGATGCGGTAACGAAACTGGTCTCAGACCTGCGCAGTGGACTGACCCTCCGGCATTCCGAGGCCACCGTGACCATGTATATGCTGGCGGAGGATCCCGGGGATGTGCTCGATGAAGTGGCCTTGGCGCCCCATCTGGACCGATTCATCGTCCAGGCCTATGATTTGCACTGGCAGTCCGGTCCCGTGGCGGGTCCCGTGGCGCCGATCGAAGGATGGGGAGGACGAAATTGGGGGTCGATCCTGAACACGTTCGTGTCCTACGGCATCGAGCCCTCCAAAATGCTCTTCACCGTTCCCTACTTCGGCTACGAGTGGCCTACGGTAGATTATCTGCCCGGCTCGGAGACCACGGGACCAGGAGCGATCCTGGCGTATGGCTCGGGTTCGGCCGATCTACCCAGCGCACGGGACAGAGCGGCGGAATACGGAAAGCTCCGTGATGCCTCCTCCGGATCCCCGTACTACGCGTACCGAGACTCTCTGGGTTGGCGCCAGGGATGGTTCGAAGACGCTCAGAGCATCGCGGACAAGTACTACTTTGCCGCCAGTCGAGGTCTGGGTGGCGTTGCCATCTTCCCGCTTTCGTACGGCGATCCAGAGTTGTTGGCCACACTTGCCCACGCCCGGGCTCTCAAACAAATTGTGGTCGCCCCTTGATGCGTTTTCTCCTGGTTCTCCTGGTTCTCGGCGGCTGCGCTCCCGAACCCGAGGCGCAGGCACAACGCGTGATAGGATACCATGCGTGGTGGATGCAGGACTCGTGGCAGGACTTTGATCTGGGTCTGTACGACAAGATTCTTTTTTTCGAGTTCGCGGTCCAGCCAGACGGAAGTGTCTCGGAGACCCACGGTTGGCCGGACCGGTGGACTCCCCTGATAGATGCGGTCCATCAGGCCGGCGGAAAAGTCGCGCCAACCTTTGCCATTCTGGACCCCGTCTTGTTCTCCGCTGTCCTCGGCGATCCCGCCGCCCGAAACCGACTTAAAAACACGATTCTCTCCATGGTGACCAGTGCCGAAGCCGACGGCGCGCACTTGAATTTCGAGATCTTCGAGCCGTCCAGCGCGGCCGCACGCGCTGGCTTTACGGCCCTCGCGCGAGACTTGAGACGCGAACTAAGGGCGTACCGGGCATCGGCCGAACTCACCATGTTCATCCCGGGTTTTGACTACGGCGAGGCCTACGATGAGGTAGCCCTTGCCGGCGTGGCCGACTACCTGATCGTTCAGGGCTACGATATGCACTGGTTGAACGGCCCCACCGCGGGGCCTGTGGCACCCGTAAGCGGCTGGGACGGGGCCTCCTGGGAGGGCATCACGAGCCGATTCGCCGGCTTGGACATACCGGCTGACAAGATCACCATGGCCGTGCCCTACTTCGGCTACGAATGGCCAACAGTCTCTGCGGTGGCCGGGGCTTCTACACGGGGAGAGGGCGTGCCGATCACCTACGCT
Source organism: Rhodothermales bacterium (assembly GCA_047619685.1). Classification (GTDB taxonomy): domain Bacteria; phylum Bacteroidota; class Rhodothermia; order Rhodothermales; family UBA10348; genus JABDJZ01. The sequence goes on from JBLHLC010000029.1 coordinate 19,903, forward strand.
CCGGTTAGCGGCGACCTTCTGCCGTTGATCCGCATCTCGGCCCGCCAGAGGGCGGCGCAATACGGCATCAAACGGGACCCGGTCTCGGGTTCGCCCTACTATTCCTACCAGGGCTCTGGCGGCTGGTATCAGGGTTGGTTCGAAGACGCGGAAAGCATGCGCGCCAAGTACAGGTTCGTCAACCGCAGGGGACTGGGCGGCGTGGCTGTTTTTCTGCTTGGGTATGATGGGGGGCTTTTGGAGCCCATTCTTCGAGAGGAATTTCGCGGACGCTAGAACGCGGTTCCGGAGGCTGTCCTCAGGTCAGCCGGGTCGCGACGAGGTCGGCGATGAGCGCCCAGGCATCAGGGAGGGCAGACCACAGATCGGCCGGAATGGAGACGTCGCCGGGATGACCAATGCCGATGACCATTCCGGGGACTACTGCCGCATCCGGGGCTGAGGCGACCGCGACGAAAACGTCTGGCGAGGGTGGAGAACCCGACCACGCGTCCACGGCGACGACCAGTTGTCCCTTCTTCGGAGGACCTGTCCGCGTCACCCGCGCGTGTCGGGCAAGGGAGTGGGCCAGGGCGTCGGCGGCGGTGCCCTTCGGGATAAAGACGGTGGGCTGGCCCGCGGGGGGGGCGAACTGTGGCGGGAAACTCACCTGTTCGCAGAGTTCAATCAACACGCGCGCCGTGTCCCGGGGATGGAGGAACGCGATTCGTTTACCGTCAGCACCCGGTTTCGGGGGGGCCAACAGCGTATATCCCAAGCCAGCCAATCGATCCGCTTCCTCCGCGAGATCATCGACCTCAAAAGCCAGATGGTGGACGCCGGGACCGCGTTTGGCAAGAAAGCCGGCAATCGGAGAGTCCTCGGACGTGGCCTCAAGGAGTTCAAGCTTGGTCGAGCCAGCATTCAGAAAATGAGTTTGGACGCCCTCCGAGGCGACACCCTCGGACTTGTAAACCTCGCGACCAAGAACATCCTTCAGAATCTTCCGGACTTCCGCCACATCCTGGACCGCAATTCCCACGTGTTCGAGGCGACGCATACTGGAAAAGTTTAATTGTTAGATGGACGATATTGAACATGCGGCCTCAAAACCAGAAGTGCCGAAATCAATTATCACCCGGGAGGGCCAATCTGTGCATACAACGTCCGAACATCTGGAAGCGCCGCCGCGGGATCTGAAGCGGCTGGTGATGAACCTGAGTTTGGGCGTGGCCGTCTTGATGTTGGGCGGCAAGATGGCGGCCTATCTCATAACCGGCAGTGCCGCCATTCTCTCGGACGCCCTTGAGTCCGTAGTCCACCTGTTTGCGACTGGATTCGCGGCGTTCAGCCTCTGGTACGCCAGCAGACCGGCGGACGACAAACACCCCTACGGCCACGGCAAGATTGCCTACTTCTCCAGCGGATTCGAAGGTGGAATGATCCTTATCGCGGCGGTCCTCATCATCTACACCGCGGTGGTGGATCTGATCAGGGGCCCGGAGTTGCAGCAGTTGGGCACAGGCCTCCTGATCACCGCGGGCCTGATGCTGATCAACCTGGCTCTCGGGATCACCCTGATCCGCATTGGGCGAAGCCACCACTCCATCGTCGTAGAATCAAATGGCCAGCACGTGCTCACCGATATGTGGACGAGCCTTGGCGTTCTGGTGGGCATCGGACTTGTCGAGTTGACCGGAATGGTTTGGCTGGATCCGGTGACGGCCATTCTTCTGGGCCTGAACATCATGTGGACGGCCGGCACACTCATCAGGCGCTCGGTATCAGGTCTCATGGAAGAAGCCCTCCCCGCGGACCATCTGGCGCTCACCAACACGCTGGACAGAGGGGTCGAAGAGGGCAACATCACGGGATGGCATGAACTACGACACCGGCGTGTGTATGCCCAGATTTGGGTGGAATACCATCTGCTCTTTCCAGACGAAATCACCGTTACCGATGCGCATGGCCGCGCACACGTGCTGGACGAAGCCATTCGAGCCCTGTTTCCGCACCAGGAGGTCGTCGTAACGGCGCACTTCGAGCCCGCAACCCGGCACGATGCGGCTCACCCATTCGGACACGAGGCGCCCAACCAGTAGTCCTGCTAGACTTCCGTACAGCCCGTCCACACGGGAATGGCGGTATTGCCCATATAGCCCAGGTCCTGCACGCCCAGTTTGCTGCTGTAGAACCCAGACATGGTCATGTCCCTGGCCAAACTAAAAAACGCGACGCCTGCCGAGTCCTCCTCCGCGGCAACATCGGGCCACGCAATGCGGTCCACCATCGCAATCCGATTCTGCTCGGAGCATTCGGCGAAGGGACTCGCAAACGTCTTCTGGCAGGCAATATCCAACCACGCCATACCGCCTCTGAGCCGCACCCTGAAGGATTCGTGCTCCCACGCGGTGAAGTCAATAAACTCCGGGACCCGCGCATCGGTCGCGCTGCCGGAATGTTCGTCGGCCGGGATAATGATGTCCACCAGCACGCGGAGCGTATTCATCTCAGACTCGGAGAAGAAACGCGGCGTGTAGCCCGAGAAGTCACCAGGCGGGTCGCCAAGCTTGGCAACGCGGGTGAGCGAGGCACCGGCAGCACCCTGTTCGCCGGTTTCGGCGGGGCTGCATCCGGGCAGGGCGACTCCCACCGAAGCCACACCGAGAAGTTTGAGGTATTCGCGTCTGTCCATGATCTCGTTACAGGTTTTTCAGACGAAACTGATCGGCGATGTATTCCGAAGTCCGCATTGACATGGCCAGGATGCTCCACGTGCAGTTCTTGTGGGCCTGCGACACAAAAGGCGCGGCATCGGCGACGAAGACGTTCGGCGCGTCGTGGGCCTGACAAAACTTGTTCAGGGCCGAGGACTTGGGGTCATTGCCCATGCGCACGGTGCCCACTTCGTGGATGATGCGTCCCGGCGTTGTGATGCCGTAGTCGGAGTCCGCGCCGGGCATGTCCCAGAACGGCTCGGCGCCCATGGCCTCCAACATTTCGTAGCCCGTCTCCTGAAAATGTTTGACCTGGCGTAGTTCTTCGTCGCTCCATTTGACGTTGAAGCGCAGTACAGGGATGCCGTAGCGGTCCACCGTGCTGGGGTCGATATCGCACCGGTTGTCGTGCCGGGCGATCATTTCGCCACGGCCGGAGAAACCGACGACCCCGCCGTACTGGTAGCGCATATCCGCCTTGAGCTGGGCGCCGTAGCCGCCGCCGCCCTTCGCGCGTACCGTTCCTTCAGGGTTGTGACGGCCATTGGTTCGCTCTATCCCGCCGCCGAATCCGTATCCGGGCATTCCGCGCCCTCCCCAGACTTCCATGTGATAACCGCGGCGGAAGTCTGTCTTTTTGCCGTCCAGCCACCAGGGAATGTAGACGTGGGCACCGCCGGCTCCGTCCTCGTTTGCCGGGGCCCGGCCGGCCAGTTCGGGTACAAAACCCATGACATCCGCGCCCGTCGAGTCCATCAAATACCGGCCCACCACGTCCGAAGAGTTTGCCAACCCGTTGGGGTGTCTGCTGGACTTTGAGTTGAGGAGCAGCCGGGCAGACTCGCAAGCGGAGGCCGCCAGAATGACGGTTTTTGATCGGACCTGCTCTTCCATGAGTGTGTTGCGGTCCACGTAGGAGACGCCGGTGGCCAGACCTTCCGCATTGGTAAGCACCTCGCGAACCATGGCCCCGGTCCTGATTTCCAGGTTTCCGGACGCCAGGGCCTCGGGCAACAGGCAGGATGGCACCGAAAAATTGGAGCGGGTGGCACAGCCGCGGCCGCATTGGCCGCAGTAGTGGCAGGCCGCCCTGCCGTTGAGCGGCTCCGTAATGACAGACAGCCGGTTCGCGACAACAGGAATTCCCAGTTTTGCCCCGGCGCGCATGATGTGACGTTCGTGACATCTGGGCGCGGGCGGGGGCATAAAAATCCCGTCGGGCTCGTTCGGAATGCCATCGTTGTTGCCAAAAAGGCCAATCAGCCGGTCGAGCTTGTCGTAATACGGGGCGACGTCTTCGTACCCGATCGGCCAGTCTTCGCCGGCTCCATCGATGGTCTTGCGTCTGAAATCGTTTGGACCAAACCGAAGCGAGATACGGCCCCAGTGATTGGTGCGTCCGCCCAACATCCGAGCTCTGAACCAGTCCCATTCCGTTCCAGCTGCCCTGGTGTACGGTTCTCCCTCCATCTCCCAGCCACCAATACAACCGTCAAATTCTCCGAACGGCTTTTCGGCGCTTCCGGCGCCGCGGCGCGGGGAGTCGTAGTTCCACTTGAGCATGTCGCCGTCGCGGGCGGCGTCCCAGTCCTGGCCGGCTTCCAGGAGCAGGACTTTCAGGCCAGCGCGCGCCAAAACGTAGGCGCTCATGCCGCCGCCTGCACCAGATCCGACAATGCAGACGTCGTAGGGATTGGATGATTGAATGAAAGGCATCAGAAGGGGAGTAGGTTCGTCGCGCCCAAGGTAACTTCCCCCCGTGGTAAGACAACGGATCATAGTCATTGGCGGCGTCGCCGCGGGCCCTGCCGCGGCTGCGGAGGCGGCGCGGGTGGACCCCAAGGCCGAAGTCATTCTGATCGAACAGGGCCGAGAGGTTTCATACGGCGCCTGTGAAATGCCGTACCTGCTTTCCGGGGTGGTGGCAGAATGGGGCGATCTCGTGGTCTTGACTCCCGAGGCGCTTGCCCAGACGCGCGGAATCCAGGTCATGACCCTGACCCGGGTTCAAAAGGTGGACCCCGCGGCGCGTAGACTCGAGGTGAAGGACCTGGTCTCGGGCCACACGCGCCAGGAGCGGTACGACAAACTCATCCTCGCCACAGGTGCCAGGCCGCATTGGCCGGATATCGAGGGTCTGCAGGGCGACCGGGTACACGGGTTCAGAACGCTTGCCCAGGCGGCCAACCTCACGGCGCTGGCCCGGGAGAGTCGGCAACGATGGACTATTGTCGGCGGCGGGTTTACGGGTCTTGAAGTGGCCGACCAGTTGAAGACTGCGGGGCACGGAGTGACGGTTTTGGCGGGCTCGCGGCTGTTGTCAGGGCGAATCGACGCGCCGACGGCTTCCGTCCTTCGCGATGCACTGCAGGCGGCCGGTATCGCCGTTCGAAACACCCGCGCGGTAGGCGTAAGGCGGGGTGCGGGAGGTGCCGCCATTGCCATTCGAACCGATGATGGGGAGTTGGTCGGGTCCGATCGGGTGATCGTGGCGGCCGGCACGCGGCCGGCGGTAGAGTTGGCGCGCGATGCCGGGCTGAAGATCGGTCCCTCCGGGGGGATCACGACAGACGTGCACATGCGCACGTCCAACTCGGTCATTTGGGCCTGCGGCGACTGCGCAGAAGTCCATCATCTCGTGACCGGGAAGCCGGCTCACGTGCCGTTGTCACCCAATGCCTTCAGGACGGCGCGGGCGGCCGGCCGGAACGCAGCCAGAACGGGGCGCCAGGCTCCGGGTAGATTCGACGGCACCGTGGGTGCATTTGCCTTGTGCGTAGCGGGGATCGAGATCGGGGTCGTGGGACTCACGGAATCCGCCGCCCGGGCTGCGGGTTTTGATCCCGTCTCCGCCACGATTACACACGCCAGTCGCGCCAGGCGAATGCCGGGGCGTCAGCAGATTCTGGTCCACTTGGTGGTTGATCGCAAGTCCAGGCGTCTTCTCGGGGGCCAGTTGGTCGGCAAGGAGGGGGCGGCCCTGCGAACCAACGCGCTCGTGCCAATTCTTCGGGAGGGCGGGACCGTGTCCGATCTTTATGACCTGGATCTAGTCTACACGCCAGCTATTGCCCCAAGCCTTGATCCCTTGCTCGTAGCCGCAGGCGCGGTACTGAAAACTCTTTGACGATGACCAATACACCACCCGCTGTCTCCGTTGGAGTCCGGGGGAGAATAGAGGCTGCCCGCCGTCTGAGTAAAATATCCAATGACGGCTCTTTTGCGGGACTGGTGGGCAATCGCCACCTTCCGGCCGAGGTGGAGCGCGTTGCCACAGGCCTCGTCGGCGGAGTCACCCGATGGCGCCGCTGGTTGGATCATCTCGCCAGCAGTTGCTACAAGGGCCATTATGATGACCTCGAGCACGCAGTAAAAGAGATCCTCCGCATCGGCACCTACGATCTGGCTGTTGTGGGCACGGCACCCCATGCGGCCGTCAATCAGGCCGTCGAGGCCGCGCGTCAGGAAATTCGTCAGGGTGCTGCCAACCTCGTCAACGCCGTTCTCCGGGCCCTGGACCGCAAGAAACCATGGCTGACCGCGATGAGCGGGGATTCGACGGCTGAGTTGGCCGTCCGGTGGTCTCACCCGGATTGGCTGGTAGAGCGATGGCTGGAGCGTTTCGGTCCCGAGGATACCAGACGCCTGCTGGAGCACAACAACAGCCCGCCGGTTTTCAGCGTGCGTGTCGCAGGGAGTCGTGACGAGTTCGAGTTGTTCCTTTCCGAGGAGCACGTCCCGTGGGAGCAATCCAGTTTCCTGGATGACTACATCCGCGTTGAGCGCCTGCAACCCGTACTGAGGGGCGGCTGGATTCAGCATGGATCGTGCACCGTCCAGGATGAAAGTGCCGGTCTTGTCGTGCGACTTCTGGATCCCAAGCCAGGTGAGCAGATCGTGGATGCCTGTGCGGCACCCGGCGGAAAGACCCGATACATAGCCGAGCGCATGGATGGGACCGGGCTTTTGAAGGCCATCGATTCCAACAAGGCGCGACTGGAGAAACTGGAGCGGGTGATTGTATCTACCCCGATCCAGTCCATCGTGACTGACTTCCGTGACTTTGCATCGCACAATCCCGGCACTGCAGACCGTGTCCTGGTCGACGCGCCGTGCACAGGACTGGGCGTTCTCGCGAGTCGCGCAGACCTGCGTTGGCACCGATCCCTGGTGGATTTCGAGACCCTGGGACCCATCCAGGCGGGTCTCCTGGATGCGGGTGCGGCGGTCGTCAAGCCGGATGGGGTTTTTGTCTATTCCACGTGCTCCATCGCACCGGAAGAGAACGAGACGCAGGTCCGGGCCTTTTTGGACCGCCACCCCGAAATGCAGTTGGAGTCCGCCGCCGAATTGCTTCCGAAGGAGCTTGTCACCCAGGAAGGCTATTTTGCCTCACTACCCCATCGCGACCACATTGACGGGGCGTTCGGAGCCCGATTCCGTCGACTCGCGTGATGAGTGCCTCGCATTCGCGGGTGCCACTGAAACCAATGGGCGTGGGCAGCATTCCGGCACGAAGTTCGCCCGATTCGATCCGCTACGAATCCTGAGTTTGCCTGTGCGCTTCGCCCTGTCGCTTTTTGTATGTCTCCTCGCCGTCGGACAGACCGGCGCCTTGTCTGCGCAGCAGGTGGCCAAATACGGGGCAGACTTCTTGGCTGGCGGGGTCGGCGCGCGAGCCCTGGCGATGGGAGGCAGTCATGTGGCTCTGGCCCAGGACGTCAACGCGGTCTATTGGAATGCCGCCGGGCTGATGGGACTGGACTTCCCTGAGGTAGCCTATATGCACGCAGAACGTTTCGCCGGATCGGTATCGTTCGACTATGGTGCTGCAGCCATGCCTCTGACGGACCGGTCCACGGTGGCGGTGGCGTTCTTCCGGAGCGGCGTGAACGACATCAAGAATACGCTGGATGCCTGGGACGCAGTGCGCGATCAGCCAAAGGCAAATCCAGGGGAGTTTGTCACCTCGTTTTCGGCCGCGGACTACGCCTTTTTTGTGGGCTATGGCAGGCAGTTGAATCCGCGCGTGGCCGTGGGCCTGACCGCCAAGGTAATCAGGCGTACGATCGGCTCCTTCGCGTCTGCGTGGGGCTACTCGTTTGATGCATCGGCCCGTTACCAGGGCGAGACCTGGCAGTTTGGCGTCAACCTCCAGGACCTGTCCACCATGCTTCAGAGCTGGAGTGTGGATTCTGGTGCGCTCGCGAACATCGAGACTGTGTTTGGGGACGACCTGCCCGAGGGCGGCACCGAATTGGTCCTCCCGGTGATGCGGCTTGGGGCGGCACGGGTGTCCAGGGTGGCTTCGGGTGTTCTCACGCTGGCCGCGGATCTGGATCTGGCGTTTGACGGCCAGGACGCCAACGCGTTCGACGTTGTCAACGTATCCATGCATCCGCGTGTGGGTGCAGAATACGCCTACCAGGGTGTCGTGGCAGTCCGGTTGGGACTATCCCGCATCCGTCAAGTCAGGGGAGAAGGGCTGGATCTAACGCCGACTGCCGGCGCGGGGATCGCCTACCGGGGCGTCAAGGTCGATTACGGATTCGGCGACTTCGCGGGCCTTGTCTCAGAACTCGGTTTTTCGCATCGGCTTTCGTTGTCCTATACGTTCCAGAAGGACAAGTATCGACGCCCCGCCGGGGAGTAGATTCCGGCATGGAGTCATTTTCCCAGCACATCCGGCCCGCAAGTAAACCCTCTCGGGAAACCGTAGCCCTGGTGATTCCCCTGTACAACGAGGAAGCGGTGCTTCCAACCCTCGTGTTGCAGATAGAGTTCTTCCGATCGGAAAATCCCGAGGTCACACAGATCGTCTTTGTGGACGACGGTTCGAGGGATAACACGGCAGCGTTGGCCCGGAGGCTGGTTTCAGATCTATCGGGCTACGTCCTGGTGTCCTTCTCCCGGAATTTTGGGCACCAGTTGGCCGTCACGGCAGGGATGCATTTTGCAACGACGGATGCTGCGGTAATTCTGGACGCGGATCTGCAGGATCCCCTGCCGGTCGTTTCCTCGATGATCCAGAAGTGGAGAGAGGGTTTCGACGTCGTGTACGGCGTCAGGCGCCGGCGGGAGGGTGATTCCTTCCTGCAGCGGTTCACGGCTGGTGTGTTTTATCGCGTGTTTCGGCGGGTGACCGACGTGGACGCGCCACTGGACACGGGCGACTTCCGACTGGTATCGAGGGCGGTTCTGGACGCGTACGAAAAACTCGGAGAGCAGCAGCCGTACGTTCGCGGACTGATCTCGTGGCTCGGCTTCAATCAGACCGGCGTCCAATACGATCGCGCGCCTCGGACCGGCGGCGTGAGCAAGTATTCCTGGCGGGACCGAATGAGCCTTGCCATGGACGGGATCGCATCTTTTTCGGGTCGGCCGCTTCGATTTGCCGTGCGCCTGGGTTTGGTCGTGTCCGGCCTGTCCGTAATCGGGCTGATTTGGGTCCTGGTGGCAAGGCTGGCGACGGATACCACGGTGCCCGGCTGGGCTTCGATATTGTTTGTGGGCTTCTTCTTTGGCGGTATGCAGATCTTCTTCCTTGGCGTGGTCGGATCCTACGTGGCACGCGTCTACGACGAGGTCAAGGGGCGGCCCCGATACCTGGTGCGCGACATCTGGAAAACGCCGGATCGCTAATCAAATAGCCATTTCCGGGCGAACAGCACGAATCCTGCTCGAGAGACGCGCGTTTCGAGAGGATCGACACCTTAGGAAACACACAGCGGATGGACCGTGACGACTGGATAGGACTGACTGTGAGCCTGGCATTGCATGCCTTGCTTCTGATCGGATTGTCCGTCCTGAACGTGGCACCGGTGGAGGAGCCCCAGTTGGGTTTTGTGGAGGTGGACTTTGGTTCATTCTCTGAGGGCCGTCCCGTCAGCCGAGCCGTTTCGCGGCTACCCGTTCCGCCCCGCCCTGAGCCTGAGAAGCCGGTAGAAGAGGTGCGTCCGGCACCGGCGCCGGAGCGGGCAACGCCTGTTAGACTACCAGAAGCCACACCCGTCAACCCGGAGACCGTGCAGGAGCCCGAAGCGGTGGTGATTTCCCCTGTGATCCAGGAAGACACCAAGGAGGCCGAAAAAGCGCCCGAACCGGCCCCAGCAGCCGTGATCAGACCTCTGGGGTCGGGTGATCCGGAGGGCGCAGCCGAGGCCCAGCAGGGAGAAGAGGGCACAGGCGTGGAAGAAACCAGACGGGCTCCCTTTCAGATTGAAGGACTGAACCGGCAGGCCGTGCAGATAGTCATGCCGCGCCAGCCTGAGATGGTCAATGCGAAGGTCCGGATTCGAATCACGGTGGCTCCGTCCGGGCGCGTCGTGCGGAGAGTCCCCCTCATCAAGGGCAACCCCGCGCTGGATCAAGCGGCCATGGACGCGCTCGCCAACTGGCGTTTCAATCCGCTTCCGCCCAACGCCCCTCAGGAGCCGCAGACCGGTATCGTGACGTTTAATTTCGTCGTCAGATAACCACGCCTTCCGAATTGCGCGGGCGCCCGAGGCCTCCCCAACTACCCGGATACTGGCTCTCCAGCATCCCACGGGAGGGATCGTAAAGGCCCACACCCACAGGGAGATCGTGGCACCTGACCTGGACGTACCCGAAGACGGCCTCCGTGGCGGTCGGCTCTACGGACTCACCCTGCATGAAGCGGACCGTTTGGGGACGGTCCAAGGTCACAAATTGACGTGTGATTCGGGAGCCCAGAAACAGGCTGCCCTGTGTGGTCAGTTTGGGCACCCTGCCGTTCACGCGCGCCAGGCAGAGTCCATGCGCAAAGACGTTAATGGACAGGTCCGGGGCGTGGTCGTTGCGTATGACATCGAGGCCTTTGGAAGCCCGAATGAACCCTCGCAACGAGTCGTCCCAGCCATGCGACAGCCCGTAGAGTTCCTCAAAAAAGGACATGATCGATGTCACCTGAGGATTCTCGATGGGAGGTACGGCTTCGTGCGCTTCGCGATTCGCGACGGCGGGCCCCTCCTTGACGAGCAGAACTGCAAAGAAGCCGCCGGAATCCGACAGGTGGGGCCAGAGTCGAACGGCGTGGGCCAGGGAGTCAGGCAGAGATGCACCGTTCCAGTGGGTGATCCCCGGGCCGTGGTCAAGGCCGGAAAGCGAGACCGGTTGGACGCGAATGCCGGGGGTCTGAGCAAGCGCACTGGCCACCACCAGTTCATTTTCCTCAGGCGCGAAACTGCAGGTGGCATACACCACCCGTCCCCCCGGCCGGACCATCCTGAGCGCATTCAAGAGGAGGTCCAGCTGCATGGTGGCGATCTTTTGCCTTTCGGCCTCCGAGGTCGCTGCGGCCGCCCTGGGACTCTTGCGCACCGTCGCATCACAGGAGCAGGGTGCATCGACGAGCACGGCGTCGAAGTGGTCTGACGGCCAGGCAGGCGAGCGCCCGTCGAGGGCAGTGGCAGACACATTCAGAAGCCCGAGCCGGTCGAGGGTTGTTTGAAGAACCCCCAAACGAGATGCCGCCCTGTCGTTGGCCACGACCGTCCCGCGGCCGCCCATGGTCGATGCAATTTCGGCAGTCTTGTTTCCCGGTGCCGCGCACAAGTCCAGTATGCGTTCACCCGGTTGGGGTGCCAGCATGGCGACCGGAAGGAGAGACGCCTCTTCCTGAATGTGGAAAAGACCCGCCCGATAGGCGACAGACTCCGCCATGGACGGCACAGTATCCAGTCGGATTCCGGCGGGTCGCCAGGAAAGCGTCCGATATCGGATGCCGTCTGACGCCATGGCATCCCATGAATCGGGGGCGGCAGACCTCAGGGGACTCATCCAGCCACAAAGCGGGAGCGGTCGCGCACAGGCGGCCAGGAATGCCTCCTCATCATCAACCAGAGAGGCGTACCGTGACAAGGCCCTCGTCGCGGAGGCAGGTAGCAGGCGATTCGCCATCAGAATGAGGCGCTCAGCCCGGCGACAAACGTCAGGTCGTCGAAAGGCGCCACCGGGTGGGAGCGAAGGCGGGAGCGGCCCATGTTGCGTGCCGCGGCAAACACGCGCATTCTCGGTCCCATGAGTTCTTTGGAGAGGGAGGCGTCCAGACTCACGGCCGCCGGGATGATGGTCGGTTCCGTGCCCCCCGGAACGTCCCGGAAGGCATGCCAGGTGGTGGCCGATCTGAATTGGGCAGACAACCTGAAGTGGGTCCGGGGCACCGGCGAGAGCGTGATGCGGTAGGTGATTTCTATAGGCGGCAGGAAGTCAACGGCCGCCTGGAAGGGGTCGTCTTTGGTGAAAGCCTGGCGATAGGCATAGTCGAACCGGTGGTTGAAATGACGGCCGACTGACTGTGCAAACCAGAGCCGACCCTCGGATACGGCACCGGAGCTTCCGCCATCAAAAACCCGCGTGGTCAGGAAGCGCGCTTGCAGGAGAGAGTCTGGCTCAATGTGGGTTTCGGGTACGCTGACGTCGGCATACACGCGGAAGTAAGCTTGGATGCCCCAGTCCAGAGCATCGTGGTGGCGGGTAAAGACCGCGTCGAGTCCCGCAGTTGTGGAAGTCGGCAACTTGCCCACGATTGTCGTCCGACCGCGGCCCCCGCCGGGATAATCCCAGTCGTTGGCAAGCCAGGCCTGCTCTCCCGAGGTGTTCAGCGCCGAGGCTCGGGAGTAGGTGGCACGGAGGGCTATTCGCATGGCCCCTGGACCTGAATCCAGCTCGACGAGGCCGCTGGGAAGGAAAGCAGCGTTGACATGGTCCCTTTGCAGTTGGGCGCCCAGGCCCCAGAACCAGCCGGTCCCGACCTGCCGGCGCATCAGCACGTGCAGGATGCTGGACCTGCCGAGCGTGCCGGACCAGTCCGAAGAATCTCCCGCCCGCCCGGAATCTCCAATGCGGCGCCGGAAGGAACTCCCCACGCGCAAGTACCGGGGGCCATACGGCAACCCGGTGTCGAGCGTCACTTGAGCGTGGTCAGCGCGTTCAGAGGCGTCGAGCGACAGGTCTTGGCGGTTGGACCGGTCATCGAAGGCCAGCGTGGCCTGACCCAGACCGTATCGCAGCGTCACCTGGCGGCCAAATGGCAGGTGGCCGGACAACTCCACGGCCTCGATGCGCCTTATTGTCGGGATCTCCGAGCCAATCGGCGCCATGAAGGACAAGTCTCGGAGCAGCGTCCGGTCCCAGGAGATTCTGTGTGTGCCGGGAACCCGTTTGGAGGCCAGGACGACCTCTGCTGCAGGCCTAATCAAGGTTATTCGCGGTTTCTGGGACCCGGAATGGAGCACGTCGACCCGATCGAGGATATCCTCATCGGTCAGATGCGACTGATCCGCGCGGAATGCGGCGTGTACCCTGATTGGACCGATGACCACCGTGGCAGACCCATCGGCCGAAGGCCCGCTTCTATCCACATTTGGCGTGGCCTCATCGGTATAACGATAGGGCCCGGGATCGCCCACTTCGTTGCCCATGGAGGCCACCAGATGGGCCCCCGTCGAATCCCGCGACATGGTCTCGAAGAGAACCCAACCGGAAGACGAGAATCCTCCAGGACCCATCCCCGGAGGCTCCAGAATCACACGACGGATGCTGGCAGTCGATACCGGGATGGTCTCCGAGTGCAGGCCATCGAGCATAATCCTGTTCACTTCGCGCCCGTCCACGGCCACACGGAACGGCTGTGAGTCCGTCAACCCAGCGCCGAATGCGGTGCCATTGGTCCGGAAACCGTCCCTGGATGACGCCGTGAAGGCGGGCGCCAGGCGGAGTATATCACCGATTCGAATGACGCCGGCTTCGCGGATTGCCCTTCCTTCGATGACGAAGGCGAAAGGGGAGGCCCCGACTTGCGTTGCACTGTATTCAGGCAAACCGACGCGCGCCGCGAATGCAGTCGAGTCTGGCGTCTGTGCGAAACTCCCCGTGGCCGTTCCTGCCCAGACCGCACAGCTCAGGAGGCTCCCCAGGGCTGCTCTTGAGAGGCTCGGCGTCATTTCAGAATCCCCCCGAGCCATTCTGGCATCGCGAAGCGGTAGCCGTAGGTAACAGTCAGGAACTGCAAGTCCAGGGGTTTTTTGGTGAACGTGCGCTCCAGACTCCATCCGATGGTCAGTCCACTTCGTCTGGACCCACCGACACGCAACAGCGCCTCGCCGCCTACCGTGAATTCGCTCTCGTTGCGCACACCGGGCTGGGAGTCATCGTCGAACGCCATCCGCAGGTTGCCAAGCCGGCCGCCCAGATGCAGGGAGAACCAACTGGCGGAGATTACAGGGGCGCCCCATGAGGCGTGGAAGAGGGCCCCGTTGAATTTCGGCACGTCGGCTATCGGACGGTAGGGAAGGACCCGGATGCCCACCGCCAGTGACCCCACATGAAATGGCGTCGAGAACCGCAGGGAAGCGCCGGTTCCGGATTCCCAGAACCGGTCCAGGTCGCCGAGCCCGGAGGACATGGCCAAGCCTGCATCCACGCTCAGGCTCGAAAAGGGCTCACCCGATACGCCTTGGGCGGCTCCGCCGTTCACCGCTCCCAGCAAAACCAGCAAAACGCAAAACGCGCAGAGTCGGTGGGTCACGGGTCTTTCCGGGGCGAGCCCAGCGCCCAGCGAAGCCCGACCTCAGCCGATAATACTCCCCGTACCCGCGATGCACCCTGGACGTGCCCAAGGTTGTCCTGGAGGTTGATACCGGCATCCACCGCGGCATAACCGATGTGCCCCGGCGAGTAGACTGCTCGCACGGCCGTTCGGATGGTGCGCTCCGCAGTGCCCGTCAAAATGGCGTCGAAGTCCTCGCCGAACCGGTAGGCGTCTCTCAAGTCCCTCTCTCCCTGCCAAAGTCCGACTACATAGGGCTCCAGACGGAGGTCTTGTTCCGGCAGCAGCCATGATGCCCGGGCTTCGGCGGTCACGTAGTCGGAGTATTGTGTGGCGATGCCCCGGTCGAGGTATGTCCACCGCCCCTCTGGCTGGAACGTGTTGTAGGTGCGGCTGCCCACGGCCTCGAAGTGCGTGCGGAACTCCCACCGGGGCGACAATACCGTAGTGGCATCAAGGGTCGCGGCGATCGAACTGGGTTCCTTGCTGGAGAGGATGTCGTAGTCGTCCAGCATGAGCTGTCCCTCAAGGGTCCAATCCGCGACGCGCGCCCAGACCGACATGGCCAGAAGCGCATTGTTCTCGTCGTTCTTGGGTCGGTTGTCCACGCCCAGCACCAGAAAACTGGCTGGATTCAGGTACTTGAGGGAGAGGCCGGAAGACGGTCCGGAATACAGGGACGCCTCCATGAAGGAAATCTGCAGTCTCGGGCTGACTCGCCAGTCCAGTCGGTGGGCGGACATCCAGCGGCGTTCGCTTCCCGAACTGACCGAATCGTCGCCCGCGGTGCCCGTGAATCGACCGTCTCCCGTGATCGAATCCAACTCTCCGATCATTGAACGCAAAGAGATCTTGTCGTTTCCAACCTTGATGTGGATGGCGTCGAAACTCCGTGCATTGTCGCTGATCAAGAGTCCCGTCCCGCCCGGCGACGCCCACTCGGTCCCGATCCGACCCAGCATCACAGAGCCGCGCGAGCCCGATAGTCCGATGTAGGACTGGTCGTTTCGGGCAAGCAACCTGAGGACCGGGTCCAGGCCATCCGGGTCCGAGTCCCAATACAGATCCTGTCGAGCACCCGCGCGGACAATGACCGGACCGTCGATCCAGTGAAAGCCCAGTTCGAGAAACGGGAAAAATGGCTCACCGCCTTCGCGGATTCTCACGGGATCCAGCCGGCCGTTGGTTGTGGCCCGCGCCCCCAACCGACCAGACACGCCAAAACCTTCAAGCGCACCCTCGGGTTGCAGCAGCCTGGCGAGTCTGTCCAGCAGCCACGCGTGCTCCGGCTCGGCATCTTCCACCCGTTCCAAAGCGCCAAGGACCTCGTCATAGGTGTAGGGCAGTGCCGTCGGATTCAATTCCTCCAGAAAGCCACGCAGCTGCGCGCTGCGAATATCCGAGTACACCGGATCATCCACGGGGATGAAAAGAGAAGCCTGCCCCCGGGCCACGTCCAGGGGCAGAAGAATAACAAGTGCGATAAAACAGGCGTTGGCGCGGAACACGACGGTTTCGATTGGGTCGATGGCGAGCCCGCCAAATTAGCCCCCTCCCGTCCCATAAGCGACGGAGGCTCATTTGCACCTCAGACGTGGGTTCTGATAGATTGGCCGAACGCACTCATGACCCGCCGAGTTGAACTTTTTGCCCTGCTGATTGCCGATGCGGTTGCGCTCTTTGGCGCTAACCTCTTCTGGCACAAGGCCCGCTTCTCGTGGGGCTGGTTCTCGGACCCCGTAAATGTGCCGGTCCCATCGCTGGTCTGGTTGGTGGCACTGGCGCTGGCGGGAGCCTGGTTGGTGGTATTTCTTTTTTTTGGGATGTACCGGGAGCGATACGCCTCGAGTCGATTCGACGAGTTCGTATCGCTGGCGAAGGTGATCACCATCGGTATCCTGGTGATGTTCTTCTTCCTGTTCATCGACCAGTTGGACGCCTACGCGGCACGAACAAACCTGGGTTTCTATTGGCTGGCGCTGTTTGGACTCGTCTCGGTGGGCCGCTTTTTGGTCCGGTCTGTCCAAAAGGGGCTCATCTTGAAGGGGAAGGGTCTGCACCGCGCAATTGTGGTGGGCTGGGATGATCGGCTGGACGAGTTGTACAGAGAAGTCGCGGCCTATCCGGAGGCCGGGCTTGAAATCGTTGGATCGATTCGGCTTCGCCGCGAGGGCGATGGGGCCGCAGACTTCGACTCGGAGATAAGCGACCTTCCGCGCCTGATCGACGATTTGAAAGTGCAGGACGTACTCATCGCGCTGGGAGCGGGAGATCAGGAGCCACTCCTGGAGGTTCTCAGGCTGTGCGACGGAAAAGCGGTGCGACTGAAGCTGGTGCCGGATTTCTATTCCGTGATTGGCGGAATGGCCCGAACGGAGCACATGTACGGACTGCCGCTGATCGAAGTCATGCCTGAGCCCATGCCGGCCTGGGAGCAGAGCTCAAAGCGGCTGCTGGACATGGTCGTTTCCGGAGTGGTTATTGTCCTGGGAGCGCCGATCTGGCTGGTATTGAGCCTGGTTATCCGGCTTACGTCTCGCGGCAAGGCCATCTACGCCCAGCGAAGGGTGGGGCATCTGGGGCGTGAGTTCACCATGTACAAATTCAGGACCATGCGGGACAATGCGGAAGCCGAGAGCGGTCCCGTCTGGGCGACCCACGGGGATCCCCGGTACACGCCCGTCGGACGCTGGCTCCGGAAAACCCGGCTCGACGAGATCCCCCAGTTCTGGAACGTATTCAAGGGAGACATGAGCCTGGTGGGTCCCCGCCCGGAGCGGCCCTACTTTGTGGAGCGCCTGGCCAAGGAAATTCCTCTATACAACCGGCGGCATCGCGTGAAGCCGGGCATCACCGGCTGGGCGCAGGTCAAATGGAAGTATGACACATCTTTGGACGATGTCCGCCAGAAAGTGAAGTACGACCTGTTCTACATTGAGAACCTTGGGCTGCGACGCGATTTGCAGATCCTCTTTCGCACCATCACCACGGCTCTTCGTGGCTCAGGCCAGTAGGCCGTGCCCACCGGCATCGACTGCATTTCGCGAATCGTATAACCATGGGCCAACAAGCCACCGCTGCCAAGTCCCGGGCAACCATCGACCCGTCCGATCTGGAAGGTCTGTATCGCGCCCTGGCGCTCCCAAGGGCCGTCGAAAGGAAGATGCTTCGGCTCATTCGCCAGGGGCGTCTGGCCAAGTGGTTCAGTGGGTACGGGCAGGAAGCCATTGCGGTGGGTTGTGCGGCGGCGGTGGGTCCACAGGACTACCTGCTGCCGATGCACCGGAATCTGGGCATCTGGACCACGCGTGGCGTTCCGCTGGAGCCTCTCTTTTGCCAGTTGATGGGACGGGAGGGCGGTTTCACCAACGGCCGGGACCGGACCTTCCACTTTGGGCTGCCGGAGCACAGGATTGTAGGAATGATTTCGCACCTCGCGGCCATGCTTCCCGTGGCCTGTGGGCTGGGTTTGGGTGGACGACTGACCGGCGACAATGCGCTGGCTCTGGCCATGGTCGGGGAAGGCTCGACCCGTGAGGGGGACTTTCACGAAGCGCTCAATCTCGCGGCCGTATGGTCGCTACCCGTCCTTTTTGTGGTCGAAAACAACGGCTACGGACTGTCCACGCCAACGTCGGAAGCCATGCGTGTCACCGACATTGCGGATGCTGCTGCCGGCTATGGCATGCACGGCCAGGTTGTTGACGGGAACGACCTCACCGCCGTGATGGACGCCGTCGCCTCGTGCGCGGAACGGGCTCGCTCGGGAGAGGGCCCCTCGCTTCTGGAGATGAAGACGTTCCGCATGCGGGGCCACGAAGAAGCGTCAGGCGTCAAATATGTCCCGCCAGAACTGATTGCTGAGTGGGAAGCGCGCGACCCGCTGGAGCGGTTTGCGGCTCAAAACGAGGCCGAGTTGGACCGGACCCGCCTTGGTGAAATTGACGCCGAGTTGGAAGCCCGGGTCGAGAAGGTTGCCGAATGGGCGCTGCAGCAACCTGAAGTGACGGGCCACGCCGAAAAGGAGCGGAGCGCATTGTTTGCCGTCGGCGGATCATTGGTCCCGGACAAACCACCTGCCGCCGTACCCGGGGAGGAAACTGAACTTCGGTTCATCGACGCCATTTCCGCGGCGCTGGACATAGCCATGGCGGAGGACGACTCGGTTGTCCTCCTGGGACAGGATATCGCCGAATATGGGGGCGTATTCAAGGTAACTGCGGGCTTCCTGGAGCGGTATGGCGCAGAGCGGGTCCGAAACACGCCCATCATAGAGAGCGGTGCGGTCGGCGCCTGCCTTGGGCTGGCCCTGGCCGGCATCAAGCCGGTTCTCGAGATCCAGTATGCGGACTTCATCACCTGTGGATTCAATCAGATCGTCAACAATCTGGCCACCACCCACTACCGATGGGGCGCCCCGGTTCCGGTCACGATCAGGGCACCATTTGGAGGCCAGGTGGGAGCAGGACCCTTCCACTCCCAGTCCATCGAAGCCTGGTTCTGCCATGTTCCGGGGCTGAAGGTCGTGATACCGTCCTCGCCCGCCGATGCAAAGGGTCTGCTATTGGCCGCCATCGACGACCCCAATCCCGTGCTGTTCTTCGAGCACAAACTGCTCTATCGCAAAAAACGGGGGCCGGTGCCCGCCGGCAATACCAGGATCCCCCTGGGTACCGCGGCTTTGCTTCGTGAGGGGTCCGACGCTACAATCGTTTCGTGGGGCCTCGGCGTGGACTGGGCCACAGAGGCGGCAGACGAGGCCGCCGCCTCCGGACACGCCGTCGAGGTCATCGACCTGCGGACTTTGGTGCCCTGGGACCAGGAAACGGTTCTGGCCTCCATAAGAAAAACAGGGCGGTTGCTGGTGGTCCACGAAGCCACAAGAACCTCGGGTTTTGGAGCCGAGATAGCCGCCGAGATTACCGAAAGGGCGTTCACGTTCCTTGACGCCCCGCCGATGCGCGTGGCTGGCGAAGATCTACCGGTGCCGTTTGCAGCTGCCCTGGAGCGGGACATTCACTCGGCAAAGCCTCGCGTGGCAATCGCGCTCAAACGACTTCTGGACTTTTAGTATGGCAGATTCTTACGAAGTGGTGATCGGCCTCGAGGTCCACTGCCAGCTTCTGACCGCGTCCAAGGCATTCAGCCCGGACTCGGCTGTTTTTGGGTCAGAACCCAACCAAAACGTCGATCCGATCAGCCTGGGACACCCCGGCACGCTCCCCGTTCTCAACGCCGGAGTGGTTTCGCGAACGCTTTTGATTGGACTGGCAACCGAATGTGAGATTGCTCCGAGATCAGTTCTGGCCCGGAAGCACTATTTCTATCCCGACCTGCCCAAGGGATACCAGATCTCCCAGTACGAGACGCCCATTTGCGCCAACGGCAAGATCCGGATCGTAATGGATCAGGGGCCCCACGAGGGCGCGGAGCGGGTCATCGGGATCACCCGGATTCACATCGAAGAGGACGCCGGAAAGTCCATCCATGATCTGGACCCGACCGCTTCGCTGCTGGACTACAACCGGTGTGGGGTGCCGTTGATCGAGATCGTCTCTGAGCCGGACCTCCGCTCTCCCCGCGAGGCCTATCTCTATCTGCGAAAAGTCAGGCAATTGGTTCGTTATCTGGGAATCTGCGATGGCAATATGGAGGAAGGATCGCTCCGCTGCGATGCGAACGTCTCCATCAGGCCCGTCGGGCAGGTCGAACTGGGGACGAAAACCGAAGTCAAGAACATGAACTCGTTCCGCAATGTGGAGCGGGCACTGGATTACGAAATCGCCCGGCAAAAGGCGCTGGTGCGGGGCGGAGGGGAGGTTGTCCAGGAGACCCTCCTTTGGGATGTCGATGCCGGTAAAACCAGGTCGATGCGGTCGAAGGAGCAGGCCCACGACTACCGGTATTTTCCCGATCCGGACCTTTGTCCCATCGTTGTCACCTCAGAGATGCTCAGCGAGACCCGCGAGGCGCTTCCCGAACTGCCGGACGCCAGGGTGCGCCGATATGTGTCCGACCTGGGGTTGCCGCAATACAATGCAACCGTGCTGACAGAGGAACGGGCCACGTCAGACTACTTTGAGGATGTAGTGACGCGGTTCCCAGAGGCCGCCGGTGTCGGCTGGGCTCAATTGGCCTCGAACGTGATCATGACCCATGGCCTGCGGCTGGCCAACGAGTTAAAGCTTGACTTTGCGGCGTTTCCCGTCGCTCCGGATCGCATGGCATCCCTGACGCAACTGCGTGCTGAGGACAAGATTTCTTCCAGCGCCCTGCAGGAGCTCTTCGAGTACATGCTCAGCGATTCGCGCTCTCCCCATGAAATCGCCTCCGAGAAGGGCCTATTGCAGGTGTCTGATGCAGGGGCGCTGGAACCGATTGTCGACGAAGTCCTACAGGCGAATCCCGATAACGTGAGTCAGTACCTGTCTGGAAAAACCGGACTCATCGGATTCTTTATCGGGCAGGTCATGAAGCGATATCCGGGCTCACCGGACCCGCGTACTGTGCGGGAAATATTAGCGGAGCGACTCGAAGGCGCGCGAAATAACAAGGAGTCCGGATGAGAAAGTCAGTTTATGTTCTGGGAACGGCCGCCGCTCTGGCACTCTCCCTGATTGGCTGTGGTGCCAAATCAGCCTCCCAGGGCGAGACGCACGTGTCCGGCAACCTTACCGTCCGGACGGACGCAGACTCTTTGGCCGACAACAGTGGTTTTGAGGTCCTGCTTGTCTCCAATCTCGACGGAGACCTGGATACCCTGGGCGTCACGCTAACCGATTCGGAAGGGAATTTCTGGCTTGACGTCCACGTGGAGCAGCGCGGTATCTATCCGCTCGTGATTTCACGCGCAGGTCAGACGCTGACGATAGAAGAGATTGTGCTCGCGGCCGGGGACTCCAGCCGTGTCAGGGCAAGTTTCCCTCTGGATGGCAGGACGGTCCGCATTATTTCTCCAGAGAACGCCTCCTGGTCCGCGTACAACAACACCAAGGCGCAGCACAACAAAATGGTGCTGGATCTGGTTCAGTCGAATCCGGATTACACCGAGGCTGAGATGGGTCGCGCAATCGGTCAAACCAGTTCCATCTACTGGGGCCTTCAGGAGACCTTTCCGGGTTCCTTTGGCTCACTGGTTGCCAGCGCCGAGTCCATCATCATGCTGGACGGCTGGGCCGACTCGGTTGCCGTTGCGCGGGCCACACAGATTGCGGCAACCCATCCCAGCAAGGTCCAGATCGTTCGCGCCGTCCGGAGGTCCGCGGCCCGACTGGGCGGACAGAACGCGGCAGTTGGTTTTGTGA
Source organism: Rhodothermales bacterium (assembly GCA_047619685.1). Taxonomy (GTDB): domain Bacteria; phylum Bacteroidota; class Rhodothermia; order Rhodothermales; family UBA10348; genus JABDJZ01. The sequence goes on from JBLHLC010000029.1 coordinate 41,472, forward strand.
GGTCGTTCATGACAGGAACCGACCCGGAGGACGACGCGGCCCTTCTCGCCGAAATAGTGCTGGCGCACATGGATAGCCTTCAGACCCCCCAGGCGGTGGCGGCGGCCCGTGAGTTGCAGTCAGGGTACGCGGAATCGCAGTGGAGCCGCTGGGCAGCGGGCGCCATCTACGAGGTGGAGCACCTGCTACCTGGGATGCCGGCTCCGGCCTTTTCTGTCATCGATACCGAAGGGCGCGTCATAGACAATGAGACGCTGCGCGATCAGTTCTTCATGTTGGAATTCTTTACGCCGACCCACCCGCTTTTTCAGCAGGAGCTCGGACTTCGGCAGGCCATTCTAAACGCGCTGCCCTCTGATGTTTTCGAGGCCGTCAGCATATCTCTGGATCCGGACCCGGCCTACACCGAGGCGCTTCTGGACGGAAGGGACATCATGGGACGCTTCGTTTTCGATACCGATGGGCGTCAGGGATTGGTGGCCACGGCCTACAATGTGAATGTCATCCCGACCCGCATTCTCATCGACCCAGCCGGTAACATTGTCCGCAAGTATGCGGGAGCCAGTCTCGATGAGCTTGAGGGCGATCTCGCCGACATCCTTGACCGTCTCGGTCGCTAAGAATCAAGTTACCAAACTGGCCTTTGCCCATGCTTGTCGCCGGAAACTGGAAAATGAACACGGATCTCACGGCCGCCAGACAGCTTGCCAGCGCGGTGGTCTCTGCGGTGGGGAACCCCTCTGGCGTTGACGTCGCGTTATGTCCGCCGTTCGTGAGCCTGGACGCTGTGTTTTCGGCAGCGCATGGCAGCCCCGTCCGGGTCGGTGCCCAGGACATGCACTGGGAGGACTCCGGCGCGTTTACGAGTGCGGTGTCGGCATCCATGCTTCGCTCAGTCGGCTGCCACTACGTGATTTTGGGCCACTCCGAACGGCGCGAGTTTTTCAGTGAGACGGATGCAACTGTAAACCGAAAGACGCTCAAGGCCATCGCGAACAAGCTTGTACCGATTGTGTGTGTCGGCGAGAAGCTGGAACAGCGGGACGCCGGCCAGCAGAATGATGTCGTGGCCGCTCAGATCAGAAAGGGACTGGAGGACGTCACCATCGAGTATGCCGACGCCCTGGTAGTTGCATACGAGCCGGTCTGGGCCATTGGCACGGGCCGTACGGCGTCTCCGGAGCAGGCTGAGTCCATGCATGGGCACATCAGATCCTTGCTGGTGGAACTGTTCGGAATCGAAATTGCCGGCGGCATCAAGATTCTATACGGCGGATCCATGAAACCGGGCAATGCGGCCGATCTGCTGGCCCGGAAGGATGTAGACGGCGGTCTCATAGGTGGCGCGGCCTTGTCTGCGCCTGACTTTGCCGCCATCGTCCGAGCAGCGGAAGAGGCCTGACCACCATGTTGCGGGCCGCATCCGCAGCGTTCCTTGCACTCGTTATGGTCTCCTGTAGCGGAGGCTTGAGTCAGGTGCGGGAGGGAGAAGGGTGGACCCGTGTGTTCGAAGACGGCATCCCTGACTTTGATTTGGAAGTCGCGCCTCTAGCCGGCGGAGACAGCGTTCAGGTCCGACTCGGACTGATCCCTGCGGCTCTCGTCTTTCGTCCGGTGGAAGAGGGGTACAGGGCGTGGTTCAGGTATTTGATCCGAGTGGACCAACGTGTCGTGGCGGAGGAGTCGGATTCCCTGACCATGCGCTCTCTGGAGGAAACCCGCAGTTACGAGCGCGTGCTCAAGGCTTTGGTGTTCGGCTGGGGCGAGTCCGAGAATCCGCGGTTGGAAGTACTGCTGACGGACATGAACACCGAGCGGACGGCCACGCGGGCTCAGGTTCAGATCTGGGAGTCGGTCGGGCAGGCGCGCGTCGGACGGGTACTCATCGAAGCAGATGGAAGGCCTCTTGTCGGACTCGAATACCCTGCGTCAGCCATGTCCTTCGCGGCGGCTGCGACTGTGGTCGCCGAGACTGCCGGGTGTGCGCACTGGCGACTGCTGTCTGTTCCAACGGACACGCTCCGGGCGCCGCTGCCATTCTCTCTCAGTCCAAGCCTTGGCTCCGCGGTCTATCGGGGAGCGATGTACGGGAATGCGGATGCGCTTCACGTTGCCAGCCTGCCCCTCGCAGCTGGAAGCGGTGTAGCCACCTGGACCCTGCAAAGCGGGTTTCCGCTGGGGACCTACCGAGTCGAAATCGGATGGACGGAGAGTTGTGGCCAGGCTCCGCTACCGCCCCCAAGTCCGCGAGCCATCGGGCCGGGGAGGTCGTTTCTGGTCAGGCCGAATGGATATCCGCGCATCACCCACCTGGGTTCGATGATCGACGCGCTGGGATACATCGCGACCGAGGACGAAGTAGAGCGCATCAAGTCGGCGGGCGACGCAATGGCCAGAAAGGGAGAATTTGACGCCTTTTGGGGTAGAATCGTGGGCGATCCCGTGGCGGCGTCTCGCGTACTGGAGCAGTTATTCAGCCGGGTGGAAGAAGCCAACCGGCGGTTCTCAGCCTTCAAAGAGGGCTGGAAGACCGATCGTGGAATGGTCTACATCGTCATGGGCCCGCCTCTGTATTCAGAGGATTCAGTGGACCAGTTACGCTGGTACTATTCGTACGACGAACGAAACGCAGGGCGCTACTTCATCTTCGACCGTGTCCGCGGGCATCCTGATGAACTCGACATGCCACACTACGTCCTGAAACGCTCCATGGAGCAGGAGATCGAGTGGCGACTGGCCGTACGCCGATGGCGTAGTGGTCTCGCCCGGTAAACTCGCCCGTCCGGTAAACCTGAGCCAGCCTAGTCGGCCTTCTTTGCAGGCTTGGATTCGCTTGGCTTTTCCGGCTTGGCTGGGGAGTCACCCTTGGTCTCTTTGCCCTTGGACTCGGAGGAGTCCGCAACCGTGGGTGCCGTTTCTTTACGGGCGTAGTCCGTCTGGTAGAAACCTGTGCCTTTGAATACCAGGCCGGCCCCGCCGGTGATCATTCGCTTGACCGGCTGCCCGGTAGTGGGGCACGTCGCCAGGGCATCCTCAGTGATGCGCTGAGTGATGTCAAATGTGGTTCCGTCCTCGCGTCGGTACGAGTAGGTGGGCATGGGCGTTTTCCTGAGGCATGGAAGGCTGGTGAATGCCTTCTAGTGTTGTTTGGAGCGCCCCTTCAAGCCGGCGGGGTCAGGCAGGTTCCGCCCGTTTCCTAGTCAACGACACGCTGATGGTCCGGGTCGGTCATGGTCTCGAAGACCAGATCAGCCAGCGCCGGCCTGACAGGAGTGAGTCGCCTGTTGTTGCGTGTCGGATAGACCCGGTTGGAGAGCAGAATGACGAAAAGACCTACCTCCGGGTCAAACCAGATGGATGTGCCCGTAAAGCCGGTGTGGCCAAAACTGAGTGGTCCGAAGAACTGTCCCGCCGATGAGTAGCCCTCCGGGCTTTTCGTATCCCAACCCAGCGCCCGTGTGTATGTCCCTGTGGTATCAAACGCCGTAGTAAACAACATGATGGTTTCAGGCTTCAGGAACTGCTCGCCACCCACTCGGCCCTCCTGCACAAGCATATTGGCGAAGCGGGTTAGATCCGAGACCGTCGAGAAAAGTCCCGCGTGTCCCGCCACCCCGCCCATAATCCAGGCGTTTTCATCGTGCACCTCCCCCTGCAGCAACCGAAACCTGAAGTAGTCGTCGTTTTCGGTGGGCACGGCGTCCGAGCGAGCGCCCCTACCTACGGCCCGGAAGCCCGTGTGCCACATTCCGAGGGGCTCGAAGATGTAGCGCTGAACGTAGGTCGAGAAACCCATCCCGGAAATCCTCGAGACGATCTCGGCCAGTACAATCGGTCCAAAATCCGAGTATTTGGATTCGCTCCCGGGTTCATATGCCAGTGGCTCTTCGTAGATCGCACGCAGGACCCGATCCCTTGATCGCAGACCCATGCTGTAAAAGGGCTTGAATGGGATCAGACCCGCCGTGTGCGTGAGCAGTTGCCGCACGGTGATTTTTTCCTTCCCGTTCTGGCCAAAGTCGTGGATGTACAACGACGCCGGTGCGTCCAGATCCAGCTTTCCCTGTTCGTAGAGCTGCATCACTGCCGTTGTTGTCGCGATGACTTTGGTGAGGGAAGCCAGGTCGAAGCTGGATTTATCCGTCACCGGAGTGGACGAAACGTAGGTATATGCCCCGTATCCGGCCTGATGGACAACCGCGCCCTCCCGGCCTACGGCAACGGCGGCGCCAGGGAAGGCCCGGTCGTCGATGGCCGTCCGGATGAGGTTCTCGATCTGGTCCAGTGCCGCGCCACTCATCTGGATTTCCTCCGCCTCAGCGGTCCTGGGATACCGCGCCTCCCGCGTATGACCGGCGCCGAAGGGCAAACTTCCCGACAGGGACACCGGACTCCGCCCACTCACCTTGGCTCTTGCGGTGACGGCATCGGCTGCGGCCCTCTGCTCTGCCGGGCCATCGCCATAAGCCAGAAACGTAACGGTACCGGAGGGGGAGTCTGCCGCGATATACGGCGTCCCGAACACGACAATCTTGGCCCCGGGCCTAACCGAGGTAACACGCCGAAGGAGGTCGCGGAAGCCTGCGGTGGTCTGTGGCCTGAGTCGCCAGGTGGCGGCGCTTGCGTAGATGGCAATGACGACTTCATCTGCGTCCTGCCCCATCCGGAGGGCGACAGGGAGCACATCCTGGGCTTCGCCGCCCCGAACCAGGAGGGACTGCAGCGCAACCTCCGGGAGTCTATCCCGAAGTTCGGCTTCGAAATTCAGGTGGCGGTCATCGGGCTCCTTGTCGGACAGGGCCAACAAGAACACCTTCCGGCCGGGTCGATCAGAAACAAGCGCAAGCCCGCTATCTCCCACGGCCGTGATTCCGCGCCGAGCGAGGCGCGCCGCCAGAGCCCGCTGTTCGGCATTGGCCACCTGGCTCCGGACAAGGTCGAGCTCCGCGAAACGGTTGTGATGAAGCCCCGCGGACGCCTTGGCAAGCAGAATTCTGCGGACGCGATTGTCCAGTTCGTATTCACTGAAGGTCCCGTCTTCCACCGCCCGAAGAATCGTCTGGCGGGCCAGTCTCACATTGGTGGACATCATGAGCATGTCAACCCCGGCCTGAAGCGCCTGAAGCGCCACCGAGCCGGCATCTCCCTGCTGCACGCCGGCCATGTTCAGCGCGTCCGAGACAATCAGACCGCCAAACCTCAGACTGTCCCTGAGCAGACCCTCGACCAGGGGCGGGGCCAGCGTCGCCGGACGCCGTCTCCCGTTGTCCAATGCGGGAAAGGCCACGTGTGCCGTCATGATGCTGGCTACGCCGGCGGCAATCGCTGCCCTGAAAGGCACCAGGTCCATACTGTCGATCCTTGCGTAGTCTACGTTCAGGACGGGCATGCTGAAATGGGAGTCCCGGCTCGTTGCGCCGTGCCCCGGAAAGTGTTTCGCGGTTGCCAGGACGCCTCCGTCCTGAAGCCCCCGAACGAATGCATCTACCATCACCGCCGCCAGCCCGGGCTGATCACTGAAAGAGCGTACGTCAATCACCGGGTTGCCCGCGTTGGCATTCACGTCTGCGACCGGCGCCAGAACGTGGCGGACGCCAACGGCTCGTGCCTCCGTGGCGGTTACGCGGCCCGCCAAATACGCCAGATCCGGGTCACGAGAGGACGCGATGGCCATGGCGGTTGGGAGCCGCGTGGCCCCTGCAAGGCGCATGCCAGCACCGGTCTCCATGTCTTGCGAGACCAGCAGGGGAATGGGTGACGCCAATTGGAGTTCGTTGACATAGGCGGCCTGATCCAGCGGCGTTCCCTGGAAGAAGATCACGCCACCAACCTGGAGGTCTCTGACCATGTCACGGACGTGCCGGTGTTCTCGCGAATCGGTCGCGCCGAAGCCGCCGGGAGCGGGAATGGCGAATAGTTGCGAGACCTTTTGCTGGACCGTCAGGTGAGACAGTGTGGTTTCGGCCCAGATATGATCTGCCCGTTCCAGTCTGATGCGATCCGGAAAGGGGTCGGGAGGGGTCGGGGTTGGCTGTTCCGGTTGGCAGCCAGAAAGCAGAACCAGCAGAATCAGCGCCGAGATTGACCGGGCCAGAGGGGGGGCAGATTGGGGTTCGATGCGCATTTCGGAAGCTAATCCCGCCGGGTCCATGTGTGCAGGTTGAAAATCGATGCCAACCACCTCTTGTTCGTCGTATTCCACGCCATCTTCGGCAAGAGTGGCTAGTCCCGAGAGAAAATCAGCCCCATCTTCGGCCAGAATACTGACCGGACCCCCAAGACCGCGTATGAGCCCGAAAAGCAGCCGAGGACTTCTTGTCACCCTTTTTCTGGGCGTGCTGCTCGCGGCTCTCGACATTGCCGTGTTGGGACCAGCCCTGCCTGCCATACGGGCACACTTTGGAGTCGACGAGCGAACGGTAGCCTGGGCGTTTAACACATTCGTGTTTTTCAACCTCCTGGGTGTCCCGATCATGACGAAGTTGTCCGATCGGCACGGACGCCGTGTGGTTTACGTCACGGATGTGTTCATGTTTGCCGTGGGCGCCCTCATCGTGGCCGCCGCACCGTCCTTCACCGTTCTTCTGGTCGGAAGGGCGCTTCAGGGTCTGGGTGCTTCGGGCATTTTCCCTGTCGCCGCCGCCGTGGTCGGGGACGCGTTTCCCAAGGAAAGGCGCGGCCGGGCCCTGGGCATTCTGGGAGCAGTGTTTGGCGTGGCGTTTATCATCGGGCCCATTCTGGCCGGTCTGTTATTGCTCGTGGACTGGCGATTAATCTACGTTGCCTACGTGCCCCTGGCGGTAGCGGTGATGATCTTGGGGGCCCGCAAGCTGCCCACAACGACCTCCGAAGAGAAGCTGCCGCTGGATGTGGCTGGGCTGGCACTGATGGGCGTTTGTCTGGTGTCATTGGCCTACGCCATCAACCGGATCGACGCCGCCAATCTGCTGGCGAGCATGGTCGATCCCCGCGTCTGGGGCCCACTTCTCGTTCTGGCGGTTGGGCTTCCGACGTGGCTGTGGGTGGAAAAGCGGGCGGCAGACCCGGTGGTCCGACCCGGCCTTTTTGGTAACCGGCAGGTCCTCATCGCCTGTTCTCTGGCCGCTGTCGCGGGCCTGCATGAGTCCGCATTCATCTTCCTGCCGGCCATGGCCATCGACGCGTTTGGCGTTTCCAATTCCAACGCGTCTTTCATGCTGATGCCATTGGTGATCAGTATTGTAATCGCCTCTCCCATAGCCGGCCGAGTCATGGACCGTGTTGGTTCAAGGACCGTAGTCTTGACCTGTCAGGCCATCTTGGTAGCCGGAATAGCGCTGCTGGCCTGGCGGGGAGAGGATATCGTGATGTTCTACGTTGGCACCGTGCTTCTGGGGGCTGGACTGGCGGGGATAATGGGGCCGGCTCTCAGCTACATTCTTCTGGGCGCGGCCAACGTCTCCGAGAGGGGTGTTTCGCAGGGTCTCATCACGCTGTTTATCAGCGTCGGGCAACTGCTGGGTGGCGCGGGAGTCGGTGCGGTGGCTGCCTCGGTGCCGGGTGACCTGGGTTACCGGGTCGGGTTCCTCGCGATCGCAGGGGCGGGCCTACTGGCCTGGTTCGGCGCGTTTGCGCTGAAGAAAAAGCAGACCTGAGGGGCCCTGGAGGCTGAGAGGTCGCTGGACGAAGATGTCCATGGAGGCAGCGGCGGTTTCGCACGCGGGACCGCCTGCAGGCCGGCCTTATGCCATCAAGGGGCTGGGTCTGTGGAAGGCGCCTGGGCGTCCACGCCGGTGTCCGCGGCAAGCTGGCCACAGGCCGCGGCAATGTCCTGGCCTCGACTCCTTCGGACGGTCACGCGGACATCGCGGTTCACAAGTTCTCGGATGAAGTCGTTCAGCGCCGTCTCAGGTGTCCGGCTAAATGCGGAGCCAGGCACGGGGTTGTACATGATGAGGTTGACCTTACTTGGAGCCCATCGGCAGACATTCGCCAGGTTCTTGGCATCCTCGACGCCGTCATTGAACCCGTCAAACATGCAGTATTCGTAGGTGACGCGCTTGGACGTCGTCTCTGAGTAGTACGTCACCGCTTCCCGGAGGGCCACCAGATCTGTTCGGGCCGCCCGGTTGACCGGCATGATGGACGATCTCTTGGCGTCTTCTGGTGCGTGGAGCGAGATGGCCAGGTTTGCCTCGACCCCGTCGTCGGCAAGCTTTCGAATGCGCCGCGCCAGACCTACGGTCGAGATAGTGATGCGTTTGAACGAGAGCCCCAGTCCGTCGGGATCGTGCATCAGGCCGACGCTTCTGACAACCTCGTCATAGTTTTGAAGAGGCTCGCCCATTCCCATGAAGACGACATTGGAAATGCCGCGACCAAAGACGTCGTGGCCCTGTTGGTCCAGCCGCCGGACCTGTTCCAGTATTTCGCCTGCGGTAAGGTTCTGGTGGAAACCCATGCGGCCGGTGGCGCAGAATGAGCAGGCCATGGCACACCCCACCTGGCTCGAGACGCACACCGTCAGCCGGGTTGCACTCCCTCCACCGTACCGTTCTTCATCGGAGGCGAAATCAGGAATGAGGACAGACTCGATGAGTCTTCCGGAATGCAATCGAAAAAGACTCTTGATGGTCTGGTCTGAAGAGCGCTGCTCCTTCTCGACCAGGAGCCGGGGCAGCATGCAGTGCGCTGACAGTGTTTCCCGAAGGCTGGCTGGCAGGTTGCTCATCTCCGGTATGGAGGCCACCGGACTGTGATAAACCCAGCGATACAGCTGCCTGGCCCGAAATTCAGGCTGACCAAATTCCTTGACCATGGCGGTCATTTGGTCCAAAGAGAGACTACTCAGATCCCGAAGCCCAGACATGTTATTCGGGGAGTGGTGTTTAGAGTCCCAACAGGTGGTCTACTACAATCAGCAGGACCAACATGGGGATATAGAACACGGTGGCCTTCAGGAGTTGCCGGGCGTCAGCGTTGGTGAGACTCCGTGTAAACACGGCCACGGGCCACGCAAACCAGACGCCCAACGCAACTGCGCCAATCAGATACAACAATCCGCTAGCCCCGACGGTGTAGGGGACGATGGAGGCCGCCACCATGAGAATCGAGAACACTATCACGTATCGCACCAGCGCCTTTCCGTCCGGTGCCGTCACGGATAACATGCGGTGCCCGCCACGCGCGTAATCTGCGCGATACATCCACGCCAGCGCGTAGAAGTGCGGGATCTGCCAGCAGATCAGCACGGCGAAAATGGCCCATCCGGCCGCGCCGAATGTCCCGGTTGCCGCGGTGAACCCGCCCAGCGCGGGAAGCGCACCCGGAATGGTGCCAACAAGCGTGTTCAGCGTCGAAACCCGCTTCAGCGGCGTATAGACGAAGAGGTATAGCGCTACGGTACCGGCGGCCATGAGTCCGGTGAGCGGGTTTACAAGGGGGCACAGGATGCAGACACCCGCCGCAACCAGGAAAATGCCAAACCAGGCCGCGTGGCGCGCGGAGATCCTGCCAGCCGGAATAGGGCGGGAGGCCGTGCGCTTCATGCGTTTGTCCAGCTCTCGCTCCAGGTAGTGGTTGAGTGCACAGCCGCCAGCCGCGGCAGAAGTCACCCCGATCACGGTCCAGAGAAGCACCCACCAGGAAACCTGTTCGGAGGCCCCAAGCACAAAACCCGCAACCGCGGAGATGGCCACCAGAAAGGAAATCTCCGGCTTGGTCAACTCCAGATAATCCTTCCAGAGCGGCCTCTGGGCCGCCACGCCCTCAGCCAGGACACCAGGGCTCGGTGCCGAAGCACCGGCCGGAATGGCCGCAGCGATTGTTCTGTTGTCCTGGATGATGTTTGGTCCGTTCAAGAGATTACCGGCGAGAGAGTCCGCGCCCGTGAAGACGCCAGTGCTCCAACAACGTTGAGCGCGAACAGCGATGCGCCAACAATCAGGTGAAGCGAGTTCACCACAACCTGCAGATTGCTCGGTTGCAGCATACCCTGTTCATCAAGAAGTATAAAATAGGCCACAAAGCCCAGAGCAACCTGAAGAACGACAACGCCTACCAGACTTCGTCCCAATGGAGCCAGTCCAGCGCCTGAAAGCAGTACGCGGGCATGTATGGACACCGCAAGCAAGGCAACGAATGCCCAGCCCATGTGCAGTCCCGCCAACATGGGATCGATACCGATACCGGGATGCCGCAAGAGTGCACCCAGGAAGATTTGTATGTATACCGCGCCAGCGGCTATCCAGCCGGCCTTGGGGAAATCCAGGGAAGGGCGGGGGCCGGGGTTATCCCAACGGCTGGAGGTAAACAGGGCCATGGAGGCCAAAAGTGCGAAGAAGAGCTGCGCAACGCAGGCGTGGACGACCGCCAGGTCAAGGGAAACCCAAACCACTCTAAGTCCACCCAACACTCCCTGGAATATCACGAGGGCCAGCGCCGCAATCCCCAGCATGCGCATCCAAAGGCGTTCGTCGCTCTTCCAGGTCCAAGCCGCCAAAATGAGCGTAAAGAACCCCACCAGGGCACCCACGAGCCTGTGACCGTGTTCGGCAAGAATGGGAGTTACCCGCCACCACTCGGGCCATGGGTTGAACGGATCGAAGGAATCGAAGGAACTCGGCCAATCGGGGACGGCCAGCCCCGCATCGATCGACGTGACAAAGGCGCCCCAGCCCAGGAGGCCCACGGCTGCAGCGATGGTAAATAGTGTGTATCTGAAACGAGCGCGCATCTGGCAGGCCTTTTTGGGGATCAGAGGGTCAGCGCGTACCAAAAAGAAGCGACCTCGTTGCAGTAGGGATTGCGAAATCAAGGACAATCCCTGATGAAACCAGCCCTCCAGGACGTTTTGGACGCTCCGAAAAGGATTTTCGTGTCTTGAGTTCAGGTTGGGACTGGAACGTAATTTGCCGGACAGGATTCACGCCGCGCCCTCTTAGACCAACCCATGTCCAGTCCTTGCCAGGATCGAGACGAGTATTCCAACCTTCTGACAGCAGATTCGCCCGTTTCGTGACGTGGTCGGTGCTGGCTGCCATGCTCCAGATCTTCGTACTGCCGCTGGCGGCGGGTCTGGACGACACGGCAAATGCGGCCTATGGGGACTGGCTCATGGACCGAGGGGCATCGCGGTCAGACGTTGTTCTGGAGCGGGCCCTGGATTTTGCAGCGCATTCCCGGCATTCTTCGCTTGAGTCCTTTGTCCGGGACTTTGTGGGCAATCTTGACTCAGAGGGCAGGCTGGACCTTGCCCTGGAGATTTTTTCTGGTCAGTCGGACCCGAAAGTTGATTCCGCCGACGAACTGGTAGCCCTGATTCTGGCAGATCTCCGCTCTCTGACGCCAAAGGATCCTGTGTCCGTGGCTCGACTGACCTCGGCTGATCAGGCCGCACTCCTTTTTGGTTCGCGGCCTGCCTCGTTTGAGGATACCGACCCCGTCGGGCCGCCCATAGCACCCCTTTCGGCTGCTGCCGACGGCTTCTCACCGCCGGTTGTTGCGGGCATGTTTACCTCCATCCAGGCGCTCGGACCCTAGAGTTGCCCCGATTTGGACGTCCAGCTCCGCGATGGAGCGCAATTCTCAAGGCTCGCCGGTGGTGAGTCAATTCCCTATTAACCCAGCATCCAATCATCATGCAGGGAAACGGATTCAAGATCTTTCTGGTCGGCTTCTTTCTGGCCCTTTCAGTGTACTACCTGTACCCGACGGCCCAGAGCTACCTCATCAACAATAAAATGGAGTCGCTCTCCGAGACGGAGCGCGCCGACTATGAACAAGACAACCTGGCAAAAATCAGGACCGTCCAGGAGAAGGCTCTAAAGCTGGGCCTGGACCTGTTGGGCGGCATGCACGTGACGCTGGAGGTTCGCGTAGAGGCGCTCATTCGTGAGTTGGCTACGGACATCGATCCGTTCTTCGAGGAGGTGCTAGCTGAGGCACGTCGCCGGGCGGACGACACTGGATCTCCAATCATCGACGAGTTCGTCGATGAGTTCGAGGCGCGGGACGCGGAAGCTCGTCTCTCCAGGTATTTCCGCAACGATACAGCCGGAATCACCCGCCGCTCAAGCAACCAGGAAGTTGCCTCATTTTTGCGGGTTGAAGCCGTGGCGGCCGTGGACCGGGCAATCGAGATCATTCGCGACCGGGTGGACCGGTACGGTGTCAGCGAACCTTCCATTCAGAAGCAGGGGACTCGGCGGGTAATCGTCGAGTTGCCGGGAATCGATGACGAGGAACGAATTCGTGGCCTTCTTCGCGGGACGGCACGGCTGGAGTTTCGGCTCATGGGAGACCCCGCGGAAATCACACGCTCGCTCCAGTCAATCATCCAGTACTACGAGGAGATTCCTGACACGACCGCAGCCGCAGCCGACACCACACTCAGTGTGGCGGACCTCCTGGCTCAAGGGGACACCGGATCCGGTAACAAACTCCTGGATGTCATGCAGCCCATCGGGCAGGGCGTGACTTTCGGCCGGGTTTCGGAGAAGGATACCTCCGCGGTCAACGTTCTACTGAAGGACGGCCGCGTTCGCGATTTCCTTCCGATGGGCGTGACGCTGATGTATACGTCCGCACCCATCGGCACCACTGATGACGGATTTGAGGTGTTCGACCTCCTGGCCGTTCGCCAGGAAGTCGAGTTGGGTGGAGAGACCATTACCGATGCACGGGTCGACTTCGACCAGTTCACCAACGTGCCTGAAGTAACCATGACCATGAACTCTGAGGGTTCGCGGATATGGGCCAGGCTGACGGGCGCCAACGTGAACCGGAATGTCGCCATTGTTCTGGACAACGTGGTCTACTCGTACCCGAACGTAGAGCAGCGAATCACGGGTGGCCGCTCGAACATCTCAGGGCTGGACTCTCGCGAAGAGGCTCAGGACATTGTGACCGTCCTCAAATCGGGTGCGCTTCCCGCCCCTGTCGAGATCGTCGAGGAACGTACGGTTGGGCCGAGTCTCGGAGCAGCGTCCATCAGTGCTGGTCTGAATTCTGTCGCGCTCGGACTGCTTCTGGTGGCCATATTCATGGTCTTCTACTACCGGACGGGAGGCGTGATAGCCGACCTCGCACTGCTGCTGAACCTGGTTTTCGTTCTGGGGATCTTGGCAGGGTTTCATGCAACCCTGACACTGCCGGGAATAGCGGGTATCGTGCTGACCATCGGTATGGCCGTCGATGCCAATGTGCTTATTTTTGAACGGATTCGAGAAGAACAGAACACGGGACGGACGCTCAAAGCGGCCATTCAGGGGGGGTACTCGAAGGCTCTCAGCGCCATTTTTGATGCGAATATCACCACGTTTTTTGTCGGTGTGATTCTGTATTCCTTCGGCATCGGCCCGATTCAGGGCTTTGCGGTAACGCTGATGGCGGGCATCCTCTCGTCGATGTTCACAGCCATTGTGCTCACTCGCATCATCTCAGACTACTTCGTGATTGAAAAACGTAAGACTATCAGCTTCGGCTGATCGGACGTCGACCATCAACGATCACGCATAGACACATAAGCAGCCATGCGCATTTTTGAAAACGCGAACTTCAAGTTCGTAGAAAATCGAACCCGGGGATATATATTCTCCGGCGTGTTGATACTCGCAAGCCTCATGAGCCTCGGAATCCGTGGCCTGGAACTGGGGATCGACTTCCGGGGCGGAATGGAGTTCGCCATAGAGACGGATTCGCCGCTTGACGCAACCGAGGT
>JBLHLC010000030.1:0-54199 GCA_047619685.1 Rhodothermales bacterium
GGATTCTTCTGGGCTGTCCGCAACGGCCAGTTTGAGGACACACGCACGCCCGGAGTCAGGATTCTACTCGAGGACGATCTGGATGCCCACGAGGCCAAGTCACGGGAAACCCCCGATTAGTGTCCCCCGGGCATCATCATGAATGCCCGCCAGATGGCAAGAAGGCCCATGGCTATGACCAGCAGGCCCCCGGCGCGAACCAGGCCTACGCGGCGGTCTGGAGTAAGCCGCTGGCCGATCACGCCTGCCAGTGCAAGTGCCGGGAGTGTTGCAAGACCAAATACGGCCATCATGACTCCGCCGCCGACGGCAGAACCCGAATCGACCGAGAGGAGCAGGGCGGCATATACCAGGCCGCACGGAAGGAGGCCATTCAAGGCACCGACGCCAATGGATCCCCATCTCCTGCCTGATGCCATCGCGCTGCCCAAACGCGGTCCAATCCAGTTGGTGAGTCCGCTGATACCCGCAAAACGGTCCGGGATCAGTCCGGCCGTCGCGGCCCCCAACACAATCAGCACCACCCCAACTAAGATACTGACGGCCTGCTGAACCGGGGCCGTTCTGATCACCAGGTGTCCGACAAGCCCTCCCGCAACACCCATCAGGCTGTACGTGAGGGTCTTCCCGAGCGCATACCCCGGCCACCACCCACTCCGGCCCGCAAGTAGCGAAAATCCACCGCACATGCCCAGGCAGTGCGCGCTCCCAAAAAGGCCCATCAGAAACAGGCTCGCAATGTCAACCAGTGGCGGCATCATGGAAGTTAATGTTCGATATTCGATCCATGTCTGACTATCCGTACGCGCCGGAACTGGCCACCACCCACCTGTCCAGGGTTGAGCCCGCCTTCCGAAGCATTTTGGAACGCGTTGGGCCCTTCGCCATGGAGTACACGCCGCTGGATAATGTCTTCTACGCCCTGCTGCATTCGATCGTCTACCAGCAACTCTCCGGCAAGGCGGCAGGGACCATTCTCGGGCGGGTCGAGGCTTTATTCGACGAGGCCCCGACGGCCGAGGGAATCGGCCAGGTGACTGATGACCAGTTGCGCGGCGCAGGCATGTCCCGCGCCAAGGTGGCCGCCGCCCGCTCTCTGGCCGAACATGTCCTGCAGGGCGAGTGCCCGACGGTTCAGGAAATGGCTGCACTCTCTAATCAGGAAATCCGTGACAGCCTGACGGGTGTGCGTGGCATAGGCGTCTGGACCGTGGATATGCTGCTCATCTTCAGGCTCGGCAGACCGGATGTCATGCCATCCAACGATCTCGGCGTCAGAAAAGGGTTTGCGCGGATGCTGGGTCTTGAAGAGATGCCCAGTCCAAAGGAACTGGCCGCGGCCACCGAAGCTTGGGCGCCATGGCGCAGTGTCGGGAGCTGGTACATGTGGCGCGCGCTCGAAATTGAGTTGCCGAGCGGCCCGTGACGCGCGGGCCAGGCCTGCGAGAGACGAGGTCCTAGGAGGCCCAGCGACGATCAATTCTCTGATCCAGGGCTCCCTCAAACTCAGACGCCCACTCCCCCGGCCGGTTGATTCGCCGTCGGCTAAGCGTGGCCAACAAAGCACCATCCCAGCCCTCAGCCGTCAGCGTCGTTCGACCCGCATGGACCGATCGGACACTCATGAGGCCCGAAAGCCTGGCAACTCCCCCGCTGAACAACCCCGTCTCCGCGGCTTCAAGAAGCATGACCGCGGCCAGCGTCTGATTCTTTGCATCCAGAGGAGAGATCCGGTAAAGCGCATCGAACCCCCCATATACCAGGAGTAGCGCCTCGCGCGCATGCAGCGATGGAGCCACCACAATGGCGATCCTTCGTTCATCCTGGACAAGGATAAAATCCGCCAGCACCGGGCCTATGGGGGTTGCAACGAATTCCCCGATCTGCATCACGGTAGACGGCGAAAGCGCCCGCCGCAACGCGTGCCTGAAAAGCCTGGATACTGCAGGCGCCGACCTCAATGCCCGCGCGCCCCGATCCACCCAGCCCCGGCCCCCAGCGTCTGACTGAGCCTGCGCTTTCGACACAGCCCGGCTCCGGGCCAGTGATTCTACAGTCGGGTTTCTTGATAGTGTGTGCATGGCTCTGTCCTGATTACACACCAAGTGTAAACCCACCCCTATGACACCATTGTGTCACCTACTACACACATTTATTACATATACCGCAATTACCCTAACCCAGCGGTTTCCGGAAGACCAAAACATGCTGCTGAGGCAGGACGTCCAGGTTCTGGTCCCATTCGAAACCCACGGACTCCATTTCAAGACGAGCCTGCGCCTCGGACATCCTGTGAAGTACGTGCACCGGAATGGTCTCGTCTTCGGCCCGGTACTCAACCACGACCAGTCGACCGCCAGGTCGAAGGGCCTCCAACAACCCTTGGAGCATTTCGATTGGGTGGGAAAATTCGTGGTAGGACACCACAATCAAGGCCAGGTCGACACTTTCAGGCGCAAGATTGGGGGATTGAACCGTCCCCAGAACAGGTTCAATGTTCCGAAATCCAGCCAGGTGGGCACGGGCAGCCAACGTGTCCAGGAGCGACTGCTGAAGATCGACGGCAAAGACACGTCCGTGCGGCACCACCGGCGCCAGCCTCATCGTGTAGTACCCCTCACCAGAGCCGATGTCCGCTACGCGGTCCGCGGGGCCAAGTCTGAGCGCCGCGATCAGCCTCTCCGGCAACTCCCGTACATCACGCGAGGGCCTTTCAAACCCGGGCTCGAGATGTTCGACCTCCAGAACGGCGGCGATTTCGCGACTCTGGAAAAACCGCCCGCTCCCTTCGGCTCCTGACGGCTGGCCCGCCCGGTAAGGATCTCCTGTCCCGGTGCCGCAACCGGACAGGATCAACCCCACAACAAAGAGAGCCAAACTTCTCATCGCAAATTATTAACTGTAATCATGGGTCTTATTGACTTGCGCCTAGCGCGGCATTCTTTCATCTTGGGTGATTGGCCGGTGACCTTCCAACCATCGACTTCTCGATTCCCACCCATTTGGCACGAGCGCGAATGGCACGTCTAGTTACGGCCGTTTTATTTGTTTTGTTGGCTTCCCCCCATTTTGCGGTGGGCCAGTCCTTTGAAGACGCTGTAGTCGACATTGGCAACATTGGACTAACGGTAACCAACGCTGGTTTCTTCGGTCGGGCCAATGTGCGAAATGCTCCCACGGGCTCTCCGTCAATGGAGTATCCGCTTGACTCGGGTGTCGAACATCTTTTTGAGTCGGGATTGTGGATCGGGGCTATCCGCTCCGACGGCACGATGTCCGTCAGGACGGGAGCGGTAACCGTCTCCAATGGGTATCGCCCTGGCGCCACCGGATACGAGTTTGCGCAATCCACTCCGATTTTCCGGCGCTCCACCCTGCCGGAGTCCGACGCATTCACTAGCGCGGCTGTGAGCCATCTGGATTACCTGGCCACATTCGTGGATACCGCGGCCGTTCTCCCCGGCACGTCCATTCAGATGCCGGACGTGGAAGGCCGGCTGGGTGCCTCGGTGGATATGGAGTCCTACGCCTGGAATTTCCCGTTCACGGAGTACTTCGTGATCGTGAACTTCGATATCGTGAATATCAGTGATGCGTCTTGGGACAGTGTTTACGTGGGGATGTACCACGATATCGTCACGCGCAACATCAATACGACTACTGAAACGGGAGGCGCCTTTTTCAACAAGGGCGGCTACGGTTTTCTGGACAGCCTGACGACGACCTACGGCTTTAATGCGGGCGGGACGGAGGAGACCATCAACACCTACGGCGCCATCTCCTTCCTGGGTGCCGAGTGGAAAGATCCAAGGACTGGACAGCGGCGCTTCTTCCATCCTGGTGTAGCCGACGAGTACCTCCGCGACGGGTATCCAGCCCCGACCGTGGAACCGCGGTGGTGGGCGTTCTCAGGTGGCGCGAACCAGTTTACCACGCCCACGTCCGACCAGGACAAATACGAAAGGATGTCCACGCCGTATCCCAACCCCGCCAGTTTTGGCTCGACGGACGAATTCCTTACGGCAAAAACGGCCTGGCGTGACCGGCTCCGGACAGACGGTCAGAGCGCGGCTGGTAACTGGATCGGTTTGACCCCATCCGGACCTTATTCCTCCGTACTTCCCGGAGATACCCTGCGCGTGACGTTTGCGTTCGTCGGCGCCCTCAAGCCTGAAGAGTATCAGGGGGCGGGTGGCAAAATCATCGACACAGAGGACAGCCGCCGGATTCTGGTAGGAAATATTGAATGGGCCAGGCGCACCTTCGCAGGAGAAGACTCCAACTACAACGGCCGCCTGGATGCTGGTGAGGACGTCAACAACAACGGCGGTTTGGACCGTTATCTCATCCCTGAACCCCCGTCCTCCCCGAAACTCCGGGTTGAGTTCGAGAACGACACGGACCCGATCACGGGGCAACAGGACGGCCGGGTGGTTCTGTACTGGGACCGCTCATCCGAGGAGTTCATCGACCCAGTGACGGGGATTCAAGATTTTGAAGGCTACCGGGTTTACCGAACCAATCCCGGCGATGATCGGTCAGGAAACATCCTGGATAGAGCAAGCCTGGTGGCTCAGTTCGACACGCCAGGAAACACATCCGGGTTCAACAACGGCTTTAACGAGGTGGCTCTCCAGGATCCCGTTAGCTTTCCAGACGACCCAATCGACTACTGGTACCGGCTGGAGGTCGAAAACCTCCTGAACGGGTGGCAATATCTGTTTACCCTGACCGCATTTGATTCGGGAGATCCGGAAGTGGGTCTTCCATCCTTCGAGTCTTCGCGCGTGGCAAACGCGACGCGCGTATTCCCCGGGACCCCGGCGAACGATGATGGCTCCCTGAAGGTGGGCGTGTATCCCAACCCATACCGCGCGAACGCGGCCTGGGACGGTGGAACCAATCGTACGCGACGCCTCAACTTCTACAATCTTCCTCCACGTGCTGAAATCCGCGTGTACACCCTTGCCGGTGAGATCGTGAAGGAAATGGTCCACGAGGCCGACACCTACATCGGCGATATCAGGTGGTATGACACGTTCAGCGCAGAAAACAGGCAGCTCCCGGGTGGTGAACACTCCTGGGACATTCTTTCCGAGAACTCGCTCAACATTGCAGGCGGTCTTTACCTGTACACGGTCAAGAACCTCGACTCCGGCGATCTGCAACGGGGCAAGTTCGTAATCATCAAGTAGCACCAGCCCACAAAGAGATCACGACCATGTTACAAAGAGTCACATCCCTACTGATGCTCCTCGCATTTGTGGTTGCTCCCGCTTTGGGACAGACCACGTTGCGGGACGTCAACGCAATTCCGCAGGACAATATTGCGATTCTCGAGGCCGGCGGAGCTGGCTTGGATGCATCGACAATTCCGAACCTCCTGTTCAACGCCACCGTTGGGACGTCTGTGACGTTCCAGGCCGTGATCCTGTCTGACCCTCTCAGTTCCGGGTTGGCCAATGTCGCGGACGGCCTGCCCAGCAGAATCCACGTCTACGTGCGTGACGTTGCAGCCGGCACATCTGGCCCAGAGGGCATGGGAGTCCAGATCGTGGACGGCCAATACCAGACAACCGGCCTCATCAACACGACCGTCGGCGACGTCGTCG
Source organism: Rhodothermales bacterium (assembly GCA_047619685.1). Lineage (GTDB taxonomy): Bacteria > Bacteroidota > Rhodothermia > Rhodothermales > UBA10348 > JABDJZ01. Next base: position 5,613 of record JBLHLC010000030.1, read on the forward strand.
AGATCACCGCGACGGTCGCACCGTTTGGCAACTCCATGCAGTTGGCACCGGAGACCATCACTCTCCTGGGAAGCTACACAGACCTCAATCTGGATGCCAGCATCCTGGATCCGGTCCTGATCACGTCATCGGACGCCAATAAGAGCGTGGACAGCAATGGGGGCGTTCAGCCTAATTGGACGAACTACTCCGCGTTGATCGGGCAGTACGTCCGCCTGGAAGGCGCTACGATACAGGCTCGCGACATCTCCAGCGATCGTCCTGACTGGATTGTCTCGAGCGATGGCGGCACAACCGTGGTCAGCTTCTACGACATGTCGCTGCGCTACCGCAACGACCGGAACGATTACCCGGACGGGTGGAACAAGCCAAGCAGCGACTTCACGCCTCCCCCTCCGGGAGCGCGGGTCAATCTCCAGGGCTTCCTGGTGTACCAGAGCGACGATCCGTTTAACCGCGGTGTACCTGCGCGTGAGATCCTCAGCATCGTGCCCTTCGCGGACACTGATCTGGTTGTCACAGAATCCCCACCAATTGTCACAAATCTCTCGAAGCCGGACATTGTGCCCTCATCGGGCTCCGTCGTCTTGTCTGCAGACGTGGTGGCCGACCCGTCCCGAACGCTCTCTTCAGTCAATCTGATCTACACGACATCGGACAACGCAACCGAACGCAGCGTTGCCGGAGTTCTCTCGGGAGGCGACAACTACCTCTTCCAATTCCCCGCGCAAGCTGACGGCGTTTTTGCGACGTACTGGGTCCGGGCAACTGACAACACCGGGGCGAGCTCGGTGGAGATGGATCCGGTAGGGTTTACCCGGTTCCTGGCAGGCGGCATCACGCAGGTGTCCCACATTCAGGCGACGCAGAGCGGCGGTGCTGGCGACAGCCCCTTCCGCGACGTCACGACGGACATGAACTTGAACGTGACCGTGATGACACAGCCGTCAGAGTCCGGTCTCCTGTCCGTCCAGGACGGCACGGGTCCATGGTCTGGTGTCATTATCCGCGGCTCCTCTGCAACGGACGGCCTGAACCGCGGTGACGTGATCAATATCACAAACGCACGGATCGAAGAAAGCTTTGGCCTGACGAGAATCCGGGACATTACGTTCACGGTGACAACGCCGGGTGGCGCTGCGCTTGACGCTGCCGCGGTCACGACGACCGCCATGCAAGACGCCGCGATTGCGGAATCCTACGAAGGCATGTTCGTCCGCTTCGAGAATATCGAAGTCGGCACCAACCAGGCAGACGCTCCCTCCGACTTCGGCGAGTTCACCATCGCAGACCGCGGCACGACTGCCGAAGTGCGGGTTGATGATGGCTCGTCCGGGTTCTCCAGTTCGTACAACGACGGATTGGCGGCGGGACAGTTGTTTGCCGCCGCCGACGGTGTCTGGACCTACTCATTCAGCAACTACAAACTGTTGCCGGAAGACGAATCCGACATGGAGACCCACGATGTTGGCTTCTCTTTGGCCGACGTCAACCGGACCCCGCAGGACAATGTGACCGCTCTTGATGCCGCGGGCGCAGGGCTTGACCCCGGCACCATCGCAGGCCTGTTGTTTAACGACACGGCTGGGACGAGTGTCACCTTCAGGGCGGTGGTCCTATCCGACCCCCTCAGTTCAGGATTGGCCAACGTCGCAGACGGCCTCCCGTCCAGAATCCACGTTTACGTGCGTGATGTGGCGGCCGATCTCTTGGGACCGGATGGAATGGGGGTCCAGATTGTGGACGGCCAGTACCAAACCACTGGACTCATCAACACCACCATCGGTGATGTGGTCGAGATCACGGGCACCGTAGCTCCGTTCGGCAACTCGATGCAGATTGCACCGGAGTCCATCTTGCTGCTCGGTAGTTATGCCGATCTCAACCTAGATGCCAGCATTCTGGATCCAGTGGTCGTCACGACGTCGGACATCAACAAGAGTGTCGATGACAATGGTGGAGTTCAGCCCAACTGGGCTAACTACTCTTCGTTGATAGGCCAGTATGTCCGCATGGAGGGAGTGACCCTGCAGGCTCGCGACATCTCCAGCGACAGACCCGACTGGATTGTGTCGAGTGACGGCGGCGAGACGGTCACCAGTTTCTACGACATGTCCCTCCGCTACCGTAACGACCGGAATGACTACCCCGACGGGTGGAATATCCTCGATGATGACTTCGTGCCGCCGCCTCCGGGTTCGCGCATGAATCTGCAAGGATTCCTGGTCTACCAGCGGGACGATCCATTCAACCGAGGCGTTCCTGCCCGTGAGATCCTGAGTTTTGTACCGTTCGCGGATACTGATCTTGAGATCACAGAGGCTCCGCCAATCGTGAGCAACCTGAGTTCTCCTGACGTGGTGCCTGGCACTGCCGACGGTGTGACGGTTACGGCCGACGTAGTAGCCGATCCCACAAGAAGCCTGACAAGCGTCGAGCTGGTCTACGTGGCTTCGGACACGGCAGGCGAGCAGACCACGCCCGGCACGGATGATGGAAGTGGGACCTACACCTTCACCATCCCGGCTCAGGCAGACGGCGTGTTTGTCAACTACTACGTGCGTGCGCTGGACAATACCAGTGCGTCGTCTGTAGAGGGCGATCCCAGCCGGGGGTACCGCGTGCTTGCCAGCGGCATCACCCAGATTTCGCACGTCCAGGCTACCTGGGATAGCGGCCCTGGAGACTCGCCGTTCCGCAACCTGACCACGGATATGAACATCACCGCAACGGTGGCTTCACATCCTGAGGTCAGCGGAATCATCGTGCTACAGGACGACCCGTCTGGTGCTCCATGGACGGGTGTCATCGTCCGCGGCTCCTCTGCGACAGACGGTCTGAAGCACGGGGACGTGATCGATATCACCAACGCAAAAATCGAGGAGAGCTTTGGGCTGACTCGCCTGCGCGACCTGACCTTTACGGTCGGATCGAGCGGCGGTGCCGGATATGACTATGCCGTCGTGACCTCGTCGGCCCTCTCGGATCCTTCCATTGCTGAGGCCTACGAAGGCATGATGATCCGTATGGAAGGCGTCGAAGTCGGCACCAACCAGGCCGACGCACCCAGTGACTTCGGCGAATTCACAGTAGGAACAACCGGAAGCGGCGCCTTTGTCCGCGTCGACGACCAGTCCAGCGACTTCTCCGGGGGCTTCAATGACGGTTTGACCGAAGGCCAGGTCTTTGCCTTCATTCAAGGTGCCTGGAGTTACTCCTTCAGCAACTACAAGCTGTGGCCAGAGTCGGAATCCGACGTAGGCACCAGCGGTGTTGCTGTTGAGGAAGAAGGCCTGCCAGACAAGTTCGAACTGCACGCCAACTACCCGAACCCATTCAACCCGGCTACCACGATTCGGTACGACGTGGCGGGAACGGAGATGGTGCGACTGGCTGTGTATGATGTCCTTGGACGTCAGGTATCCTCGCTGGTCAACGGCCAGCAGTCGCCGGGTCGATATTCGGTGGACTTCAATGCCAGCAACTTGGCATCGGGCGTCTACATCTATCGTCTGGAAGCAGGGACGCGTGTCTTCACGCGGACCATGCTGTTGCTCAAGTAATCTGTTGCGGTTGTGGGAGGGCGGCGATGGCCGCCCTCCCTTGACCGAAGTGAATGAAACTGCGCCCCCTACATCTTTTCCTGGCTGTCCTCGCCTTCGGTGCGTTCGCGGCAGCCTGTGACAGTGGGTTCTCTGGTGAACCCTTTGACCCCCGCAGCCCGGACACTGAACTGGCCGTGCGGGATACATCGCTCGTTGACAACCTGGTAGACGGCGTGCGTCTGATCAGTACGGTCAAGGTCTCATGGAGCGGTACCGACCCCGACGGCTTCGTCTCGGGTTTCGAAGTTCGGTTTTTCGGAACGACGGTTCCGTCGTCCGGAGAATGGACATTCACGACCTCCAACGACTCACTCGTCCTGCTGCCAATTCCGAGGGGAGAGCGCATCGCGGACGTGGTATTCGAGGTCAGATCGATAGACAACGAGGGCCTGCGCGATCCAACGCCCGCCCGTACGGTCTTCCCGATACAAAATTCGCCGCCGAGCATCCGGCTGAGCACGTTTGAACTCCCTCCGGACAGCACTTTTCCGGTTATTTCTTTCGCGTGGGTGGCCGACGACCCGGAAGGGGTGGCTAGTCTGGCGCGTATCGAAATCAGTCTGAACGATTCCACGAACTACGTCGCTTTGGAGCCTGACGTGGACTTCGTCACCCTCGTAGGTCCAACCGACCTATCCCAGGGGAATGTGGTGGATGCTGAGGTCTTCACAGGTCGCGGATTCAATCGCACGTCCCTTACGATACCTGGCTTGCGACTGGACGACGACAACATCTTCTACATCCGCTCCGTTGACCAGACGGATACCACTAGCGTAATCGAACGCTACCCGTGGTATGTGAAGGCACAGCAAGGGGAGGTCCTTTTCGTCAACGACTATCGGAAGTCCACCAATCCTTTGATGGTCTCCTATCACGTGGGCCTTCTTCGAGAATACCTGCCGGCGGGTACGGCTGTAGACATCTGGGACCTGTCGCTTCCTTTCACCACCGGCTCAGCCGGAGGTGTCCCCCGCTCTCAGTCTTTGCCTGCCTTGGCTGATCCAACGCTAAATCAGACGTTCGCCAGGTTCAAGTACATCTACTGGCTCTCAACGGCGAGCACGGACCGAATCACGACCAACAACCTGCCATTCGCGGCCGCGTCAATGGACGCGTTTTTTGATGGCGGCGGAAAACTTCTTGTCCACACTCCGGTCTCGCTCCCGATAGAGCCAGACGACGTATTCAACAACTCGGCCATCCTTCTGCTGCCGATCTCGGAGATGATCAGCTTCCCGGATTCGCTGCGCCCATCGCTGCGGCTGGCGTTCAATGCCCCGCTGACGCCGTCTGGTCCCATTCCTGGCCTATCTGAGTCGATGCCGGAGTTGAAGTCTGCCGGCTTCCAGATCAATACCCTACCCTACTTCGCTACTGGTGCCAATACGATTCCACTCTACGAAGCGCGGTATCGATACGTCACTCGGGTCGGAAGTCGTCAGGGGACCTGGCCTGGCGCCTCTACTGTGGCCTCTATCAGCGCCGACCGTCGAGTGGGCTTGTTTGCCATACCGCTCATAAACGAGCAGACCGGGGCCAACTTGCTCCTGGGAGCAGATGGCGATCCCACCGCTCCGACGCGTGCCATTCACCTCATGCTAGAAAGTTTGGGCTTCCCACGATGAGTCGCAGCTCTGTCATATCGGCACTCCTGATTCTCCTGACGTGCACCGCAGGCGAGGCCTTTTCGCAAGGCACCATTGCCGGCCGAATCACAGACGCCGGAAACGGTGAATCGCTGATTGGTGTGAACGTGATCGTGGTTGGCACCAGTTTTGGAGCCGCCACCGACCTGGACGGGAATTTTTCGATCCCCTCCATGCGGGTGGGCGAATACTCGGTGCGTGTTTCCTACATCGGCTTCGAGTCCCTCCTTTTTACCGGAATCGCCGTGCGCGACGGGGAAACCACTCGGTTGGACGTAGAACTGAACGAAGCGATCCTCTCTACCTCTGGCGAGATCATCGTGGTAGGCGATCGCCCGCTGGTCGACGTGGAGAATTCTTCCAGCACGATGCAGATCAGCCAAGCGGAACTGGCTATTGCGCCCCTGCGGGATGTTCAAGCGGCAGTAGCCACCCAGGTTGGCGTCATACAGGACCCGACGGGACTGTATATCCGCGGTGGCCGGGCGGACGAGACCGGATTCATCGTGGACGGTGTATCGGCCAAGGATCCCCTGGCCGGTACGGGTTTCGGTCTGGATATCGGGTCCAACGCCTTTTCCGAAATAGAAGTCACAACCGGTGGCATTGGCGCGGAATTTGGTGATGTGACCTCAGGTGTTGTGGCCGTGACCACGCAGGACGGCGGCGACAAGTTTGCCGGGTTCTTTTCCCACAATCGCGACGGCTTCGGATTCAACGACGACGCCTCGTCGAACTTTGCCGAGTCCGTTTACGAGTTCAACCTCAGCGGTCCGATCCTGAGGAACCGCCTCAAGTTCTTTGCTTCCGGACAGGTTCAACTGTCCGACGGATTCACCCGGCAGGTCGCCACGCCCGATCAGGTTCGGACGTCGCTGGTGTCGAATACGTTCTTCATGCCCAGGACGGGTAACCGGTGGAACGGAATAACCAAGCTGACCTACGACGTGAAGCCCGGCATGAGGCTTCAGACCTCGTACCAGCGGTCACTGACCGTGAACCAGAACACTCGGATGCTTCAGGTCACCGGCAATGAGGCCATTGTCCAACCTGGTTTCCAGTATTCGTTCATCCTGCAGCCGGACAACGCGAATACCTACGCGCACGACAACATCATTTCGTACGTGAAGTGGTCGCACGTGCTGAACGACCGCTCATTCTACGATATCCAGGTCAGCCGACTCTTTACCCGCCTCCGGGCAGATGCCAACGGTCGGGACTGGCGGCCTCAGAACGTGGACAGTGAGTTGGACCCAACCAGCATCGTCCCCTTCCCCGCCAACATCTTTGTGGATGGCCAGGGAGATCCCCTCGATCCGAACGCGCTGTTTGTGCTCCCCGGGCCGGGACTGATCAACAACGGCGGCATCGCGACCCGCTTCCACGACCACTTCGCGGAGGAGTTGACCACAAAGATTACCTACACCCTCTTCAGTGAGGACAAGAACAACCGGACCAATGCCGGCCTCGAGATAAAGAGGAACGACTACCAGTGGATTGACGTGGTCCGGCCCTGGGTTGGCGCCCCGATCGGCACGGCAGACGGCACCAGCACGGGCCGGTTGGGCGAAAGCTCGGACATTTGGCGCGTGAAGCCCAGGCGTGGCGCGGCCTATGCGACCCATCAGATTCGGTACCGTGGGCTGATTGCCAATTTCGGGGGCCGGCTGGAATACTGGTCGCCGGGCAAGTACGTGGACGACCTGATGGATGACGAGCGCGCACCGATTCTGGACACGATCCGCGAGGCCTACGACAACAGCACCATCAACTTTTTTGGCCTACGGACCAAGTTCAGGCTTCTTCCCAAGGTTCGCGTCTCCTTCCCTATCAAGGAAAACAGGGTCCTCTTCTTCAACTACGGCCACTCGACGCGCATCCCGCATCCGACCTTCGTCTACACGGGTCTCGATCCATTCTTCCAGGACCGTTCGTTCTTCGCGGACCTGGGAAATCCGAATCTGGACCCTGAGGTAGACATCTCGTACGAGATGGGCCTGCGGACGCAGTTTTCAAGTAACGATGCGCTGAATGTGACGGCATTCTGGCGCGACAAGTTTGACTTCATCACCGTCGAAAACGTCGTGGTCCCGGATCCCACAGGCCGCGAAGTTTCCAGGGCATTCCGCGTTAATGGAGACTTTGCCCGGGTTCGAGGCATCGAAGCCAGCTATCTGAAACGCATTGGAGATTGGTTCCAGGGCCGAGTTTCGGGCTCATTCTCTCGGGCAACGGGACTCAGTTCGACCAACAACGACGCGCTCAGTCAATTCCTGGCCAACGGCGACATTGACAACACATCCGAGACCCCGCTGGCGTGGGACCGCCCCCTGGACATCAAGGCTTCCGTCACATTCTCGCGCTTCAACGACAGCGGCCGTCCTTTCCTTGGAATACCCGGCATGAACCGGATTCGCGCCTACCTCGCGACGACCTACAGAAGCGGACAGCGTTACACGCCGGTCCACTTTGTTGGTAACGAGGTCAATCCCTTCACCGGGGCTCAGGACTGGCGCCCCATTTACGAATCCGATTCGGATCCCGCCGCCCGTTTTGAGAGTGTTGGCGCCCCCTGGTGGTGGTTCGACCTGAGCGCGGAGAAGTCGGTGAACATGGCCGGCACCGAGGTTTCCCTGACCCTGGAGATCACCAACGTGTTCAACCAAAAGAACGCGGTCATCGTAAATCCGGTAACGGGCCAGGCGTACCCCGAGGTGGCCTCCGGAACAGACTTCGTCTCTCTCAGAGGCAATCCGGACTATGATGTGACCTCAGGCACGCGGGATCCTCGTTATGACGATCCCAACTCAAGCGGGCTGCCCCCCTTCAATCCAGCACGATACATGGCACAACGCCACATCATGGTGGGGGCCTCCTTCAGATTCTAATGAGACACGCACCCGTCAGGTCTCTTGTGGCCGTCGTCTTTCTCGCGCTGCTCGCTATCGCACCCGCGTCTGCCCAGCTCCTTCCCTCGTTGGGTGGAGAACGGGCAGGAACGTCTGGATTCCAGTTCTTGAAGATTCCGGTTGACCCCCGTGGAGCCTCCCTCAGTCAGACGGCCGTGGCCACGGCCTACGACGCCGGCGCTATTTTCTGGAATCCGGCCTTGGCCGCCCAACTCACCGGTCTCCATGTCTCTTTCCAGCGTGCCGCGTACTACGTGGATATCCAAATGGCCGGCGCTTCGGCGGTCTACAATATTCCCGGCAGCAGCTTTTCCCTGGGTCTTGGCGTGCAAACCCTGGACTCGGGGTCCATGGACGTCACAACGGAATTCCAGCCATTTGGGACCGGTCAAACGTTTGCACTGAGGGATGTGGCCGTGGGCCTGACGGCCTCCCAGAAGCTAACGGATCTGTTCAGTTACGGGATCACCGCCAAGTATGTGCGGGAATCGGTTGCTGGCCTGACCAATTCCACCTACGTCTTCGACTTGGGAGTTTTCTACAGGGTGGGTTCAACGGGCGCTCAAATGGGCGTGGCCGTTCGCAACTTTGGTCTGGACGGGACGCCATCGGGTACGCTGATGCGGACGGTTGTCGGCTCGAATCCGGTAGCGGTCGAGACGGATTTCGAACGCACCACCCCGCCGACGACCTTCATGATGGGCATCGCCTACGAGCTGATGCGAAACTCTTCGGAGCATGCCGCCACTGTCTCCATGCAGTTGAACAACCCGGCTGACAACTCGGAAACGTGGAACATGGGCGTGGAATACGCCTGGCAGTCCACACTCTGGCTGCGAACTGGATACCGCCTGGGTGTCGAGGAAGCAACCACGCCGAGCTTCGGCTTTGGACTTGCGATACCGGGGATTCGCCCAGCGCTTCGGGCCGATTACGCGTTCAACCGGCTTGAGAGGCTGGGCAACGTCCATCGACTCGGTTTGAACCTTTCGCTCTGAGCCTGCTACCTGCCTTGAAGATCCGCTATTTCATACTCCCGTTGCTTCTGGTCGGCCTCCTGGTGGGTTGCGACGATCTTTTTGGGTCCAAGAAGGACTCAACAACGGATGAGATCTTTGAGGCGGGCCGCAACGAGCCCGGTCTGATCTCTGAAGTTGAGTACGTTCCGCTTTTCCCCTTCTTCGAACTTGGGGCAGACGGGGCGCCCTTTGATTCTCCCCAGGACGTATACGTCGGCTACGACGAGTTCATTTACGTCGTGGACGCCCGGGGCCTCCACGTGCTTGACCTGTCCGGACGACCCGCGCTGTTCATAGCCATTCCTGCAGGCGGTGGAACATCCGTCATTCAGGACCGCAAGCTCGACGTCTATGTCACCGCGCGCCGAGACACTACGCTCAACGGCCAGACCTGGAGACTGCCGGTCGTAATGCACTTCTCCGGACTGACTACCGGGAATCCGCAGCTCGACAATTTGATCTGGCATCCGTTTGACGACGACTCGCGGAAGTTCAACCGGCCGGACCCCCTGGTCACGGACGAACAGGTTGAGTTCACCGGCGTGGGGGTCATCAACAACAATCGTATCTACGTCTCGCGTCGGGGTCCCATCAACGACCGCACCTCCGTCATCCTCCCGCATAACGCCATTCTGGAGTTCACGGTGGACGGAATCAACGTTCAGGCCATCGGGGTGCTCGACCCGAATCGGGAAAGCCTGAGGAGCGCGATATATCCTACCGATGTCACCACCTTCGTTCATCCGCCGCAGCGTGATTTTTTCGGATCACCACTGGAGAACAAGGAGCTGATTCTGGCTCAATCCTCGGACCCGGATGGCGACGGTCCCTTGCCCGCAGGCGCTCCCATTCGTTTCTCCGTACTCAGCATAATCACCGTCTTGACGTCGGATGGACTCGAGTACCGGCCCGATACCGACAAGCTCACCATAACGGCTAACGAAGCCCGTGGGGATGGCTTCCTATACGACGAATTTCGCTTTCAGCATCCGTCGGACATCATGTTTGCTGCGGATGGCAGCAACTACATTTTCGTCCTGGACTCTGCCAAGGACAGCCTCTTCACGTTCACCTCGGCTGGTGTGGAGGGCGTCGCCCCCCCGCCGGGTTCCAGGTCAACCAAACCTGTCATCGTTTCTTTCGGTGGAAACGGGGATGGCGCTGGACAGTTCAGAAACCCACAGGGTGTCGGCTATTTCAATCGGATCGTTTACGTAGCCGATACGGGAAACAACCGCCTGTCGCGTTTCCGACTCAACACTGATTTCGAGTAGAACCGCCCGGTTCTTTAGCATCATGAAGCGATTCACTCTTCCTCCGGTGCTTGTTTGCATCAGCCTCGTTGTCCTCTGCTGTGCCGCTACATGGTCGCAGACGGCCTCCGCACAGACCGTCACCCGAATCGGATCGGTGGCCACGCTGGACATCGGCGCGTGGAATGTCGAGCAGTTCGCCGTTGCGAACACCACGCAGATGTCCAACGTGGTCGCGACCATGCAGCAGTCCGGTGTTGATCTCTGGGCACTCGAGGAGGTGACGTCTCAGGCCGTCTTCGATCTGCTCTTGAGCAGACTGGGGAGCGACTGGGATGGACGATTGGCTGCCTCGAGCAATCTCCACAACGGGTTCGTTTTTCGTAGCGCCATGGTCACGGTACGCTCGGCCAAACTGATGTTCACGCCCCCGGTGTTCGAGTACGAGTTTGCCGGGCGCTCTCCCTTTGTGCTGGATGCGGACATTGCCCTCCCCGATACGACCGTGCGGGTGGTCTTCGTGGCGATTCACATGAAGTGTTGCTCGGACGCAACCTCGTATGACCGCCGCGTGGGTGCGGCATCGGCGCTGAAGAACCGACTGGATTTTCTACACGGGTCGGACCGCGTCGCCGTTATGGGTGACTTCAATGACGAGACCGCTAGATCCATTTTTGCCGGGCGCACCTCCCCGTTCGTGGACTTCGTAAACGATCCCGAATACACCTTCCTGATCCCAGACGGCAACGTGGGGACGTGGTGTGGGAATAGTTCGACGTGCAGTACCGGCTCGACAATCGACAACATCCTGATCACGAGTGAAATGGAGGCGGCCCTCGTGCCCGATTCGGGCAAGCGGTACGCCGAACTCCTGACGGAACTGCCCAACTACGTCAACACGACCTCTGACCATCTTCCTGTGCTGGCCAGGTTTTCCTTTCCGCAGGCAACCGGCACGGACCGGGAGGCGCTTCTCCCCGACGCAGCCGCGTTACAGGCCTGGCCGATACCTGCACGTGACTTTGTCAACGTCGAGTTGGCAGGCCCTGCCCACATTGCCGTCTACGATCTCCTTGGGCGCCGGGTGTACCAGGCAAATCAGTTTACCTCCGGTCAGATCAGACTGGATCTGGCGGATCTGAAGCCGGGAGTCTACATGCTGCAGGTCCAGGGACCACGCGGCGTCCGAAGCGTCCTGGTGCCCATCGCGCACTAGCCCGGATAAACGGAAAGAAGGCCCCACGTCCTTGACGCAGGGCCTTCAATTTCTCGGCAGGCAGTCCTTCTAGTTGTCGGTGGTGCGCTGACCGTATTCGAACCAGATCAGCATTCCATCCATGTTTTTTCCGAAGGGGTAACCAGCCTCTCTATAGTCCTCAAGAGCAGTTCGGCAGAACCCGGCAATGACGTGACGCATCTTCGGGGTGCTTGTGCGCCGTAGCAGGCTCTTGGACTCGAAATTCAGATCGTGCATTGTGCCAGAATCACTCTAGAGGATGGTCGTCCAGTTACCCTCTGAATATCGACGTCCCCCAGAGTGACTAAAGCAGACTTCAGTCCTTAATTCCGTAGTACCTGGCAACGGCCTCATAGTCTGTCAGATCGACGCCCGCCTTGAAGGCCCCGAAGCCGTCGATGATGACCGCCTTCATCTCACGGTCGGGTAGCGTAGCCGGGTTGGCTCCTGCGGTCTCGTAGAACACCTCCAGGAAGCCCAGGTCGTACCCGAACCCAAATGACACGGCGTCGCCTGCATTCGTATAGAACGTGTAAGGCATCGCCGTCCAGGTGCCTTGGTCGCGGAAAAACATGAGTACCGCGCCCTCTTGGACGACGTTGTTGGTGATGTCGACTATGTCATACTGGACCGACGCGACGCCCCCGCTGATGGCCGCGTCGGCCATCAGGAAATCAAAATTCAGCGTGAACACATTGGCGTTTCCTGCAGGACCCTGCGGCCCAACCGGACCCACCGATTCCTCGAGTACGCAGCCACTTACTGCCAGTAGGAGCGTGAACGCCAGCAGGCTTGTAGTTGGATTTTTCATGACGGACTTCGGTCTACGTTAGTGAGGTTGTTGAAGAGCCCCTTCCGACGGTCTCTCACTGAAGGCTTTGCAAACCCCGGGCCGAGTGCCCCACCCACTGGCCGGCCCCCCAATGGTGTCAGAAACGGCCGTGGGCTTGAATTGGATGCACCCGGAGTGTCCAATTAAGTGAACACACCGACCGGTGCGTGCGACGTCTTTCCTCCGAGTTGATGCGGAGCACCTCCCCTCGCCGTAGATTCTCAACCACTCGTACACGTGACACCAGACAGAAAACATTGATGACGCACGCTGTGATAATGGCAGGTGGAATTGGAAGCCGGTTTTGGCCGATGAGCAGAAAAGCTCGACCCAAACAATTCCTCAATGTCTTCGGCGATGCGACTCTGATACAGAACACGATGTCGAGGCTTCAGGGGATCGTGGAGCCCGTCAACAGTTATGTGGTGACCAACGCAGACTACGTCCAGACCACAAGCGACCAACTCCCCGCTCTGCCCGTAGGCAATATTCTGGCAGAGCCGTTTAGCCGAAACACCGCGCCCTGCATTCTCTATTCGGCTCTCAAGCTGGCCGCGGTGGATCCCGATGCGACGATGATCGTGCTCCCTGCGGACCACGTGATCGAAAACGTTCGACGTTTTCAAGAGGTCCTCCAGATCGCCGTAGAGGCTGCCCAGGAAAACGGAGCCCTGGTGACCATCGGTATAGAGCCGACACACCCGGCCACGGGCTACGGCTATATCCAGTTTGAGGCGTCGGACGACGAGGAACTCCAAGCCCACCGCGTGAAGACTTTTGCCGAGAAGCCAAATTTGGATACCGCGGAGCGATTCCTGGACTCTGGTGACTTCCTCTGGAACTCCGGGATGTTCGTCTGGCGGGCCCAGACGATCATCGATTCCATCGAATCACTGATGCCCGATCTTTTTGAAGCCTTCCAGCCGTTCGAGGCAGCCATAGGGAGTGCTTCTGAGCAGAAGGCGTTGGAACACTCTTTCTCCAGCTGCAGGAGCATTTCGATTGATTACGGCGTCATGGAGCGTGCCCAGAAGGTGTACGTGGTTCCCGGGTCTTTTGGATGGAGCGATGTTGGAGACTGGCGCGCCGTCTACGACCTGAGCGACAAGGACAAACACGGAAACGCGCTTCTTGGAGAGACCGTGGTGCACAGTTCCAGTCGATGCCTGGTAGCCAGCGAGAAGCGTCTCGTGGTGCTCGTGGGAATGCACGATGCCATGGTGATTGACACAGAGGACGCCGTCCTTGTCTGCAATCGCGAGAATAGCCAGGAGGTCAAGGTCGTGGTAGACTACCTGCATGCCAACCAACTTGAGGACTACGTGTAGGGGCAAGCGGACGGACCGGGCGTGCATCAGGACATCAACGAAGGCGGGACCTTCATGTCTTCTTTGCATCGGATTTCGCATCCTGGGCTAGAGTATGACGTACCGGTCGCTATATGACTGACTGGTCACATTCTGGTAACCTCCTCCATCCCCCGGCTGTTGCATGCAAGATCCCGTTATCCCGGGCCGACCTGTGTCGAGCCTCTTGCTGTCTGAATCAGACGGACTGAACCGCCGCGATCGCGAGCGCATCACGCGCCGAGCACAGATGCTCTCCGCAGCCAAGTCTGTCCTGGCCGAAAGAGGCTACGTAGGGGCGACTCTGGACGAGATCGCCAGTCGCGCGGAGTTTGGGAAGGGCACACTCTACAACTACTTCCCCGGCGGGAAGGAGGAGATCCTGGTTGCCGTTTTCGATGAGATCTACGATGATCTCCTGGCCATCATTCGCGGGGCTTTCCCGGAAGAGGACGTAGATGCCGCCGTCTGGCGTTCACAGGCGCGCACGTGGTTCTCGGGGTTTGTCACGCAGTCACTGGAATACTTTGAGGCCCAGCGAGAGCTATTCATGATTCTGACCAAAGAGGCGCACCGGATGTGTGTCTCCGATAGCGGTAACCGCGCCAGTTTCTTCCTGAAGCAACGCATGCGAGCCGTTGGCGCTTTGTCGGTCCACGTGGGCCGCGCCATGGAGGCAGGTGCCATGCGGCCTCTTCCTGCCGAAGCGGTGGCCGCCATGCTCATAGGCAATATCAACGGTCTTCAGTTGCACAGGGCGCTCCGGCGCGCTGCAGGCGAGCCCGACGCCGCGTCCGACCAAGTCCAAGACCCCGCCTCCTGGGCGGCCTTCCTAACATCCTTCCTCTTTGATGGCCTCCTCCTGGACCAAGCTTAGCCCACCCATGTCAAGAAAACAGATGATGCGCCCCCTGCTCGCGGCCGTGATCGTGGCCCTGAGTCTGCCAGCGACTGCCGGTGCGCAGACCGCCGGAACCGAAGTGATCACGCTGACCCTCGACGAGGCGGTGCAGATAGCACGCGTCAGCAACAACGTTTTGCAGACGCTCCGGTTGGACAAGAGAAACGCCGACGCGCAGGTGCTGGAAGGTTGGGCCGAACTGTTTCCGCAGATCGCCTTGTCGTCCAGCTATACCCGGAATGTGCGTTCGGCCAACCCTTTTTCCGGAAGTTCGGCCGGCAGTTTTTTTCAGGGACTCGGTTTTATTGAATGGCTGTCCTTCAACGAACAGGCTCGCACGGACGGCAACGCCGAAACCAGTCCCATCTCCGTCGAAGAGTTCTTCCTCCGCCAGCGGGCAGGACAACAGGCCGCCGGGATTGTTCAGTCCTCCGGGGACAACCCATTCGCCGTCCCTACCCAGTATTCGAACAGCCTGACCATCACCCAGAAGCTTTTTGACGGCAGAGCCATCCTGGGAGCGACTGGAGCGTCCAAGTGGTTAGGGCCCATGAACCAGGCGGCGGTGGACCGCCAGGAGCAGGTGCTGATTGATCAGGTCCAGAACGCCTTTTACGGTTCCCTGTTGGCCGCCGAGCAGGCGCGCGTCATGGAACAGAGTGTAAGCAGGTCTCGGGCCACCACGAGCGAGGTTGCCAGACAGGTGGCCGAGGGCGTGGCGCCCAAATTCCAGCGGCTGAGTGCAGAGGTCAATCTCGCTAACCTGGAGACTGAATTGGCTCAGACACGCAACCGGACTGATGCTTCCCTTGACAATCTGAAGCTCCTTCTCGGGATCCCCGCAGACCAACACATCCAGTTGCGCGGCGCACTCGAGGCGGAGCAGGCAGCCAGTGCACTATTGGTGGCCCGCGACGAGGCAATGAACGAGGCATTGCTCCGCAGGCCCGATGTGCAGCAGTCGCGCATCGCCATCGAATTGGAGAACGTTCAACTCAAAGTGGCCCAGTCCGAGTACCTCCCGAACATCGACGCCTTCCTGAATGTCGGCTACACGGGGAATATCCCAACCAGCAGAACCATCGCGACGAGCGACCCGAGCGACCCGTTTTCGTACGGCACGCAGGATCTGGGCTACTTCAGCGACGCCTATTGGGATACAAGCGTCAACGTGGGTTTCCGGCTCAGCTGGACCCTCTTCAACGGTCTGGGTTCTCATCGCCGCATTCAGCAGCGCAGGATTTCCGTAGACAAGGCCAAGGTCAATCATGAGTTTCTCAAGGCGTCCGTAGCCGTTCAGGTGGACCAGTCCCTGAGAAACCTCAGAACCGCGCGTCAGCAGATGGCCAGTCAAGGCAAGAACGTCGACCGCGCGGAACTGAACTACACATTTGCAGAGGCGCGCCTGCGTGAAGGCGTCGCCAGCCCGTTGGAAGTGCGCGATGCATCGAGCCAACTGGATCAGAGCAAGCTCAATTACCTCCAGGCAATTCACGACTTCCTGGTGGCCCAATCCGCCTTCGAAACAGCGGTCGGAGCCCCTTCCGAGTGGAGCGACCCTTCCTTTACCTCCAACCAGTAGGCTCCGGTGAAACACATATTCAGACCGAAAATGACATCTTCTCGATTGGCAACTGGCCTTGCCGTGCTCACGCTCCTCGTCTCCGGCTGCGCGTCCGACGGCGAGGGCGCCGTACCCGAACCGGCCCCGGCCGGCCCTACTTCACGTGCCCGGGTGGTCAGGGTGGAGACTGAGACGATTCAGCCAACCTCTTTCGAAGACGTCGTTCAGATTACCGGTACGATCGAAGCACCGGATGACGCCACCCTCTCCGCGCAGGCCGGGGGCACACTGGAGTACCTGGCGCCTCTTGGAAGCAGAGTCGCACAAGGCGGGGTCATTGCCCGACTTGATTCCGATCTCCTTTCGGCGGGGCTCAGGCAAGCCGAGGCCATCCTGGAAGTCCAAAAAGCGCAAGAAAATCTGGCCCAGGATAACCTCAACCGTCAGCAGCCCCTCTACCAGGACTCTATAGTCAGCGCCCTGGAATTCGAGACCGTACGAACCCAACTGATCCAGGCCCAGGCCCAGAGGAGCCAGGCCGAATCGGCTGTTGCCCAGGCGCGCAAGGCCGTGGACAACACCCGTATCACGGCCCCGTTCTCCGGGACAGTGGAAGAACACTTCGCCGACATGGGCGAACAACTCTCGCCAGGAAGCGCGGTGGTACGTCTAGTCAACACCAGGAGGGTTTATATCGTTGCCGGCGTCCCGGAGCGATACGCATCCGAGATCGAGGTGGGGAGCCGTGCGCGCGCCTCATTTTCTTCCTACGGCATCCCACCGGTTGAGGGCACCGTGCGGTTTGCCGCCAGCGTCATAAGCCCTGAAAGCCGCACCTTTCGCGTCGAGGTGGAAGTGGACAACTCGGGTGGGCAGTTGAAGCCTGCGATGATCGCGAACCTGTTGGTAACCCGGGAAAAGAGAGAAAACGAACTGGTTGTGGCCGTGAACGCCATCCTCAGGGAAGAAAACAGTTCGTCTGTCTTCGTGGTCACCTCACCCGGCGACGGCACCATGCAACTGGCCGAAAGAAGGACCGTCACGCTCGGCCCGTCCTACCAGGGCCGCACCGTCGTCGAAACGGGCCTTCGAGCCGGAGACGAAGTGATCGTCGTTGGTCAAAGCAATGTGACCGAAGGGGACGTGATCGAGATCGCCAATCGCTCCGTATCGAACTAGCGAACAATGACGATTACCAATCTTGCCATCAAGTACAGAACCACAGTTATGGTTCTGACTGTCACGCTGGTCCTTGCGGGCATCTACAGCTATGTGACCATCCCCAAGGAGGCCTCCCCCTCCATTGAGGTCCCCATCATCGTGGTGACGACGGTCTATCCCGGGGCATCTCCGGACGACATCGAATCCCTCATCACGCAGCACATTGAGCGCGAAGTTCAAAACGTAAATGGAATCAAGGAGATACGCTCCACATCTACCGAAGGCGTTTCCAACGTCGTCGTGGAGTTTGAACCGGACATCTCCATCGACGAAGCCTTCTCCAAGGTTCGTGACAAGGTTGACGTAGCCCGGGCAGATCTGCCCGACGACGTAGAGGAGCCCGTCGTAGCGGAAATTGATTTCTCCGAGTTCCCCGTCATGGTCGTCAACCTGTCGGCCGCCTATCCCCTTCCGCGCCTCAAGGAAGTCGCCGAAGACTTGCAGGAAGAACTCGAGGCCATTTCCGGAATCCTGGAAGTGGACCTTGTTGGCGGCTTGGAGCGGGAAGTGCAGATTGATGTCGACCTGACCGCCCTGCAGGGCTATAACGTTGCATTCAAGGACGTTGTGGACGCCATCCGGAACGAGAACACCAACATCCCGGGCGGGTCTGTGGATGTGGATGACCTCAACTTTTTGGTTCGGGTAGATGGCGCATTCAATGCTCCCGATGAGATCAGCGGCCTGGTGGTCAAGGCCCCCGGGGGGATGCCCATTTACATCCGTGACATTGCGGAAGTAACCTTCGGCTTCAAAGAGCGGGAGTCGTATTCCCGGCTGGCCGTATATCAGGTCGAAGAGACAGAGGGCGATCTGCAAGTGGTGGCCGAAAACCCGACGACTCTTCCCGTGATTAGTCTGAACGTCAAGAAACGCTCCGGTGAAAATATTCTGGAGACCGTTGCAGCGGTCCAGAGTGCGCTGAACGTTTTCCCGTTTCCCACGGGCACCAACGTCATCATTACCGGAGACGAGAGCGAGGCGGTAGAGGAACTCATCAAGGACCTCGAGAACAGCATCATCAGTGGTCTGATCTTCGTGATCGCGATCCTGCTCTTCTTCCTTGGAGTCCGCAACGCCACACTGGTCGGTATTGCCATTCCGCTGTCGATGTTCATCTCGTTCACGGTGTTCCAGGCCATGGGATACACTTTGAACTTCATCATCCTGTTCTCGCTGATTATCTCACTCGGGATGCTGGTCGACAATGCCATCGTCATTATTGAGAACATCTACCGGTTCCGTGAGGAGGGCTACCCGCGGTTCGAGGCCGCACGACTGGCCACCGCCGAGGTGGCCGGCGCGGTGATTGCATCCACCCTCACCACGGTGGCAGTTTTTGTCCCCATGCTCTTTTGGCCTGGTATCATCGGCGAGTTCATGAGCTATATGCCGCTGACGCTGATCGTCACGCTGACATGCTCATTGTTTGTGGCCATCATTATCAATCCGGTCATAACAGGCATCTTTATTCGCCTGGAATCTGAAGACAAGCCGAAACGAACCAAACTCCAGCGCCTCGTCTTTACCGGCATCATCGCCACGGTTGGCCTGATGATTGGCCTTGCCAACTGGAAGACGGCTGTTGCCCTGGGCATTTCCGTCCCGACGCTAATTCTGCTTCATCGGTTCGTGATGAAGCCGCTAGGAGACCGCTTTGTAAGCACGGGACTGCCTCGTGTCATCGAGCGATACCGGGGCGTTCTCAATTGGATGCTGATCCGGGACTACAGCGTGCGCCACGCCATGCTCCGGAATGCCGGTGCGCTGGTAAGTTTGACCGCAGGATTTGGGCTCCTCGTCGTGGCCGGGATTGCCAGCGCCACGCTGGGTTCCAACGCCGCCCTGGTCCCCCTTATTCCCGGAGCCGTGTTGTTTGCCGTCGGCTTGCTCGCCATCGTTGTGCACACGCTGGAAGTGATCTATCTGGGCGGCAAGGGTTCGGTCAGGGCGGGCCTGATTTTCGCCGCGGTTTCCCTGAGCGTCCTGGGATTCATGTCTCTGGGCGAGCGGGATGTGCCCCTCAACACCATCGAGAACCTGATGGCGCTCCCCGTGATCATCGCGGGCGTGGGTGGTCTGGGCTGGCTCTTCAACCGCAGGAAAACGCTTATCCTCACCGACAACCGGACCCGCCTCCTGGCCTCTTCGCTGGGCGCATTCGTGGCGATTCTTACCATGTTCGGGATTGCGCCGACAGGGACAGAGTTCTTTCCACCCACGGATCCTCGTCTGGTCAACATCACTGCTTCTGGTCCGATTGGCATGACCATCGAAGCTTCCAACCAGATGGCCGATGAGGTTCACGGCCGAATCCGCGGATTGCTGGACGCCACCGCGTCCGCAAAAGCCAGTGTCAAGAGTCTGCTGGTCAACGTCGGGGTCGGGGGAGACGGCAACTTTGGTGGCGGCAGTGCCAGTCCGGAGCGAAGCCGGGTAACCCTCAACCTGGTTGACTACGCGGATCGGCCCGAGCCCTCGCCGGCCACGCTGGCCCGGATTCGCGACCAGCTTCAGGGCATTCCCGGAGCAGAAATCGAAATCACCCAGGACTCCAATGGCCCCCCCACCGGGGCACCGGTCAATATTGAAATCTCGGGAGAGAATTTTGCCGTCATCCAGCGCGTGACCGCGGAGGTCAAACAACTCCTTGTAGAGGCATCCGACACCGGTGCAATCCAGGGGTTGGTTGACGTTCGCGACAACCTGGATACGGGCCGTCCCGAACTCAAGGTCGAGATTGATCGAGAGCGTGCTGCCCGGTTCGGACTGAACACCAGCAAGGTGGCCTCCACGGTGCGCTCTGCCATCAACGGCGCCGAAGCGGGCAAATGGCGTGACGGCGAAGAGGAATATGACATCACCGTCAGGCTCAGGGAATCAGACCGCGCCAATCTTGAGAGCCTGAACAACCTGACCATCGTGGAAGAGGGTCAGCAGATACCCCTGACCGCGGTTGCCAACCTCAGCCTTTCTGGAGGCCTCGGCTCGATCACGCGCCTGGACCTGGACCGCGTGGCCACGGTGTCCGCCGATGCAGCGCCCGGCTTCAACGGGCAAGCCATCCTGGGTGAGGTTCAGGAACTCCTGGTGCCCTACATGGAGATCGTCCCGCCCGGCTACCGGCTGGCCTACACGGGGGAAAACGAGGAATTCAACGAAAGCTTCAGCTTCCTGACGCTTGTTCTTCTGGTTGGTGTCTCTCTGGTCTTCATGATCATGGTGGCTCAATTCAACAGCATCAGCGGCCCGTTTATTATCATGGTGGCCGTGGGTCTGAGCCTGATCGGAGTGCTCCTGGGCCTTCTCTTAACCCGGACGCCGTACGGCCTGATGACGTTCATCGGAGTCATCTCGCTGGCCGGGATCGTGGTGAACAACAATATTGTCCTTGTTGACTATGCCATGCAGCTCAGAAAGCGTGGGATGGAAAAACATGACGCCATTATTGAAGCCGGCGCCACTCGATTGCGTCCTGTGCTGCTGACCGCGATGACCACGGTCCTGGGACTGATTCCGCTCACCTTCGGGATCAACATTGATTTTGTCGGCCTGCTGACCAATCTGGATCCCAACATCCAGTTCGGGTCGGAGAACACGCAGTTCTGGGGACCCATGGGGACCGCGATCATCAGCGGACTCACGTTCGCGACCTTCCTAACCCTTGTCATCGTACCGGTCATGTATTCCGTCTTTGACTCGGTTTCGGCCAGGTTCAGCAATCAGGACGCGCAGGCGTAGACCCCAATGAAAGACATCTCGCAGCTTCCGGACGCTCATCTCCGGATCTTCGAGCGTCCCGAACTTCCGCCGGCCGAGAGCCTGGAGGACGTGTACCTGATAGGTATTTGCGGAACAGGAATGGGCTCGCTGGCCGGGCTGCTTCAGTCTGCGGGCTTTGGCGTGCGCGGATCCGACACGGCCGCGTGGCCTCCCATGTCGACACGGCTGGCCGAACTTGGTATCGGTGTCGATGAGGGCTACAACGCCGATCATCTCGATCCCGCCCCCGGGCTGGTTGTGGTCGGTAATGCCTGCACGCCCACCCACGTAGAGGCAGCCGCCGCACGGGAGGCCGGTCTTGTCCAGGCTTCGTTTCCTGAGACACTGGCCAACTATTTCCTCACGGACCGACGCTCCCTGGTGATCGCAGGCACCCACGGCAAGACCACCACGACCAGCCTGTTGGTCCACGCTCTGAGCGCAGCCGGCCTCGATCCCGGATTTCTGGTGGGCGGGGTGATGGTGAACGGAAACCGGTCTTACGGCGTGGGATCGGGACGACACTTCGTTGTCGAAGGCGATGAATACGACAGCGCCTACTTCGATAAACGGCCCAAATTTCTCCACTACCGACCGGACGTGGGCGTAGTTACCTCGATGGAGTTCGACCACGCTGACATCTACGACACCTGGGAGGATTATCGGGAAGCATTCCGGCTCTTCGCGGCTTCGGTCCCCCGGGATGGTGTGCTGGTCCTCAATGCCGACGATGCCGAAGTCGCAGCACTGGCCCACTGGTGTCACGGAGGGCTGGCCTCGTATGGGCTGTCTGAGGCGGCCGATGTCAGGGCCGTTGAGGTAGATGCCACGGAGGACGGACAGCGGTTTCGGGTCATTGCCTGGGGCCAGGATGTGGGAGCGTTCCACCTGCCTCTGTCGGGTCATCACAACCTCATGAATACCCTGGCCATCCTGGCTGTGAGCCTGGGGGAAGGGGTGCAGGTCGATGCGCTCCGAGACGGTTTGCGAACATTTGCCGGGATCAGACGCCGACAGGAAGTCCGTGGGGTAGCAGACGGTGTCACCGTGATTGACGACTTCGCCCATCACCCCACAGCGGTGCGCGCCACGCTGCAGGCCATGCGTGAACGGTGGCCGACCCGCCGGCTGGTCGCCATCTTTGAGCCGCGTTCAAACTCGAGCCGCCGGCGTGTCTTTCAGGAAGGCTATGAGGCGGCACTGGGCGACGCGGACGCCGTGTTTCTCTCGACGCCCCCGTTCCGGCATAACGACAACAGGAATGACTTTATTGAGGTCGATGAGTTGTTGCGCCGCGTCGGTGAACAGGGTGTCCACACGGCAGCCTCAGATTCGGCAGACGGACTTCTCCCCATGCTGAACGACTATCTGAAGGCCGGAGACGTGGCCGTGATCATGTCCAATGGCGGGTTCGGGGGCATCCACGGTAAACTTCTTGATGGTCTTCGTCAACGCACCGGGGAATCCACCTGACATGCCCCGCACCGCCTATTTCCTTCCACTATTGCTCACTGCCTGTATGTCCACTCCTTCCCAGAGCACCAGCGATCGCGCCCTGGCGCTGGCACAAGATGCCATCATTGTGGATGGGCACATCGACGTTCCCTACCGAATGACCGTCTGGGAAGAGGACGTTACCCAGGCCACGTACGGCGGAGACTTCGATTACCCGCGTGCCCGAGTTGGCGGCCTTGATTCGCCGTTCATGGCGATCTACATCCCGCCGGAGTTGCAGGGAGACGCAGACAAGGCGGCGGCCCTCGCGGACTCGCTCATCGATATGGTGGAAGGATTCATCTCCAGAGCCCCCGACAAGTTCGCACCTGCCCGCTCCGTGGCGGATGTCAGGGCCAACCATGCTGCGGGACTCATCTCGCTTCCCATGGGAATGGAGAACGGCTCTCCCGTGGCAGACGATCCGCGGCTCCTGACGCATTATTTCGACCGGGGCATCCGCTACATCACACTGACACATGGTCTGGATAACGGCCTCTCTGACTCCTCCTATGACTCGACAGGGACCTGGCAGGGGCTGAGCCCGCTCGGCAAGGAGACGGTCCGCCGGATGAACGCTCTGGGGATCATGGTGGACATCTCACACGTGACGGACCGTGCCGCCAGGGATGTGCTGGAAGTCACCGACACGCCGGTTATCGCATCCCACTCCTCCGTGCGCGCATTCACGCCTGGCTGGGAGCGCAACATGAGCGATGACCTGATTCGCGCGCTGGCAGCCAACGGCGGCGTCATAATGATCACCTTTGGATCGAGCTTCCTCCGCGAGGACTACCAGACCACGGGAAGAAAGGCCCAGAAGGCAATCCAGGAGTCGCTGGCCGAGTCAGGGCTCGAAGGCGAGGCGTTCCACCAGGCCATGAGTGACCAGCGCAACCGCACACTCATCGGTACAGTGGATGACGTTGTGGCTCACATCAATCACGTGCGAGACCTTGTGGGAGTCGCCCACATTGGGCTCGGGTCCGACTTCGACGGCGTTTTTGCGCTGCCGGCTGGCCTGCACGACGTGAGCACGTATCCAGCCCTGATCCAGGCTCTCCTGGAGGAGGGGTACTCTGAGGAGGAAGTTCGCGGTATTCTTGGCGAGAACCTGCTCCGGGTCTGGGCCGAAGTGGAAACACGGGCGAGGCAACGTTAACGCAGAAGACACTCTTGCCCGCATACCAAGCGGTCCGTGACAAACGTTGATGGTGAGTACATTTGTTGGTGCGCGGGCAACCGGACCATCACCGGGATGCCGCACCGTTTTTGACAAAAAGCATAGTTATTGACTGATATGAAAGCGTTTGGACGGATATCCGTTGCAGTACTTCTGGTAGGGGCCTTCGCAGCAGGCATCTTGTCTGCGACGGTGGGCGCAAATTGGCTGGATGCCGGCGAGCGGGTGGGCACCTCCACCACCGCCGGGCCGCTGGCAGCGAGCTCGACGCCGTCGCATGTCGCCGACGCCGCGGGACCGATTACGCCGCCCTCGATTGCCGATTTCGAGGCGTCATTTATAGCCATTGCCGAATCGGTCAATCCTTCTGTCGTGCAGATCCGTTCCAGCAGGGTCGTGGAGCGCCAGAGTCCATTTGATGGAACTCCGTTTCAGGAGTTCTTCAATCAACGACCAAACGGCGAGGACGGACAAAACGAACAGCTTCGCTCGGAAGCCCTCGGCTCCGGCGCCATCATCAGTAAGGACGGGTACATCATCACCAATCATCACGTAGTGAACGGTGCGGACGACCTGGAAGTCCAGCTGTTCAACGGTGATTTCTACGATGCGAAAATAGTGGGGTCGGATCCAGAGAGTGACCTGGCTGTGATCCGCATAGAGGCGGACGACCTGGACTATCTCCGCTTCGGAAATGTTGACGAGATCCATGTGGGACAGTGGGTGATGGCATTCGGCTCTCCGCTTTCCGAGGACCTGGGCAACACGGTCACGTCTGGAATCGTCAGTGCATTGGGCCGCACCAGCGGCAATCTGTCCAACCTGAACCTCTTTGCGTCGTTCATTCAGACGGATGCGGCGATTAATCCGGGGAATTCCGGTGGACCCCTGGTTGACCTTCGAGGCAAAGTGATCGGAATCAACTCCGCCATCTACTCCCGATCCGGCGGAAGCCAGGGCATCGGGTTTGCCATCCCTGTTGATGTTGTGGAGAGCGTCTCTTCGCAACTCATCGAGAGTGGAGAGGTCGAGCGTGGCGCACTTGGACTCAACTTCCTCCCGATCAGCCGGTCGCTGGCGGAAGTGCTGGACGTATCACGCGGAGCGGCGCAGGTGACGGGTGTCATGGACGGCTCTCCGGCTGAAAAGGCTGGCCTGAAGATCGGGGATGTGGTCACGGGTGTGAATGGCATTCGCCTGAGGGACCCCAACGAACTCCGCACGACGGTTGGCAATCTTCCGCCGGGAGCCAAGGTCAAGCTGGACATCACGCGCGACGACCAGCAGAGTACGGTGACCGTCGAGCTTGGCCGACGCTCCGACATCGTAGCCAATGCGACCGGGCAGCAGGGAAACACTGCCCCGGAGGGAGGAGTGGCTGATCCCGTCGACGACCTTGGGGTATCCATTCGCACGCTCACCCCCGCCGCCGCTTCCCGTTCAGGTTTTGAACCCACGCAGAAGGGCGTTGTCCTCTCTCGAGTGGAGCAAAACAGTCTGGCTTACCGAGAGGGAGAATTGCGAGACGGCGACCTGATTACACAGGCAAATCGAAAGGACGTCGCGTCTGAGGAAGATTTCCGAAAGATCTACGCAGACATTCAGTCCGGGGACTCGTTTATTGTCCGCGTACTTCGCGTCCAGAACGACCAGATAACGACCTTCTTCACGGCCCTAAGCAAGCCGTAGGACGGGTCCCCCGCCCTACATCTTGCCCGCCAACCTGATCGAACACATGGTAGACGCCTCCGTGGCGGAGCTTGGCTCCGCCGCGGAGGCGTCTACCGTTTCCGAGCTCTGTGAGCTTGGACTCAGGCTCTGGGCCACGTCAGGCGGTCTGGGGGACGGCTCGGACTCCGTGGTTGTCCCTCCGGGCGTCTCAGGACTTCAGGTCAACATCTGCCCAACCCCAGCGCCGGGCCCACAAGGTCGGGACGCGGTGGCGCACGCCTGGGATTATGTGAGCCGGGTCATCTCTGCCCTTCCTGCAAACGTCCCGATGGTCCCCCACCTCTTTTCCCTTGGAGACATGGCGGACGCCATGTCTCCAAGCCAGGTGCTGAACCTGTGCGTTTCCCTGGACTCCCTGGCACAGGCGGCCAACATTCCGGCAATACGGATCAGACTGGCGGACGCTCTGGATGCGCGGCGCGGCGACAGACTCGTGTTGGATCTTCTCCCTCAAATCGTGGCAACAACGACCCATCTCTGCGGCGACGTGCGCTGCGGCGACGGCTCGGGTCGGGTGTCGCGCGCGGCCATAGATCGCCTGGTTTCGGTGGCTTCCCGGGCTGACCCGTCAGGCGGCCCCTCTGCCAGGGCGCCTCTGGGCGTCTCACTGACGGGCCCTGCCCCGCGGACGGCCCGCGTTCAGGTGCATCCAGTGGGTGCCGTCCTGGGCGCGGCGGCGGCCGTCCTGGCACGTGCCTGGACTGGTTGGATCGCGGACACCGCCGGGGTCAGATCCGGCCTTGTATTTTCAGCGGGTTCAGAGCTTCCCGTGTTCGATATCCCTGACACCCGGAACCAGGCGGCCTTCTCCGAGGGAGGCCCTCAGACATTCTGGCTTTGAAAATGGACGGGCCGGCATAACTTTCACCATGCAAATCCACACGTCTGCGCTTCCTCTTACTCTCACCCGGCCCTTCCGTATTGCCCACGGAGTGTCTCACACCCGAACCAATGTCCTGGTCGAGTGCGGCGGTGGCCTGGGCGAAGCCGGTCTCCCTCCCTACCTGGGGATAGACTTTGATGACGCACGCTCCTGGCTGGCTTCGGTGAAACTCCCGGCCTGGACATCGGACGAACCGCCCCCGGTGAGATCATGGCTTGGCGACCTTCATGCCGGCCCTGACGCCGCCATTTGCGCGCTGGACATGGCACTGCACGATGCGTGGGCTCAGCGGATTGGACAGCCGCTCTATCGCCTTTTTGGCCTGGATCCGACCCGGACCCGGCCCACGTTTCAGACCGTCTCCATTCCCGAGACCCTGGAAGACCTTACGCTGGAAACGCTGCCCTCCAACGCTCCACTGAAGCTAAAATTGGGCTCGGGCAATCTTGAGATGGATGTTCAGATTGCCAGGCGCGTCCGGGACCTGACAGACGCCGCGATTTGCGTGGACGCCAACGGGGCCTGGTCCATCCCCGACGCCGTGCGTGCGATCCCCAGACTGGCCGAATTGAACGTTGTGTTCGTCGAGCAGCCCATCGCCGCGAACGACCCTGAAGACTGGCACCTTCTCAGACGCCTGCTGGCCAACCCTTCGGGGCCGGTCCTGGTGGCCGACGAGAGTGTGCGCAGCGCGGAGGACGTGCTCGCCCTTGCCGGAGCGGCCGATGCCATCAACGTAAAACTGGCCAAATGCGGCGGGTTCGAACGTTCGCTGGGACTCATCGCACTTGCACGGTCCCTAGACATGGGAGTCGTCCTGGGCTGCATGGTTGAGAGTAGCCTGGCCATCACCGCCGCGTGCCACCTGGCCTCGGTCGCAGACTACACCGACCTGGACGGCGCCGACCTTCTCTCCGACGACCCGTTTGTGGGCGTCCGTTTTGAGGGCGGCGTGCCCATCTTGTCAGACAGCCCCGGACTAGGCGTTTCCCGTCGCGGCGGGTGAGACCTGCCGGGTCTTGACCACGATGTCGCCCTCGAGCGTGCGATGGACGGGGCAGCGATTCGCAATCTCCATCAGACGCCCACGTTGGGCATCGTCCAGGGGCCCCTCGAGCCAAATATCTCTGCGGATCAGGTCGATTCGACCCGTCGCATCGGTTTCGCAATCGCAATCTTTGGCGTGGACCTTCTCGTGGCTGACCTCAACCCGGACAGCCTCAAGGGGCCACTCTTTGCGATCGGCATACATCCGAAGTGTTATGGCCGTACAACTTCCAAGGGCTGCCCCCAGGAACTCGTAGGGTGTCGGTCCGGTGTCTGATCCACCGAGTCCGGTTGGCTCGTCTGCCACCAGCGAGTGGGTGCGGGCGCTTATGGCCGTACGGTAGTTCTCCCGTCCGATCTCAACACGGACTTTGTTTTCGCGCGATCCCATGTATCTAATTCCATTTGAAAGCTGAATGTCCGATCCTCGTGGGTGGCTCCCCGCACAGGGTGTGTACGCTCGGAAAACACGCACAGGCCGTCGCTACGGACCAGGATAACTGCCGATGATCTTGTCCCGTAGGTCTCCATACGGATGAACGGCGGAGACAGCTTGCGCTCCTTTTCCAGTCCGACGCCCGTTTCGGGCAACTGGTCATCCGGAGCAGGTTGTCGGGACGCCAACAATTCGAACAAGGGATCGAGGCGTGGGCGGTCTCCCTGGAGTCCCTTGGTTGCGACAATCAGGTCTGCCGTTCCCGCTGTGACCTTTGGCCAGGCCGTATCCAGCGTGGCGTTGCTCAGACCGTGGAAGCCTCGGGACAGTAACGAAGTCTCCCCCGGTCTCTCCGATCTGTTGGACGAAAAACAGGCCTTCCTGCCATCGAAAGCCACGGCATTGTATCCGTTGTACGAAGACCCGTCGATCGTTGACAAATACGCGGCGGTCCCCTCGGGATGGTCGAGCATGCCCGTCACGAGCCCCCCGCGAGACAACGCGTCGAGTCGTGTCTTCCCGGGCTCGCGCACGTTTGTTACGGCCGCGACTCCCTTCGATGGCGATGCGGCCAACCATGTGCCACCCGCGACCAGGTCCCGCCCCCCCAGAATGCTAGCCGGGGCGACCTCCTCGGCACTCCCCAGGGCACCAGTACCCTCTGCAGGACTCCACCACCCCGCCGGGGCAGAAGGCCGGGCCAGAAACTCGTCCCTGTTTGCGGCAATGACCAGTGGGTAGTCCGGGTGCTCGTTAAGCGCAAACAGGATCAGGCACATGGTTGGTTTTGGTGGTTCGGAGTTGCCTCGCCCAAGCTAAGGCCGGCCCTTTGGGCGATGCCCGGTCTGAAACGTGAAAACGCAGGGCGAAATGGCGCAAACTCCTGTACCTTGTGGGCCAACTGAGATCAATCCGGTACCCAGGAACCCTGACCAGGGGCCAACGGGGACACTTATCTGGCTCGATTAAACTTGCCCATGCGATCAGACAACGCCCTCCACGTTCGATTTCCCTCAGGAGTTGGTTACACCGTTGGATTCCGTCCGCTATCGGAACTGGCACTCGCCATGCGCGAAGCCAGACTTCGCCCCGGGCGCGTCTTGGTGGTCAGTGACACCACGGTCGCAAAACTCTACGGCAGAACCGTGGATCTGGTGCTTCAATCCGACGGATGGGAGCCGCGCGTCCTCGCACTGCCTCCCGGCGAAACCACAAAAAATTCCGAACACCTCAAGGCCATCTACGATGCGGCCCTTGGCTGGGGAATAGATCGAAAAACGCCGATTGTGGCATTGGGCGGAGGGGTGATTGGGGACCTGGCGGGGTTCGCCGCGGCCACACTTCTGCGGGGTGTTCCTCTCGTCCACGTTCCGACCACCCTGCTCTCCCAGGTGGACAGTTCTCTGGGCGGAAAGACAGGGATAAATCATGCCACCGGAAAGAACCTGGTAGGTGCCTTCCACCAGCCGGCCCTGGTACATTCCGACATTAACACGCTTGCGACCCTGTCTGAGCGCGAATGGATGAGCGGAGCCGCCGAAGTCGTAAAACACGCATTGATTGGCGATCCGCGATTGTTCGAAATGCTGAGCGAAGACTGGCAGCTATTTGCCGGCCGGGATGTGACGGTGGTTCGAGAAGTCCTGCGACGCGCGTGCCAGGTCAAGATCGATATTGTCAGTCGTGATGAGCGCGAACATGGCCCCCGTGCCTTCCTGAATTTTGGACACACGTTTGGTCATGCACTGGAGCAGGCCACGGGTTACGAGGTTCTCGCGCATGGGGAGGCCGTAGCCATCGGTATGCGGGCTGCACTTTATCTGTCGCGCAGGTACAACCCAAAGTTGGACTACCGAGGGGCAGACATGCTGGTCAGCCGGATCCCTGTCCCCAAAATCGCTGCCGACATGGCTCTGGCCGAGTTGATGGCCGCGATGCGGTCCGACAAGAAGGTCGAGGCGGGCATCCTTCGACTGGTGCTGGTCAAGCGGATCGGGGCCGCTTACGTTACCGACCGGATAGCTCTGGCAGATGTCGAGGCGGCCTGGAGGCACGTGCTGGTAGCGGGATCTCCGGCCGCGTAGACACCCGCCGACATTGGGCACCGGTCAAGAGCCGTGGCGTTCACCCCGCATGGCGATCCCTCTCAAGCATATTTCCCAACGGACGGCAGCCGCTCTGGGTGCCATCGTGCTGGTACTTGTCGTCGTATTTTTCGCGGCCACCCGGACCGAAATAGGTCGCGACGCCATCGCCAGGCAGCTCGAAGTCCAGTTTGGCAAGTCCACCAGAGGGTCGCTGCACATAGGCCGCCTGACGGGCAACCTTGTTCAGTCGTTCACGGCCACTGACGTCCGCATCCTGGGGCCGTCGGGGCACGTTCTTCTGGCGGTTGATTCCATCCTGGTAAGCCCGTCCTGGGAAGATCTCATTCGCCGCAGAGTCGACACGCGGCGGGTCGAGCTGAAACACCCGCGATTTCACTTTTCGGAGGACTCGGCCGGTGTCAGCAACTGGTCCGGGCTTCTGAATCCCAGGATCCCGCCGGAATCCAGGGACTCGCCCTGGAGCTTTCAGTCGGCCAGACTGATCACCACCGGCGGGACCATCACCTCTGCGAGTGAGGACGACCCGGCGACCGCGATTGTGTTCGGCTCTGACCTGGCCTTTGATGCCCGGTTGGAGCGGTCTGAGGACGAATACCTCGTGGATCTCCTGAGCGGCTCGGCGCGCCTTTTTCCGGCTCTATGGACTGGAGCCACCCATGCGACGGAACTGGTTCTGGCCGAAGCATCTGCCCAGGCAGTGGTCGATTCCGCTGGCGTAACTGTCAATCAAGCCTTCCTGCGATCTC
Organism: Rhodothermales bacterium; assembly: GCA_047619685.1. GTDB lineage: Bacteria > Bacteroidota > Rhodothermia > Rhodothermales > UBA10348 > JABDJZ01. The sequence continues at coordinate 36,536 of JBLHLC010000030.1, forward strand.
TGGGGTCTGAGATCCGGATGTCGGGCACCCTCCCTGGGACTGCTTCGGAGGCATTTGATATCGATCTGGAGTCATCTCGGGTTTCGTTTGACGAGCTCAGCGCGCTGATCCCTCGACTGCCCCTCCGAGGTAATGGAGTCCTCCAGGTCAGGGCGTCCGGCTTCCTCGATGACTTTGTAGTCTCGACATTGCGGCTCTCATCTGGCCGGTCCCGGATCGACCTGACCGGTACTGTTGCAGGATGGCCTGACTCTGCCGCTGTTGATCTTCAGATGGCGGCTACCCCGCTCTTTCGTCGGGACCTGGCCGCCCTGTGGCCCTCTCTCGATATCCCGAAACGCCTCTCACTGGACTCGCTCAATGCCCAGGCCTTTCTTGCGGGCTCCCTGGCCGGCTCCCTCCCACTGGCGGGCGAACTGGCAGTGGACCTGAGAGCCGGCGGCAGCGCCGGAATGGTGACCTTCGTGGGAAACGTGGCTGCCGGCAGCGCTGCAGATTCCTCGGGGAGTGCCCCACGAACCGGCTCCGCGCTCCGCGTTTCCGGGATTGCGGAGTCCACTTCTCTTGACCTGGGTCGGGCCTTTCTAACGTCCGCCGGTTCGACTGATGTGAATGGCCAGGTTGCGGTTGACCTGACGGTAGACCTTGCCGACCTGGGACGGCTTGGTGCCCGCGCCCTGACTGGTACGGCGGCCGGGACGTTTCGTCAATCTCTCATAGGCCAGATGCGCCTGGGCCTTGTCCGATTCGACGGGGTGTTTCAGAAGACGGTTGGCTCGGTGGATGCCATAATCGTGCAGACCGCAGGGAGTGCAAGTGCATCGGTCAGCTGGTCCGGCCAGGCAATAGCACAGTATGATGTCCACGTTGAAGCCCGGGAGCTTGAGCTGGGAGAGCTGACCGGAAATCCCGACCTGACCACGGCCATCAATGCGACGGTGGATGCATCGGTAACCAACCTCCCGGAGTTGTTCGGTACGGCCTCGGTTGCCGTGGGACCATCCTCGCTGACGCGGGGAAGCGTTACCTCAAGCATTCCTGAGCAGTCTTTGCTCGTGGAGATGACACCCCGCGACTCAGTCCGGGTTGTCGATATAGGGGGCTCCGTGGCCACCGGGCAGTTGATCCTGTCTCGAAACCCGCGCATCGTAGTGGATGCTGGACGGTTTTGGGTAAAGGCGCTTGCCGACGCGGCTAGGCGAGAGACCCGCAAGCCTTATCTGGGCGATCAAGGACTAGCGGCAGATTACGACATCGACGTCTCGGTTCTCAGGGCCGCGCTGATTCAGTCGGCCGGTTTGCGGTCTGTTTCGATTGATGGATTCGTAGAGGTTGCTGACCTGGCGGCATTGGCTGCCTGGAGCCCCGGCTCCGGTCTGGACGGAGGTGGCACGCTCAGCGTCTCCCTGTTGGCCAGCGCAGAAACCATTTCCGCTAGCCTGTCGCTGGAGGCACCCGTGCTTCGGTCGGGTTCTTCCAGTCTTCTCGCCGCGACTGGCCGCCTGGAATTGGCGTCGCGCTTCAGCGCACCCGTCGAGGACGCGTTGCGTCTGGCCATCGACGTCCGCGCCGACTCCCTGACCACTACGGCAGCAGCCCTTCCCTCTCCCGCCCTGCGGATTCGACTGGCTGACCGCACTGGCCGTGTCTCCATTCTGGCGGATCGCGGCGGGCGTCTCGGTCCGATCGCCTTCTCTGCGGAGACCGTCCTGATGGACGACCGCACCCGACTCAAGATCGACACGCTTGCCCTAGGGGCTCGCCAGTTGGAGTGGGGGCTTGCACGATCGACGGTCGTGGATTTGTATAGTGACGCTTTCACGGTTGAGGGCCTGCGACTCACCGATATCTCGGGCACGCAGAGTCTTGCCGTAGACGGCACGCTCTCCCCTGCCTTCGGCGATACGCTCTCGGTAGTCGCCCGGGCTCTCCAATTGGCCGAAGTGACCGAATTCGGAAACCTGAATCGCCAACTGGGCGGACTCCTGACTGCCGACATTCGCTTTTCGGGCGGCCCGGCGAGACCGACTGCTACGGGTTCTGCCCGGGTACCGGCACTTGTTCTGGACGGTCGGCTGCTTGGAGACGTGCAACTGGAGACCAGCAGCCCTGCGGGCTCCAACGAGATCAGCCTGGCCCTGGGCATACAGCCAGCAGTGACCCTTCCGGTCGATTCCGAGTCCGTCCTGGAGGTTATTGAGAATCGCGTCCGCGTTGCCGGAACGCTTCGCCCGCCGGCCGCTCTCGACCCCGGCGAATGGAATCTGTCGGCTGACATCGAGCGCGGCGACCTGTTTTTCCTCAAGTACGTGTTCAACGAATCCGCGGATCGCTTTCTGGGATACACCACCGGCTCTGGAACCGTGACGGGAGCCTTCGCCTCCCCGGTTGTGGACGCCGAAGTGGAGATACGCGATGGTGCGTTTGGAGTCCCGACCGTCGGCACCCGGTATACCCTGACCGGCAAGGCTCACATTGACAAGAATGCCATCCACATCGATCAGGCCCGACTGGTGGACCACGACGGGGGATCCGCCGACGTTTCTGGCCCCCTGCTCTTCAACGACTACCGGTTCTTCTCGTTTAATCTGACGGGAGAGTTGAACGACCTCTTGATAATGAACAGGTCCGAGACGGACGAACTGCCGTTTTATGGAGTCATCCGGGGTACCGGCGAAGCCCGTCTCACCGGGCCCCTGACCAATGCTACGTTGCGGATTGCCGCCGGCCAGACGCGCCAGGATAGCGAGTTGTTCATCCCCATCGTGGATACGATTGAGCAGGGGGACACCAGCTTCATCATCTTCGCCGACTCGTCGGGTCGGATTCCTGACCTGGAGCGCCTAATCCGGCGTCCCTCCTTGTTGGCGCGCCGCGCATCGGCCGAAAGGAAGTTCCTGGATGGCCTGGACATGGACCTGAACATTGAGGCCCCGCGCGGTTCGGTCGTGCATTTGGTGATCGACCCTCTCTTGGGGGATGTGATCAATGCCCAGAGCGCGGGCCGCGTCCAGATTCGACGCAATCAGGGTGAATTCGAGGTTTTCGGGCAGTTGGAAGTTCTGGGAGGCGATTACCTCTTCACCGCCGGCGAAGTGTTCGTGCGGCGATTTACCATTCAGGACGGCGGCACACTTTCCTGGATTGGTGATCCGATCAATGCCCGTCTGGACATTCAGGCGGCGTACCGAACCCGCGCAAGCACGACGGGCCTGGAAGACATAGGCGTTGGGGGAGCACTCATTCCGCTGGTCGTTGAACTTGACATAACCGGCCTCGTGCTTTCGCCGCAGGTTCTCCTGGGCCTCTCCATCGACCAGTCCAATCAGAACGCCCTGGGCGATTTCCAGGCTATCGAGGCCCGGCTAAACCGGCCGGATCGCGCTACGGAGTATGCCACCAGCGTCCTGCTCACTAACTCCTTCCAGCTTACCACCGACAACCTGGGCGCTGGAGCAGGCGAACAGCTGGCATTCAACAGCGTCTCCCAGTTGGTCTCCTCGCAGCTCAGCCGCTTCCTTGCCGGTGCCATTCCAAACGTCGACTTCAACTTTGGAGTCCAGGGAGAGCGTGCCGAGGACCTTGACATCACGTACGGTGTGGCGCTTCGACTCCTGGACGAGCGGCTCATCATTCGGGGCGAGGGCGTGTACCAGGGCTCGAGTACGGATAACACCAGAGCCAATGCACAGGGAATCCAAGGGGAGTTCGTCGTTGAGGTGCGCTTGAGTCCCTCTGTTTCCGCGCAGGTCTTTTTCCGAAGGGAAGGAGACATCCTTCAGAACGCGGACCTTACCAATACTGCCGGTGCGGGCCTGACGTACCAGACGGACTTCCCATCCTGGCGTCAGGCCCTGCGGCGCATTTTCGGTCGGACCAAGGCTGCTACACATCCGTCGGAACCGGCCTCTGATGACGTACGGTGAACTCTGAAGGATTGCGTCCGAAGTGCTCCCGGAAACACTTGGCGAAGTACGACAGGCTATTGAACCCTACTGCGTAGGCCACCTGAGAAACGGGCTCCGATCCGTGTTCCAGGAGGTGAGCAGCCTGCTGCAGCCTGATGGACCGAATGAAGGAGTTGGGAGATTGGCCCGTCGTCTCACGCAGACGGCGCTGCAACTGACGAGCGCTGAGGCCCATTTCGGCGGACAACTCCCGGACACCAAATGACGGGTTTGCGATGTTTGCCTCCACATCTTCCTGTGCCCTTCGCACGAATCGGATGTCCTCGTCGTTGCCCGATGAGAAGCTCCCCCAGGTGTTATCGGTGCCCCAGGGATCCTCCTGCCCGTCGATGAGACGAGAAACGGTGCGTCCGACTTCATCGATCAAGAGCGGCTTGCGCAGTACTGAAGTCGGCCGGTACGGAAGGTGATCAAATCGATCGGCAATGTCCTCGTGGGCCGTGAGGGCTGTGATCAAGAGCACAGGGATGGTACCGAGCGTATCTGATCGGCGCATCCACTCCCAGAACGGACGTCCGTGGCGGTCCTTGACGTTCGAGCCAACGATTGCCAGCGCCGGCTGACGCCGAGACATCATCGACACCGCCCGGGTGGCGTTTTCAGCCTCGACCACCGAGTAGGAGTCGCCAAGAATCTCTCGGAGGCGGCTCCGCACCTTCTGGTCCAGATCGACTACCAGAATATGATCGTTTGCCGTCCGGGGTCTCGCCGCGGGCTCCCGAGCGCCGTCGCCGCCCACGTTGACACCGCGGTTCAAGGGAATCGCTGCTCCGTCGCCACGCGCTCCGTCGCCGCTGGCTCCGTCACCGCTGGCTCCGTCACCCGATCCACGAATGCCACCTACGTCGAGAGCACCAATAGCCGGAGACGCTCCCGAGCGAACTGGTGCCTCCGTATAGTTGGGATTAAGCTCTACGGGGTGTGCCTCCGCAGCCTCTCTGAGCTGCGCGGCCGAGGCGTCGGCGGCAGACTCGCCGCGAGCAAACAGGCTGCGCTCGGCGCGATAAAGACCTACGCCAGCAATGGCAAGGCTGATAACAAGTAGTAGGAGTCCGATCATGGCTGATGGGGCGCATTGAAGCCCCGCTCTATTTGGTGTCAGCCATCCAATTACAAATCAGGGGCCGAAAACCGTCCCGAGGCCCAATCCGACAAAAAAGGGCATTTTGAGCCTTATTCCGCGTTTCACCTAGCCGGTTTTCGTTCCAAATCGCGAACTTCGTCTCATATAGAGATCTAAAACAGCGAAACGCGGGATCCCGGACAAGCCGGAATCCCGCGTTTTCGTATTGCTCTTTTACTCAGGCAGAGTGCCTCAGCGGCACCCGGTTATTTCATCAGCACCATGCTCTTGGTGAGCGTGTGCGCGGCCGTCTCCAGCCGGTAGATGTACATCCCGCTCTGGAAGCCGGTGGCGTCAAAGCTGACGGCATGGGCACCTGCGGTCAGTTTGCCGTCCACCAGGACAGCCAATTCGCGGCCCAGGACATCAAACACCGACAGACGAACCGCCGAGGTTTCCGGCAAGTCGAATGAGATGGACGTCGTCGGGTTGAACGGATTGGGGTAGTTCTGCTGTAGGGAGAAGCCCTCAGGAATCTCGGCCCCCTCGCTCTCACTGGCAGTGGAAGAAGCCGCGATGTTGACTTCGTACATGCCCTGGCCGTTCGTACCCACGATCAGGGTACCGTCGTGCACCAGTAGAGCCGAGGTGTCCATGTTCTTGAGAAGGACGGGGTCCCAGTTGGTGTAGTACCGGTCTCCTTCCAACTTGAAGATGCCTGCGCCCCAGATGGCCGTGAAGAGGCTGTAGTCCAGAAGCGTCGTTCCGTTGTTTGGCTTGGCAAACGCAATGGCGCGGGCTTCCTTGGTCACGAACGTCACACCGTTGTTGCCGGTGATTTCGAGACCGTCAGACTGTTCGGCCCATGAGTAGCCTTCGTCTTGCGTGAAGAACACGCCTTGCGCTGTGGCTGCCCACAGTGTCTGCGGCATTTTCTCCGGATCAAACTCCAGGTCGAAGATATGCAGGGCACCTTGTCCAGGAATCCCGTTGTTGCCGGTGCGCTCCCAGTACTCGCCGTATTCGCGAGTCACGAAGAGGCCGTTTCCGAAGGTGCCGGCAAAGAGAAGACCAGGTGTGTCGGGATCGGCTGCAAGCGCCCAAGGCGTGTCAGAACTACCACCAGGAAGAGACATCGTCATGTCCCAGGTGATCCCACCGTCCAGCGAGCGGAAGATGCGTCCGCGGTCAGCCGAGGCGTACAGGATGTAGCCATCCGGATGCTCAGGGGTGACGTTGGGTCCGCCGGGGCCGAGGGTGATCGCATAGACGATCTTGAATGGGTCATTCGCCTGGGCCATGCCGGGGAAGTTGACCGTGGACCATGTCCGGCCACAATCGTCCGTGCGATACAGTCCATCGTAGCCCCAAACGGCCGCGAAGACCGCGTCAGCCACACCGGATGTGGGGTTACGCACGACGAAGAGGTCGTTCACGACCAGGTTCTCCACAGGGAGCCCAACCGTTGACTTTGACCAGCGCCGTCCACCCAGGAAGAATCCGTTGGGGACCGACCGAAGGATGGGGCCATTCATCTGGCCGGCGATAATGTGAAACGCGTCAGCCTCGTTCTGGCAGGCTACCAGAGCCTGAACGGAAGACTTGGCTGGAAACTTCAGCGGCTCGGCCACTGAAAGCAAGTACGACGTGGTGTTGTTCGACAGGTCCGGATCGTAGATCCAGGCCGGAGGAGCCGTCACAGCAGCCGTGTTGACGTAGTCACCCTCAAAAGGCGTTATGACGGCTACGTCATACATGAGGGTCATCGTCGCGCCAGGAGCAAGATCGATGTCCGTCACCGTGATGGTATTCGCACCGGCATCGTAGCTGTACGTGCCATGCGTGTTCATCACGTTGAAGGGAACGCCAAATATGGAGTGCCCCAGATGATCCTCGGGAAGATCATCGGTGATCTCAATATCATCAGCAGCTACAGTGGTGCTGGAATTGGTGAGTGTCACCGTGTACGTGGTGACATCTCCCGGAAAAGCGATTTGGTCGGGCGTGTTGCCCTTCCCGATTACAAGGTCCACGGCGGTCTGCGCGCTGGCCGGCACTGAACCTGCCAGAACCATCAGGAAGGTGACCGCTAGGCCAGTGAGCAAGCCGCGCCAGCGCCGAGGCGGGACTGGGCTGAGGAAGGCGGAGACTTTCATGGGGGGTTTCATTTATGGTGAGGATTTGCCTGAGTCTGCCCTTCGAGAACGGCGCGATATCCACAAGTCGACATGCGTGGATTTATTTGTCGCATCCGGAGCAGAAATAGACCGATCCGTTTTCACCATGGCCGAAACGGTCTGTCAGGAAGACTTCTTCTATGTCCGACTGCTGTCGGAAAGCGTCCGAGAAACGGTCAGGACGCGAGCCATAAAGCCCGCGTCCCAACCCTTCTCCGCTACGCTACTGTCTCTCGCAGCAAGCGAGAACTATTTCATCAGGACCATGCTTTTGGTCATGGTGTGTGCTGCAGTCTCGAGGCGGTAGATGTACATCCCACTCTCGAAGCCTGCCGCGTCAAAGGTCACAGCGTGGTTTCCGGCGTTCATTTTGCCATCCACCAGTACTGCCAACTCGCGTCCCAGGACATCGAACACGGACAGACGAACCACAGAGGCTTCCGGGAGATCGAATGAGATCGACGTGCTGGGATTGAATGGGTTCGGGTAGTTCTGACCAAGCGCGAAGCCTTCAGGAATCTCGGTCGAGACCGGCTCGCTAGCCGTCGAAGACGCCGCGAGGTCCATCTCGTACATGCCTTGACCGTTCGTACCTACGATCAGCTTGTCGCCATAGACAAGGATGGCCGAGGCTTCCAGGTTCCGAAGCAGAACGGGATCCCAGTTCGTGTAGAAACGGTCGCCCTCAAGCTTGAAGATGCCTGCGCCCCAGACCGCCGTGTACAGGCTGTAGTCCAGGAGAGCGGTTCCATTGTTCGGCTTGCCGAACGCGATGGCCCGTGCTTGCTTGGAGACGAAGGAGACACCGTTGTTGCCGGTGACTTCGAGACCGTTTGACTGTTCGGCCCAGAAGGCGCCTTCGTCCTGCGTGAAGAACACACCCTGTGCAGTGGCTGCCCAGAGGGTCTGTGGCATTTTCTCCGGATCAAACTCCAGATCGAAGATGTGCAATTCGCCCGATCCGGGGAGTCCGGCATTGCCGGTGCGCTCCCAGTACTCGCCGTAGTCACGGGTCACGAAGAGGCCGTTGCCGAACGTGCCGGCGAAGAGAAGCCCTGGCGTATTCGGGTCAGCCGCAAGCGCCCAAGGCGTATCGGAGCTGCCGCCTGGCAATGACATCGTCATGTCCCAGGTGATACCGCCGTCCAGTGAACGGAAGATGCGTCCACGGTCCGCCGAAGCGTAGAGGATGAATCCGTTCGGGTGGTCGGCCGTGACGTTGGGTCCACCGGGGCCGAGCGTGATGGCATAGACGATCTTGAACGGATCGCTTTCCTGGGCCATGCCCGGGAAGTTGACCGTGGTCCAGGTCCTTCCGCAGTCGTCCGTCTGGTACAATCCGTCGTAACCCCAAACGGCTGCGAACACCAGGTCCGCGACACCCGATGTGGAATTACGAACGACGTACAGGTCGTTGACGACGAGGTTTTCGACCGGCAGACCTACTGACGAAGTAGACCAACGGCGGTTGCCAAGGGAGTACCCGTCCGGAATGGAGCGGAGAATTGGGCCGTTCATCTGCCCAGCGATGACATGGAAGTCGTCGGCTTCGTTCTGGCACAGCACCATGGCCTGAATCGAGGACTTGGCCGGGAATTTCATGGCCTCCTTGACGCTCAGCAGATAGGAAACTGTGTTGTTGGCCAAGTTGGAGTCGAAAACCCATGCAGGCGGGAACGTGATCGACGCCGTATTGGTGTAGTCGCCTTCAAAAGGCGTCACGACAACCACATCATAACTGAGGGTCATCGAAGCGCCAGGCCCGAGATCAATGTCGGAGACCGTAATCGTATTGGCCCCGGCATCGTATACGTAGACCCCTTGCGAGGCGCTAACGTTGAATGGGACGCCAAAAGCGGCGTGACCCAGATGGTCCTCAGGAAGATCATCGACAAATTCGAGATCGTCGGCCGCGACCGTTGTGCTGTTGTTGGTGACGACTATCGAATAGGTAGTTACGTCCCCCACGAAGGCGATCTGGTCGGGGGAATTTCCCTTGGTGATTTCCACGTCGACATCCGTCTGCGCAAGGGCAGGTGTGGAGGCGACTAGTGCAATCAACAGAAAGAGAGAACCAAGCATTTTAATGCGAGGCAGCCCCCATCTCGGGTTGACGCACTGTTGCGTAGCAGTAGCTTTCATCGGACTTGCAGAAATTGTGAGACAGTATTGAAACACCAGTTGACGAGAACGGGGTGTTCCGCTGGAATCGATGCCCGCGGCGCCAATTGTCGGGAACGTGGCTCGAATTGTCCGTTTTGTTACCTGCTCGTCCGATTTGTTATACTCGTCGTCCGTCGTTGCCGAGACCCGGCGGGATCGTTTTCGGCGCATGACGCGCCCGTTCTCCCCCGCCTGACGCGTTTGTTTTGGGCTTTGCCCGGAATCACCCATCCCCTGAATTGCCCATGAAGCCCCTTTCGGAACGCACAAACCGCCTTGCACAGAGTGACATCAGGGCGATTTCAATCCTGATCAAGGAGCACGGAGGGGTTAACCTGGGACAAGGCATCTGCGATATGCCGACCCCGACCCCCATCAAGGAGGCGGCAAAGGCAGCCATAGATGGCGACGAGTCGATCTATTCGCACTTTGCCGGGATTGCTGAACTGCGGGACGGCCTGGTCGAAAAGGCCCAGCGCTTCAACGGATTGCCCGTGGAGGGGCCCGACGACGTAATGGTCAGCTCTGGTTCAACGGGCGCCTTCATGTGCGCCATGTTGGGATTGCTCGACCGCGGGGACGAGGTGATCCTTTTTGAGCCCTTTTACGGCTATCACCGCAACATGCTGTCGCTCCTTGGGGTCGATATGCGGTTCGTCAAAACGACCGCCCCGGACTGGTCCATCGACTTTGACGCACTCGAGGCGGCCATTACGGACCGTACCAAGGTGATCCTGGTGAACACACCGGGTAATCCACATGGAAAGGTGTGGACCAAGGCCGAATTGGAGCGCCTGCTTGGGCTCCTGGAGAAGTACGACCTCTATGCGCTTACCGATGAGATCTACGAGCACATGCTGTACGATGGTCGCTCCCACGTATCTCTGGCGTCTCTCGAGGGCGCCTATGAGCGCACCGTAACCATTTCAGGGTTCTCGAAGACCTTCAACATGACCGGTTGGCGGATGGGGTACGCCGTCGGACCACAGCGTCTGATCCAGCCAATGGGGCTTATCAACGATCTGGTATACATTTGCGCCCCCACGCCGCTTCAACATGGAGTTACGCGGGGCCTAACGATGGGACAATCGTACTACGACAATATGCTGGTGGATTACGAGAAGAAGCGCACCATGATGTGTGATGCACTCGAGGCCGCCGGCTTCCAGGCCAACCGGCCACAGGGTGCCTACTATGTCCTGGCGGACTATTCGGGCCTGCGGACTCGTTTCGAGGGCTTTGACCACGACCACATGGCCGCAAGGACCCTAGTGGATCGGGCGGGCGTCGGTGCCGTGGCGGGGCGGTCCTTCTTCGAAAACCCTGACGACGGGAAGGACTTCCTTCGTTTCTGTTATGCCAAGGAGTTTGACGTGCTTGCGAATGCGTGCGATCTGCTGGTGGACGCGTTTGCCTGAAGCGCCACGCGGCTTCAATAGCCGCTAGATTGCAGTTGAACGCGTGGAGTATGCAACTGCCTTCTAAACCGCCTTGATGTCGGCGGCGGCCAGAACTTCCAGGACGGCATCGTGAATCATGCCGTTTGACGCCACGACACCCGTATTGGCAACCAGCGTGGAGCCGTGAGTAAACTCAAGCGGCACGCCGTGGACGCCCGTCACCCGTCCGCCCGCTTCTTCCACGACCAGGGCGCCCGCCGCGTGGTCCCAGATCTTTTCGGAGTATGACTTGCGGACCGGGAGTCTCATATACAGATCCGCTTCGCCTTGGGCCACGACCGCGTATTTGACCTGGCTATCCATGCGTCGGGGTTTCCTCGAAATTCCAAGGGCAGTCGAAACCCTGGCCGAGTCGCCGTGAGAACTATGTCCCGATTCCACCGACTCGGCCATGCGGGCCATAGACGGATCATCGACGCCTGAGACAAACACCCGGGTTGCTTCCTCCGGGCGCTGCCCGCTCAACAAGCGGAAACAACCGCCCCCCTTCACCGCGAACAGAATGAGCCCTGCCGGGCCCTCAGGAAGACTGGGAAGAGCGGGGCAGGCAAGCGCCGCCACTACCGGAAGCCCATTCACAATTAAAGCCAGGGCAACCGCGTACTGATCGCCGCGCAAGAAGCCCTTTGTGCCGTCGATGGGATCAAGCGTCCAGAACCGATCCGAATAGTCCTTGGCCGTACCTCTGTCTATCCAGGACAGCACGTCGTCGCTAGTCGCGTCGGGCACACTTTCTCGGACCAACTCGGCGACCCGACTCCTGGTCAGCGCATGTTCCGCGGTCCGAAGTGCGTCTGCATTCTCCTCGGCAATAATGGGGTCATCCGGGAAGCTGGCCTGCAGTTCTCGACACACAAGCGCCTGACTGCCGAAGTCTGCCACCGTCACGGGACTCCGATCCCCCTTCTGAAGCGTGTCCCGGGATCTAGATGCACGCACCCGCTCAGTCAGTTCTGCGGCCGCCGTGACGGCCCGGAGAGCTGACGCAAGTTCGGCTCGGTAATTTTCGGGCATTTGGTATGGGGAAGCAGGGGTGGTCTTCGGAAACGGGGGAAACTCTGGTACGAAGCCAAAATCACCCTCGGAGCCAGCCTTCGCGACAAACAATTGCAGGCCGTTGGTGACACCGACGAATTGGGGCCCGAGCACGCTGGCGTACCGGGATACCTGATCGAGGGTGTTCTGGCCTACGGTAATATCGGGTGCCTTGCACTCAAGAATCATCCAGGGATTACCATCACGTCCGTAGACCGTGATGTCCGTTCGTCGTATGCCCGCATCTGCGCGGTGTCCCTTCTCAATGGCTATGAGACCCTTGGGACAGCCCGCGACGGATATCAGGTACTCAATGGCGTGCAGGCGGACCCATTCCTCGGGCGTGAGCTGCACCCAGCGTTTACGGATGGGGTCGAACACCTGATCTCCGGCGCGTCGCCTTAGCTCAGGTCTGGGCAGCATCAGGTTTGGATAACGACTCACTGACCGTAGCCGGTCATTTCCAGGAAGCCGCGCCCGGTCAGACGGCCCGTCGGGCCTTCACCGGAGACACGAATCATGCCCTCCCAGTACGGCACACGCGTCTTCAACTCCTGCCGGTCCATTTGGGCTTCCACATCCAGTCGTACATCCAGATCCGGAATCTCAAGCGACCAGGCAACCGGGTATTCTGATCCGGTTTCGGGGCTTCGCCACACCCGGACCGGGGTCATTCGGGTCCCGGCCGTGCTGAAGGCCAGCTTCTCTCCTCCCGGACCGATCAGGGATCCATCCATATAGTCCTCACCCCCGTCTGACCTCAATCTGAACAGCATGAGGTCACGACCATCCGCCAATTGAATGGAAAACCAGTCCCATCCCCGCTGATCCGGTGCCAAGAGGGACGTGCTCCACTCCCGGTCGAACCAGGAGTCGCCCGTTACGGCGATTGTCTCGGCACCTGACCGAATCGTGCCGGTGGTCCTCAATCGTGATATCGAGTAGTAGTGAGACGCTTGTCCCTCCTGGTTTCCTTTTGCGCTGTACCCCGCCTCGCCTTGAAGAAACACCGGTTTTTCGGGTCGCAGTGTGAGGTTCAAACCGATAGACTGCCCTTCGGCACGGAGTCGTAGTTCCGAAAGATCTTCCGGCCCTTCCATCCGCCAGTTCTCTATCCAGACGCGGACACCAGTCGAGTCCACGCAACCACAAGCTAACCCAAGTGCCCCCCTCGAGAAGCGCTCCTCACTCACGAAACTGTCATTGTTCGGATCTGAAATGGCCAGGTGCGCACTGTACAACTGATTCGTAGTCCATTTTCCGGCCGAAGGGGCCCGCGCCTGAGGTGGAGAAAGGGCGTTTCTGAAAATGGTGAATTGGTAACCCAGAGGCCGACCTTCTGGCCCTTGAAGGTTGCCAGTCAGATACCACCACTCCAGATAGAAGCCGGGATGTGCGCCATGGTCCCGGGGAAACTGGATCCGGTAGCCGGGTTCGGCGCGATCAAAGCCTGTGGTATCAACCGAGAGTGCCTCTCTCAGACTCAGCGAGGTGACCGGCTCGGGGGCATCACATGCTGACAGGGTCAGCGCGATCAGCAGAGTCACCAGGCCTCTCAAGAGGACGGCTGCGCGCGGATTATCCAATGGCGGACCTCAAGCGACTTGCCAAGGAACGTGCCCCGGTGGACCAGGCAGGAATCAAGGCCGCAACCACAGCCGATGCGACCGACACGAATACGGCCTGCAGGAGGATTTCGGGCGCTATGGAGAAATCCAGTGACCATCCAAAGGACCGCCTGTTTATGACAAACACCAAGCCTGCGGCAAGCGCCAGACCCAGCGGAAGGGCCAGCATTCCAGCCAGGAAACCCATTATCGCAGACTGCAGGAGGATGAGCCTCGCCAACGTTCCACGCCGCATCCCTATGGCGCGCTGTACAGCAAATTCCCACGAGCGCTCCAACTGAATCGCAGAGAGCGCGCTTATTACGCCAATGACAGCAACCACCAGCGCGAGAATCTGAAGGACCCCGGTTATCGCAAAGGTCCTGTCGAATACTTCCAGCGAGGCGCTCCGCAAGGACGCATTGGACTGGACAACCAGCGTTTGAAACCCTGCTGTGGCGCGTGATACTTCCGCCGCAACGGCCGTCACATCGCTTTCGGGTTGCAAATACAGCGCCAATCCACCATATCCCGGATCCCCAAACCACGCGGTGTAGACCGCTCTGTCAATCAGCATGACGCCCACGTCCGACCCGAAGTCCACGTACTCCGCGGCAATCGGCACTCGGCGCACGCCCTGTTCCGTCGGGACTTCCAAGGTATCGCCGGGCGCGACTCCGTGCCGGAAGGCGAAGGGCTCGGATACGAAGACACTACCGTTCTGCAGCGCTGACCAGGGGTCGGCAGCGGCGGACCGCAAGAACCGGTAGGCCCCACGGGTCCTTGCGCCGTGCTCGACAATAACCGCGGTTGCTGGGCCAATAGAGGTTGTGATCTCTACCCTGCGAACGCCGAAGGTTGCCTCCACCCCGGGAGAGGCGCGCATTACCCGGACGGCCTCTTCCGTCAGGAGCCCGCCCCCGAGCCTGGCACCGCCCCCTGGAGCCGACACGTAGATGTCGGCCTGCAGGGTGGTCCCGAGCCACTCCACAACGGTGCTTCGAAAACTCCCCACCATGACCCCAACTCCTACTGCGGCGGCAACAGAAATGCTAAGGGCGACTATGGCCACGGCCGTACGGCTGAGTTGGCTGTCTATGCTTCGCAAGGCCATTCGCCCCGAGAGAGACCAACGCAGCCTTGAAAGCGCGCGTACGGTCAGAAGAATGACAAATGGACCTGACAGTGCAAAAGCGGCGATGATGAGAAAAAGACCGGCGTACGCCCCCGCGATTCCCCCCGACTGCAGAATCACCACGAGCCCGACCGTCCCCAGTCCCAGCCCAATCAATGCCCCCTGTGGGGCCTGACGGGCGAACGCCTCTTCCTCTTCGGATCGACGCATGGCCACCGCGGCGGAGACCCGCGCGGCCCGACGCGCCGGAATCCAGGCAGCCAGCAAACTCGCGCCCACCCCAAGTGCACCCGCCTTCAGTAGTTCCGGCGCTGTGAGTGCCGCCTCCCTGACGTTCACCACGAAATAGAGGTCGTTGATCGCGCGGGTGACCAGACCAACCAGGACCTGCCCCAGCCAAGCGCCGGCGGCGACCCCGATCAGGCTTCCAACCACCCCCAGCACCAGGGCCTCGGCCACGACAGACCTGGTTATGAGTCTTGCGGGGACCCCGGCGGCGCGAAGACGGCTGTAGACCGGTCGACGCTGGACCACTGAGAATGACATGATGTTGAAGATCAGAAACATGCCGACCACAAGCGCGAGATATGACAGCGCCTGAAGATTCGTCTCGAAGGCCTGGGTCATCTGCGACAGCGCCGCCGTCCTGGCCGCGGGACGGGTGGCTACGACAGCTTCTCCCATCCGCTGAGCGACCCCCAATGCCTCGGTCTCTTCTGAAAACAGATCGATTCGGGTGAGTCGGCCGGCTGAATCGAGTACCCGCTGGGCAGTAGAGATATCCGTCACCATCAGGTCCACCCAACCCTGGCGACCGGACGATTCCAGCGGGGAGACCACACCAATGACAGCAAGCGTGTTTGACCGACCCGCAAAACTCACGCGAACCGAATCACCCAGATTGGTACGCAGGCGTGCGGCGGCATCTCCAGAAATCACGATCCGATCCGGGCGCAGCAGGAGTTCACCCGGGGACGGAAAGCCGGCAAGCGCTCTGCCCGGCGCGTCGCGGCCGAACACGTCGATCCCCAGGAGTCGGAATGTGCCGGCATCAGTCCGGACATATCCTTCGACCACCGGTGAGGAATCTTGCACCCCTAAATGGGTCCTCAGTGCTACGTACGCCTTTTCGTCGATCGTTCCCGCAGGCCCGCTCAGTTGAAGGGTCGCGGAACCAGACACCGTCTGGGTCGATAATTGAAAGGCCCGGCTGGCACTCGTGGTTGCCAGATCGACGCCGGCCACCATCGCCACACCAATGGCAACTCCGGCCACCGACATCACCAGCTGCAGGCGATGGTCGGCGAAGTACCGCAGCGCGGCTGTAGCCAACAGCCGAATCACGACTTCCCGGTCAGTTTTTCGCCCATGGCGGGGGCTGGCCCAAGCAGGCCCTCTCGAAGCTGAAGAACCCGGTCCGAAATCTGGAGAAAGTCTGTGTCGTGGGTAACGACCAACATGCTGACACCCCTCTCCCGGACCATCCCGTGTAGCAAATCCATGATCTGGCGGCCCGTCTCGTAGTCCAAATTCCCCGTAGGTTCGTCCGCCAGGACAAGCCGTGGCCCATGGATCAGGGCCCTGGCCACCGCCACCCGCTGCTGCTCGCCGCCAGACAAGCGGTCCGGCCGGGTGTCTTCGCGACCACGGAGGCCAATGAGGCCAAGCATGTCTGACGCCTTGCTTTTTGCCTGGCTGAGGGACATCCCCGTCAAGACCAGGGGCAGGGAGACGTTTTCTCCGGCCGTGAGCGTGGGAATCAGATTGAACGACTGGAATACAAATCCCATGTCGCGGGCTCGCAGGCCGGTCCGCTCGTCATCTGTGAGCGTGCCGAGATCCACACCCGCAAATTCAACCGAGCCAGAGTCAGCCACATCCAGACCGCCGATCACGTTGAGCAGCGTACTCTTTCCCGACCCACTTCGACCCAGAAGGGCGACAAATTCCCCTTCTGCAACAGAAAGGGAAGCGCCCTGCAAAATTTGCCGCCGGACGCCCGCCTCACTGTAGTGTTTGCGGACCTCGGAAAGTGCCAGGATGGGTAAAGCCATGCCTGTTCCACGCATGCATCCGGCGCGGGTTCATGTCCGCGCCGGATGTCACGCCCCTTTCATTTTGTGAACCCGGACTCCCGCCCTGGCCTAGACTGCGCCGTACGCCAACATCGCGTTGGCCACCTTCACAAAGCCACCCACATTCGCGCCCAAGACGTAGTCTACGTAGTTATCAGTCTTCTGGCCGTGATGCACGCAAGTGCCGTGGATTGTCGCCATGATCTTTTGAAGCTTCTGGTCAACTTCCTCGCGGGTCCACTGCATGCGAATGGAGTTCTGTGTCATTTCCAAGCCGGAAATCGCGACGCCCCCGGCATTTGCCGCTTTTCCCGGACCGAATAGAATGCGCGCCTCCCCAAAGAGCTGCGTCGCTTCGTAGGTAGCGGGCATGTTGGCGCCCTCCGAGACCAGGAAACAACCATTTTTCAGCAAATCGTGGGCATCGGACAGGTCAATCTCATTCTGCGTTGCAGAGGGAAAGGCAAGGTCTGCCTTGACCGCCCAGGGCCTCTGACCGGCATGAAAGGCCAGTCCGAACTCGGTCGCAAATTCCTGGAGTCGCCCGCGCGGCGTGTTCTTGAGTTGGCAAGCCGTTCGTCGTAGAAGCCGATGGTGCCGAGCGTATCGCCGATGGTCCATGACGAATTCCAACATCTCGGAGTTGATGCCATCGGGGGCGAGAACAAAACCTCCCGAGTCCGAGAGGGTCAACACCTTGGCTCCAAGTTCAATGAGCTTTTCGGCCGTGTACTGCGCCACGTTGCCAGAACCGGAGACCAGACAGGATTTACCCTCTAGCCCATCCCGACGGTTATTCAGCATTTCCCGCGCAAAATAGACGTTCCCGTACCCGGTGGCTTGGGGCCTTATCACGCTTCCGCCGTACGCGAGCCCCTTGCCTGTCATGGTCCCGGTGAACTCATTTTTCAGGCGGCGATACTGACCAAACAGGTATCCAATTTCCCGGGCACCCACGCCGATATCGCCGGCCGGTACGTC
>JBLHLC010000031.1:0-46955 GCA_047619685.1 Rhodothermales bacterium
GGGGATAGGGGATAGGGGATTTGGACGGCGACGGCGTCTCCGAAATCGCGGTTGGCCAGACGGGGGTACGCCCACCGCAAGCCCCCGGCGATCCGGCACAACCTCGGACCCCCAACGCAATCTGGATTCTGTTTATGCGCCCGGGTGGCTCCGTCCTGGACAAGACTAAAATAGAGGGTCAGAGGGGAAACCTGGTTCAGTTGGCTGGCTTGGGGGATGTAGATGGAGACGGTATCCCGGACCTGGCCGCTGCGTTTGGTCGTGATGAGTTTGCCGAGTCTGCGGACAATTGCCAGACCGTGCTGGCTTGCAACGTGACGGCTCGTGACACCCATGCTGCCGTCTTCCTCTTGCGGGCTGATGGCTCTGCACGGTCAGTGGTAGAGATTGATCTGCCGGCTACCTCCGTGACAGGACCCGGCGACGTCAACGGCGACGGCATTCCTGATCCTGCCATAGGATCGAGAACTGCGGAATACTTCTCCCAAAATCTTGCCGGGGCGGGGTGTTGCCTGGTCGACGGGGTCAGCGTTGTCTTTCTGGACCGGACGGGAAGCCCGCTTCAGCAGGCCTCTCCCCGTATTACGTTCGCGCGGCTTAGGGCGCTGGGCTTCGTGGGGACCGGGGATTGGTTCATAGGACGCGCAATTGCCTCCGTGCTAAGCCCGGGAACGCCTCCCGAGCTCATTATCGGAGCGCCGTACCTGCATTCAGCCGAAAGCTCTAGCGGCCCAGGTGGTTTTTTTAGTGGATCCCTGCTGCCGGATGGCGCTACCCACAGCGTCTGGAAGGTAGTTTCGGGCCAAAGCGAGCAAGCAAACGACTTAGGGCATCTGGTTGCGAGCGCTGGAGACGTAGATGGGAACGGCACTGCTGATCTGGTGATGCTTTCCGATAAGAAAGGAAGCGGCGGAGCGTTGCTTGAGTTTCTGTATCGTGGCCTGGATGCCACCGTCATACTGACGAAAGAATTTGAGTTACGGAACGCCGATGGATCAGAACCAGGCATCCACGACTATCGCGCCTTTGCCTCGATTGACGATCTGGACGGAGACGGGGAGCGGGAAATCGCGATTGCTCGAACCGGAAACCTTGTCACCATCGGATTCGGATTGCCCGTGCCGCTTCCGACCATTGTCGCGGCGGAAGTCCCTGCGTCTTATGAGCTGAATAACGCCTTGAGATTTTCGGTGCTTGCAGGCTCGCCTACCAATCTCAACCTCTCGTCCGTTTCACTTTCTTTCCGTCGCTCCGGCGATTTTTCGTTCTTCTCCGTCGTGATGGAGCCAGGTGGCAGCGAGTTATTTGAGGCAACCGTGCCGGCCTTCGCTGCGGGCGATCGCGGAATTGATTTTTTCTTTTCTGTCGTGGACGAAGTCGGCCACCTGAGCCGACTGCCAGCAGAGGGCTACCGCTCCATCCCTGCAACCCTTCCCGCTGGGTTGACCTACGAAGTGCCATCCGGCACTTCAGCGGACGGCTATAGACTGAGGTCCGTTCCGGGCAACCTGCAGAACCCCCGGGCGGATTCCGTCTTCGTGGACGACTTTGGAGACTTTGACGCAACCCACTGGCGAATGTTTGTTGAGGCCACCGGTGGTGGTAGCCTCCTGGAAATGGGTCCAACCCAAGTGCGCGCTCTCCGCCCGGGACACGCGTTCTGGGTCTTGGCCCGAAAAGCCGGGCGGTTTGACACAGGCCCGCTAACAGGCGTTCCAACCGACCGCCCTTTCGAACGCCTGCTGACGTCTGGATGGAATCTGGTAGGGAACCCGTTGGTTTTTCCCGTGCCCTTCTCGCAGTTGTCGACGGCATCTGGCAGTTCCGTCGATGTGCGTGGCTACAATGGAAGCTGGTCCACTCATGAGGGCAGTTGGTTGCCTGGCCAAGGATATGCCTTCTTCAATCCCACCGGAGGCCCAGATACGCTGTTCATTGATCCAGACTTGTCGGCAGTGGGGACCAGCACGGCCTCGAAGCTCTCGGAGGACCTCGATCGGGAGATCAGGATATCGGCCTCGAAAGGAAGCGCCCGGGACACAGACAATGTTGCACTTCTTTCGCCAAACGCCTCTTCTGGATGGGACCTTCTGGATAGACCAGAGCCGCCCGTCATTGGCGACTAGGTCTCGGTCTCGTTTGGCGGGGAGCGGTATCCACTCTCCACGGATGCTCGCGCCGTCACAGTGCCGTGGGCTTTCACTTTGCGAACCGACTCCCCGGGGATCGTGTCCCTGGGCTTCGATGTCCCGACTGGCATCTCCGCCCACGTCTTTGACCGGGCAACCGGGCTCTCGACCGACGCGCGAAGCGGATATCGGGTAGTCAGCCCTGGCGACGGCGTCCCACGAAACCTCCAACTTCGCGTGGGAGAAGTGCCCCTCGAAACGGCACCGGAGACCTTCGGCCTCGACCCCTCTTTCCGAATCCGTCCAACGGCGCCGCTACGTTGGTCTACCGGCTTTCGACGGCATCTGACGTTCGCATATCCGTCTTTGACGTTCTCGGACGACGCGTCTCCGAGATCATTGATAGGTCAATGGGCTCAGGCAGCCACACGATCACCCGGGACGCTTCCGGCTTGCCGCCTGGGGTGTACGTCGTTGAACTTCGGACTGACGCCCAGAGGCATCTTCAGGCTCTGACGATCACCCGCTCAAGTACTGCCGG
The DNA here is from genome assembly GCA_047619685.1 of Rhodothermales bacterium. Lineage (GTDB taxonomy): Bacteria > Bacteroidota > Rhodothermia > Rhodothermales > UBA10348 > JABDJZ01. The sequence goes on from JBLHLC010000031.1 coordinate 2,671, forward strand.
TTCTTGCGATCCTCCCGTGTCAGTCAAGAATGTGACATTGGGCGGCTGGTGATTATCCTTGCGTATGGATAGACCCCAGGTCAACAGGCGAATCACCGAGATTGTCACCGCGTGCGGAGAGAGTCCGTTCCGACGTTGGCGCACGCTGCACCAGCTCAAGTATCCGCTCTTCTTCCGGTGGATGACGCCTGCTGACCGGCTCGGGGTTCTGGCCGCTATCACAGCCCAGGTGGTCGCTGATGGCAAGGACAACACTTGATGCTTGTGTTGGGTCGCAGAACGAGGCGCAACCAGAGACTCGGCCCGCCGACGGGTCAATCGAGGTGTTGATCGACTGCTGGAGGGTCTTGTCCGCTGGCAAGACCATGACAGAGTCCGAGAGGTTTCGCAGGGGCCAGAGCATCGGCTAAGAGACGCACCCTGGGTCAATCAGCGGCGCTGGGGCCCGGATTCAAGACGCGCGTCCACTGGCTCATCAGCCACACGTTGTTGTTGCTGTCCACAATGGTCTGGTGGTACGCATTGAAGGTATCGAGGCCAGTTTTATGCAGAAGCGCCGCACGAACCGAGGATGGCTGCTTAGCGACAAGGCTTTTTGCCGTCCCATATTGCCTCATCTAAGAATCGTACCGTAGCGCGCCGTTCGGTGGCTCCATCCAGAGTGCATTCTGTACCTCGGTTTTCGAGCCGCAGTCCGGTGCCGCTTCTTGCAGTGGTGTCTGCTCTTGGCGACCCAGGCTTTCGTCGCCCCGCAGCGGACGCACTTCCCATGTTGGAATTTATGCGTGTCCAACGCCTCGGCGGCAGGAGAATCCTCGGGCCGCATCTCGCCCACCTCGCGTTGGCAGTGCGGCACACGGTGGCGTCCCTCTTCATACCCTCCCTGCAGAATCGGCACAATCGGACCCGCACGGCCTCCTGCTTGATGGGTGAGATGATGAGCACGACCAGCAGACCGATCAGCGGGCTCAGCAGCAGCGAGAGCAAGAAAAAGCCAACGAACTCTCGACCCTTATTCGAGGCCAGGATCCCGACCAGAATAGACGGGACGGGCACGACTACGAGCCAGATGATCGCAAATTCGTCCAAACGGCTGAATGATCGATGAAGCGCAGAGTAATATACTGCGACCAGCAGAATCGCGGACGCGCGAAGTTAGGTCGAACACCGCAGCAATAGCCTTCATTCAGATTCCAACGCCTTCCGGAAGTCGGTTCGCATGACCCGCATGGCCTGGTCGCAGATCCAGAGGTCCGCGTCTCCCTGCCTTGAGCCTCGGCCCAATGCCTCCTGACCGCGAGCGGCTGCCACAGAGCCTTACAAATCCATGACATCATCCTGACGACCTCATGGCGCTTGGGCGAGCGCCATGTGGGCTGCCGGCACTTCGGAGGGTTACGTCGCTAGTTGCTTGGCGGCGGCGGAAGATTCTGGGGCTCCAGCAGGAGGTATGGGGTGAGGGGTTCCTGGTCCGGGGGTACGGCCATGGGCGCCGGCTCACCTGTCGCGCCGAGAGACCGGATGTACTGATAGATGGCACTCGCATCCTGCGCGCTCATCTGGTTGACGTTCATCCAAGGCATGGGGGGGAGGGCTTTCCGTGTATGCAGCGTCTGCACCCACTGCTCCTCGGTCAGGGTCTGCGCGGTGAGGCGCAGGTTCGAGGGATACGTCGTCCCCCAGGGGCCGCGCCAGCCGAGTCCGGAGCCGGCAAGCCAGTCAGCCTCCGGGATCTGCCCTTCACTCTGCAGATAGCCATCGGTATGGCAGTCGTTGCACCCGGCCACGACAATGAGGTAGCGTCCCGCTTCGACCTGGCTGGCCGCGAGTACGTATGGCGTTCCGTCTGCGGTTGGCTCTTGAGTCTGGGGCGCACATCCGTATGCCGCGACCAATACGAGAGCGGGCAGTATTGAAAAGCGATGCATGGCGATCTCGAAGAAGTGATGGGTGAGCAAGGTAGGCGCAAATCGACACTGGAACGCGGGGTGCCTCTACAGCCAGCAGGTACTGGGTAGCAGGGACACGATTTAGACCCCTGCCCCACGGTCCCTACGTGTATCGCGACAGTGCTGTCCGCTCGGGGTTTGCTGTATATCTCCCCTCTCCAAGAGCCAGTTGAAGAACGGACTCAGCGTCGTCCGGTAGGTACGCTTCGTGATCGCAGCCTTCGGCGTGCTATCAAGAAAGTCCTGCACGATGCCGACGCTCAATGCCGAAACGGGGCACGCGGCGCCAGCAAACGCTGCAAGCAGGCCCAGGACGCTCCGGTACTTCGCCTGAGTTTGGCCTCTAAGATTCCGCCTCGTGGCCAGGAACGCCGCTACGGCCTCACCCAGGTGGCTACTCTTGGGCTTAGTCTGCCAGGGATCGAACTCCCCCGCGAGATACTCCCTCTCCAAGGCTCTGGATTTCGCCCTGGCATCAGATAGAACCTTGACGTTTAGGGCTACCTGCTTACGAGCGGGTGACTTTGAGGAGTCGGAAAAGGACAGGTGGTACCAGTCTCCCCGCTTCATAATTGAAGCCATAACAGCACATTCTTATGTGCGCTGCTCTTCGCTCGCATTGTATGCAAAATTGTATGCAATCCGACCTTCGAATGCCTACAAAAGTGCCTACAAACCTCCCAAGGGCCAACTCCCTAAATGCAGAAAGCCCCTCGCATCAAAAGATACAAGAGGCTGTCTAACATAGACTTACGAGAAGCCTACCTTGGAGGCGACGAGCGGATTCGAACCGCTGTACAGGGTTTTGCAGACCCTTGCCTAGCCACTCGGCCACGTCGCCTTGGGGATCCGAGCCATTGTACGCCCGGCAGGGCTCGAACCTGCAACCTGCGGATTAGAAGTCCGCTGCTCTATCCAGTTGAGCTACGGGCGCAGGAAAAAAAAGAACTCTCGTCGGGGTGGTGAGATTCGAACTCACGACCTCCTGCTCCCAAAGCAGGCGCGCTAACCAAGCTGCGCCACACCCCGAACGGGTTGGAGTCGCAGCCAAGGGCCACGAACTCCTTCTCTTAGCCCTGGGCGGCTTTGAGTTCTTCCTTTACCAGCATCACATCCACCATTTTGGTACGGAACCGGATGTGACCGTTTTCCTTGCGCTCGGCCACGACGATCTTCGCCATGCGTTTGGCATCGGCTTTCTGCCGAAGCACCTTGTCACCGAAGCTCTGTTTCTTTGCCATCGTCTATCTCCTGAATCCAGGGCCTTTAGCCCTGGAAGATTACTTGGTCTCCCTGTGAAGGGTGTGCTTCTTCAGCACAGGATTGTACTTCTTAAGCTCGAGACGACCAGACGTGTTACGCCGGTTCTTCATCGTCGAGTACCGGGACGAACCCGGCTTTTCGGTACAGTCCAAGATGACCTTGAGTCGAACGTCTTTTCCTTTGGCCATGACTTATCTGGTCACACTTTTACTCCGTTCTTGCGCGCATCGGCAAGAACGGCGGAGATTCCCTTTTTGTTAATCGTCTTGATCGTCGTGGTTGACACGCGGAGCGTGATCCAGCGATCCTCTTCGGGGATAAAGAACCGCTTTTTCTGCAGGTTTATCTCGAAGCGACGTTTCGCTTTATTATGGGCGTGAGACACGTGGTTTCCGGCGACGGGGCCCTTGCCGGTTAACTGGTCTTTGCGTGCCATCTGTTTATCGATCAATGGTGGGATTCGGCGCCATCATTACACTCATTGTAAATGACGCGCCTACAGAACCTTGAATGTACGGCGATAAAATGGGCTTTGGAAACCTGCTTCCCCGGTAGAATTCGTGAAGGTGGGGGTTCTTCGGGCTTTGACAATCCGCTCTCTATCCGTCCAATGCCACTGCTCTAGCGGGCTCCATTCGTGCGGCCCTCGTGGCCGGATAGATAGAAGCAAGGACACAAAGCACGATCGCGATCACCGAAATGACCGCTACGTCCATCATTTCTATCGATACGGGATAGGAATCTATCAGGAACGAGTCCGAGCCCATCATCGGTACAAACTGGTAACGCTGTTGGGCAAGAGAAAGTCCCAGCCCAAGAACCAGTCCTAGCCCACCTCCAGCCAGACCGATCAGAACACCATCGGCAAGGAATATTTTTCGAATGTCCGAGGCCGTTACTCCCATTGCCCGGAGGACACCGATGTCCCGGCGCTTCTCAACAACGATCATGGTCAGGGAGCCCACTATGTTAAAAGCGGCTACGACGATGATCAGCGCCAGAACGGCCATCGCCCCCCACTTCTCCAGACGCATCACGGCATACAGGGACTTCTGAAGGTCGTACCACGTCAGTACCTCAAAATCAGCGGACCCAAGTCGGGTCTGCAGCGCACGTTGCACTGCACCCGCGTTTTCGATGTCATCCAGCCGGATATCTATCCCGTGGACCTTGTCTCCCATTCTGAACATCCGCTGGGCCTCCGCAAGATCCACGAAGACGAGGCTCTCGTCGTAGACCGCCTCCAACTCGTAAAGGCCCCGGACCTCGAACGAGGCCACCTGCGGCGGACCAAGTACCCTGGTCAGAGAGCGCTCCAGTGCTTGAGCGGACAGTAGGGAGACGCGGCTGGCCTCCCGATCCCCTCCGGCTGGCGTCAGAACAAGCCTTTCCCCCAGACGCCGTCCAAGAACTACTCCGGGCCGGCCGTCCCTTCGATTCAGATCTGGGGTGCCGAAACCGGTGGCCTCCACGGCCGCGCCCAACGTCTGATCGGACTCGGATTCAACGCCACGAACGATGACAACCTTGTTGAATCCGTCGTCCCGATCATAAGCCAGAAGCGCCTTGCCCTCCAGGTAGGGCGAGACGGATACCACGCCATCCATTCCTCGGATGGAGACCAACAGGCTATCTCTGGCCTCCAGACCCTTTCCGTCCACGCTCACGACCCGCACGTGCGGATCCAGGGAGACAAGCATGTCCCGGACGAACGTAAAGAAGCCGTTCATCACAGATAGAACCACGATCAACGCGGCCACTCCCACAGCGACACCGGCCACGGAGATTCCGGTGATCTTGGTAATCAGGGAGAATGACCGCCGACCCAACAGGTACCGGCGCGCAATCAGCAGGCGAAAGTCCAACGCGTCAGGCCTCGGCTGTCATTGGGCTGGGGTCGGTGAAGGCGCCTTCCGGTACGGTCGCGGGCGTTGCGAGGCCATCGGTCATGAGCTGGGACCGGGTGCAGTCCTTTCGAGACGACAACTTGACGGCTCCACGCGGACCCGCCAACTCCTGATACTCCGCCCAATCGCATCGATTCTGACTGCCGGACTGAAGCACGTAGTGCCAGCGCCTGACCATTCCGGTCTCGCGATCAACGTACACGTAGTAGGTATCTCCGGGGGTGAGCCCGACGTTATCGAACGACAGTTTCACGACCTCGAACTCGGCGCTGCTCGAATCAGGGACCAGGGCCCTCGTCACCCCCGGATCAAGCATTTTGACGGGCATCATGAGCCAATAACTGTCGTTGATGAAGGCGCCGTAAGCCCTTGTGACCAGGGCTTCCGAATCCGCGGCCAACGCTCCGTCCCGGTAGGCGGCTCCTTCGCGCGTTTGTGTATTGAAGAGCACGACCACCGCCGTATCACCTCGGCTGTATTCGAGTCGGTAGTCCCCGGACATGCGGTCCCAGAGATGACGCCTGCCACGTGGTGCCGAGCCGAAATTGAACGCCAGGTATGGGATGCTGCGGAGCGCCATCTCGCCACCTGAGGCCTCCAGGGCCCTCATCGCCAGAGAATCAGCCCTTGAGGTCAGCTCCGGCAACGTACTCTCCACGGGCGCTACGTCGGGCTCGGAAGGTGCGCATCCGACAAGCAGAAGAAATAAACACAAGGCTGGGTAGAACGATTTCACCGTCTCAGTCCGTTATTGAGAGTAAGGAGATTAAGAACAAAGGGCATGGCGACCGGTTTCGAGCAGTGTATGCGGAGACAACGCTACATCCTATTTGAATGGGGGCCCCATGGGTCAGAAGACCGAAAAGGTCCGGTCGTCGTGTTCGTGTGCCTCTTCTTTCTGCTTGTTCTGCCAGGCTTGGCGGCTGCACAGCCCGGAGAGTCTGGATACCCCACCCAACGCGAGTTGCGAGATCTGAGGCATCAGTATGCCCAGAGCCTGGGTGGCCAGGTAATTCTCACAAACAGCGGTTTTGGACTGGGCGGCCACCTGCGAAAAGCCGTCGGTGGCCTGTCCTTTACGGCAGAAGTCAGCCTGGGAGCAGGCAAAGACGCGCGCGAGGTGGCCTTTTTTGATCGGTTTGGCCGGCGCGACGTTTTGAACAAGGCCAACTATCTACTCATGGTCCCGATGCACATCGGGTTCGAGCGCCGTCTGTTTTCGGATCGGATCGAGGACGACTTCAGGCCGTTTATCCTGGTCCTTGCCGGACCGACGCTGGGATGGGAGTACCCGTACTTCAAGGACTCCAACGAGAATGGGCTTCTGGACCTGGACGAAAGAACCTACGACGCCATCTCTGGACTTCCGGGTGGGCGCCTGAAGCCAGGAATTGGCGGCACCATCGCGGTCGGCGCCCACTTTGGACAGGGCCGCGGAATGACACAGGGCGTCCGCATTGGTTATTCGTTTACCCGGTTCCCCAAGGGGATTCAGTTGTTGGAGGCCGGCATCAAGGAGCCCCAGACCTTTTTCGGGACACCATCGATCATCGTCTACTTCGGCCGCCTCTTCTAGGCATCTGGCGTCCGGCCGCGTCAGACGTTGAAGCGGAAGAGCATGATGTCACCGTCCACTACGGTGTACTCCTTCCCTTCTGATCTCATGGCGCCGTTGCCGCGAGCCCCGGCCTCACCTTCGTACTTGACGAAGTCCGCGTACTTGATGGTCTCGGCCCGGATGAAACCTCGTTCGAAGTCGGTATGGATGGTCCCTGCTGCGCCTGGCGCCTTGGTGCCGCTTTCGATGGTCCAGGCTCTGGCTTCTTTCGGCCCGACGGTAAAGAACGTGTCGAGCCTCAGGAGGGTGTATGCCTCCCGGATAAGGCGCTCCAGGCCCGACCCATCGAGTCCGAGGTCCTCCATAAAGTCGGCTCGCTCTTCGGGATCAAGATCGGCAAGCTGGGCCTCTAACTCGGCCGACACCACGACGACCCGCGCGCCTTCGGTGGCAGCGATCCTTCGGACCTCCTCTACCTGGGCGTTACCGTCCGGCAGGTCTGACTCACCCACATTGGCCGCGTACAAGACAGGTTTGTTCGAGAGCAGAAAGAGTGACTCCAGCCACTCGGCCTCTTCATCCTTGACAACAAAGGCTCGCACCGGCTTGCCGTCGCCCACGTGGTCTCGGAGTCGCTCATAGAACGCTGCTTCCTCCTTGAGTCTCTTGTCTCCACCGCGCGCGGCCTTGGCGGTGCGGTCGATTCGCTTCTCCAGTGAGTCGAGGTCTTTCAGAAGGAGTTCGGTCTCGATGACCTCGATGTCGGACGCCGGGTCCACTTTCCCCGAGACGTGTACCACATTGTCGTCGGTGAAACACCGCACCACGTGTACGATGGCATCTACTTCTCTGATGTGACTCAGAAACTGGTTTCCCAGGCCCTCTCCCTTGGACGCCCCTGCTACCAGGCCCGCGATGTCCAGAAACTCGATGACCGTCGGGACAATCTTGGCCGAACCCGCGATTCCGGCGATCGCATCCAGGCGTTCGTCGGGTACCGACACGATGCCCACGTTGGGATCGATGGTACAGAATGGGTAGTTGGCACTTTCGGCACCGGCACCGGAAAGCGCGTTGAACAACGTGGATTTCCCCACGTTTGGGAGACCGACTATTCCACAGCGAAGCGGCATGAGTTCTAGTTCAGGTGCCCGGCAAGCAGGCGGTTTTCGAGGGCGGCCCAAGTATCCCGGGCTCTCTGGTTTGTTTCTCGGCGTTCTTTTGGCAGTTACCACGGCTCCTGGCGCGGCGTCGCAGGCGCTCGAGGGTACCTACCTGGTTTGGGGGCCGGCCGCCATCCCTGGCGTCGGGGTCAGTTTTGGGGCCGTGGATCTTGGGCGGTTTGCTTCGAAAGAAGCGGGGCTGACGGTTGAGTACCGCCCTGCCGGAGAGGGAGGGATACGCACCATTGCCGTTCTTGGAGGTGCCGTCCGCCTCCTGGGCAGCAGACAGACCGTGTTGCAACTACCGCGAGCTTCTCTGGACGTAGATCTCGGAATCCGGCTGGGGCCGGCACTGTTTTTTCGTTTCGACGAAACGACACTGCAAAGGCGAAAGCGTTTCGCCCTTATCGCGGATCCGTTTATACGGATCGGCTTCCAGCGCGCCGGTTTGTTCTCTCTGGAACTCGGCATTCATCGACCCCTTGTCCGGGCGGGTTTCTGGATCGCGCTCTAAGGTGAGACGGGGGGACTTCTCCTGGTCCGCCCGACGCGGCTTCATTCCGCGTAGATCACACTGACGAACTCGCGCTCAGGCCATCGAACAGCCGTCATTCTCCCCAGACCGGTCCGGCGAAAGAAGACACAGCCTGTATCCAGATTGATCAGCTTGGGCAAATTTATGACTCTCGGTACCGGCGTATGGCCGCAGATCACTGTTTTCTCCCACTCCAACTCCTCGTTGGAACACCGGATGTGACTCCTTTCCCAAAGGAAGACCATCTCGTCTCCGCGCTCCAGGTTCTCTGCCACGCTGAGCCCGGGACGCAGGCCCGCGTGTACGAAGACCGCATCCTCCGTCTCCAGATACATCTTTGTATTCCGAAAGAAGGAGAGGTGGGTATCCGGAAAATGGAGTGCGCCGATCTCCATATCGTAGCTGGCCAGGGTGGTTGAGCCTCCATTGAAGACGAAGATGTCTGTTTCTCCGGCGTCCAAATAGCCCATCAGAAGTGCCTCGTGGTTCCCCCTCAGGAACGTGCACTTCTGGTTCTTGCCCAGTTCTATGAGCCGGTCTACCACGCCCTTGGAGTCGGGACCCCTGTCGATATAGTCCCCAATGAACACCAGGTGATCGTCAGAGCCTGGATTTAGCTCCAGCAGAAGAGCATCCAGCGTCTTCGGGCAGCCATGAATGTCACCGATTGCGATGAGTCCCATTCCTACTACCCTTCCGCTGCCTCTTCGGGCGATTGCTTGTTGAAGGTCATGCCAACCAGGCCTCGACCGGACTTGTTGAGTTTTCCCTCCGCCTTGAGAGACTCCAGAGCGGCGTCCAAAATTCCATTTACGAACTGGCCGCTCTTGCCGGTGCTGTACTTCTTTGCCACTTCGATCGCCTCATTGATGGAGACCTTGGGCGGAATATCCTCAAATGTCATGAGTTCGCAAATAGCCATTCTGAGGACGAGGCGGTCCACCAACGCGATACGCGATAGATCCCAGTTCTGCGTGTGCAGGGCAATAATCCGATCCGCATCCTCCATGTTATCGAGGCACCGAAGAAAGAGCTTCTCGGCAAAACGCAATGACGGGGTGTCGTCCGACAAGGGAGGCTCGATAAGCGTTGACATGATGTGTTCGGCCTCTCCTCCTCCTAATTCGAAGGCGTAGAGGGCCTGCATCACCCGCTCTCTGGATTGTCTTCTAGTGCTCATCCCTTTGTCAAATAACAGGTCTGCGTTAGTACGCGCTGTTTCCCAGAATAGTCGGCCAGAATCGAGCCGTCAATCTGAATGCGTGCGAATTCCGCATGTGACATCTGGCGGGCGTGCGGGCCCTACTTGTGTATGTCATGCGGCTCACATCGTTTTTTCCTGCCGCTGGGCGGAGCGGTCCTCGGCATCCTGTCGGCATTCCTCTTTGGTCCTCGGGCGGACCCGTGGCCTGTTTTCCTCTCAGCTGGCGTAACAATGGCGCTGGGCTGGGTCATGGCCCGCCGCCTTCCTCAGCTTGGGCGGGCTGCTTGGGCGGCTCTCCTTTTTGCGCTACTCGGGTACGCCTCGGCGCGGTTGGAGGAAGAACCCCTTCAGTCAGGCCCGACCCGTTGTGTTGGTCGGCTTCAAGCGGGCCTCTTTGGGGGGAAGTGTCTGGGAGATACCGGTTGGGTTGCCTTGAAACTTCGTGTCGCGCCCCTGCCTCAAGAGACGGACCACCGGGTCTTCGAATTTGTCGGCGAAATCGTGACGGGTCGAACAACCCGTAATCCGGGAGATCCCGACCCAAGGCTTCTCAACTTGTCCACGGGCGTTGGTGGCACGCTGCGCCTGCGCGGCCCTCCCTTGATGATTGCTCTTGCCACGCCACGGAGGCTGTGGTTCGGCGAAAACCTCTTGAGGTCGAGACACGAAGTGCTGTTCGACGGATTGGACGAGACCGGTGTCGTGGGCGCTCTCACGGTTGGCGTCCGCTCTCGGGTCCCCCGGCCGGTCGTGGAGGCCTTCAGGAAGGCCGGCATGGCTCACCTCTTGGCTATTTCCGGTTTCCACGTTGCCATCCTTGCGGGGGGAGTGTTCTTCCTGATCGGGGGCGTTCTGAAGAGACTGCACGCCTCGCCGGCGTGGGTCACTCTCGTCCGGGCTGTTTTGACCATTGCCGTCGTGGCGCTTTATGCCTGGCAAACAGGCGGCAGCGCATCCACGGTGCGCGCTGCGGGGATGGCGTCACTGCTTTTGGGAAGGACGGTCATGGGTCGGCCTGGAGGCAGCGCGCTTCATCCGCTAAGCCTGGCGGGATTGTGTTATCTGCTCGTTCGGCCCGGAGCCTTGGTGGGGGCCGGTTTTCTCATGTCGTATCTGGCGGTCTACGGGCTTATTCAGGATGGCCGCCGTTCGCGCGCTCTTGTCGTGGCCACGCTGTGTGCCATCCTCTTCACGGCCCCGGTTTCCAGCTCCTTTTTTGGCGTTCTGGCGCCTGTCGGCCTCGTTTCCAACCTTGTTGCGACGCCTTTGGCAGCTGCCGTTATCGGGAGTGCCGGAACGACCCACCTGATTCCACTCTCTTCACTTTCTGTTTACTTCGCGGCGGGGACGGACCTGTTGGGAGCCGCGCTTGTCCGCACGGCCGTATTCTTCTCCAACTGGCCTCTGGTGGATGTGGGAGGCTGGCGCACAGGCTTCCTGGTTCTCAGCCTGTTGGCCGGTAGAATCCCTCGGTCCCCCGCGGGAAGGCGGTGGATAACCTCGCTGCTCATGGCTATTTCCGTATGCCCGGGACCGCGAGCGGGTCCTGCTGCCCTTCGGGTGACGTACATGGACGTCGGTCACGGGGACGCTGCGCTGATCCAGACTCCACGCGGACACGCGTTTCTGGTGGATACGGGTCCTCGATCAAGCTGGCCGGCGGTCCGGTCTGTCCTCCATAACGCCGGTGTCAGGACGCTTCATAGCGTCGTGATCAGCCATGCGCACGAAGACCACGCCGGCTCCCTGAATGCCCTGCTCCGGGAGTTTGAGGTCAAACAGGTGGTTGTTTCTCGTGAGACGCAGTTGTCCTTGCCTGGTCTGCGGCAGCCCACGGTTGCCTCCGCCGGTGACGTCATTCCCGTCGATACCGAGGTGCGACTCCTGGTATTGGGTCCCGCGGACGGGGTGGGTCATCGCAACAACGAGTCCCTTGTTCTCCTTCTGGTTCACGGCCAGAACACGTTCCTCTTCCCTGGAGATTCTGAATTCAAAAGTGAACGCGACCTTGTTCAGAAATGGGGCCCTTTCCTTGCGGCGAACGTTGTAAAGGTCCCACACCACGGCTCTAAAAGCAGCAGCAGTCCCTTTTTTGCCGACCGGGCAACGAAAGCTGGGCGAAAATGGGCTGTGGTATCCGTGGATAAGCCAAGCCGGTTCAATTTTCCGGCAGAGAGCACGGTGCGAGAATGGATCTCTCGAGGCTACACCCTCTTCAGCACAGGGACCAGCGGCGCAATCAGCTGTGAGAGCACGCCCACTAGCCTCAACTGCTTCCCAGCCTCTACGCTTGATCTCCCGCGCTACTAGTTATCCAGGTATAGCGAGACCGGGCAGTTCTTGACAAGATGGGATGTGGTTGACCCAAACGCGACAGATCTAATTTTTGACTTTGAGTGTGCGCCCGCAACTACCAGGTCCGCATCAAACGCCACAATCTGGTCCTCGATGGTCTTTTCGACGTCGTCTCCCTTCAGCGCCAACGTCTCTACCTTCATTCCGTGGGCCTGAATAAAATCTTTCACCAGGGAAAGACCCAATTCCGCATCAACCGAATTTCCGCTGTAGATCGTTATTACCCGCAACTCGACATCCGGCCCGAACGGTTTGGAGCGTACAAAAGATCGGAGGGACCGTGCAGCGGCTTCGCTTCCGTCGTACGCGATCAGGGCCCGGTTGATGGGCGCATGTTTATTCCCCACGATGAGCGTCGGGCCAAGCGTTTTTTTCACGACGCGAGCCAGCGTTTCCGTTGCCTCTTTTGGGTGGCTGTAGAAGAAATGAGGTTCCTTGCCCACCACAAGCAGATCGTGGTACTTCATGTCCTCCACAATTCGTCTGAATGGGACACCCTCCTGCAGCAGTTCCGTGTGCTTGATGCCGCTTTTTTGGACAACTTCGTCGAACTCCCGCACAAGCTCGTGCGCCTTGTCCCTGGCCTCCGTCGTCAGCCGGTTTCTGAGTTTGTCGGCGAAGTACATCGCCCCAATTCCTACGCCGCGAGTGCTGGATGCGATGCTCCCCATATCAACCACAGCAAGTCCTGTGATCGAGCCGTCGAATCGCTGAGCGATTTCTATGGCATACCTCGTCGCGGTCTTGGTATCAGAATCCGGGTCGAGAGCTACGAGAATCTTCTTGATCATCGCCAGGTGGGGTATGCGGCGTGAGTGTTTGCGAACGACCAGAAATGTAACGGTGACGCGGTAAACGTCACAATGAGATCAAATGGGGATTGGCTGAATCCACAGACTCTCTCTTAATTCTGAAAAGGTTTAAAATCTTGTAGAAGGTAGTAATAGGGGGTGTGCATATGTGGATCCCTGCTTTTTGCACATCTCTGGCTGGCGGCCTGTGCAGAACGACCGCCCTCTTTAGACACCTGGTCATGGGTTCGAGAACGGTTATCCACGGGTCAAGGACTTTCTCTGCAATCTTACCCACGGAGAGGGCCACCGTGGGAAAACCAGGAGCAGGGAGTGGGAAAAAGGAGGGGTTCTCCACGGTCGTCCACGGGAGCCCTGAATAGAGGTAGTAAATTGTGGGGAAGCGTGGGATTGTCCACGATTGCTGCACACCTGTTTACCGGTCGAGGGGAGGCTTTTTTATCTCAATAATATCCCTACGGCCTTCCGAGCAGCCTGAACATCTCCTTCTTGTACGCCTCGACGCCCGGCTGGTCAAAGGGATTGATAGTGAGCATATAGCCGCCGACCGCCACTGCATGCTCAAAGAAGTAGAGCAATTCGCCAATATGGCCGGGGGTAATATCATCGATCCAAAGGGTCATGATCGGCACACCTCCTACGCCGTGGGCCTTGGCTGTCCCTTCGTAGGCTTTCCTGTTTATGTCCGTCATGGATTTCCCTACCAGGTAGTTCAAGCCGTCCAGGTTTTCCGGATCCTCTGGTATGCTCAGACTACCTCCGTCGTTCTTGACGATGAGGAAGGTCTCCAGCAGGTTGCGTCTTCCGTCCTGGACGTACTGGCCCAGGGAATGAAGGTCGGCCGAGTACTTGACTGAGACGGGCAGAAGCCCGTTCTGAGCCTTGCCTTCGCTCTCTCCGAAGAGTTGCTGCCACCATCCTCCAATCAATCCCAAACAGGGTTCAAATGTGGCGAAAACCTCGGTATCAAAACCGTTCTTTAGCAGCAGGTTTCGGATCAGGGCGTAGTCTATCGCCGGGTTGTTCTCGGTCGTGGTGAGTCTCTTGGCCGCCTCGGTAGCGCCGTAGAAAAGGGAGCGGATATCGACCCCTGCTACGGCGATCGGTAGCAGTCCAACCGGCGTAAGCACGGAAAAACGGCCGCCGACGTCTGGAGGAATAACAAACTTGGTATAAGGGTGCTCTTGCCTGAGTGCGTTCAGGGCGCCCTTGTCCGGGTCCGTGGTGACAAAGATTCGGTCGTCCGCGTCATCGAAGGTTTCCTCCATCCATGATCGAATCAGACGAAAGGCTATGGCGGGCTCGAGCGTGGTGCCACTCTTAGAGATGACGTTTACATAAACGGACTTCCCTTCCAGGTGGGCCAGGAGTTGCTTGAGGTAAGCACCGCTCATGCTGGTGCCAGCAAAAATGATCTCCGGATCACCCTCCTTGGCGAAATAGGGCGTCAAGGCCTCAATTACCGCCAGAGCTCCCAGATAAGAGCCCCCGATACCAATGCAGAGAAAAATATCCGCATCTTCCCGAATTTTGGCTGCCAGGGCCTCTATGCTTCCAATCAAGGCGTCATCCGGCTCAAGCACGAGATCTCGCCATCCAAGGTATTCGGCACCTGCGCCCGAGCGATTCAAAACCTGCTCGTGGGCACCCACGGCCAGCTCGCGGAACTCGTCGGTGGCATTGTCGGGAAGGAAGCGCAATGCCTTGCTATAATCCAACTGTATCATAACTACTCGGGTGACGGTGAGAGAGCCTTATCCACTGAACTCAGCAGCAGCACGTCCGAATGAAGACCTTTATAGAGGTAGCTGAGGCACGGGACCTCATCAATCGCAGCCTTCCGGACCCCATTAATGAAATAGTACCCCTTGGGGCCGCATTGGGTCGCGTACTCCTTCGCGAAGTCGTGTCGAAGGAAGCGGTACCACCCTTCAAAAACTCCGCGATGGACGGGTTCGCGGTGCGATCTCAGGACCTGGATGCCAGCGGCGGCCAACTCAGGATCATCGGGGAGGTCCGTGCTGGAGCATGGCCGTCGGAAACGGTGGTTCAAGGAACAGCTGTTCGGATAATGACCGGCGCACCGGTCCCGAAAGGCGCCGATTGCATCGTCCCCGTCGAGTGGACGGGGGAAGATGGAGGTGTAGTTAGGATCGACCGCGGCATAGAGGCGGGCCGAAATGTGAGGGCGGCGGGACAGGACATGAAGGTGGGACAGTTGGTCTTGGCCGGGGGAAGGGCAATCGGGCCAGGAGAGATATCCGCGCTGGCCACCCTCGGATTCGCCCAGGTTTCTGTGGGAAGACGGCCGCGGTGCGCGGTGATTGCCACGGGAGACGAACTGGTTGATGTAGGCGAGAACCCGGGACCAGGACAGATTCGCAACTCTAATGGCCCGGCCCTGGCTTCAAGGGTGCTCCTGGCAGGCGGGGAGGTGAGCGACCTTCTTCACGCCCGGGACGATAAAGCAGACATTGAGCGCATCATCCGCGTTGCCTCGGAAGCCGATATCCTGGTGTTCTCCGGAGGGGTCTCCATGGGCGACTACGATCTGGTGCAAGAAGTACTGGAGGACAGCGGTTTTGTGGCGGAATTCTGGAAGGTCAAACAACGTCCGGGCAAGCCCCTCGTCTTCGGGATGCTCTTCGGCAAACCGGTATTCGGACTGCCGGGGAACCCCGTCTCGTCCGGGGTTTGTTTTGATCAGTACGTCCGCCCTGCCATTCAGCGAATGCAGGGCAACATGCACCCGGAGAGGCGTCTCCTGAAGGCTGTTCTAGCCGATTCCTTCGCCAAGCCCGCCGGCCTGCACGTATTTGCGAGAGGCGTTTTGGAGTCTGACGAAACCGGCCTGCTCAGAGTCAGGAAGGCGGGCGCCCAGGGGTCCCACATTTCTATGAGTCTGGTCCTCGCGGACTGCCTTGTACACCTCCCGGCCGGTTGGGACCGCGCAGAGCCGGGATCCGTTGTTGACGTTGAACTTGTGACGTAAGACAGGGCGGCCACAATGCGTATACTGATCTCGTCATGACAAGTACGGAGGAGGCCTAACAGCCGTCATTTCATCACCCCTCAGAGGCTCCCATGTCTTCAGAACTTCGCTCAGGCAGTCCCCGCCATAAACAGGTCAGCGATTGGCTGACGGACAGGATTGTGACGGGCAAGTGGCTACAGGATGACCAACTCCCGTCAGAGAGTAAACTGGGTGAGCAGTTTTCGGTGAGCAGAATCACCGTGCGGAGGGCGCTGCAGACGCTCGAGAGCGAGGGCTTGATTTACAGAAAGCAGGGCCTGGGGTCTTTTGTGGGCACCAATCGCCTTAATCAAGGATTGGTGCGACTGACCGATTTCGCTGAGGATATGGAGGCGGCGGGCATGGTGCCGTCAGCTCGGGTAATCCACTCCGGATTCGAGCCGGCGAATGACGTGGTGGCCGCGGCTCTCTGCATCGACGAAGGTGTTCAGGTTCTCAGACTGGATAGACTCCGGCTGGGAAACGACGAACCCCTGGCCTACGACCGAACCTGGATGCCGATCTTCTATGGGCGACTGCTTGACGGCCGTGACTTGAGCAAAGAAACCATCTACCATATTCTGGAGGTGGATTACCAGATTCCGGTAGTGTCTGGCAAATTCCGCATTGAGGCAATCAACGCACCCGCGGACATAAGCCAGGAACTTGGAATTCCATGGGGGCGTGCGCTCTTGATGATCGAGCGGGTCTCGGTGACCGATGCCAGGCGACGGGTGTACTACCAGCAGCGGTTTTACCGAAGCGATCGCGTGGCATATGTGTTGGACCTGGAGAGAGACCCGGGGAGTTCGGGGCAGGGTGGCCTCCCGATGCGGGAGTTCGAGCCTGAATTCAAGAAGCGAGAGCAATAGGAAACCGGACCCCGCCAAAGCAGAATCCGGTTTCCAAACACCTCGGGGAGAGGCATCGCTCTTGAACCGGCGGACTAGTCACCACAAGGGAGGACCGGGCGCAGGATCAAATTTTGGCCGGCACGACCGGCAAGGGCCTACCGGACCAGCATCACCGGCGTCGTTATGGCGGCACCAGATGCGCCCATCAGGCGGACCATATAGACTCCGCTTTGCATGGTGCCGGCAGGGACCTGGATCTCGTAGGGCTGCCCGGCGGCCGCGGTCCCCTGATACAACGTACCGCGCTTTCGTCCCTGCATATCCCACAGAGAAACCGTTACCTCCTGCGTCTCCGTAACCCTGAATGGTATGCTGGCATGGGATGAGAACGGGTTGGGATAGGGACTTCCCAGTTCAAACGCATCGCCCGGCTTCGTGAATCCAGCTTCCTCGTCTTCAATCGAGACGCTGGAGAATCTCAGGAACGTGCAATCGTCGCCTCCGAACAGGCACCCAGACGGGGGATCAGCGCGTCCGTCATGTGTGCCCTCGAAGCCGATCTCGACGAACGAGTCGGGTTCGATACATGAATTGTGCGGAAGGGCACGCACCGTCACGGTAGAGCCGCTTCTGGACCAGTCCGCGTTCCACATTTGGGAGATGGTCATATACGTCGGGAGCGTAAACCTCAACTCCCAGTCGCGAACTGCGTCGTCCGACTCGTTGAAAATCTCAATGGTGTAGTTGTACCCGGTGGCCCAAAAGGAGGTCGGCGTCCAGTCCAGTCGAATGCCAGCAGACGTGGCGGCCTGAGAGCCCGTCCCATCCGCGGGGACGATGGAACACAGTCCGCCAGTGGGCTCAGGCTCATCCGGCGGCTTCACAAAGTCATCGGGATCCACGAAGGTGCACGGGAAACCGTTGAATATGCAGGACTCCAGGGTGTCCACCTGGCCGCCGTGGACGCCGGTCAGCGTCAGCCAAACCAGCTCATCAGGATCAATCGAGTTGGTCCAACCGCGACCGGTAACCTGGTAGTTGACCCCGTTTCTCTCCCAGTCGCCGTGTTCGATGTTGGTGATGAGGGACGTCGAGCGGAATTTCAGATTCCAGTAGTCAATGGGCTCGTCGGAGATGTTCTTCAGCAGAATCTGAGCGGTGAACTGCGTCACCCCCTGGGAAGCCACCCACCAACCAACATCCACCGCCAACGTGTCCTGTTGGTTACCGGTTGGCTTGGATAGCTCTTCAAACGAACAGATCTGGCCATTGAAGACACATCCCGTGGGCCGCGGAACGTCATTCACGTTCGTCATGCTGCCATCCCCGGGTATCGGGCCGTCGATGGAAAACCAAACCGACTCGCCGACCGGAATCTGGCTGGTCCATCCGGCGCCAGATACCGAGTGGCGTATCCCGGAAACTGAATATGAGGCGCCGCGGATGTTCTGGGCTATGGGATCCAGATCGAATCCCAGCTGCCAGTTGTCGAGCGGGTCACCCGTCATGTTGGTCAGCATGACGTTCGAGACGTAGGAGGCCCCGAAGGTCTGGTCGACCCAATAGATCACTCTCACGTCCGCTGACTGGGCGGCTGCTTCAAGAGCGTACCCGGGCAGGGCAGCAGAGGCAAATAGTAGGAGCAACGCTAAGCGCGCTACGGCATGGGCAAACATGACGGTATAGAGACACGGACGTGAGCGCCGGGGAGCACCACAGAAGGAAACGTTTAGTAATCCAGAATTTGCGAAGACCCGGCCCCGGGAAAGGGCGGGAATCACGGGAAGGCCTGGAGTACACGAGGCGTTTTACCGGAGACCAAGGGCGTCGGTCAAGAGCTGCTCCCGTGAGGCCACCAGGAGTTGTCGCAGGATATTGTATCCCAGCATTTCTTCGGCCTCCTTCAATGAGACCCAGCGAGCGTCTGTGATCTGCTCTTTCAACTGTGGAGTAAACGTCTCAGCGTCCGTCCTCATGGAGTACCAGTGGGTGGTCTTCACCAGGTAGCGGCGCTTTGTTGCGCGGTACCCATGGACTGTCTTGCCGAGCTTGGAGATGATGGAGGCATCGTAAATCCCCAATTCCTCGTCAACCTCACGCACGGCACAGGCCCTGTTCGATTCTTGCCGCTCCCGTTTTCCCTTGGCAATGTCCCACTTGCCGCGCCTGAAAATGAGGACCGTCTCGAGCTTGCCCTCGCGACGTCGCAGCAGAACGCCCCCTCCAGCAGCGATGGCGACCGCCCGCCGGTAGGGGTGCAGGTTCGCGATATCCTTGGGCCTGACCCTGCCTTCAAGAATGGCTTTTCTGGGCACAAGAAGCACTCGTCCGCCGTTCGCCCGGGCTTTCTTGAGTGACTCGAAGCTTGTCGCGGCCGGGTCCAGGCCGTTTTTTACGATTCCGGGGAGATCAAACTTCTTTACGGGAACGAAGACGAACGATGAGATGCGCACGGTGGGCCTCTATAATGCGTCAATCCAACTGAGGGCTGCTCGCCCGCGAACCCCTACCCATGCCGATTGCTCCCGAGCTTGTGACGGTTCTGCTGGCCGCGGGCGGCCGCTCTTCCAGGTTTGGTCGCGACAAGGCAAGTTTCCCCGCTCGGGGTCAGACTCTTCTGGACAGAATGGCCGGCGAAGCTCAGCAGGTGATCCCGGATATTCTTGTCGGTCTGCCCCCGCAGGCCGCTACTGAGCCAGACGCGTGGGCCGCGGTGCGTCTCAAGTACAGGATTATCGAAGACACCCCGCCGGGAGTGGGCCCCATAGGCTGCCTAAGGGCTGGGCTGGCAGTTGCCAAGACACCCTGGGTTCTCTTGTTGGCGGTGGACCTGCCGGGCCTCATGGCAAGAGACATCAGGCATTTGCTGGAGTTGGCCGAAGACAACCATTCTGCGGTGGCTGCTGCGGCCCGGTCTACGCTGCCCGAGCCTTTGTGCGCCCTATATCACCGCAAACTGGCTCCGGCAGTTGAGCGGGCGGTGCAAGCGTGCCGATATTCGATGCAGGAAATACTCCGGGCGGGCCCTCACCAAATAGTGCCAATCAGAGGGGAGGCAGTTCATAACATGAATCACCCGGAGGACATTCCAGGAGATTGAGCGATAGACGGATACCGCTCGCGAAACGCCCTGGAGCCCGGCCGGACTTGCGATTATCCCCCCCGAATCACATATTGGCATAACCTGACATAACAAGTCGGGTCCCATTCATCTAACTCAGGCCTGTGAACTACGGATTCGTCATTGATAACGACTCGTGTATCGGTTGCCACGCCTGCTCTACGGCCTGCAAGAGTGAAAACAGCGTGCCGCTCGGCGTGCACCGAACCTGGGTAAAGAGTGTCGAGACGGGTCAATACCCGAACGTGACGCGTTCTTTCCAGGTTACCCGGTGCAATCACTGCTCAAATCCTCCTTGCGTACGGATTTGCCCGGTGACGGCCATGTACCAGAAGGATGATGGTATTGTCGAGTTTGATCCGGACATGTGCATCGGGTGCAAGGCCTGCCTTCAGGCTTGCCCGTACGACGCCATATATATAGACCCTGAGACCGGATCTGCCGCAAAGTGTCACTACTGCGCGCACCGCGTGGATGTGGGCCTCGAACCGGCTTGTGTGGTGGTCTGTCCCGAACATGCCATTATTGCGGGCGACCTGGACGATCCAAACTCCGAAATCAGTCAGAAGGTGGCCCAGAACAAGGTGACGGTGCGAAAACCCGAGCAGGGCACGGCACCCAAGCTGTTCTACATCGGGGGCGAAGACGCTGCAATGCATCCGACAGCCACCGAGCGGACTCCAGCCACATTCGCGTGGTCGGATGTTCTGTCTCTGTATGATGGCACGCCGCTGGGAGACGGCTCGACGGGCCCGGTCCCTGAGGCACCGAAAGGCAAGACAAGCAGTGGGATCAGGACACCTGGCGAGCAGGGCATCCCAAGTCCGGGGCCGATCCACATCGGGGAGGGCCGGATGGCGGAGCAAATGGTTCAGGTTGTCTGGAATGCGCAGCACAAAGTGCCGTGGCACTGGCCGGTACCCGCATACCTGGTTACCAAAGCCATCGCATCCGGTCTCTTCCTCATTATGGCTTGGGAGCTTCTCGCGAAGGGCTCTGTCTTGAGCCCTGGCCAACTGGTGACGGGTGGTTTCTCGATTCTGGCGTTCCTGGCCGTCACGACGGGCCTTCTGGTTTTTGATCTGGAGCACCCGATGCGGTTTCTGCGCATCCTGACAAGGCCGCAGTGGAAGAGTTGGCTGGTGCGGGGCGCCTACCTGTTGGTTGCCTTTTCTCTGCTTGTTTCGGGTTGGTGGGCCGCGGAGGCCGCCTCCTGGATGAGCTGGATGACATCCAATCTAGCCGACAGCCTCCGACCATGGGCAATGGCGCTTGGTATTCCGCTGGCCATAGGTGCGGCCGTCTACACCGCGTTTCTTTTTGGTCAGGCCGAAGGCAGAGACCTCTGGCAGAACAGCCTGTTGCCCGTGCATCTGCTCGTTCAGGCCGCTGTGGCCGGAGCCGCCTTCGGGGCCATTTTGTGGGCTGGCAGTGCCCTTGGCGACACGATGCGCACGGTCCTGGTGGGATCGCTGGCAATAGACCTTGCCGTGACGTTCATGGGCGAAGTCTGGATGCCGCACGCCTCAGACACGGCTGCCCGGGCAGCCAAGGAGATCATCAGCGGTCGGTATCGCCGTCATTTCTGGATCGGGAGTGTCCTGGTAGGGCACGTGCTGGCTATCTCACTTGCACTTTCCGGGATGGCCATTCTGCAGGCCGCCGCTGGACTGGCCGCCCTCGTTGGTCTGTATTTCTACGAGTTCGCCTTCGTGACCGCACCTCAGGAAATCCCGAACTCCTAGCATCGCCCTTCTCATGAAAGATTCCCGCAACCCCTTTCTCAAGACTCAGGGCTGATCAATGGCTGAAGACAACAAGAAGGGGTCGGCCCAGGCTCAGGCGGCAGAGATGGTTCGCCGGATGGCGGCGGCAGACGGCCACAAAGAAGGGCTTCCCCCAGGACACGGCGAGCCTTTTGGTCTTCCGACCTATTCCCGGTCGGAAGCGGTCCCCCGGAAGGTGCCCATGACCGAGATCTTGCACCCGGACGGGCGCATGAGTCAATATCCCCCTACCTCGGAATGGGAGGACTGGGTCGAGTGGGATGGCAAGGAGTGGCCAAAACGCGTGGCCAGGCGCTATACCCTGGTCCCGACCGTCTGCTTCAACTGCGAAAGCGCCTGTGGCCTCCTTGCATACATAGACAAGGAGACCCTTCAGATTCGCAAGTTTGAGGGGAATCCGGTGCACCCCGGCAGCCGAGGAAGAAATTGCGCGAAGGGGCCCGCAACCATCAACCAGGTCTATGACCCGGAGCGGATTCTTTACCCGCTCAAGCGGGTGGGAAAACGCGGAGAGGGCAAGTGGAAACGCGTCTCCTGGGAAGAGGCACTTGCGGACATCGCCGAAAAAATGCGGGCCAGCCGAGAAAAGCGGCTGGACGGCATCATGTATCACGTCGGGCGCCCCGGCGAGGATGGGTTCACCAACCGCTGCATTCAGGCTTGGGGCGTTGATGGCCACAACAGCCACACCAACATTTGCTCCAGCGGCGCCCGGGCGGGCTACATGTTCTGGGCCGGATTCGATCGTCCTAGTCCGGACCATGCGAACGCACGCGTCATCCTTCTGATTTCCAGCCACCTGGAAACTGGCCACTATTTCAATCCGCACGCACAGCGGATCATGGAGGCCAAGAAAAAGGGCGCGAAGATCATCACCTTCGACCCCCGCCTCTCGAACACCGCTGCAAAAAGCGACGTCTGGCTCCCCACATGGCCGGGCTCTGAGCAATCAGTGCTCCTGGCCATCGCCAATCACTTGCTGCAGACGGGGCGCTACAACAGCGAGTTTGTTCGCAAGTGGGTCAATTGGGAAGAGACGCTGGATTTCTTCCGATCCAACCCATACCCAGAGCGAGATGTCGATCTCTCGGGTCTCTCTGACGGGGCCCTTGAATCCGGGACCTACACAGAGTCGGACTACCAGATCTTTGAGTCCCTCCTGAAGCAACTCTACGCGGAGTACACATTCGAGCGCGCGGCCGAAGAATCTCAAGTGCCCATCGAGAGGATCAAGGAGGCAGCGGAGTACATCGCCGACTGCCAGGGCCGCCTGGCCGCACACACCTGGCGTTCCGCATCGATCGGGAATCTGGGCGGCTGGCAGGTGGCGCGTTGCCTGTTCTTTCTGAACGTCCTGACCGGGAGTGTCGGCAACAAGGGCGGCACGTCGGGCAACAGCTGGAATAAGTTCGTCCCCAAGCCATTTGACCAGCCGCCGGCCTTCAACGCCTGGAATGAGCTGCACCTGCCCCACGAGTGGCCGCTGGCGTTCTACGAAATGAGCTTTCTGCTCCCCCACTTCCTGGAAGAGGGGCGAGGGGACATCGACGTCTATTTCTCTAGGGTGTACAATCCCATGTGGATAAACCCCGACGGCTTCATGTGGCTGAAGGCCCTGAAGGACGAGGAGAAAATGAAATTCCACGTCGCACTCACGCCCACGTGGAACGAGTCGGCCTGGTTTGCCGACTACGTGTTGCCCATGGGACACGCTGGAGAACGCCACGACCTGATGAGTCAGGAGACCCACTCCGGACAATGGGTTGCCTTCAGACAGCCCGTCCGAAGGGTGGCGGCAGCCCGTCTGGGAAGGCCAACCCGGTTTACCTATGAGACCAATCCGGGAGAGGTCTGGGAGGAGAACGAGTTCTGGATAGAACTCTCCACTCGCATGGATCCGGACGGCGCGCTTGGGATCCGCAAGCACTTTGAGAGTCCCTATCGGCCTGGCGAGATCATCACGCTGGACGAGTACTACCAGTGGATCTTCGAGAACTCGATCCCGGGTCTGCCAGAGAAGGCGGCGGCAGAAGGACTGGCGCCACTGGCCTATATGCGCAAATACGGCGTGGTGGAAGTGGTAGCGGAGAACTACGAGCCGTTCGCCAATCCGGTGAAAGTCCAGCCCACCGGTACCGACCATCAAAGGGGTCTCCTGAAAGACGGCAAGCGCGTTGGGCTAGAGGTCGATGGGCTTCAGGTGGACGGCTTCGCCACCCCAAGTCGGAAGCTCGAGTTCTTCAGCCCGACCCTTCGGGATTGGGGATGGCCTGAGCTGGAGTATGTGCTCCCGTGGACGCTCAAGTCCCACGTGCATCCCTCCAACATCGATCGGGACAAGGGCGAGATGCTCCTGCTGCCCAATTTTCGGCTGCCGACGCTCATCCATACCCGGAGTGCAAACGCCAAGTGGCTGTACGAACTGAGCCACAAGAATCCGATCTGGATGCATCCCAGCGATGCGGCGCGGCTGGGGGTGGGAACGGGTGAGATGGTCCGCGTCACCACCAGAATAGGGTACTTTGTGGACCGCATCTGGATTACGGAGGGCATCAAACCCGGGGTAATCGCCATGAGCCACCATCTTGGTCGCTGGCGCCTGGAAGAAAACTCAGGCGTGAGTCGGGGCTCCTCCAACTTGGTGCGACTCAAGCAGGGCGACGGCGCCGAAAACAAATTGGAAGTCTTGCATGGCGGCGGCGCCTGGGAGTCCTTCGACCCGGACACGAGTCGCATCTGGTGGGAAGATGTCGGTGTCCACCAGAATCTGACTCATGCCGTCCATCCGGATCCCGTGTCAGGCGCGCACTGCTGGCTGCAGAAAGCCTATAATGTTCGAAAGGCCGACCCCGGAGATCGGCATGGCGACGTCTGGGTAGACACCGATCAATCCATGGAAGCGTATCGCGAATGGATGGCCCTTACCAGATCGGCCGTCGACTTCTCCCCCAACGGCGAACGACGCCCCCAATGGCTTAAAAGACCGCTAAAGCCGGTACCCGCGGCCTATCGTTTGCCTGACGAGCCGTTCGGCCGCTAATAGAATTCCCGTTGACCACTAATTCCAACCAGAACTGATACAGGTCAAAACCGGATAGAAACATGTCAACTCAAGTCTCCCACGACATAGTGATTGTGGGCGGAGGAACGGCGGGGTTAACCGTGGCAGCCCGCCTGATAAGGGCCAATAAGTCTCTCGACGTGGCGGTCTATGACGGATACTCTTCGTGTCCGCTGGTTACGGGCTACGGAAAGCTGGTCCTAGCCGAGTTTGACTACGACAATCGCCCATCGCCGTCCTTCCCGTTCGATACGACCAAAGAGCGACGAAGCATGTACATGATGAAAAAACACCTGCTGCCGCAGGTGTACTGGAATGGCATGCTGAAGGGTCGCGCGTGAGGCTGACAGCGATTTCCCGCTCGCTTGACCTCTTTGCGGATGTCTTCGAGAGTGGGCTAACGGCGGACATGCGCGCTAGCCTGGCCAAGGCTGGCATCGACCTTCCTGAGCGGCGGGCGTACGGTTCAGACGATGAGGAGCGCGCCAGGCACCACACGGTGCTTGGCTACGCGGTCCTCCCCTATGGGGGCATGTTTCTATCAGACGACGGACTCATTGGCGGCGAGAGTGAGCGCGTGGTCTGCGACAGCCTGGTCCGGGCGGGCTTGGCACCGGAAACCACCGGGGCTCCGCCCGAGCATATAGCCGGAGTTTGCCGTGCGGTGGCACGCCAATTGGAACGCCCGGCCGGCGTCCACGAGGCCGCCAACCTGATTTCCGGTCACGTACTGGCGTGGGTGCCAGCGTTTGTTCACGCGGTGCGGCGGCAGGGCGCGGTGGATTACGCGGACCTGGGAGACGTGCTGATTCAGCTCTTTCTGATGACCACCGCCGCAGCCGACGAGGTCGCGCCGGCCAACGAAGGCAGATTCTCTTCCTGGCCAGAACCGGGCGAGAAGCCGCCGCCCACCCAGGACAACGACGCCGGAATTCGCGAAGTGGCAAACTACCTCTGCACCCACTCGCTGACGGGCTTCTACCTGGGCCGAGAGGTTGTGGGAAGGGTCTCGAAAGATCTTGGGGCACCTCGAGGTTTCGGAAGTGCTGGACTAATGCTCGGAAACCTGCTTAGAAGCGCAGCACATTTTGAGGCATTATCCGGCCTCGTCCAGGCCCTCATCGACGAGGCCGAGAGCTACCGGGCCATGTGGCAGTCGCGTGCGCGGACAAGTCCGACTCTTGCTCACTGGAGCCGGTTCTGGGAGGGGCGCCTGGATAGAACTATTCAGGTCCTGCGGACGCTGGAGACGGCTCCGAGCGAGGCCTGATCTACCCCTGCACGCTCTGTACGGCCAGGTGGAGGCTCGGGAAGAAGTTCTCGTTTCCCAAACTGGTCATCAGGCCTGAAGCCGTCAAAACGTCGGACGCGGTACCCTTTACCCCCGCCAGAACGAGGCGCACGTTTCTCCGGCGCAAAACGCCGGCGAGATCCGACAGCACCGCTGCCGCTGTCGTATCCAGATCGTTGATGCTCGTGGCGTCGATTATGAGCGTTCGAATGGAAGGCGAACTGTCGATCTGAGCCAAGATGTGATCTCGGATGTAGTCGGCGTTGGCAAACCCGAAGGACGCCTCGAAACGAAGGATATAGATCCCCGGAAGCCGGACGGCGTCGGGTTCACGTGCCAGTTCTGGATACAGCGTGGATCCGGGGAGCAGTCCGAGCTCCACAAGTTGAGGCCGCGTGAGTCGATAGAGAATCGCCGAGGCGGACGCGACGATCCCCGCCACTATTCCCTCCTGGATTCCAAGGAGCAGGGTGGCCCCGAACGTGAGCAGAGCGATCAAGCCGTCGGTGCGCTTGGTCCGCCACAAGAGTCGCATTTCCGCCCAGTCCACCATGCCGAAGGAAGCCACCATAATGATGGAGGCAAAGACGGCAATCGGGAGGTAATAGAAGAGAGGCGTCAGGAACAGCAGCGCCAGACCAATGATGCCAGCGGCGACGAGATTTGACAACGGGGTTTGTCCGCCGGAACCGTCGGATACGGCCGTCCGGGAAAAACTCCCGGAAACCGGGATACTTCCAAAGAGCGAGCCGAGCGTGTTCATTCCGCCGACAGCAATCAGCTCTTGATTTGGATCGACCCTGTAATTGTGTTTTGCCGCAAACACCTTTGCAAGGGAGATCATGGTCGTGAACTGAATCAAGGCCAGCATCACCGCGACAGGGAAGAGTCGCCGAATGAGGTCCGGCGAAAAGCTCGGCAACGCGAAATGGGGCATACCGGCAGGGATTTCTGCGACGACGGCTACTCCGCGCAAATCGAGGCGTAGCCACCAGGTCACGGCAATCCCGAGCGTGACGACAATAAGGGCACCAGGGATAACTGGCCGCGCCTTGCGAATGCCCATCAAGATCAGGATAGCAACGAGCCCGATCCCCAAACTCCAGAGGTGAGTGCCGGCTGCCAATTCGAACGCACCTTTGACCAGGGGCAGAATGCCGGGCACGCCTTTGAAGGTCGAACCCAGGAGCCCGGGAAGCTGGCTCATACCGATGGTGATGGCAGCAGCAGAGGCGAAGCCCGTCACGACGGGTCTTGAGAGGAGGGCGGCGATAAAACCGAAGCGCGCAAACCCCAGGACCAATTGAATCAGGCCCGTCATGGCTGCCAGGGCAATAGCGGCCGTAATAAACTCAGCGGACCCCGGTGTGGCCATGGGCGTCAGCGCCGCAACTACTACCAGACTGTCGATGGCAACGACTCCGACCGCCAGGTGGCGGGAGGTGCCCAGGAGCGTGTAGACCACCAGGGGGATCAGCGACGCGTACAACCCGTGGATTGGCGGTACTCCTGCCAACACGGCGTAGGCCATGCCCTGCGGGATCAGCATGACGCCCACAGTCAGTCCCGCGACAAGGTCTCCGCGGAAGAGAGAGCCCGTATAGGTGCGGGCCCAGTCTGTTACGGGGAGAAGCTTCATGAGCGGAAGCTGCCCGGATCACAAAATAAAAGCGCCGCCCGGAACCCAGGCGGCGCTTTTATGGAAACCTGTCGGGTCACACTTGGGCAGGCGCCCAGGAAATGCAGAATCCTTCCGGGGCAATGGGGCCCTTCAATAGGTTGCACCCACCACATGCCGCGCCTTCTGCGGCAGCCAGGTAGAGTGAGCAGTTCAAGCAGTTCTTGCCTTCCTGGGGACTTACGTCCACGTACTGCAGAGCGCCGCGCATGCCTACTTCCTGCTCGGTCAGTCCCGAGGTGTCCATGCAGCCCGAAGCCGCTGCTGGGGCTGGGGCTGGGGCAGGAGGTGGGGCTGTAGCTGTAGCTGTCTGCTCGGCGGTCTCGCCACCGCCGCAGGCGGACAAGACTGTCCCGGCACCAAGGCCAAGGGCTCCGGCGGCAGAGAGCCGCTTCAGAAAGTCGCGACGACTTTGGGGTGTGATTTCCATGATCGAGGTGGGTTTTTGGAGTCAGTAATATATGTAGAGTACGGGAGTGCAATCGCAATTCAGGCAAGGTTACCGTCGCCCTTTTTTCCAGATGGCGGCGGTTCACCCTCACCCTGCGCAGCCAGCGCGGAATATATGTCCGGAAAAACGCGCGGTCCTTCGTCCTTTAAAAACATGCCGGCCCGTTCCAAAACGTCCCGTACGGGCCCTTTCAGGCCTGAAAAAACCGTGTCGACACCACGCTCAGAAAGAACGCGGAGTATCTCTTCAAGCCCATGCGCGGCCGTGGAGTCGATCTGATTCACCGCATATAGATCCAGAACCAAAAGGTGAGTCTCCGGAGCAGAGTCCACCAGAGCCAGAATTTGGTTTGATACAAAGTCTGTATTCGCGAAGTAGAGTGAGGCGTCTACCCTGAATAGCAGCACACCGGCCACGGTCTCGGCCTCCGGGTGTCGCTTGATGTTGCGGAAGGCCCGCGTGCCGGCGAGCCGGCCCAGAACCGCCGTGTGCGGTCGCGAGGATCGCTGAACTACGACTGCCAGGGAGAAGGCCACACCGAGAAGAATACCAGTCTCGACGCCCGCGAGAACGGTCGTGGTCAACGTCAGCACGGCAACCCCGAAGTCAACCCGACTGACTTTGAGGAGCCTCCTAAGCTCCCTGGTGTCGAAGAGGCCAGCGACGGCGACAAGAATGATGGCCCCCAGGACAGCCTTTGGGAGGTAGTAAAAGAGGGGCGTAAGGAAAAGCAGAACCAGTGCGACCACGGTGGCAGCAATCAGGCCTGCCAGGGGCGTTCTGGCCCCGGCCTGTTCGTTCACGGCGGTTCGGCTAAGACCACCTGTGGTCGGAAAGGCCTGAAAAAACGCGCCCACAACGTTGGCGAGGCCCAGCGCCCGCAACTCGGAATCGGCATCCACCTTGTACCGATGCCGGGTGGCCATGGACTTGGCAATGGCGATGGACTCCATGTAACCGACCAGTGCAATCACCAGGGCCGAAGGCAACAGCGCGCGGACATCGGTCATTGCCAGGGACGGAATGGACGCCGACGGCAGTCCGGCAGGTATGGCGCCGATAATCGAAACCTGACCGAGAGCGCTGCCCAGAAGCCAGGCCACGGTGGTAGAGGCCGCCACAACGATCAGCGCGGCCGGGAGCCTCTTTGCGAAACGCTTGAAGAGAACGAGCGAAACGACCGATGCCAGTCCAAATCCGACGGCAACGGGGTTCGCCCGGCCCAGACTGCCCACCGCGCTCCAGAGTATGCCAAGGCTGCCGCCAGACCCGTCCAGCTCGGCCCCGAGGACGTGTTTGAGTTGGCTCGAGCCGATGATTACGGCGGCCGCTGCGGTAAATCCTGTCAAGACCGGATGCGACAGAAAGCTGGCTAGAAAGCCCGCACGGGCCAGTCCAAGCGCCAACAGTATTCCGCCGGACATCAGGCTGAGCAGGAACGCCAACTCAAGATGACGGGCGGTATCTCCCGCCGCCAGCGGTCCCACCGACGTTGCCACGAGGAGCGACACCATCGCGACAGGCCCCACAGCGAGTTGCCTTGAGGAGCCGAACAGGGCATACACGATCAGCGGGGCAAGGGCGGCGTACAGACCGTAAATCGGGGGTACTCCCGCCACCAGGGCATACGCCATCCCCTGAGGCACCAGCATCACCCCGACAGTGGCGCCGGCGGCCAGGTCTGCCTTGAGGTCTGCCCGAGTGTACCCGGCCAATTGGTCAGTAATGGGAAGCCTGAGGGCGGGTACCGAAGGCCCGAGTCCTGGAGAGCCCCGACTCAGACCGTTGCCTCCATCGTTTTTCCGGAGTCGATTGTATTTGAGGCTGCCCATTGGTCAAACTCGCCGTCCAGGAAAATCACATCATGTCCGAGGCGCTTCAAAAGTGCGGCGCTCACCGCGCTGCGGCCCCCTGTCCTGCAGTGCACTGCGAACGTCTTCCCGGCTGCCACCTCGCCCCGCCTCACCCAAAGTCGGGGATAGGCAATGTTCATGGAGCCCGGAACCCGGGATTCCTCCCACTCGGTTGCGTTGCGAACATCCAGGATGGTCACATCTTCCGCGGCCAACGTATTCACGTCATTCATGTGCATGTGGCGGATGCAGTCCAGTTTGCCGCCATTCTCGCGCACCGTTTCAATCATGTCCGGCGTCGCATAAGCAACGATTCTGTCCAGGCCAATCCTGATGAGGTCGCGAACCGCCTCGTTTACGTGGGCTTCGTCTATGATCAGATAGATGTCCGTGTCTTCAGGCACAAAGGACCCGACAACCGTGTTGAAGGTCTTGTTGAAAGGCGCGAAAAGCGAAGCCGGGAGGTGCGCCTGAAGGAACGCGTCACGGTTGAGCCTGGTGTCCACCACTGCCACATCGGTGCGCCCCGACAACGCGGACAACTCGCCGATGCTCATGAGGTGCGGGTTTGGGAGATCGCCCAGGACGGGCGGCCCCATCTTGTTGTCCCGCTTCATCCGGGCAAAATACATCGGTGGCTCAGGCTGGCCGTCCAGAATGGCCGCGACAAACTCGGATTGACCCCGGTAGGCCGCCTGAATTGCGCCGTTGAATCTCTTCTCGTATCCAACGGTGGTCTCCGGGATGGCACCGAGCGCCTTTCCGCATGCACTACCGGCTCCGTGAGCGGGCCAGACCTGGAGATAGTCTTCGAGATCCAGAAAGCGCTGGACGGAATCGAAGAGCTGTCTGGCAGAGGGCTCCATAGCACCCACGACGCCGGCGGCCGACTCCAGAAGATCGGGACGACCCAGGTCACCGACGAAGACGAAGTCCCCGGAGAGGAGGCCCATGGGGGCATTGGCCCCGCCGCCCAGATCGGTGACGAGGTAGCTCAGGTGTTCTGGCGTGTGTCCGGGACTATGCACGGCCCGAAACTGGATGTTGCCAATGCTGAACGTGTCGCCGTCTTTGAGCAACGTGTGTTTGTACGCCGAGCCCTTGAGCCACTCGTATTTCCAATCCTCGGTGCCCTCATCGGAGGCGTAGACGAGAACTCCGCGCTCCGCAAACTCTCGCGTTCCGGAGAGGTAGTCGGCGTGGATGTGGGTGTCGACGACCGCGATGATCTCCATACCCTGCTGCTCTGCGAGGCGGATATAGCGATCAATGTCGCGCTCTGGGTCGATAACTATGGCTTCCTTGGTTTGCTGGCAGCCTACGAGATAGGCGTACTGCGCAAGTTTGTCATCAGCAATCTGTCTCAGAAACATGGTGGCGTGTCTTTTGTGCTTTCTCTAGTGCGGTAAGTAGGGGCGGAGAGCCCCGTAGGTCCAGGTACCAAGGACGGCGGCCAGCAGGGTGACGATAATGATCGTCACACCGTTACCCACCAGTGCGAAAAGAGGCCCGGGACAGGCTCCGGCCAGGGCCCAGCCCAGTCCGAAGATCGTGCCGCCCAGCCAGTATCGGGTACCGGCGCCGAGTTGCTTGGGCGGAATGGTGATTTCGACACCATCCAGGTCCCGCGCCCGTACTCGCTTGATTATCTGAACCGAGATCAGTCCCACAACTACGGCCACCCCAATGATGCCGTACATGTGGAAAGCCTGGAATCTGAACATCTCCTGGATCCTGAACCAGGAGATGACCTCACTCTTGGTGAGGACGACGCCGAAGTAGGTGCCCGCGAGCAGATAGAGTCCCAGCCGCCGAGCGTTGTTTGATGCATTCATCGCTTGGTGCTCAGAAAAGTAGTGGGAGAATCAGGAATGTGGCTATCAGGCCTCCAGCAAAGAACCCGATGACCGCAATCAGGGATGGCAGTTGCAGGTCCGCGAGTCCGCTGATGGCATGTCCGGACGTGCACCCGCCTGCATAGCGGGATCCAAACCCAACCAGAAACCCCCCCAGAACAATGAAGACGAACCCCTGCAGGCTCATCAAATTGGCGAAGGAGAACACGTCGGCCGGGACAAGACCATCGAACCGGGTAACCCCCAGCGCCGACAGGTCCGCTACCGTATCAGCCGATATCGCTATGGGTTGCCCGTTCGCCATGAACGTGGCTGCCAGGAATCCGCCCAGGAGGACACCGAAAATGAAAGTCAGATTCCAGATGCCTGCTTTCCAGTCGTACTGAAAAAACGCCACTTTGCCTGGAATTACCGCCGCACACATGTGACGCAGGTTCTCGGAAATCCCGAACGGCTTCCCTCCGATTAGCAGGAGCGCCGGGACGACGAGCCCGATCAGGGGCCCGGCGACGTACCAGGGCCAGGGTTGAGTAAGAAAATCCATGATCACTTAGACGGATGTTGCTAGCTACAAAGAATAGTTGTTCTATCGTGTAATAACAAGTGGTTTGTTATGTTGGCTTGATGTCGAGGAGCTGAAGCTGAAGGCTCCGCACGCCCTTCCAGTTGTTTTCGGTGATGCTGTAGGCAAGATCTATCGTAGATCCCGAGGTGACGGAGTCGGCAACCAGGTCAAACTTCGGGCCTAAACCAAATCCGATTCCGTTCAGGGCCGCCGAGCCGTTCTCGCTGACTCTCAGCTTCAGGTGATCTCCGGATTTCCCGACCAGAGTGGGGTGTCCGGCCACGGACAGGCCTCGACTTACAAAAACAGGTGGTCTGTTCTCAGCACCAAATGGTCCAAACTGCTCCAGAACGGCCCAAAAGCGGGTATCAATGTCTCCAAGGGTCAACTCGGCGTCCACATCCAACCGACGTCGAAACGCAGAAGCCGAAGAGGATTCGGCTATTGCCTCGTCGAAGCGACGGACAAACTCCTCCATCTTTTCGGGTTTAATGGAAAGGCCCGCGGCATAGTCGTGTCCACCGAAGGTCTCAAACAGGTCGCTACACGCCGCAAGCGCGTCATAAATATTGACCCCCGCAATAGACCGTGCAGAGCCTTTGGCAAGTCCATTGACCTGCCCCAGCAGGACGGTGGGCAGATTGAAGCGCTCCACCAGCCTGGCGGCAACAATTCCAACCACACCAAGGTGCCAGTCTGGGTCGTACAACACGATGGAACTCCGGCCGCCATCCGCGAGAAGCACGGAAGCTCTGGCCTCTGCCGTCGCAAGGACGCTTTGGTCCAAGGCCCTCCGGTCTGCGTTGACGCGCTCCAGCCGCTTGGCGAGCTCCGATGCTCCGGCTTCATCCTCGGCCAGCATAAGCTTCACGGCACGTTTGGCGTCTCCAAGGCGGCCGGCGGCGTTGATCCGAGGCGCGAGCCCGAATTGGATGGATCGCGTGTCACAATCCGTCAGCTCCGTACCGGCCTCCTCGGCCAGCTTTTGGATGCCGAGCCTGGGCCGCGTCCGTATCTGTTTGATTCCCTCACGGAGCAGAATGCGGTTCTCGCCTGTGAGAGGCACGACGTCAGCGGCGGTGGCTATGGCCACTAGGTCCAGGTATTGGTCAACGCTGGCGGGGTCTTCACCAAGGGCCGACGCCACCGACTTGAGGAGTTTGAATCCTACCCCGCAGGCACACAAGTCCTTGAACGCATAGGAACAGTCGACTCTCTTGGGGTCCAGCACGGCCACGGCCTGCGGCAGATCGTCCAACGGTGTGTGGTGATCACAAATAACCACGTCCAGCCCGCGTTCGTTGGCGTGGGCGACCTCTTTCAGCGAGGTAACACCGCAGTCGATGGCGATCATCAGCGTGGCGCCCAGCTCAATGACCTCGTCAATCCCGGTCACGCAAAGCCCATAGCCGTGTTTGAAACGGTCCGGAATGAAATAAGCCGAGGGGACGCCATGGTCGCGCAGGAAATGAGTCAGCATGGCTGTCGAGGTAGTGCCGTCTACGTCGTAGTCACCATAAACAACCACCCGCTCCCGGGCTTGGATGGCTGCAACAACCCGGGCGGTCGCTACCGCCATGTCCTTCATGTCTTCCGGTTGCAAAAGCGCATCAAGTGAGGCCCTGAAGAATGAGCGAGCTTCTTCGAAGGTCTCAACCCCGCGCAGATAAAGCGCCCTCGCCAACCCCGGCGGGAGGCCGTTCAGTTTTTGGGCCAGTTCGTCAACCGGGCCAGCGGACAAAACCGGCCTCAGAACCCAATCGAAATCGCCCATGAAACGCGTCATTTGGTAGAGTATAGCGGGAGCCCATTTCCATAGCAATTGGCGCGGCTGTGGGGCTAATAAAACCTCGTCCTCAGCCGATACTCTCTGGGTCCCCCCCCTTTCCACGCCCAATGAAGAAATCCCGGCGATTTACTGTCGTTGTCCTCACGGTTGCGGTTCTGCTCGCAATCACGGGCGTGGCGCTCTACGTACTCGTGCCTCCGCACATGATGGCGCGGGCAGAGGACGGCTTGGCGGTACGCGCAAAAGCCACCGCGGACTACGTCGCTGCCTTTACGAAGGATGGTCTGAACTTGGCGGACTCATCGCGCGTCGTGTATGCCGCCGCAATGGCTCGTGTAGAAGGGGACCTCAAGTATGCCGTGGTTGTCGGAGAGCGGGGCCGGGTCATTGGGAGTGCCACTTCGGACTTCCGAATAGATCAGGTTTGGGCCGAGCATCTCCTGGTGTCCACCGGAACGGATCTGGAGGAAGTCACAGTTGCGGTCGTCAACGCCGATGGGTGGATTGTAGCGACGGTCCACGTTGCGCTGGACAAGACGGTTATCAGCGCGGGACTGGATACGGACAACGACATTCTGGCCTTTTTCTCCGCTTTTCTGGTTCTTCTAGGTTTGGGAGCCGGGATCGGCGTCTTTCAGATGGGACGGCTGATCCACACGGCAGAGGAGTGGCAGCAACGCCACAAGTCGGTCCGCTTACAAGCGGGCACCCTGTACTCTTCCGTCCGAGAACACCGCGAAACCGAGCGGTCTCTCAAACAAAGTGAATCCAAGTACAAGTCCCTCTTCGAAAGTACCATGGCCTCCGCGATGGCAGACCTGGAGAAAATGAACCGTGATCTTGAACGGCGAAAGGCAGATCTGGAGCACGAGGTAGGTGTCAGGAAGAAGGCGGAGGTGGCACTGAGACGATATACGCAGCGCCTTCAATTACTGAACGCAGTGGAACGCTTCCTGCTGGAAGGGAAGTCTGTCCGAGAGACGGCGGCTCTGGCTCTCGAATTGGCTAAGGAAATGGTTCCGGAAGGGCGACTAAGCCTGATCGAGAGCGACAGTCGCCGTGGAACGGCGCAGCTGGTAGGCCTGGAATCCACCCTCCGTTCGCGCAGGAAGGTGGGAGACAACCTGCCCTTCGGCACCATCCAGACCGGGAGCCAAATAGTGCGCGAGGATAATCTCGAGACAAAGGACCGGCCATCGTCAGTGCAGCGGGTACTGCTTGAGGAGGGCATTCGGAGCTATGTCCACGTGCCCATGGCGGTGCAGGCAGAGGTCGTAGGAATCCTCTCCCTGGAGTCGACTGTAAAGAATGCGTTTACGGACGAGCACCTCGAGGTGGCAAGAGACGTAGCCGACCTCCTCGCCATTGGAATCCATCGTGCGAGGCTGGACGACGAGCGTGTGCTGTATGAACAGGAATTGGTCGCGGCGCGTGATCAGGCCGAGGACATGGCTCGCCTCAAGACGGCTTTTTTGACCAACATGAGCCACGAAATCCGAACGCCCATCTCGGGAATCATGGGGTTCTCTCAGGTGCTTCACGAGGAGGTGCCCGCCGGTCTCCGCGAGTTCACCGGGCTCATTAAGGAGAGCGCCCACCGCCTGCTGAACACGATCAACTCGGTTCTGGAACTGTCCAGGCTGGAGTCTGGGAGTTCCGGATTGGAATCGGTACCGGTCGAGCTCAATGAGGACGTGAAGGAGGTTGCCGACAGATTAGAGGCCTCAGCCACGCGAAAGGGGCTGCATTTCAGGTTTACGCCATCGCCGGTTCCGCTCTGGTGCCATCTGGATCGAGCCTGTGTGGAGCGCATTGTCGCCAATCTGGTCGACAACGCGGTCAAGTTCACAGCGCAAGGTGAAGTGCGCGTAACCATCGAGGGCAGGGCCGACTCGGCCGCGATTATCGTGGCGGACACAGGAAAGGGGATCTCCGAGGAGTTCATGCCGCAACTCTTCGACGACTTCCGGCAGGAGCAGATGGGTGCCAACCGGGAGCATGAGGGCACTGGCTTGGGGCTGACCATCACGAAGAAGCTGGTTGACAGGCTCGGCGGGGTGATTTCGGTCGAGAGCGAAAAAGGCAAGGGTACGACGATGACCGTGTCGTTCCCCCTCATGGCCAGTCGGCCCACGCGGGAAAATGTCACCGCGGCCTGATACTTCCCGCTTCCGGCATGCCTAGGTTCACGGGAACACTTTTACAGGTGAATCCCGTATGCCCACTCCAACCCGCCGATCGGCTTGGCTCCTGCCTTTGGTGTGTCTGTCGCTAGCCGGATGTATCGGAATCGACCTCGTTGCCGAGGTCCTCGGCGATGCGCGGATTGACATCACACCCCCGCAACTAGCCGTTGAGCTTGGCGGAACGGCGAGTTACACCGCCGTCTTCATCCGTCCCGACGGGAGCATAGATGCAGGCGCCACCTTTGCCTGGACGTCATCAGATCCCGCCGTTGCGACCGTGAGCAGTTCGGGGGAAGTGGTAACCGTGTCGGTAGGCAGCGCCAGCTTCGTGGCTTCCGCCCAGGGTGTCGATTCTGCGCCCGTCAGCTTGACCGTCGTTGATGACCCGAACCAGTTGGTCCTGATCACTCTTGATCCGGACGTTGTCACCCTGACCCCCGGGCTCACTTCCCAATTCCAGGCCGGCTTTTTTAGCCTGGCCGGAGACGCACTGCCTCCGCAGGCCCTCACCTATGTCGTGTCCGACCCTTCAGTGGCCACAGTTTCCCCCAGCGGCCTGGTTACGGCCGTTGCGCCTGGGACGACCAACGTGACGGCGGGTGCCGAGGGCGTCACGAGCATGCCAGCCGAAGTCAAGGTATTCGGGCAGGCGTTGCGAGGGACTTTTCGCGCCCGATCCGGAACGAGCTATCAGGTTGCCGGGACCGCCGTACTTCAGGAGGGCACCACCGGCAACGTCCTCCTGCAGCTTGAAAGTGATTTTTCTACCAGCAATGGGCCTGGCCTGCACATCTACCTTTCAACGAGCGACGGCGTGACGTCGACCAGCATCGACCTAGGGTCTCTCAAGGCTACCACAGGGGCTCAGCAGTACCCGGTGGGTAGCGTAGATCTGAGCACATATCGGTGGGTGATCATCCATTGCCTCCCCTTCAACGTCACCTTTGGCTCCGCCTCTGTCCGGTAACAGACAATGCGCTCACTCAAGATTGTTTTCGTCTGCGGCGCCGTTATGGTGCTGGGTACTCCGGAGGCCTCCTCCCAAGCTTGGCCGCAGGCCCGGGGAGCGGGGTACTATCAGGTGGGTTTCCAGGTTGTGCGGGCGACCGAGTTCTATGAGCCCGGGGGAAACATCCTCGACATTCCCACACTTAGCGATTACTTGTTCAGTTTCTACGGCGAGCGGGGGATCACGGACAGATTAACCGTGCAGGCGTACATCCCCCTCGTCGAGCGTATCACCCTGAACAAGGTGGTGGGGGAAGAGACTGGCTTCGAGTTCTTTGAAGGCGACGCCGTCACGGGGTTAGCGGACGCCGACATTGGACTTCGTTATGGATTTTGGTCCAAGGGAAGTGCCGTCGCCAGTGCAATCCTCCGGTTCGGAATACCGCTGGGCCAGGACAGTCAGGAAAACGGTCTTCAGACAGGCGACGGAGAGCTGAATCAGTATCTCGGTCTCGCTTATGGGTATTCATTCTGGCCGCGGCCGGCGTATTTCATTGTGGACGCGGGTTTCAACAACCGTGTAAACGACTATTCCGACGAGTTGCTGTACAAAGTGGAAGCCGGGCATGGAATCGGTTCCAGTTTCACCATTATCGGGCGGGTACGCGGCGTCGCGTCCTTCCGAAACGGCGTCGACGAGCGGCTTGGCGGCACGGGAGGCCTCTACGGCAACAATCAGCGCTACACGGCCTTCGGGGCCGAGCTGGCCTACAGTCCGTCGGGTGTTTATGGAATTTCGATCCGAGGTGAGGGCGCAGCCTTCGCGGAGAATATCCTCGCTGCGCCTGCGTTTGGAGTCAGTCTCTTCATGAAGAGGTAGTCGCGACCGCGCATTTGCTCAGCAACGTCGATTGCACAGGCCCTGCGCAGGCTGTTTTTTCCGGCTGCACCCTAGCCGTTGAACCGTGTTCGACAAGAGCTTATCCCATTACAAGATTCTCGCGGAGCTGGGCCGTGGTGGAATGGGAATCGTCTACATGGCGCGTGACACCAAGCTTGACCGCACGGTGGCCATCAAGGTACTGCCGTCGGCTGCTCTGGCTTCCGATGATGACCGCGCACGCTTCTACAGAGAGGCCAAGGCGGCCGCTCAGCTCCACCACCTGCACATCGCGGGCAGTCTTTGAGATTGACGAAGCGGTGCCCTCTGACGCGCCCCACGGCACCCAGGTGAGCCCGTTCATCGCGATGGAGTTCATATGACGGGGAGACACTCCAGCAGCGAATCAAGCGAGGTCCACTGACGCTGGAAGAGGCTGTACGGATTGCCAGTGAGATGGCGAGCGCGTTGGAGGCGGCGCACGAGAAGGACGTCTTCCACCGGGACATCAAGTCGGCCAACGTGATGCTGACGGGCAAGGGCAGTGCGAAGGTGCTAGACTTCGGGCTGGCTCAGACGGCGGCTTCGACGAAACTGACCAAAATGGGCTCGAGTGTCGGCACCGTGGCCTACATGAGTCCTGAGCAGGCTCGGGGGGGGATGTCGACATTCGGACAGACTTGTGGTCTCTGGGCATAGTGCTCTACGAGATGATCGCCGGGCGATTGCCGTTCCCAGGTGACTACGAGCAGGCTGTCATCTATGAAATCCTAAACCAGGATCCCGAGCCGCAGGTGGTTATCGATGATCCGCAAGGTGGAGAGGAGCGGTCCGTATCTCCGGACGGACGCTACATCTCATACGTTTCGTCCAGAGGGGCACGCGAAGAAGTGTTTGTAGCCTCCTACCCTGCGGGGACCGACAGGCAGAAAATATCATCTGGAGGAGGCCGATACGCGCGGTGGCGGGGCGACGATCTCTACTGGATAGGTCCTGACGGCAGCCTCATCGGGGTTGAGGTCGAAACCAAGGGCGAATGCCGCAGCCAGGAGGAAAAAGTGATAGCCACTCGGTTTCAATTGGGCGTCCCCCTCATAAACACCTTTGATTCCCTGTGGGACATTTCTCAAGATGGAAAAATGATCGTTGTTCTTGAGGATCCCGTTAGCACGCCGACGAGAGCCATCCTCCTGCAGAACTGGCTTGCGACCCTGGGCTTCGACTAGCCGGTCTCTTTATTGACACAGCGGCCAGAACCCGGCTGGCTTTCACGTGCGGAAGGGCTGAGCGAGCCGATGACGTCGACGTTACGCTTGAAGGCCCTGCACCGGGATTCCTGCTCGACGCGCCCGCTCTGCAGTCTTAGTGGCCAGGATGTTGGGCCTCTCGCCGCGAATCTCGGGCCGAGGGTCGCGAACGAGCCCAATGTGGCCTTGGCCATCGTCCTCTACGCGGTAGAAGTCGAACCCGAACCCGCGCAATAGCGACACCAGTTCCAGGGCGGTAGCTCCTTGACGCTCCAAGTGCCCTGGCTCCAGTTCGAGTAGGAGGTCCGCAGATCCGTTTGCCAGCAACGATTGTGCTCCGAGGAGCGCTGCGTACTCCGCACCTTCAAGATCCAATTTCACCAGTGAGACGGCCTCGCGGACTCCTGGTCCGAGGGCGTCGTCCAGAGTGCAGGTTTTGATGTCAACTAGAGTACCCAAGGCCGCGGCGCTCTCCGGGGCGAACGAACTGAGCCCCGCGGCGTCACCCTCGAATGCCACGAAGCTACGGTGAGTCGACTCCCGGTCGAGTCCCTCCGGGCGAACGGTGACCCAGTCGAAGCCAATCAGTGCGATGTTGCGGGTAAGGAGGCGACGGGTCTCGGCAGCTGGCTCGAACGCGACTACCGAGCCCGTAGGGCCGACCGAGGCAGCAGCGGTGAGGGTGAACAGACCTACATTGGCGCCTCCATGAATGAAGGTCTCGCCGGGGTTCAAGAGGCACCTTACGAGGTCGAGGTCGGACTTCCCTATCGATAGAGTTGCAGGCCCAGGGCAGTCCCAAGGTTCGCCACCATGCGCGAACGTCCGCCGTCGAATGGAACCACCGGTTCGCGCAAGGCCGCAATGGATCGGCGGAGCAGGCTCTTGATCACTCGAGTAGACGTATGGAGCGTGCGCGTGCGCCAGACAGGGTCGTCAAATCTCAAGATGCCAGGAGCTTGTCGAGTGGTGTGGGCGGTACAGGATTCGAACCTGTGACCCCCTGCGTGTAAAGCAGGTGCTCTAACCAGCTGAGCTAACCGCCCTCTAGCGACGAATTTCAGGCTAAGTACCCGATCACCGCCACGTTCTACGCGTAAACTCCTGAGCGGGAAACGGGACTCGAACCCGCGACCCTCAGCTTGGGAAGCTGATGCTCTACCAACTGAGCTATTCCCGCGTAGCCGACTATAATATGGTGGCTTTCACACTATTGTCAACCTATTGCGTTGTAGGCTGTTCAAAGAATCGTATATTTCGCCCTCTGTGCCGTTTTCTGGCGGCAGCCATCCCATCGTGAACGCAGAGTATGAAACCTACCTATCAGCCCAGTCGGCGCAAGCGTGCAAACAAGCACGGATTCCGTTCGCGCATGGCCACAAAAAACGGGCGCAAGTTGCTTGCACGGCGCCGCGCCAAAGGCCGTAAGGTCCTGACGGTTAGCGACACGCGTCCCTCGAAGTAGCCCAGTGCGGACCGCGTTGGTGGATTCGGGTCCCTGTTCCGATGAGCCTCGGCTTATTCGGACCATGCCGCGTTCCCATCGCTTAAAGCGCCGTTATCTGATCAGACCTCTCTTTCAGAGGGGTAGATCTGAGAACATTCGGCTGAAGGCGGGTTCGGTCTTCTTGGTCGCGCGCCTTGTCCCATCTTCGCAACTGCCCTTGGGAGTTCGCGTACAGGTGGGCGTTGCCGCCAGGCGAGGTCTTAGTGGCGTCGCGCGCATTCGGGCGCGACGACAGATCAGAGAGGCTTTTCGCGTCTTTGTATTGCCCGAGCTTCGTCGGGTAATGTCGGCCGTAGCCTTACCGGGTGAGTCGCTTACCGTGATGTTGCTGGACCGTCGCCGCGACGGCACTCAGCCGCTAAACGTGTCGGCCATGGGCCTCTCGCTCGCATCTGTACTACCGGACTTACGTAGAGGCATCGAGAGCTCTCCGCCCAGTCTTAATCTCAACGAGACCCCCTAAACTGTGGATCGGAATGTCGTAACCGCTACCATCCTGATCGCGTTGATCATGGTTGTCTGGCTGACCTGGCTTACGCCGCCGTTGGTGCCACAGGACATCGCAGGGGCGGACTCGTCGGAGGTTTTTCAGGAGGATCCGGTCGAGGCGGTAGAGCCGGCGGCAATTCCTTTCGGCAGCGAAGCGCTGCGAACAACGTCCGAATTGGCTGCAGACAGCACAATTCTTGGTGTAACGGACGGTGTCGAGAGGTCGATCCGTATTCAAACTGATCTCTATACGGCACTCATGTCCACCAAGGGTGGCACGATTACGTCGTTCTTGCTGAAGGAGTACCATAACTCCGTTGATTCGTCCCTCGTTCAACTTGTGGACACGAGTCTATCCGGGGCCTTGTCTTTGGTGTTTACAACGCCCAGCAACCGCGTCTATGACACGCGGAGCTTCATGTTTGAGGCGGACCTGCGGAGTTCTGAGGTCGTGGTCGGTGACCAGGGCACGGTTCTGCGGATGTCGACGCCGGTTGGTACCGGGTCCATCACCAAGGTCTACACGTTCAAGAACGACAGCTACGAAGTCGGTTTGGATCTGGTGATGACGGGTTCGGAGAGCTTCCTGACGCCCGGCGGTTACGAAGTGATCTGGAACGGTGCCATTCCGTTTACCGAGAAGGACCACGCCAACGAGACGCAGGCTACCGGCGCCTTCGCCCGCAGCGGCGG
The DNA here is from genome assembly GCA_047619685.1 of Rhodothermales bacterium. Lineage (GTDB taxonomy): Bacteria > Bacteroidota > Rhodothermia > Rhodothermales > UBA10348 > JABDJZ01. The sequence continues at coordinate 44,686 of JBLHLC010000031.1, forward strand.
GGTGGTTGAGAGTGCCGTTCTGAAGTCTGAGACCTATGCGGAGAACACCATTCGTGGGGATGTCGACTGGGTCGCTGTCAAGACGAAGTACTTCGTCTCGGTCATAATGCCAAACGAGCCGGGCCGAGCGGCGGAGCTCATTGGGGAGCGGTTTGGAGAAACGGACGATGACCTTGTCCGGCTGTCCTACTCGGCCAGCCTGGCCATGCGCGCGCCCACGGATTCCGATGCATTCCGGTTGTACCTGGGCCCTATGCAGTTGTCCCGTCTGCGGGTGTATGATGCTGACCTGTACGACATGGTCGATTTCGGCTTCTCGCTGTTCGCGAAGGTCACGCGGCCTCTCGCCAAGTATTTCTTCGCGCCGGTCTTCAACTTCCTGGCCGGGCTGCTACCTAACTATGGGTTGGTGATCATCATTTTCTCCATCCTCGTGAAGCTTCTGGTCTATCCCCTGACCAAGTCCTCCTTCACGAGCATGGCGAAGATGAAGGAGCTCCAGCCTCGGATGGAGGCAATCAAGGCCCAATTTCCTGATGCGCCGCAGAAGCAGCAGGAGGCCATGATGAAGATGTACAAGGAGACTGGCGTCAACCCGCTGGGCGGGTGTTTGCCGATGCTCCTTCAGTACCCGATCATCATCGCGCTTTGGCAGTTCTTACCTCAGGCAATCGAGATCCGGCAACAGGGTTTTCTTTGGGCCGCCGACCTGTCCGCACCGGATGTCCTTTTCAATCTGCCATTCGACATCCCGATGTACGGCAACTTCGTCTCGGGCTTTACTGTTCTGATGGGGGTTTCTATGATCGCGCAGATGCGGCTTCAGGCCACGCCAGGGACGGGTGCGCAGGCAAAGATCTTTACCTATGTCTTCCCTGTGATGATCTTTGTGATCTTCAACAAGCTGGCAGCGGGACTTAATCTCTACTATCTGTGCTACAACGTGCTCTCGGCGGCGCAGCAGAAGATGATCAACTACAACCTTCAGAAGCATCCCGAGCTGATGAAGAAGAAGGTTGTAGCGAAGGTTGGTGGAAAGGGCTCACCCGGAAAGAAGGCGAGCTCGGCCAAGAAGCGGAGCAAGAGGTAGGGCTTGGGCGGCTCCACTATCGCCGCCATTGCAACGGCACGCGGGGAGGCGGCTCTTTCAATCGTCCGCCTTTCCGGGCCCGACGCTCTCAGGATAGCCGCGTCTGTCTTTGATGGCGCGGCGGGAGAGCTGGCCGGGGTTGCCTCGCACACGGCTTGGTTCGGCCAGGTAAAGGACCTAGAGGGTCGTGCGGTTGATCAGGTCGTCGTCACTGTCTTCCGTGGGCCCCGCTCGTCCACCGGGGAGACCGTTGTGGAGTTCACTTGTCACGGTGGGCACGCGGCACCGCAGGCTGTCCTGACCTGCCTGTACGCAGCAGGTGCTGTCCCGGCAGAGCCCGGAGAATTCACACGTCGCGCCTTCTTGAACGGCAAGCTTGATCTGGAGCAAGCCGAGGCGGTCATGGATCTGATTCACTCCAGGTCAGAGGCCTCGCACCGGGTTTCGGTTCGCCAGCTTCAGGGCAGGCTCAAGTCCAGGCTCGCTCTGCTTCGCGCGGGTCTGCTTGAGCTTTGTGGGTTGGTCGAGCTCGAGTTGGACTTTGGCGAGGAGGACGTCGAGTTCGCCGACAGATCCCAGGTGGCCGTTCAGCTTGCAACGCTCTCGACGACGTTGGACGAAATGCTGTTGTCCTCCCGATACTCCGACCGGTGGCGAGAGGGAATCTCTGTAGTCATCGCGGGTAAGCCCAACGCCGGAAAGTCTACTTTGCTCAATGCGCTGGTCGGGACCGATCGGGTGATTGTCAGCAGTACACCCGGAACGACACGCGACTTCGTGGAATGCGAGATGGTCCTGGACGGACTGCTGCTCCGACTGACGGACACGGCGGGAATTAGGGTGTCGGAGGACGAGATTGAGGCGGAAGGTGTACGCCGCACAGAGGCTCTGATAGCCACCGCAGACGTCCTGCTATACGTCTTCGATTCCCTGGAGCGCCTCAGCGATGGCGAAGTGTCGCACTTGCGGCGCGTAATAGGCTCAAATGAGGCCATGGTGGTCGTTTTGGTTGCGAATAAGGCGGACTTGCTAACGGCCGGTTTGGAGGGCAAAAGCTGCTCCTACAAGAGCCTCGTGGTCGGCGGGGAGGGAAAGGGCATCTTGCGGACCCCTTCGGAGGTGACCGTGTCCGCGCAGCGGGCCATCGGTAACCCGGAAGAAGTGGAAGCGCTACTGGAAA